>SFTH01000007.1 GCA_004563405.1 bacterium
GGCGGTTCAGCGGGTCCGTGACGATGCACTGGAACCTCTCCCCACCCAGATTCCCCCTGAATTCATCGAAGGAGATGGCTTCGGGCAGCGCCTCCGGTTTGGGCACCGTCAGTGTATTCAGAATCCGGTTGACGCCGCTCAGGGAGGTTCCCGTGGCTTCTGCAACCGCTTTCAGGCTGCTGCGCCGGCGCAGCAGGTCGACGGCTTTCACCGCCACCCGATGGGTGAAGCGCTGATAGCGCCCGGCGAAGCTGCATTTTTCAGGAAATCTTTTCCCACATTCGGGGCAGAGGTATCGCCTGCGCCGGTAGTGCAGCGTCGCCCGCTTGCCGCGCAGATCCAGATCCCGTATCGTCCGATTATGATAATCATGGACGCGGCTGGTCCCCGCTCCGCATGCCGGACACAGCTGTGCTCAATCGTGATCTCCCGCGCATCCTCTTCACACCTGACATTTTCAGTTTTGACCGCATAGACCCTTTGTAGGAGCAGTCCTTCGGGAATAAGATAGAATGTATGACAAATGAACGCAATCTGCCGGAACCGCACAAAGCGCGGCAGAGGACATAATGAAATGATATTACAACTCTATTGGCTCACCGCAGCACGCAAGAAAACAGCAACCCGTTTGTACAGGTTGCTGTTTGATCTGGAGGTGCCACCCGGATTCGGACCGGGGAATGAAGGTTTTGCAGACCTTTGCCTTACCACTTGGCTATGGCACCAAAAAATGGAGCGGTAGACGAGACTCGGACTCGCGACCTCCACCTTGGCAAGGTGGCGCTCTACCAACTGAGCTACTACCGCAAATGGTGCCTTGGGGCGGAATCGAACCACCGACACTGTGATTTTCAGTCACATGCTCTACCTACTGAGCTACCAAGGCGGATGGCGATGCGGAAGGGGCTCGAACCCTCGACCTCCAGCGTGACAGGCTGGCATTCTAACCAACTGAACTACCGCACCACGTTCTGGTGGGAACAACAACTTGTATATCATACTATACTTTTCTTCATTTGTCAATAGCAAATTCCCATTCTTTCGGATTTTTTCTGATCACCCGCCGCCTGTGAAGCACGCCGCGCCCCTGCGGTGAATTCGTTGGGAGCGCGGCGCGCACGGAACTTTCGCGGTCGCACCGCAAAGCAACAGGCCGCCGGTTTCGGTTATGCCTCTGCCTGGACGAAGTGTAACTTGTTCTCCCCCACCGGATGCGCCTCCTTGGTAACGGTGGGATGCCCGATCACGATGCCAATGGCGTAATGGTGCCCCTCCGGGAAGCCGAAGCGCCGCTCCCAGTCGCCGCCCGTCCCAGAGCGGAACACGTCCATCGGCCGCCCGAGAATGACGCTGCCGAGGCCCATCCCCTGGGCGGACAGGGCGAGATTTTCCACCGCAATGCCCGCGTCCACCTGAGCAAAGCGCGACCTCGGCGCTTCCGGAAGAGTGATGAACACGGCCAGCGGCGCGTTGAAGAAGACGTCGTAACCGGCATACTTTCTCTGCAAGTCTGCTCCCTCCGCAGCGAGCTGCGCCAGCATGCCCGCGCGATACTCCCGGCTGAATTCCTCCAGCAACGCCCGATCTGTCACAAAGCTGAAGTGCCAGTCCTGATAGTTGCAGGCGGTGGGCGACGCGAGCGCGGCGTCCGCCAGATTCCTGATTTCTGCCTCCGTAAGCGCCTCCTCCGAGAACCCGCGGGTGCTGCGGCGCTCAAGTATGGATTTCTGCGTATTGTTCAACAGTTTGCATCTCCTTTCATAGGTTTCCGTCATCATTTCCGTGCAGTCCCTGAGAAACGCTTCCACATATTTCCGATCGATGTAGCGCACGGGATCGCTCATCGGACACGCACGATCGTAAAACGCCATCGTGTCCCGCCTCCAGAGTTCAAATTCGCGCCTGGTCAACAGCGGATGATCCTCCGGCGCGCGGCCGCGCATCACCATGTCCATCAGAAAGGGCGTAAGCTTCGACGTGTGATAGAGCTCAAAATCCGTAATGCAGGTATCGTTGTAATAGATTTTGGGATCCGGTTTTCCGTTGGGCAACAACATTCCGGGGAAGCATCTGCGGAAGCCCACTGCCCATTGGCCATCCAGCAGCACATGGATGCCATAACCCAGGTCGAAGGGAGTGAAATGCTCCATCCAGTAGGCCAGCACCTCGTCCGGCGCGGGTCTGCGCCAGTTGTGCAGGTGAAATTCGTCCTTGCGGGACTTGTCGCCGCCGTCGCGGATGTGAATCGCATCCGGCGAAATCGCGCCCAGGTAGTAGTCCGGATTCTCGCGCAGCTCGGGCTTGTCCTGCGCCCACGCCCAGGCCGCGAGCAGGTGTACCATCGGAAGTGCCATTGTCTCTCCTCCATAATCACTGCATTTATTCTATTCCTCCGTCCGTCGGATGTCAAGACGTTAACCTTTTGTTCCGCCTGTATAAAAGTGCGCACATGCGCTTGACAAGCGCGCGGTTCGCGACTATAATCAGCTTGACAACAGAAAAATGTGCCTTATCAAGAGTGGTTGAGGGACGGGCCCGATGAAACCCAGCAACCGGTCGAGCAATCGACGAGGTGCCAATTCCCGCGGCGGAGACGCCGGAAGATGAGGCGAGCTTGAATCCTTTCGACTCGCCCATGCGGCGGGTTTTTTTGTTGATCCCAGACCTGGAGGTAAAATCAAATGCGTCATCTCTTTACTTCTGAATCTGTAACCGAGGGACATCCCGACAAGATCTGCGACCAGATTTCCGATTCCATCCTCGACGCCATCCTCGCTCAGGATCCCAACGCCCATGTGGCCTGCGAATGTGCGACAACCACCGGCCTCGTGCTGGTGATGGGCGAAATCAGCACCACCGCCTATGTGCCCATCGACCAGATCGTGCGCCAGAAGGTGGTGGAAATCGGCTATGACCGCGCGAAGTACGGATTCGACGGCCACAGCTGCTCCGTGCTGGTGAGCCTGGACGAGCAGTCCCCCGACATTGCGCAGGGCGTGAACCGCGCTGTGGACATGGACCAGGGCGCGGGCGACCAGGGAATGATGTTCGGCTACGCCTGCAACGAGACCGCGGAATACATGCCGCTGGCCATCTCCCTGGCCCACCGCCTCACCCGCAGGCTCTCCGAGGTTCGCAAAAACGGCCTTCTCCCCTACCTCCGCCCGGACGGAAAGGCGCAGGTGACCATTGAATACGACGGCGACGCGCCGGTGCGCATCGAGGCTGTGGTCGTCTCCTCCCAGCACGCGCCCGAGGTCAGCCAGGAGCAAATCCGCAGCGACGTGATCGAGCAGGTCATCCGACCCGTTCTTCCTGCGGAGATGATGGACGCGGACACCAAAATCTTCGTCAATCCCACCGGACGCTTTGTGGTCGGCGGCCCTCAGGGTGATTCCGGCCTCACCGGCCGCAAGATCATCGTGGACACCTACGGCGGCTACGCCCATCACGGCGGCGGCGCGTTCTCCGGCAAGGATCCCAGCAAGGTGGACCGCAGCGCGGCCTACGCCATGCGGCACGTCGCCAAAAACCTTGTGGCCGCAGGCCTCGCGGACAAGTGCGAAGTGGGCGTGGCCTATGCCATCGGCGTGGCGAAGCCCGTATCCGTGTTCGTGGACAGTTACGGCACCGGCAAGCTCCCCGACGACCGCCTGGCGGAGATCGTAAACGAAGTGTTCGACCTTCGCCCGGCCGCAATCATCCGCGACCTCGACCTCAAGCGCCCCATCTACGCTCAGACCGCCGCCTACGGCCACTTCGGCCGGGACGATCTGAATCTCCCCTGGGAGGCGCTGGACAAGGTGGACGCCCTGAAGGCCGCCGCAAGGTGAACTTCCTGGCCGCATGAAACCCCCGTCCGCCGCGCTCAACGCGCGATGGGCGGGGGTTTTTATCGGGCAGCCGCATCTATACTTCCTGCCATGCGCCGTTTACAATGCGCACCGGATGGCCGCAGCACATCGCACCCTCCGGGCAGCGCCCGGTCACGGCGCAGGTGGGGCCGTAATTCTGGAAGATGGGGCGCGCCTCCGTCTCGTTCAGCAGCTCCATCATCGCGCGGGCAATGCCACGGATCTCCCATTGTGCACGGTTGCAGCAGCGCAGCTTTGCAAAGTGCAGAAGCTCGCGGGCGTTCATGGAAATGAGCATGGAGGTCGTGTGTCCTGCCATGGCGAAGTAGGCCAGCTGATCGCCCGTTGCACCCCGCTCCCGGGCCAGGTCCGCCGCCTCGGACTGGGCGGCAAAGGCTTCCGCATACGCGCGCTGCGCCTCCGGATTCGACGAAACGCTCTCCGGCAGCACATAATTTCCGTCCGCCAGCGCGCTCAACTCATGGCGCAACAGCAGAGAGAGCATGCGGTGCCGGGTGAAGTGGGTCACACAGGCCAGCGACACGTTGTCGATGCGGAAGGCGTAATTGAGGATTTCCAGCTCCCGCGGCCGGCTGTCGAGCATCAGGGATCGCATGCTCTGCCCGTCAAAGCCGCTGAAGCGGCGTCCGAAGCGCATCGCCGTCTCCAACAGCGCCACGGGCTGCTCCGGCGCGCTCACGATACGAATCTCCGGCTCCACCGCGCCGCCCGCCAGAATGGGGCCACAGCCACCCTCTGCGAGCTCCAGGGACTGCTGTGCGAGTTCGCCGTCCAGTACGCCGGGATAGAGCGCATCAAACTGTTCCTTCAGCTGCGCGCCCAGTCGGCGAAGCTCGGGAAAGATGCTTCCCCGTCCACAGAGCATGGCCGCGATCATGTGCATCAGCTCGCGGGCGTTCATCGTCGCAAAGAAGTTGCTGCGGAAGCCGTAGGGAAGCACGAACCGCGCGTCCTCCTTCGGTACGCCCAGCGCGAGCAGACGATCGTAGACGCCAAACAGCGCCTCCGAGCGCGCGGCATAGATCTCCCGCACGCCGTCGCACATGCTCTCCGGCTGCACATAGCCGGCATTTGAAAAATCGACGTATCTTCTGGACTTGACCGTGAAGGACGCCAGACGGAACTCAATGACGAACTGCTCCACAAGAACGGACACGTTGTCAAAGGCGAGACTGATCGTCTGGTGCTCGACGACGGATTTGTGCCCGGAGGAGAGCACCTTTCCCACCAGCTTCAAATCCTTCTGGACGTCGCCCGAGCGCTCAAAGATCTCCAGGGCGGTTCCCTGCTGGGTCGAAATGCGCGCCGAAGACGCCACCACCCGCAACGCATCTTCGTTTTTTAATAGGATCTTCGCCGTCCCCTTCTGCATGCGCCCACCTCCAAAAATCATCCTCTCCATTATACCACACGCAACCCATACCGGCAAGGCATGGAACTGAAGAAAGCGCAAGTCATCCGCCATCGGCGCACAATAGTCCGAATATAAAAGACGCACGCCCGTTTCCAGTTTTGATAAGTTTGTCACAACCAACCGCAGTCTGGTATAGCCTTTGGAAGATATTTCCGATCTGCCATACTTTTGTCTTTTTCGGCCATTAAAATGACCTGTTTGCGGTTTATCTATTATATATAAAACGCGTCTGTTACAAATCTGTGTTGGGGTTCTTAAATCGGCACGACAGCGCATATATCACAATATATTGTATTGACATTTCATTTTTAGCACAATATAATGTGTTTCAGAGGGAGGAATGAGACATGCTGGACACAATACTCAAGCGGGACGGACGCACCGTTCCCTTTGACCCGGATAAAATCACGAACGCCATCGTAAAGGCCTTTGAGGCGAGCCACAGCGCCAAGACCCAGGCCACCGCGGAGGAAATCACGCGGGAGGTCATACACAATCTGGAGCGCAGCGAGACCATCGAGGTTCCGAGCGTGGAGGACGTTCAGGACATGGTGGAGAGCGTGCTGATCGAAAAGGGCTTCGTGCGCACCGCCAAGAGCTACATTCTCTATCGCGCCGAGCGCAGCCGCATCCGCGAAATGAACACCCGGCTGATGCGCGTCTACGAGGACATCACCAACAAATCGTCCATCGAATCCGACATCAAGCGGGAAAATGCCAACATCAACGGCGACACAGCCATGGGCGCAATGCTCAAGTATGGCTCCGAGGGCGCGAAGGAATTCAACATGATGTTCATGCTGAAGCCGGAGCACGCCGAGGCCCATCGCTGCGGCGACATCCACATTCACGACATGGACTTTCTGACCCTGACCACCACCTGCTGCCAGATCGACCTGATCAAGCTGTTCGACGGCGGCTTCTCCACCGGTCACGGCCACCTGCGCGCGCCCAAGGACATCCGCTCCTATGCGGCGCTGGCCTGCATCGCCATTCAGGCGAACCAGAACGACCAGCACGGCGGTCAGAGCATTGTCAATTTTGACTACGCCATGGCGGACGGCGTGCGCATTACCTTCCGGAAGAACTATCGGGACAACCTCGCCCGGGCGCTGGAATTGCTGGAGGGCAATCTGGACGCCGAGGCGGAGGCCCGCAGGATTCTGGACGAAATTGAAGCTGAGGCGGGACTCGTCCCCACCCTGGTGCCGGACGACGGCTACAGGGCCGCCGAAGCAGAGAAGCTCTCCGCCCTCGGCGCAGGCGCGGAAGAGATCGCGCACATTCAGGGTTTTGCCCAGCGCCGCGCGGAAAAGGAGACCGACAAGGCGACCTATCAGGCCATGGAGGCGCTGATTCACAATCTGAACACCATGAACTCCCGGGCGGGCGCGCAGGTGCCCTTCTCCTCCATCAACTATGGCATGGACACCTCTCCGGAGGCGCGCATGGCCATACGCAATCTGCTGAAGAGCACTCAGGCGGGTCTGGGCAACGGCGAGACGCCCATCTTCCCCATTCAGATCTTCCGCGTGAAGGAGGGTGTGAACTACAACCCCGGAGATCCGAACTACGATCTTTTCAAGCTCGCCTGCAAGACCTCCGCCAAGCGGCTCTTCCCCAACTTCTCCTTCCAGGATGCGCCGTTCAACCTGAAGTACTACAAGAGCGGGCACCCGGAGACGGAGATCGCCTACATGGGCTGCCGCACCCGCGTGATGGCCAACAATTTCGACCCCACGAAGGAGGTCTCCAACGGCCGCGGCAACCTGAGCTTCACCTCCGTGAATCTCCCCCGCCTGGCCATCAAGGCCAACCACAACCTCGATGTGTTCTTCGACTCCCTGGATCAGATGGTGGCGCTGGTGATCGACCAGCTGCTCGACCGCTTTGAAATCCAGGCCCGCAAGTGCGTGCGCAACTATCCCTTCCTGATGGGCCAGGGCGTGTGGATTGATTCCGAGAAGCTGGGCTGGGACGACGAGGTGCGCGAGGTACTCAAGCACGGCACCCTCTCCGTGGGCTTCATCGGCCTCGCAGAGTGCCTGAAGGCGCTCATCGGCGAGCATCACGGCGAGAGCGAGCGCGCGCAGAACCTGGGGCTGGAGATCATCGGCCACATGCGCAAGCTCTGCGACGAGGCGACCGAACGGCTGCACATGAACGTCACGCTGCTTGCCACGCCCGCGGAGGGACTCTCCGGCCGCTTCGTGAAGATCGACGCGCAGAAGTACGGCGTCATTCCGGGCGTCACCGACCGGGAATACTACACCAACAGCTTCCATGTGCCGGTCTACTATGAGATCAGCGCCGTGGACAAGATTCGCATTGAAGCTCCCTACCATGCGCTGACCAATGCGGGACACATCTCCTATGTGGAGCTGGACGGCGACCCCAGCCAGAACCTGGAGGCGTTTGAAAAGATCGTGCGCGTGATGAAGGAATCCGGCATCGGATACGGCTCCATCAATCACCCGGTCGACCGCGACCCGGTCTGCGGCTACAACGGCATCATCGGCGACACCTGCCCCAACTGCGGACGCGAGGAGGGCGACCGCCCCTTCGAGCGCATCCGCCGCATCACCGGCTACCTCGTCGGCACTCTGGATCGCTTCAACAACGCCAAGCGCGCAGAGGAGGGCGACCGCGTAAAGCACAGCGTCTGAACGCCCATGCAACCGCGCCTGCGGAGTGAAACCGCAGGCGCTTCTTTCGTCCATTTTGTAGAGCGCAGAGCTCACCGCTCCGCGCTCCGGCGTGCCCGCGCAGCCCTGACAGAAAGCACATGCGCGGCCTTTGCGGCGCACTTCGGATCCCATGCGCCGGTCTCCAATGAAAAAACCTCCCCGCACAAAGCAGGGAGGTCTGCGAACCGATGCTGGATTACTTCTTGGACTCTTCAACCGCAACGGCCACGGCGACGGTCGCGCCGACCATGGGGTTGTTGCCCATGCCCAGGAAGCCCATCATCTCAACGTGCGCAGGCACGGAGGAGGAGCCGGCGAACTGGGCGTCGGAGTGCATGCGGCCCATAGTGTCGGTCATGCCGTAGGAGGCGGGGCCGGCGGCCATGTTGTCGGGATGCAGCGTGCGGCCCGTGCCGCCGCCGGAAGCCACGGAGAAGTACTTCTTGCCGGCTTCCCAGCGTTCCTTCTTGTAGGTGCCCGCGACGGGGTGCTGGAAGCGGGTGGGGTTGGTGGAGTTGCCGGTGATGGACACGTCGGCATTCTCATGCCACATGATGGCCACGCCCTCGCGCACGTCGTCCGCGCCGTAGCACTTGACCTTCGCGCGGTCACCGGTGGAATAGGCAGTCTCTTTGACGATGGTCAGCGCATGGTCTTCCTTCACGTCCGCAGACAGGTAGTCATACTTGGTCTGCACATAGGTGAAGCCGTTGATGCGGCTGATGATCATGGCGGCGTCCTTGCCCAGGCCGTTCAGGATGACGCGCAGGGGCTTGGTGCGCACCTTGTTGGCGTTCAGAGCGATCTTGATCGCGCCTTCGGCGGCGGCGAAGGACTCGTGGCCGGCCAGGAAGGCGAAGCACTCGGTCTCTTCGTCCAGCAGGCGGGCGCCCAGATTGCCGTGGCCGATGCCGACCTGGCGCTGGTCCGCGACGGAGCCGGGGATGCAGAAGGCCTGCAGGCCAACGCCAATCCACTTGGCGGCCTCGGCGGCGTTCTTCGCATTCTCCTTCAGGGCGATGGCGGCGCCCAGCTCATAGGCCCACTTCGCATTCTCGAAGCAGATGGGCTGCGTGCTCTCAACGATCTTATAGGCGTCGATGCCGTGGGCATTGGTGAACGCCTTCACATCTTCAAAGGTCTTAAAGCCGTACTTGTCCAGCACAGGCTGCAGCTGGGGCATACGACCTTCATAGTTTTCAAACAGAGCCATTAACGTACGCCTCCTTCTTACTTGTCCGTGCGAGGATCGATCCACTTCACAGCGCCGTCCTCAGCCTTAAAGCGACCATAGGTGCCGATGTTCTTCTCATAGGCCTCGTTGGGGGACATGCCCTTCTTGATGGCCTCCATCATTTTGCCCAGGCTCAGGAACTGATAGCCGCAGACCTGATCGTCCTTGTCCAGCGCCATCTTCAGCACATAGCCCTCGGTCATCTCCAGATAGCGGGTGCCCTTGGCCTTGGTGCCGTACATGGTGCCGACCATGGAGCGCAGGCCCTTGCCCAGATCCTCCAGACCGGCGCCGATGCGCAGGCCGTCGTCGGAGAACGCGGACTGGGTGCGGCCATAGACGATCTGCAGGAACAGCTCGCGCATGGCGGTGTTGATCGCGTCGCACACCAGGTCGGTGTTCAGCGCCTCAAGGATGGTCTTGCCGGGGAGAATTTCGCTCGCCATGGCGGCGGAGTGGGTCATGCCGGAGCAGCCGATGGTCTCCACCAGCGCCTCTTCGATGACGCCATTTTTCACATTCAGGCTCAGCTTGCAGGCGCCCTGCTGGGGAGCGCACCAGCCGACACCATGGGTGTAGCCGGAAATATCCTTGATTTCCTTGGCCTGAACCCACTTACCCTCTTCCGGGATCGGCGCCGGGCCATGGTGAGGGCCCTTGGCGACGCATACCATTTCCTCAACTTCGCGGGAATATTGCATGGTTCTTCCTCCTTTTTTCTTGCCCGGACTCCGGGCGCAAATGCGCGAGACGCGCTGTATATCATACACATTTATTATAGCACAAACCTTGCGGGATGTGGAGTTTTTTTTCTGTTATATAAAGCGTTCAAAGCCCCGAAAATCATGGACGACGGCATAGATGTCGGAATTTGACTCCAGCCACGCGCGCGGCGCGGTGCGGTCGAGGGCAATGATGCGCCCGGCGTGGGCGTTCGCCGCCGCCTGGATGCCGGAGGGCGAATCCTCTGCGACGACGCAATCCTCCGGCCGCAGGTTCAGCCGCCGCGCGGCCTCCAGATAGAAGGCCGGATCGGGCTTGCTGGGAAGCAGGCCCTGGTCGTAGACGATGCGGTCCATCGTAAACCACTTCTTCAGGCCCAGATCCTCCAGATAAAACCGGACGTTGTCCATCTCAGAGGCCGTGGCGAGAGCAAAGGGCACCCCCCGCTCCGTCAGCAGGTCGAACAGCTCCGGCGCACCTTCCATCAGGTGCAGCGCCCCCTCCGCGCGGGCCGCAGCGCGGTACTCCTCCTCCTTTTCCCGGGAAAAGGCGTGCAACTCCGCTTCGCTGAAGCGGTCGCCAAAGAAGCTGTGGAAGATGGTCGCGTTGTTGGGGCCGATGAACTTCTGTCGCACCTCGTCCAGCGTGAGCGATATTCCAAACTTCTCGCGCATGTATTTCTGCCACGCGCGCATGTGGAAGCGGGTGTCGTCAAAGAGCGTACCGTTGAAATCAAAGAGGACTGCCTTCATTCTGCTTCTCTCCCGTCAAGCCTTGGTCACATCTGCAAAATCTGCCCCCACATACTCCGCCAGACGCTCGGGATTCACGATCACCTGAACGCCCCGCTGGCCCGCGCTGACGTAGATCCGGTCGAAGAGTATGGCCGTCTCGTCCAGCGTCGTGGGGAACTTCTTCTTCATGCCCACGGGCGAACAGCCGCCGCGCATGTAGCCTGTGAGAGGCAAAAGCGACTTCACCGGAATCAGCTCGATCTTCTTTTCCCCCGCAACCTGCGCGCACTTCTTGAGATCCAGCTCCTGGGCGACGGGAATGCAGAACACATGGTGGCCGTGTTTTTCCCCGTGGGCCACCAGCGTCTTGAACACGCAGTCGGGATCCACGCCCAGCGCCTGCGCCGCGTGCACGCCGCTCAGGTCGCTCTCGTCCACCTCGTATTCGCTCGTATCAAAGGGAATATCCGCCTGTTTGAGCAGGCGCATGACGTTCGTAATGGTCATTTACCCGTCCTTCCTCCATAAAAAAAGGCCCTTCATGCCCGCGTAGTCGTTGTAAAAGGCGTCGATGGCGGCCGCCTCCGCCGGCGTGCAGCCGATCAGCAGCTTGATCTCAACGTCGCGCCTGAGCGCATCCACCGTCGCGACCAGCGCCACCAGCTTCCGCCCCGGCGCGGAGCCCAGCCAGAGATCCAGCTCCTCGCCGTCGGATGCGCGCGTTCCGGCGATGTAGCCGTAGTCCAGCGGGTAGACGATCTCCGGGTACTCCGGATGCCGGGAGCCCTTCGGTCGCTCGATGACGACCTCCCCTCCCTCAATCATCCCGTCCAGCAGCTCCCAGAATTCAGGATTCGGTCTCATGGGGTTCATAGAAGACCTCCATCAGCGTGAGCCCATGGGCCGGCGCCGTGATGCCCAGATCCAACCTGCTTCCGCTCTCTATTGCCCGTTTGATGGCTCCGGGGGCGAGCTTTCCACTGCCCACACCGATGAGCGTTCCGGCGATGATGCGCACCATGTTGTAGAGGAAGCCGTTTCCCTCCACAATCAGGCAGATTTCCGCGCCCTGCCGCTCCACATCCGCGCGCCAGATGGTGCGCACCGTGTCCTTCACCACGGAGCCGCTCGCGGCAAACGCGGCGAAATCGTGCGTTCCTACGAGACTCTGCGCCTCGGCGCGCATCTTCTCCACATCCAGAGGATAGATCACGTGCGCGTGGGTCAGCCGATTCAGCGCGCCTGCGTGAGGCGCGGCATGAATGAGGTAGCGGTACCGCTTTCCCCTCCCGGAAAAGCGGGCGTGAAACGCCATGGAGACCTCCTCGGAGCGAACCACGCGGATGTCCGGGGGCAGCATGGTGTTGAGGGCAAAGCTGAACTTGTCCGCAGGAATCCGGGACTGCGTATCAAAGTGGGCGGACTGGCCCAGGGCGTGGACGCCCGCGTCCGTGCGGCTCGCGCCGGAGACGCACACTTCCTCCCCCGTGAGCCGGAGCACCGCGCGCTCCAGCTTTTCCTGCACCGTCATGGCGTTCGACTGGCGCTGCCAGCCCGCGTAATTTGTGCCGTCGTATTCGACGATCAGATGAATTCTTCGCATGCGCCCTCTCAGATCAGACCCATCACATTGATGGAAATCAGCACGGCGTACATGGCTGCAATCGCACCCGCAGACGCGCCGTCGCGCCAGCCGAAGTGCAGCTGTTTCATCTTCGTGCGGCCCTCGCCGCCCCGGTAGCAGCGAGCCTCCATGGCCATGGCCAGCTCGTCCGCCCTCCGGAATGCGCTGACGAACAGCGGCACCAGCAGCGGAATCATGGCCTTCGCCCGGGCGATGAGCTTGCCGCTCTCAAAGTCCGCCCCACGGGCCATCTGAGCCCGTTTGATCTTGCCCGTCTCCTCCATGAGCGTCGGGATGAAGCGCAGGGCTATGGACATCATCATGGAAATCTCGTGGGCCGGGAAGCCGATTTTGCTCAGCGGCCGCATCAGCGTCTCCAGCCCGTCGGTCAGGGCGATGGGAGACGTGGTCAGGGTCAGGATCTGGGAACAGAGCACCAGCAGTATCAGCCGCACGGCCATGAACAGCGCCGTGTGCAGACCGCCGCTGGTGATGCGGATGATCCAGAAGTGAACCAGAACCTCGCCATCCTTCATCAGAAACAGGTTCAAAAGGAAGGTAATGGCGATGATGAAGAACAGGGGCTTGAGGCCCTTGAGCATGTATTTCAGGCCGATCTTCGTGGAAAACGCGCACCAGAGCACGAACAGGAAGATCAGCGCAAAGCCGGTGAAGCTCCTAGTAATGAACACCAGCACGATCAGCGCAACGGTCAGTATGAGCTTGGTTCGCGGATCGAGATGGTAGAGAAACGAATCTCCGGGAAAGAACTGCCCGATCGTCACGTTGTTCAGCACGTCTCTTCTCCCTTCTTTCCGAGATTTTTCAGTATTTCTGCGCAGACGTCCGCCGCCCGATAGGCGTCGGGCGCGATCTCAAAGCCCTTTTCCCGCAGAATCGCCGCGAGCTTTGCGCACTCCGGCACGTCCAGACCCATCTTTCGCAGTTCATCGCCGTGGAGAAAGACCTCCGCCGGCGTGCCCTGAAGGGCCACGCGTCCGTGGTCGAGCACATACAGCCGCTGGCAATACTTGCCCACGTCGTCCATGGAGTGGGACACCATGACCACCGTCACGCCGCTCTCGTGAATGCCCCGGATCAGCTCCAGCATGCTGCGCCGCCCGGCAGGGTCGAGGCCCGCGGCGGGCTCGTCCAGAACCAGGATCGACGGGTTCATCGCCAACACGCCCGCGATGGCCACCCGGCGCTTCTGTCCGCCGGATAGATTGAAGGGCGATGCATCCCGCAGGGAATCGTCCAGGCCCACCAGCGCCATCGCGCCGTGCACCCGCCGCTTGATTTCTTCCGCGTCCAGCTTCAGGTTCTCCGGCCCGAAAGCGATGTCCTTGCCCACCGTCTCCTCAAAGAGCTGGTACTCGGGATACTGGAACACCAGTCCCACCTCCCGTCGGATCTCCGAAAGGTTCGTGTCCTTTTCACCCAGATCCTTTCCGTTTACGAAAACACAGCCCGTCGCGCTCTTCTCCAGCGCGTTGAAGTGAGACACCAGCGTACTCTTGCCGCTGCCGGTGTGGCCGATGATGCCAATGAATTCGCCGTCGCCGATGGTGAGGCTCACGTCGTCCAGCGCCCGCGCCTCGAAGGGCGAGCCCGGCATGTAGACGTGGCTGAGATGCTTTACTTCAATCGACACAGTTCCACCGCCATTTCTTCCACCGTCAGGATCTCCCGGGGGATCTTCACGCCCGCGTCCCGGAGCCTGCGGGAGAGCTTCATCATCTCCGGCACATCCAGGCCCAGCTGCAACACTTCGTCCACATTGGAAAACACCGTCCGCGGGGCACCCTCGAGCTCTACGCGCCCGGCGTCCATCACCACGACGCGATCGGCCTGCACGGCCTCTTCCATGAAGTGGGTGATCCAGATCACGGTGATGCCCTCCTCCCGGTTGATGCGCCGGGCGACCGAGAACACGTCCCTGCGGCCGATGGGGTCCAGCATCGCCGTGGATTCGTCGAACACGATGATCGAGGGCCGCATGGCCAGCACGCCCGCGATGGCCACGCGCTGCTTCTGTCCGCCGGAGAGCATGGAGGGCGACGCCATCGCCCGGTCGGCCATGCCCACCTCGGCCAGCGCCTCGTTCACACGCCGGCGAATTTCTCCGGGAGCGACGCCGCGGTTCTCCAGCCCGAACGCGCAGTCCTCCTCCACCACGGTGGCGACAATCTGGTTGTCGGGATTCTGGAAGACCATGCCGCACTTTTCGCGCACGCCGTAGGCGTTTTCCTCGCTGACCTCGAGTCCGCCCACCGTCACGCGCCCGGAGTCCGGAATGAGCAGGGCGTTCAGAAGCCGCGCAAGCGTGGATTTTCCGCTTCCGTTCCGGCCCAGCACCGCCAGAAACTCTCCCCTCTGAACCTTCAGGCTCACATGGTTTACCGCGGGCGTCTCCGCGCCTTCATATTGAAAAACGACGTCGTCGAGTTGAATGATTGCTTCGTTCATATACTTTCCTCCGAGTCTGAATTATAACATTCATTCGTTAAGTAAATCACGATTTCTGTTTAGATTTAGATGTATACTGCTCAGAAGCGGACGAAAATCCCAAAAATATCCGCTTCCTTGCAGAAAACTAACTTTTATTTCCAAGGGATTTGTGCTAAAATAAAGGCACAATCTTGATTAAGGAGTGAATCGCAATGAATCTGAACAAAATGACCGTTGAAGATATCCAGGTTTCCGGCAAAAAAGTGCTCGTCCGCTGCGACTTTAATGTGCCGCTGGACGCCGATCTGAATATCACCGACGAAACGCGCATCAACGCCGCGCTGCCGACGATCAAATATCTGCTCGACCACAATGCGGCCGTCATCCTCTGCTCTCACCTGGGCCGTCCCAAGGGAGAGTTCAACATGAAGTATTCCCTTGCGCCCGTGGCCAAGCGCCTGAGCGAGAAGCTGGGCTTCGAAGTCAAGCTGGCCAAGGACGTCATCGGCCCCGACGCCAAGAAGCTCGCCGCCGAGGTTGAGCCCGGCAAGGCCATCCTGCTGGAGAATGTGCGCTTCCACGCGGAAGAGGAGAAGAACGATCCCGCGTTCGCCAAGGAGCTGGCCTCCATGGCGGAGATCTATGTCTCCGACGCCTTCGGCACCGTGCATCGCGCCCATGCGTCCACCGCGGGCGTCGCGAACTACCTGCCCGCCGTGGCCGGCTTCCTGATCGGCAAGGAGCTGGAGTTCCTGGGCAACGCAGTTGAGAATCCGGTTCGCCCCTTCCTCGCCATCCTGGGCGGCGCGAAGGTCAAGGACAAGATCGGCGTGATCAAGAGCCTGCTGAACAAGGTGGACACCCTGATCATCGGCGGCGGCATGAGCTACACCTTCCAGGTGGCCATGGGCGGCCGCGTGGGCCGTTCCCTGCTGGACGAGGAGCGCATCGGCCTGGCCAAGGAGCTGATCGAGCTGGCGGAGCAGAAGGGCGTCAAGCTCCTGCTGCCCGTGGACAACGTCTGCGGCGACTCCTTCTCCAACGACTGCGAGCGCATCACCGCCCACTCCCGCAACATTCCCGACAACTTTGAAGGTATGGACATCGGCCCGGAGACCGTGGCCCTGTTCACCGAGGAAGTCAAAAAGGCCCGCACCATCGTCTGGAACGGCCCGATGGGCTGCTTCGAGATGCCCAACTTTGCCAAGGGCACCCTGGCCATCGCGCAGGCCATGGCCGAGTCCAGCGCCATTACCATCATCGGCGGCGGCGACTCTGCGGCTGCTGTGACCCAGATGGGCCTGGCCGACAAGATGAGCCACATCTCCACCGGCGGTGGCGCTTCCCTCGAGTTCCTGGAGGGCAAGGAGCTGCCCGGCGTCGTGTGCCTGAAGGATCGCGTGATCCCTGAGCGTCGTCCCATCATCGCCGGCAACTGGAAGATGAACAAGACCCCCGAAGAGGCCGCCAAGCTGGTGACCGACCTGATTCCCCTGGTGAAGAATGCCAAGTGCGACGTGGTGGTCTGCACCCCCGCCGTGTGCTTCTCCACCGTCAAGCCCCTGATTGAGGGCACCAACATCAAGCTGGGCGCGCAGAACGTGCACTTCAAGGAGTCCGGCGCGTACACCGGCGAGCTGAGCGCCGACATGCTCAAGGCCGCGGGCTGCGAGTACGTCATCATCGGCCACTCCGAGCGCCGCCAGTACTTCGGCGAGACCGACAAGACCGTGAACCTGCGCACCGTCGCCGCCGTGAAGGCCGGCCTGAAGGCCATCGTCTGCGTGGGCGAGATGAAGGACGAGCGCGAAGCCGGCTACACCGACATGATCGTTACCTATCAGACCCAGATGGCGCTGCACGGCCTGCACGGCGCTGAGCTGGACAACGTGGTCATCGCCTACGAGCCCGTCTGGGCCATCGGTACGGGCCTGACCGCCACCGACGAAGAAGCCAACCGCACCATCGGCGTGATCCGCAAGGCCATCGAGCAGAAGTTCGGCCGCAACATCGCCGAGAAGATGCGCATCCAGTACGGCGGAAGCATGAAGGGCTCCAACGTCAAGGGCCTGATGGCGCAGCCGGAAATCGACGGCGGCCTGATCGGCGGCGCGTCCCTCGAAGCGGCGAAGTTCGCTGAGGTGGTGAACTACTGATGTCTACCACCGCGCTGTTGATTCTGGACGGATTTGGGATCGGATCTTCCGATCCCAAGTCCAACGCCATTCTCGCCCAGGGCACGCCGAACATCGACGCCCTGAAGGCGAAGTATTCTGTCACCTCCATCGGCGCCTCCGGCCTGGACGTGGGTCTGCCGGACGGCCAGATGGGCAACTCCGAGGTGGGACACACCAACATCGGCGCGGGCCGCGTGGTCTACCAGATGCTGGTGAAGATCACCAAGGACATTCAGGACGGCGTGTTCTTTGAGAACAAGGCCCTGCTGGGCGCGATGGAGAACTGCAAGGCGCACGATTCCGCCCTGCACCTGATCGGCCTGGTCTCCCCCGGCGGTGTGCACTCCCACACTGAGCACCTCTACGGCCTGCTGGAGATGGCGAAGCGCCACGGCCTGAAGAAGGTCTATGTGCACTGCCTGCTGGACGGCCGTGACGTTCCCCCGGATTCCGGCTGGGAATACGTCAAGGAGCTCGTCGAGAAGATGAACGAACTGGGCGTGGGCAAGGTCGCCACCGTAATGGGGCGCCTGTACGCCATGGACCGCGACTTCGCCTGGGAGCGCGTGGAAAAGGCCTACAACGCCATGGTCTGCGCCGAGGGCATCAAGGCCAGCGATCCCGTGAAGGCCATCGAGGACTCCTACAAGGTGATCGACGAGACCGGCAAGCACCTGACCGATGAATTTGTGCTGCCCACCGTGATCGACGAAAACGGCACAATTCAGGCCAACGATTCCGTCGTGTTCTTCAACTTCCGCCCCGACCGCGCGCGCGAAATCACCCGCGCCTTCGTGGATCCGGAGTTCACCGGCTTCGAGCGCAGGCACGGCTTCTTTCCGCTGAACTACGTCTGCATGACACAGTACGACGCGACGATGCCCAACGTGTCCATCGCCTATCCGCCGGAGAGCCTGTCCATGACCATGGGCGAATACCTCTCCAAGTGCGGCAAGACCCAGCTGCGCATTGCCGAGACCCAGAAGTACGCCCACGTCACCTTCTTCTTCAACGGCGGCGAAGAGCGCACCTTCCCCGGCGAGGATCGCATCCTGGTGCCCTCCCCGTCCTCTGAGGAGGTCCCCACCTTCGACCTCAAGCCCGAGATGAGCGCCTATGAGGTCACCGACGCCGTGCTGCCCTGCATCAACGAGGACAAGTACGACGTAATCATCCTGAACTACGCCAACTGCGACATGGTGGGCCACACCGGCGTGATGGCCGCCGCCATGAAGGCGGTCAAGACCGTGGACGAGTGCGTGGCCCGGGTTGTGGACGCCATCGTCAGCAAGGGCGGCAAGTGCATCATCACCGCCGACCACGGCAACGCAGATCAGATGATCGATCCCGTGCACGGCGGCCCCTTCACCGCGCACACCACAAATCCTGTGCCGGTGATCGTGATCGACCCAGAGAAGCCGAAACAGACGCTGCGCGAGGGCGGCCGCCTCTGCGACCTCTGCCCCACCATGCTGGACATGATGGGACTCGAGCAGCCGAAGGAAATGACCGGCGAATCTCTGATCGTTCACTAAGGTTTTCCATTCGCGGCGGACACGCTTGTGTCCGCCGTTTTTTATGCAGATCAGGTGCCGTCAAGGCCACAGTACCATCGCCATTGTTAAAAACAGATCTGGCTTTCTTTGTTCCTTGGCGAATTTTTTGCACTTTGTGTAAATTTTCGTATTGATTTTACCGTTTCTCCCATATATAATAGAATCAGTGATCAAGCTGGAAGGGAGAACTGAGATGAACATCACAATTCGCAAATGCATGATTTCCGATGCGGCCAACATCCGCACGTTGAGCAAGGAGGCTCTGGGCTTTGATTATCCGGAGGACGCGTTCGAAGAGAGCATCCGCCGGCTGATGGCGACCTCCAGCAACATCATCTACGTTGCCGAGAACAACGGACGCTTTTTGGGCTACGCCCACGCCTGCGACTTTGACGTCATCTACGGCCCACCGCTGAAGGTGCTGCGCGCGATTGCCGTGGTGGAAAAGTACCGCCGCTACGGCGCGGCAAAGAAGCTGATGGAAGCCGTCGAGGCCTGGGCAAAGGCCACCGGCGCCGAGGGCATACGCATCTACGGAGGCAGCGAGCGCACGGCAGCCAACATCTTCTACAAGGCCATGGGCTACGATTTTGTAAAGCCCGAATCCAAGTTCAAAAAGGACTTCTGAGTCCGTCCGGACGATGGCCTGCGCACCAGCCGCATTGAACCAAGGGGAGCCGCATGATAAAACGTCATGCGGCTCCCCTTGGCCTCGAAAAATGCGCGGCACAGGTCCGTTTGAATCCGAAAATGGAAAGCGCGCTTGCGTCGCTTTCCATTTTGCATATCTCAGTTTTCCTCCGGTGCGGCGGGGGTGAGGATCGACTCGATCTTCTCCAGCAGCGCCTCCCGTCCCGTCAGGTCCTCGGAGGAATAGGTCAATATCTCCCAGGGCTGCACCACCAGTGTCCGACAGATCACGGGGATCGAGCGGCTGCGCTGCGCCTTGGAGAGCTTGTCCGCCTTGGTGGCGACGACCGTGAAGGGAATGTCGTAGTGCCGCAGGTACTCCGTCATCATCTGATCTTCCCGGGTGGGTGCGTGGCGGATGTCCACCAGGTGGAAGACGTGGCGGAGATTTTGGGAGCCCGTCAGATAGCCCTCGATCATCCGCGCCCACCTGTCCTGCTCGCTCTTGGGCGCGCGTGCAAAGCCGTAGCCCGGCAGATCGACCAGCAGGAATTCCTCGTTGATTGCGTAGTAGTTGATCAGGCGTGTCTTTCCCGGCTCCGAGGAGGTGCGCGCAAGCTTCGAATTGCGGGTCAGGCTGTTGATCAGCGAGGACTTGCCCACGTTGGACTTGCCCGCCATGGCGATCTCCTGCATGCCCTGCTGGGGAAAGCTGCCGTATGCGCTCTGTGAGAGCAGAAATCTGGCCTTCTTGATTGTCATATCGCAAGCCTCATCTTCTTGGATTTCTGGAGCACGAGTGCAAATGCTTCATCCACGCTGTCAATCAGCGTGATTTCCATGCGCCCGAGTATCTCTTTATCGATCTCCTCCAGATCCTTCTCGTTCTCCCGCGGCAGAAGGATGCGCGTAATTCCCAGGCGGTAGGCCGCCAGCAGCTTTTCGCGCACGCCGCCGATGGGCAGCACCTTTCCGTGCAGCGTCACCTCGCCGGTCATGGCGAGCTCTCCGCTGGCGGGAATCCCGGTGATCGCGCTCAGGACGGCGCAGCTCAGAGCCACGCCCGCGGAGGGGCCGTCCTTGGGCACCGCGCCCTCGGGCACATGAATGTGCAGATCGTGCTTCTCGAAGTAATCTGCGCCGATGTTGTAGTCCGCGGCGCGCACGCGGGCGATGGTGCGGGCGATCCTTGCGGATTCCTGCATCACGTCGCCCAGCTTGCCGGTAAGCTCCAGCGCGCCCTTGCCATCCAGCGACACCGCCTCCACGGGCATCACCACGCCGCCGACGCTGGTCCAGGCCAGACCGTTCACCACACCGACCTCCGCCTTGTCCGCCGCGGGCTGGCGTAGATAGCGCTGGGGTCCGAGCCAGGTCTTCAGATCCGCCGTGCGCAGGGTGATCTGCTTGCGCTCCGGATTCTCAATCAGGTTCAGCGCCGCCTTGCGGCAGAGCTTCTCGAGGGTGCGCTCCAGCGTGCGCACGCCCGCCTCTCGGGTGTAGCCGTCGATCAAGTCCATCATGGTCTTCTCCGAAACGCGCAGCTGCGCGCGCTTCAGGCCGTGGGCCTCCTCCTGCCTGGGCAGCAGGTAGCGCCGCGCGATCTTGACCTTCTCCTCCTGGGTGTAGCTGCTGACCTCTATTACCTCCATGCGGTCCAGCAGCGCCCGATCAATGGGCTCCGTGGAATTCGCCGTGGTGATGAACAGCACGTCCGACAGGTCGAAGGGTGCCTCGATGTAGTGATCCCGGAAGGTCGCGTTCTGGCCGGGGTCGAGAGCTTCCAGCAGCGCCGCCGCCGGGTCGCCCCGCATGTCGTGGGCAATCTTGTCGATTTCATCCAGCAAAAATACCGGATTGGTGGTTCCGCAGCGGTGAATGGCGCTGATGATGCGGCCGGGCATCGCGCCCACATAGGTCTTGCGGTGGCCGCGAATTTCCGCCTCGTCATGCACGCCGCCCAGAGAGAACTGGATGAATTTGCGATCCAACGCGCGGGCGATGGACTTTGCGATGGAAGTCTTGCCCACGCCGGGCGGGCCCACCAGGCAGATGATCGGGCTCTTGAGGTTCCCCGTGCTCTTACGCACCGCGAGATACTCGACGAGGCGGTCCTTGACCTCCTTCAACCCGAAGTGGTCCGCCTCGAGCACCTTGCGCGCCCGGGCCACGTCAATTTTGGATTCCTGCTTTACGCCCCAGGGGAGCTCCAGCATGTATTCGATGTAGTTCTGGCTGACGCTGGACTCCGGCGACTGCGCCGCCGTGCGCGCCAGGCGGCGCAGCTCGCGGCTCACCTTTTCCCGGGCCTCCTCCGGCATGGCGGATTCGGCGAGCTTCTTTCTGTATTCGGCGATTTCTTCATCCTCGTCCTCGCCCAGCTCATCCTGAATGGCGCGCATCTGCTCCCGGAGGTAGTATTCGTGGTTTGCGCGATCCATGGACTCCCGCACCCGCTGCTGAATCCGCTCCTCCAGGCGCAGAATACTGATTTCCTGCCCCAGAAGCTGCGCCGTGAGCTCCAGGCGAAGGTTCACATCGAAGCACTCGAGGACCTGCTGGCGGGACTCCACGTCGCTGATCAGGTTTCCAGCTGCGGAGTCGCACAGCGCTCCCGCGAACTTCTCCCCCTCCAGCGCGTTCAAAAACTCCGGCATGGAGCTGCCGCGCTGCTTGACCAACTGACGGGCCAGGGAGGCGATGGTGCGCATGTACGCACGGTTTTCGACCGTGGGCAGTTCGCCCTCCAGCTGCATGTCCTGAACGGCGATCTGCGCCTCCATCCATGTTCCATGGGACGTTTCGTCCACCAGAATCGCCCGCGCCTCGCCCTGCACCATCAGGCGCATGGTCTGATCCGGCAGGGGCATGATCTGGCGTATGCACACCACCGTACCCACGGCGTACAGCTCCTCAATGCCGGGCTGCTCCGTCATGGAATCCCGCTGGGCAACCGCAAACAGGCGGCGTTCGCCGCGCATGGCTTCTTCTACAGCGGCCAGGGACTTTTCCCGGCCGACGTCCAGCGTGATCACGCTTCCGGGAAAGACCACCAGACCGCGCAACGGCAGTAAGGGCAAGCTGCGCATTTCCTGTTTCAGCTTCGGGTTCAATTTGTTTGTCCTCCAAAGAAAGTATAGATGTATTATACAGGATTCGCGTTAAATAATCAAAGTTGTTTCCTGGCAAAAACCCCGGATTTCTACAAATAACATGGATAAAACACAGAAATCTGTGGGCACGTCCGCAGGGAAAAACCTGAAACAACCCATGCGGACAGGCGCACCCGCGCCTCTCCCTGAATCAAATCGGAGGGCGAGCGCCGAAGGCCCGCCCTCCGCAGTTGTGCGCGCACTGTCACCGGATCACAATCTTCGCGCCGGGCTCCGCCCACTGAACGATCTTCTTCATCACCGCTTCCGGCACCGCGATGCAACCTGCCGTGGATTTGCTGCTCCCCGTGCAGTGCAGGAAGATGCAGCTTCCCTTGCCCGACGCGCCGGACGCGTTATAATCAATGAACATGCAGTAATTGTACACGCCCTTGTAGTCGATGAGATGCTCGTCCGCAGACGTCCACGCGCGGCCGGAGGTGCGCGCGTCCACCAGCTGGTTGTAGTATTCCGAGCCGGAGGTCCCGCACCAGTAGTGGTACTGCGTCACCTGTGTATAGGCCTGCTTTGCGCCGGGATCGGCCTTGATTCCAAAGGGCTGCGTCAGATTGTAGGTTCCACGGGGCGTCTTTTTGTCCCCCTCTCTTTCCTTCCCGATTCCGTTCTTGCCCACATAGGCCGTGCAGGAATACAGCTCCTTCCAGACACCGCTGCGCTTCTCATGGATGCTCAGACGCGCCTTGCTGCCGCCCTCGTAGTCCACAAGTACGATCTGCCGCGCGCTGGAGGCGCAGTCCAGTTCTGCCGCGGCGCTCTGCTCCTCGATATCGTCCGCGCCCTGCCCGTTGTCCACGATCTTCACCTCCACAAACAGCGTCTGCTTTCCATAGCGCACGCCGACCAGTGTCTCTCCCGCGCGCTTTGCGCCGATCACGCCCCGGCTGCTCACCGCGGCGATCGCGTTATCCGCCACCGCGTAGCGCTCCAGCGTGCCGTTCGGCAGCGCATAGGTCTCGCCCACGGAAATCGTCACGCTTCGGGGCAACACCACCACCCCGCAGCGCGCCACCGCGCCACCGCCACTGGCCGAAATGACCGCGCGGCCCGCCACATTCGCGCGAACCCTGCCGCTGTCCACCTCTGCGACAGATGCATTTGTACTCGCCCAGACCAGAGACGCCGCATCCACGCCCCGAAGCGTCGGGCGCAGCGTCACCTCCGCACCCTCGTACATCAGGCCCATCTTTCCTCCGAGCGATATCCGCGCACCGTCCGCCAGCGCCGACGCGAACACGCTCAGCACAACCACGGCAATCACCAGCGCGCATACGAACCATTTTTTCATTTCCGCCGATTCCTTTCCAGAATATATATTTCAAATATATCACAATTATGCGTCATTTATATTTATATAATCGTGCAAATTCATGACTTTCTGTACAGGACCGCGTGTCTCGGAATTCCTCCATGCAAAAGGGGACCTCCCCCTCCTGCGGGTGAGATCCCCTTCGCTTTGCTTGCGCGCACTATGAGGCGCTCTTCTGTGCGCACACCTTCTCAATCAGCTCCTCCTGGCTCAACGGGCGCGAGAAGTAATAGCCCTGCACCAGATCGACGCCCCAGCGCTTCACCAGCGCCAGCTCCTCCTCCCGCTCGATGCCCTCCGCCACCACGGCATAGCCCATGTTCTGGAACATGGCGACAATGTTTTCATAGAAGGCAGCAACCTTTTCATTTTCGCAAATGCCCGTCAGGAGGGATCGGTCCAGCTTGATGGTGGTAAACGGCTGCTTGAGTACCATGTTCAGATTTGCGAAGCCCGAGCCGAAATCGTCCAGGCACAGACCGATGCCCGCGCGCACAAAGCTCTGCACGGCCTCCGTCATGCTGTCGCTGTCCTCGGAGGCCACCGTCTCCGTAATTTCAAATTGGAACAGCTCCAGCGGCAGACCGTATTCCCGGATGATGGCGATCAGATTCTGCGCGTGTCCGCGCATCATCAGCTCCACCGGGGAGAGATTGAACTTGACGGTGTCAATCTCCTCCACAATCTCCGGATGCGCGCGCAGGAATCGGCAGGCGCGCCGCAGCTGCAACTGGTCGAAGCGGGCGATCATGTCGTTCTTCTCCGCGACTCGTATGAACACGTCCGGAGAAACCGGGCCCAGCGTGGGATGGCGCATCCGGCTGAGCACCTCCAGCGATACGCACCGGCCCGACCGGATGGAATATACCGGCTGAAAGCAGATTTCAAATTTGTCCTCCGCCAGCGCCTGCTGAAGATAGCTCTCAATCGACTGCTCATAGCGGAAGCCCTTGCGCGTCTCCTCATTGTCCTGGACCACGGCGGTTCTCGTTCCGGGCGGCGTGAGCCGGGCCAGATAGTTCAGGTATTCCAGCAGCACCGCGCTGTCGCTAAAGCGCTCGCCGTGGGGAATTCCGGAGATCATGACGGGACAGTGGAGCTGTCCGCCTTCCACGGAGATGGGCACGGAAAAGCGACGCCGTACCTGGGTGATTGCCGCATCATAGTCCACGATGCTGTACGCCAGAATCAGAAATCTCTGTCCGGACACGCGAAAGACGAGATTCCGACGGTTGATGGACCGCAGCGCCTCCGCCGTCTGAATCAGCAGGCGGTCGCCCGCCTGTGCGCCGTAGGTCAGATTGACGCGCCGCATCTGGAGCTCCACCGTGATCAGATGGAATTCGCGCTTGCGCACCACGAGATCCTGCATGCGCTCGTGCAGATAATTGACACTGAACGCGCCGGTCAGATGGTCGGTGTTCTGATAGGGATTGTTCATTGTGAAGAACAGCACGGTGATGCCCAGCGCAATGCCAAATCCCGTCATCAGCAGATCATTGTTGATGGACTGAACCACCACGCAGGCGCCGGAGAACACAATCAGCTCCCACAGCGCGAGCACCCGGCTGCGCCCGATCTCCCGGATGTGCCTGATGGCAACGATGGCAAGGGAGAGAATGTAGACCATGGCGTAGAGGTACATGCTCATGTACAGCGGACCGCGTATGTACTTTCCGGCATCGTTCACCGTATAGAGCAACTTCGTCCACGGATTGATGAGCACCATCAACACCATCACCGCAGGATACGCCGTCCACAGAATCACGTCGCGCCGCAGGTTCCGCTTCCGGTATTGCACCAGCATATGCCGCTGAAGCATGTAGGGCACCATCACCTGCAGCAGATACAGCACCATCAGACTGATGCGCAACAGCCATGCAAGATCGGCACGCTCCCACGAAATCATCAGCGTGCAGAGCATGTCAAACAGTATATCTGCAATGCCGATCATCATGAAGATGGTAAAGGTGCGGTTTTTCTGCACGTCCATGCGGCGCATGTCCATGCAGTGTCCCAGGATCAGCAGTAGGAAGATGAGGGCTGCAATGAGAAAGTCCATATTATAGACCATATGCCCCCTCCTCTCCTCCGGCTGGATTGGACGCCGCCTGCTTTTGATGCTTCTTGTTGCGGTACATGGCCTGGTCGGCCTCATACTTCCAGTCGCTCAGGCGCTTGATGTGGCCGTCCGCATCCCGGAGCAGACCGAAGCCGCGGGCGATGGACAGCTTGTAGCGCGCCTCCAGGTTGAAGGCGTCGATCGCATCGTCCAGATCCTTGAGATACTTCGCCACGCTGACGGAGGGATTGACCAGGATTGCCGCGAATTCATCGCCGCCGATGCGATAGCTCTTACCGTCGGCGAAGGCCTTTTCAATGCAGCGCGCAGCGCTGATGATCAATTCGTCTCCCGCGCTGTGCCCATAGACGTCGTTGACGTGCTTGAGTCCGTTCAGATCCATAAATACCAGCGCGACGTCCTCATATTCGTCCGCCCTCCCCTCGAGCTCCTCCATGAACTTGTCGAAGCCGCGGCGGTTTGCAAGGCCTGTGAGCCCGTCCTGCTGGGAGAGGCGCTGGTAGATCTTTGCCTCAATGCGAAAGCGCAGGTTGTCCGCCGTGTCCGAAATGACCGCGCAGAGCAGGCACACGATAAACACGATGATGCCAGCCTCGAAAATCGCGCCGTAATAGGAGATTCCAAGCACCCAGTACAGCAGCATGGCAAGCACACCGCTGGCCGCCAGCGTGAAAAACGCCAGCAGCGTATAGCGCAGATCCCGGCTCCGGTTCTGTCGGTACTCCCGCAGCATCAGCGCGCTGCAATGCCCCACTCCAGCAAAGAGCAGCACATGGGTGACCCAGAGCATCTCAATAAATTCAAATGCACCGGCAATCCGCAGCAGTCCCTGCGCGAGCGCATTGAAAAAGAACAGTCCGGACCAGATGTCGAGACTGCGAAAGCGACGCATATTGCCCGTGTTGCGAACGAAGTTCAGCACGGGAATCGGAAATGTCATGAATGTATAAAAGGAGAGGTAGCAGACTGCCGCGGACTGTCCGCTCAGATCCTGCATCAGCGAGGAATCCAGCAGGCACCAGGCGGCGCAGAGCACGAGAAAAGCGGAGACGTCCATGAACCGGGGATCGGGCACATGAACCGCCTTCAGGTTCAGTGAAATGATCAGCGAAAGCACAGCAATGAGCAGCATGCCGAACGCCAGCAGCAGGGTAAAACCATCGGCCGTACACTGCTTTACGAATACAGTCTTCGGACTTCCCACATACACGCGGGGCAGATCAAAGCACCCATCTCCCGGATTCTCATAGCGTATGCTCAGGGTCTGTCCCTGATAGTCCGCCGAAAGGCCGCCCGTGCAGCTCATCTTTGCGCGCATCTGCTGGTTGCGCGGAAAGGAAGCGTCGTCGTAGGCATAGATCGGTTCGTCCCCGGCGAGGATCATCGGCCGGAGCTCCGCGCCGCGCAGGTAGACCGTCCGCCCCGCGTCCTCCGCCGTCAAGCTGTCGTTGCAGATCGTCAGATTCACGCCGCCGTCCAGCTCCACCCGTCCGGGCAAGTCCAGGTAAATCTTCTCTCCCGCCTCCAGCCGATACCAGCCCTCGGAGAGCTCGCGAATCTCGTCGTAGCCTGCATAGGTCAGGCTTTCCGAATTCTGGAAGGCCAGATACAGCGCCATCGCGAGGATGACGACGGCCAATACCGCACCCAGAATCTTTCTTCTGGATTGAGCCATGCGCCTCACCTCATTCTGTCCCGCCTCGATAATAGTTACATATCGGTTACTACACTCAGTATACCAGAATTTTTACAATTTGGAAAGTGCAAATTTCCTCTTTTCCAGGATCAAAGTGCAAAATGCGTCGTAGCGCGGCAGGCGAAAGGCGCGCCTCCATTCCCCGCCGCATTTCCGTCAACCGGGTTGCCGCCGGGATCCTTTCTCCACCGGTCCCGGCGCTCCCGGAAGCGCCTTATCCCATCCGCTTCATGCGCTGAAGGTAGGCCTTGCACCTGTGCATCGCGTCCCGTCCGAACAGCTCGTCCAGTTTCTCGCACAGATCGTCGATCTCATCCCGGATATAGGACATGCTCTGGCTCTCCAGCTTGCGCAAAACCTTCGTGCAGAGGATGTAGTCGATGCCGTCCATCTCCGTTCCACCGCAGGCCATGTAGGCGGGCACAAATTTCTTAAACTGGCTCATGATGCGGTTTCCAAACGCCACGCGCAGATGCTCGGTCAGATAGGCATCGAGGCGGCCGATTCTCTCGATGTTCACCCGGGAGACGCCGTATCTCTGCCCGGCCTCGGCCAGCATGGCCTCGAATCGGCTGCTGCTCAGATGCATCGCCTGCGCCTGGGGCGCTTCAAAGGGCTCCGCCTTGCTGTCGATGTCCAGAATCATCGCGCGGTCATACACCTTGTCGGAGATGGCGAAGGTGGAATCGTCGTTGTTGGCCGTTCCAATGAACCACATGTTGCGCGCGAGGTGCAGCTTTCCACCCTCCAGCTTCTTCGGATCCTTCGCCCAGTGGTCGGGAACGATGCCGACGACCCATTCATCCGGCGAGGGCATCTCCAGTATGGAGAGAAACTCTGCGAAATAATACTCCACACGGGCGATGTTCATCTCGTCCAGCACAGCGATGTAGATGTCGTCGCAATACTGGGCTTCATAGATCTTCGCCAGCAGCTCCGTCTCGTTGAAGCGCTTGGTAAACTCGTTGAAGTAGCCCAGCAGGTCGCTCCGCTCCCGCCAGGAGGGCTGCACCGGTATGATTGCGGACTCGTTCTGCACAAACTTTCCGAAGGCGTATGCCAGGGAGGTCTTGCCCGTTCCGGAGATGCCCTGCATGATGATCAGGCGGCTCGCGGCAAAGCTCGCGATGAACGTGCGGATCATGTCCAGCGAATAGTAGAGGTGCAACTGTGAGGCGGCATAGTCCCGGAATCTGCGGCAGATCTCCTCGAGGCTCCCTCCCTCCTCGTAGGCCGGAGCCCTGTAATTCTTCATCCGTTCATCGATTTCCGTGAGCCTGAAGAAGCGCTGACGGCTCTGGGCGTCGTCCGCTGCCCTGCGCCTGCGGCGCGCGCGCAACGCAAGCAGCAGCGCGGCCAGCAAAGCCAGCAGTCCCGCCCCGACTAGGACGATCCAGAGGCGGGATGCGCTCCTGCGCATGGCATCCTCCGGCACGGCTGCCTCCGCCACAGGCGTTGCGCCGCCAAGCACCTCCACCATCTCCGCGTTGATGATGATCTCTTCCTCCGTGCGCCCTTCCTCCGGACTCGCCGTAGGTGCTTGCGTGGGTGCTACCGTAGGAATTTCCGTGGGAATCGCCGTGGGTATTTCCGTCGGCGCTTCCGTGGGAGCTTCCGTCGGTGCTTCCGTCGGGGCTTCCGTGGGTGCCTCCGTGGGGGCTTCCGTCGGGGCTTCCGTGGGAGCTTCCGTCGGGGCTTCCGTGGGCGCTTCCGTCGGAGCCTCCGTCGGCGCTTCCGTGGGCGCTTCCGTGGGCGCTTCCGTGGGGGCCTCCGTCGGCGCTTCCGTGGGCGCTTCTGTCGGGGCTTCAGTCGGCGCTTCCGTCGGGGCCTCCGTCGGGGCTTCTGTGGCTGCGCTCAACTGCGCGGAGAGGGCGAGCTGCGCCTCGCGCGCGCCCTCAGCCGGGGCCGAAGCATAGTTTTCATAATCAATATACAGGCGCATCGCCCGGCGGCAGATTTCTCCGTCCAACTCATAGCGATAGAGGTAGATGCGGTCAATTCTGCAAATCGTTCCGTTTTCGTCCATGGTCGCGTGCACATAGTCCGTGTATGTGCCGCTGACCGGAATTGGCTCGCCCGCCAGATATGCTCCGCTCTCCCGATCTCCGCTGAGCACGATCAGCTCGCCAGCGGAGGGCAGAGAAAAACTCATCTGACCCAGATACAGATCCTCCGGCTCCTTGAACTGGGCGACCTGCTCCCCCGGAACCGTCATCTCACAGACGCCGCCGCCCGCTTCTCCGTGGAAGGCGTAGGCGGATTCAAAGCTCCACGCCTCGTCTGAAAATGTATATTTTTCGCCCTCAAACACAACGGCGGGCATCTGGATGTCCTTCGTGGCCTCTCCATAGGGCAGGGCGATCTCGACAACCTGCTCCGCCCGGGCGCTGCACCCGAGGAGAAGCGCGGCAATGAGCACCGCCAGCAGACTCCTCCTGCCATTGCAAGGCTTTCCTTCACAATTCCAAGTCACGCGTCGTACCTCTCAATAAACGTTATCGTCCCTATTATAATTCGACTGTATTATGAGAACAAGCAAGGTTTAAAAAAGTAACCAACACACCCCAAACGCGCCCTGTTTCGCGCGCAATCCCTCTCCTTTGAAGCAGCGTTTTCACAACAAATCCCCCCTCGCGCGGCGAAAGGGGATTTCCGTTCCGTATTTCAGTTCCCTCAGAGATCCTCCAGGCGGATTTTGGAATCCTTGCGCGCCTGACGGTAGATGCTGAAGCGGTTGCCGATGGTCTGCACCGGCTCGGCATGTACGCGCTCGCACAGCTCGTTGCACGCCTCGCGGGCGGTATAGGGCGCGTTGCGCTGCACGTTTACCTTGATCAACTCCCGCGCCTCCAGCGCGTCCCAGCACTGCTTGACCAGGTTGTCCGTGATGCCGTCCTTTCCGATCTGGAGCACCGGCTCCATGGTGTTGCACATGGCGCGAAGGGCCGCGCGCTGCTTGGTGGTCATATTCTCATCCTCCGAAACTCTCTCGTCGTTTATTCAACAAAGTCAAATTCCATATCGTCAATGCGCACCGTATCGCCCTCGGAGGCGCCCGCTTCCCGCAGCGCATCGATCACGCCCATGCGGCGCAGCGTGCGATGGAAATAGTTCAGGGACTCCTCGTTGCCGAAGTTCACCGATGCAATCAGATGGTCGATGGACGCGCCCGAGAGCTCGTACGCACCATCCCTGCGCACGATTTCGAAGCCGCTCTCCTGACTGTCCAGATCGAAGTCAAACAGCTCCTCCTCCGCGAAGGGCTCCGCCTCCGGGCAGGTCTTGAGCATGCGCACCGTCGCGCGCATCAGCGCTTCAAAGTTCGAGCGGGTCGCCGCAGATACGGCGAAGATTTCAATGCCGCTGCCGGAGAGCTTCTCCCGAAGCCGCTCGAGGTTCTCCTGCGCGCCGGGCAGATCCATCTTGTTCGCCACCACGATCTTCGGGCTACTCTTCAGATCTCCATAGTTCTCCAGCTCGCGCTCGATGGCGTCGTAATCCTCAAGCGGGTCCCGGCCTTCGCAGCCGGAGATGTCCAGCACATGCAAGAGCATCCGCGTGCGCTCCACATGGCGCAAAAACGCGTGTCCGAGGCCAACGCCCTCGCTCGCGCCCTCCACCAGACCGGGAATATCCGCCAGTACAAAGCTGGAATCGTCCTGCTTGACGATGCCCAGGTTCGGTTGGAGGGTGGTAAAGTGGTAATTTGCGATCTTCGGACGGGCCGCCGTCACCACGGAGAGTATCGTGGATTTTCCCACGTTCGGGAAGCCAATGAGGCCCACGTCCGCAATGGATTTGAGCTCCAGCGTCAATTCCAGCACATCCCGCTTTTCGCCCGGCTTGGCGAACTGGGGCGCCTGACGGGTCGGCGTGGCGAAGTGCTGGTTGCCAAAGCCGCCCTTGCCGCCCTTCACCAGCGTCTTGCGCGTGCCCGCAGCGTAGAGATCCAGCAGAATCTTGCCGCTCGCCTTGTCGCGAACCACTGTTCCCGGAGGCACCTCGATCACCACGTCCGCGCCGTTCTTGCCCGTCTTGCGGTTGCCCATGCCGTCTTCGCCGTTTCCGGCGGTGAACTTGCGATGGTAGCGGAAATCCATCAGCGTGTGCATGCGTTCCGTGGCGACGAAGATCACATCGCCGCCGCGGCCGCCGTCTCCGCCGTCCGGGCCGCCTGCCTGCACATATTTTTCCCGGTGAAAGGAGACGCAGCCGTTGCCGCCGTCGCCCGCCTTCGCCGTGATATTGACCACATCCACAAAAAGCGCCATTTGATACTCCTCTTCTATTTGTCCACGCAGTGGCCGCAGAGCGCGGCGTTCAGCGGGCAGTTTTTGCAATCGGGCCTCTGGGCGTGACAAACCCTTCGGCCGTGCCAGATCAGCAGATGATGGCCGAAGATCCAGATGTCCCGCTCCAACAGCGCGCGCAGCTGTACCTCCACCTTCTCTGGCGTGTCCGCATCCGCGAGGCCGATGCGCCTGGAAACGCGGAACACATGGGTGTCCACGGGAATCTGCGGATCTCCGAACGCCGCCATCAGCACGACGCCGGCCGTCTTCTGGCCCACGCCCGGCAGCGCCATCAGCTCCGCGCGGTTGTCCGGCACCTCGCCGTCGTACCGCTCCACCAGCGCGCGGCAGGCGGCCACGATGTTCTTTGCCTTGTTGTGATAGAGGCCGCACTCCCGGATCAGCGGCTCCAGTTCCTCCGGAGTCAGCTGCGCCATGGCCTTCGCGTCCGGGTAGAGCGGAAAGAGCCGCGCAGTCACCTGGTTCACTCGCCTGTCCGTGCACTGCGCGGAGAGTATGGTGGCAATCAGGGTCTCAAAGGGATTTCTGAAGTTCAGCTCCGGCCGCGCCTCGGGATAGAGCTTCGCCAGCTCGGCCATGACCTGCGCTGCCTGCGCCCGCTCCATGGAACCACCTCTCATCTTTGGTAATGCTTTTCAACCATTCTGTATTATACTATCCTACCCCGAGCCGGGTCAAGTTAAAAGCAGGGGCGCGCAGGACAGACAAAACCCCGCGCGCCTCCAATGAAGCGGGCGGGGCCTTCCTCTTTCACTTGCCCAGTTGCTTCTTCAGTTCCGCAATCTTTTCCGCGCTGCCCGTGGACGCCGCATCGGAAAATAGCACTTTCTGAGTATCCACATCTGCCTTGCCGGTGGGCTGTATGCCCGCGGCCATCTGGAAGAAGCCAGTGGCCATGAAGGAACTCTCGCCAAACACGCCGTCGGCATCTCCCTCCAGCCATCCCAGTTCGATCAACCGCTCCTGTACAATCGCGGCGGCGCGGATGTAGCTGGTCTTCCTCAGCAGCGCGGGAACCACCTGGAAGCTCTGAAGCTCCGGCTTTTCTCCGATGGTGCTCAGATCGCTCGTCTCGTTCTCCGGCAGGCCGAACATCTCGTTGAGCGTCACCAGTCGGTATCCGCGCTGCACGGCGCCGGGGATGAACTCCAGCAGCTTTTTCAGGTCGTTGTTCGTGGTGTGGAACAGGTAGATCCGTCCGGGCTCGAGGTTCGCAAACAGGCTCTCCATGGAATCCGTGGAGCCCGACTGCGTCCAGATGGCGATTCCGCTCATGCCCAGCTGGTTTGCGTAGGCGTGTACGCGCTGGTCGTTGCGCTCGTCGCCGCCCTTGGGGCGGAAGAAGTGCTGCTTGTAATTCACGCCGAGCACCTGGCTGAGCTTGACGCTCTGATACCACATCTCGTTGGTCATGCGCTCGTCGTCGTAGTGATACATACCCGCATGGTTGTAGGTGTGGTTTTCAATCTCCATCCCGTTTTCCCAGGCCCACTTGATCGCGGACGCGACATTTTCCTTGTTGAGGTTGTCGCCAATGGGGAAGATGGTGAGCTTGGCGTCGTTATCCAGCGCGCACTGCACAATGGAGCGCAGATTGTCTCCCTGGAAGCAGTCGTCCACCGTCACGCAAATGACGTTCTCCGTGGTGTTTGCCTTGTACAGCAGCGGTATGTAACCTTCGGTCACCTTCGGCCAGCGATCCAGCTTCGAGGGATCCACGCTGGAATAGTCCGGCGTGATGGGCGCACCGGTGATTTCCCCCTGCGTGGCGGCGATGTAGGCCGCGCCGTATTCAAAGCTTCCGGAGCTCGCCGGAAGCGCAGCGCTCTGCGTGGGAGCTTCCGCGACGTCCGTGGTTCCGTCTCCACCCTCTGCATCACCCTCCGGTAAGAGCTCGCCCTCCGTTGCGTCCTCAGGTGTCTCGCCCTCCGTGGGAATCGCATCGGCCGCTCCGGTATCGGTCGCTGATTGCGTATCTTCAACGTTCAACGCAAGGGGCGGCGCCGCGGACGCATCCTTGTTTTTGCCAGTGGACGTGAGAACGACCACCAGCACCACGATCACCAGCACGAGCGCAGGCACGGCGATCATCAGCCGCTTTTTCAGCCTGCGCATCCTGCGCATCTTCAGTATGCGCTGCCGCTGCTCGGGGGTGAGCTTGCGCCTCGGTGCGTTTTCGGGATACTGACTCATCTTGCACATCCTCACAGTAGTTGGTTCTTTGGTACCTTCACTTATTTTATCACCGCATGCGCACACAATCAATCATGAAACATGAAATTCTATTGACGATTCTGAAAGAAAGTTCCGGCATGAAGCGGAGCGGAACGGCCGCGCCGTTCCGCTCCGATGGAATCACTTCGTCAGGCCCGTGACCACGTCGCCCATCACGACCATCACATAGGGCTGACCCTTTCCATTTCGATTCTCGATGGCGACGTCCTCCGTGTTGAAGACCGTCACCGTACCGCTCTTCTGCACCACGCCGAAGTCGTAGGGATCGGTCACCGCAAGCGCGCCCGCAATGCAGCTTCCGTTCGCCCCGTTCTTCAGAAGGCTCATGCACTTCACACCCTTGCCGCCCCGCGCCTGCCGGTCGAAGTCAATCAGAAGACAGCGCTTCAGATAGCCCAGATCCGTGGCCAGCACGATCTCTCCCTCGCTGTTGTGCACAAAGGCGAAGCGCACTCGATCCTCCGGAGCGAGGGTCATGGATTTTACGCCCGCTGCGGTGCGGCCCACCAGGGAGGCCTCCTCCACGGAAAAGTGAATCGCCATTGCGCACTGCGTGACCAGCAGCACGCCGCTGCCCGCGGCGGGGTTCAGCGCGCAGAGCAACCGGTCGTCCCCCTTGAGGCTGATGGCCGCGTACCTGCCCTTGCGCACGTTCAGATCGGCGAGGGCCGTGCGCTTGATCATGCCCTTTTCCGTGGCCAGCAGCGCTTCCCCGCTCCAATCCGCTGCCGGAATCACGCCGACCAGCGCTTCGTCCTTTTCGAGCCCCGCCAGCAGGCCTCCGGGCGGCAGCCCGCGCTCCTTCGCCCGGGCCTCGGGAATCTGCTCCACCGTCACAGGATAGCAATACCCCATATTGGTGAAGAACAGCAGCTTTTCGTTGGTCAGGCAGGCGATCACCTGAGATGGAGGATCGTTGAATTCGCCGCCCGCGAGGGCCTTGTCAAAGCTCTTGGGCTGCATGCGCTTGATGAAGCCGTTCCGGGTGAGCAGCACCCGCGCGTCGTCCGGCGCGGCCGCCGCCTCCTCGATCACGATGGCCTCGAAGCTGGGCACGATTTCCGTGCGGCGCGAATCGGCAAACTTCTCCCGCACCTCCAGAAGCTCCTTCTTGATTACGCCCAGCAGCTTTTTCTCGCTGGCGAGTATGGCCTTGTAACCCGCAATGCGCTTGAGCAGCTCCGCATACTCCTGCCGGAGCGCCACGACTTCCAGATTGGTCAGGCGCTGAAGCCGCATGTCCAGTATGGCCTGGGCCTGAATCTCCGTGAGCGAAAAGCGCTCCACCAGCCTGGCCTTGGCCTCCTTGGGCGTCTTGCTGGCGCGGATGAGTCGGATGACCTCGTCCAGGTTGTCCACGGCAACGATCAGGCCCTCCAAAATGTGCGCCCGCGCCTCGGCCTGTTGAAGCTCATACTTCGTTCTGCGGGTGACCACGTTCTTCTGATGGTCGATGTAGTACTGTAGCATACGCTTCAAGCCCATCTGAACCGGCTTGCCTCCCGCGATGGCCACCATGTTCACGCCAAAGGTGACCTGCATGTCGGAGTACTTGTACAGCACGTTCAGCAGCTTCTCCGGATCCACGTCCCGCTTGACCTCCACCACGGCGCGCATGCCCGTGCGGTCGGATTCGTCTCGGATGTCGTAGATGCCGGAGAGCAGGCTCTTCTTCTCCTCGCTCAGCCGCAGGATCTTCTCCAGCAGCGCCGCCTTGTTCACCTGATAGGGCATCTCGTCCATCACGATGAGCTTACGGCCCGCGGCGCCGTCCTCGATGTGCACCCGGGCGCGCAGCTGAAGCTTGCCGCGGCCCGTCTCGTAGGCCTGCAGAAGCTCGCCGTCCCCAGCCAGGATGCCGCCCGTGGAGAAATCCGGTGCGGGAATGTACTGCATCAGCTCCTGGGTCGTGAGCTTCGGATTGTCGATCAGCGCCACCGCGCCGTCGATGGTCTCGCCCAGGTTGTGGGGCGGGATATTTGTAGCCAGGCCCACGGCGATGCCGCTGGCGCCGTTGACCAGCAGGTTCGGATACCTGCCGGGCAGCAGATCCGGCTCCCGCTGGGTGTCGTCGAAGTTCAGGTGGAAATCCACCGTGTCCTTGTCGATGTCCCGCAGCATGACCATGGCCAGCTCCGTCATGCGCGCCTCAGTGTAGCGCATGGCCGCCGGGCTGTCGCCGTCGATGGAGCCGAAGTTGCCGTGGCCGTCCACCAGCATCGCGCGCATCACGAAGGGCTGGGCCATGCGGGTCAGCGCGTCGTAGACGGAGGAATCGCCGTGGGGATGGTATTTACCCAGGCAGTCGCCCACGATGCGCGCACACTTTCTGTGCGGCTTGTCGTAGGTGTTGCCCAGCTCGTGCATGGTATAGAGGATGCGGCGCTGAACGGGCTTCAGGCCGTCCTCCACCCGGGGCAGCGCGCGCTCCAGAATGACGTGCTCCGAGTAGGGAATCATGGAATCGTGCATCACGTCCTCCATGGTCTTCTGGATGATCTCCTCCGTGCGCACGATCTTCTCTCTGTCCTTGTCCTTCTTTCTGGGAGCCATCTCTACTCTCCTTTACGCTTCCCCGCCCGTGACGGGCTTGAAGTTATCCACCTTGTTGAAGTCTGCATATTCGCTGATGTAGGCGCGGCGGGGCTCCACCTTGTCGCCCATCAGAATCGTCACGCGGCGCTCCACCTCGGCAAAATCCTCAATGGTCACCTGCACCAGCTTGCGGCCCTCGGGGTTCATCGTCGTCTCCCACAATTGCTCCGGGTTCATCTCGCCCAGGCCCTTGTAGCGCTGAAGGGTGTAGTTCTTCCCCACCTTTTTGAGCGTCTGCTCCAGCGCCCTGTCGTCGTAGCAGTAGGTGACCTCCCCGCCTTTGGCCACGCGGTAGAGCGGCGGCATGCCGATGTAGACGTGGCCGTCGGTAATCAGCTCCTTCATGTAGCGGAAGAAGAAGGTCAGCAGGATCGCGCGGATGTGCGCGCCGTCCTGGTCCGCGTCCGAGAGGATGATGACCTTGTTGTACTTGAGGTGGGAGAGGTCGAAGTCCTCGCCGATGCCGGTGCCCAGCGCCGTGATGACCGATCGGAACTCCTCGTTGAGCAGCACCTGATCCAGCCGCTTCTTCTCCACGTTCAGCGGCTTGCCCCGCAGGGGCAGTATCGCCTGAAAGCGGCGGTCGCGGCCCTGCTTGGCGCTGCCGCCTGCGGAGTCGCCCTCCACGATGAACAATTCGTTCATCGCAGCGTTCCTGCCGGTGCAGCTGGACAGCTTGCCCACCAGTGGCGCGGCGTCCAGCTGGTTCTTCTGGCGGGCCATCTCCTTGGCCTTGCGCATGGCCTCGCGCACCTTGGCAGCCTTGGCGGCCTTCTCGATGATCTTTGCCGCGAACTCCTGGTTCTTCAGATCGTCCAGATAGATGGAGAGCTGCTCGTAGCACACGCTCTCAAACACGGGCCGCACCTCGGTGTTGCCCAGCTTGCCCTTGGTCTGGCCCTCAAACTGGGGATTCTTCACGCCCGCGTAGACGATGGCCGTCATGCCCTCGCGGAAGTCGTCGCCGGAGAGGTTGTTGTCCTTCTCCTTCAGGATGCCGGCGCGGCGGGCATAATCGTTGAAGGCGCGGGTCACGGCAGCCTTGAAGCCGGTCTCGTGGCTGCCGCCCTCGCCGGTGGGCACATTGTTGACGAAGGAGCAGATGTATTCCGAGTAGGAATCCGTGTACTGAATGGCCACGCGCACCAGCGTGCCCTCCTGTACCTTTTCAAATATGATGGGCTCGGTGATCACGTTCTTGTCCGCGTTCAGATAACCCAGGAAATCCTTGAGGCCGCCCTCATAGCAGTATTCGTACACCCGGTTCGCAGGATCCTTCGCACGCTCGTCGGTGAACACGAAGCGCACGCCCCTGTTGAGATAGGCCAGTTCCCGCACCCGGCGGCGAACGGTGTCGGAATGGAAGTTCACATCCTCGAACACGCGCGGATCGGGCTTGAAGGCCACCTGCGTTCCCCGGCGGCGGGTGTTGCCCACCTTTGCGAGGGGCGCGACCGGGCGGCCGGAGATGATTTTGCCGGTCTTGGGATCTTCCACGGACTCGAAGCGCTGCTGATAGTGGCTGTAATCCCGGTACACGTCCACCACCACCCACTCGGACAGCGCGTTCACCACCGACGCGCCAACGCCGTGCAGGCCGCCGGAGTAGGCGTAATTCTTATCGGAGAACTTTCCGCCCGCGTGCAGCTGGGTATAGACGACCTCCACTGCGGAGACACCCAACTGGGGATGGATGTCCACGGGGATACCGCGGCCGTTGTCGGTCACCTCGCAGGAGCCGTCCTTCTTCAGCGTCACGGTGATCTCCGAGGCGTAGCCGTTGGAGGCTTCGTCGATGGCATTGTCCACGATTTCCCAGATCAGATGGTGAAGGCCGCGGGTGCCGGTGGAGCCGATATACATGCCGGGGCGCATGCGCACTGCATCCAGGCCCTCCAGCACGGTGATGTCGTTTGCGGAATACGTTTTAGCCATTTTTCCCTCCATAGTCCATTATGCTTACCATTATACATCCAAAAGGTTAATTTTATTTGTGACTCCCCCTGCCGTTTCACCTCCATTTTTCCTTTCGGGCGATTGAGGTTTGCATAAACGGCGAATATATGGTATACTACTGTTCAATGGAGGAATGGGCTTATATGATGAACGACACCAATACAAACCTTTCGGAGCTGAAGGAGTGCGTGCGCGCGCTCTGCCTGCGCAAGGGCTGGGGCGTAGACGGCGTTCAGAATCCGCAGCATGTGGCTATGGCCATGACCGTGGAGATGAGCGAGCTGCTGGAGCACTTTCAGTGGCTGAACCCGGAGGACGTCGACCGCCTGATGCGCGGCGACGATCCCGAGCGCTGCGCGCAGATCGGCGAGGAATTTGCCGACGTGATGATGTACGGACTGCAGCTTGCCCGAACACTGCACATCGACATCACCGAACAAATACTCCGCAAGATTGATATCGTGGATCACAGGCCGCCCAAGGCCTGCGATTCGAAGCGGTAAACCGCAAGAGGTGGCTCATGAAGACAGATATGATCCTGATTCTGGATTTTGGCGGAAACCAGGCGTATTATACCGCGCGCAGGCTGCGCGGCGAGCAGTTCTACTGCGAAATCCTGCCGGGAAACACCGATCCTGCCGAGATACTCAGGCGCGAACCTCGGGGCGTGATGCTGGTGGGCGGCGACAGCCATGCGCTGCGCGCAGATCCTCTGCCCTTTGATCCCGAGGCGCTGGGCCTGCCCGTGCTGGCCTTCGGCGGCGCGGCGCACATGCTGGTTGAGCGTGCCGGCGCAGAGCATCGGGGCATACAGCTGGAGAGCGACAAGGACTTCGTGCAGTTCTCCCCCTGCCCCCTCTTTGAAGGGCTGGATGAGAACGATCGCTTTTTCGAGCGCGTGGACGGTTACGTCCTGCCCGAGGGCTATTCTCCCATCGCTTCCACGCCCTCCGGGCTCACGCCCGCCTTCGCCAATCCGGAAAAGCAGATCTACGCCCTGCAATTCTATGTGGAGTCCAACGACCCTGACGGGCTTCGGATACTGGAAAACTTTGCAGAGCACATCTGCCTCTGCTCCCGCAACTGGACGGTGGACAATTTCGCGCCCCGGCTGATTGAGCAGACCCGCGCGGAAGCCGGCGGAAAGAGCGTGCTGATTCCCGTCTCCGGCGGGCTGGATTCCGCTGTCGCCGCGGCGCTGCTTCAGAAGGCCATCGGCGGACGGCTCAGCTGCCTGTTCATCAACACGGGCTTTTTGCGCAAGGGCGATCCCGAGCTGGTGCGCAAGACCTTCTACGAGCAGATGGGCATGAACCTGATCGAGGTGGACGCCCGGGAGCGCTTCCTGAAGGCCCTCGCCGGCGTCAAGGATCCCCGGGAGAAGCGGCGCATCATGCATGAGGAGTTTTCTGCGGTGTTTGCCGAGCAGTACATCAAGGCCGGTGACATCGAATGTATGGCCGAGGGCGTGATCTATCCGGACGTATTGCACAACGTGCCGGGGCTGGTAACCAACATGATCGACGGTTGCCGCCGGCTGGAGCCTCTGCGCCTGCTGTTCAAGGAGGATGTGCGCAGCCTGGGCCGCTATCTGGGCGTTCCGGAGGAGCTGATCACACGGCCCGCCTTTGAAAGCTGCGGCCTCTCCGTGCGCTGCCTGGGTGAGGTGACCGCGTCCCGGCTGAACATGCTGCGCGAGGCCGACGCCATCTTCCGCGAGGAGGTGGAGCGCGCCGGGCTCTCCCGCCGCATCGCCCAGTATTTCGCCATACTCACCGAAACGCGCACGCCCGGCCGCAACGGCGAGGGCTATGTGTGCGTGCTGCGGGCGTTGGGCTCCTCCAACGCCGGCAAGGCTCCGGCCTATAAGCTGCCCTACGACCTGATGGAAGCGGTGGTGCAGCGCATCACCTGCGAGGTTCCGGGCGTCACCCATGTGGTCTACGACATCACCGGACGCCCGACCGCAGCGGTAGAGTGGGAATAAGAGATTCAAAAGGAAGGTTTCATCATGATACTCAGACACGCGCGCGAACCCCTGGACGGCCAGCCCACGGAAAATACCTTCGAAGCCATTGACGAGCGCAGCGGCGCGAATCTGGGGCTGTGCACCATCTATGTGCATGAATGCGCGCAGCTCTTTCCCGCGCGCCCCACGCGCATCTACCTGGATATTCAGGGAGATCCTGCGCCGGACGCGCTTCTGGGCGCTTCGGTGGCCCGCGCAAAGGAAATTGCCCTTCAGAAGGGCGGCCCCTGCCGCGTCTTTACGCAGGTGGAACCTGAGGACGCGGAGCGCATGAGCGCCCTCGCGGCGCTGGGCTTCCGGGACAGCGACGGCCTGGTGCGCATGCGCCGCGAGCTGCCCGCCGCGCCCACCGGCGAAATGCCCATCGGATGCGTCGTCGTCCGGGACGACCTGGACGACCCCATCGAGCAGAAGTACTTTCTGGAGCGCTACAACCAGCTCTTCAGCGAAACCTACGACTTCGAATGGCTTCAGGATTTCCGCAACCGGGAGGGCTTTGCGCGCATACTGATCGTCGCCCCCACAGGCATGGCTGGGGAGATGGTGATCTGGCGCGAGGGCGACGCAGGCGTCATTGGCTGGCTTTACTGCTCCAAAAAGTGGCGGCGCATGCGTGTGGCCCAGCGGCTGTTGGAGCTCGCCTGCGCAGAGTTTGAGAAGAACGGACTTCAGCGCGCTGAGGTCGAGGTGCAGGCCCGCATCCCCAACATTCTTCGGGTAATGGAGCGCGCGGGCTTCCGTCAGGCCGAGCTGATTCTCCGCTATCCGGGCATCGACATCGGTTGAAATCTGCATATGGGAAGAGTCCACGGCACTATGGCCGGGCTCATGTGACAGTTACAGTCACAGCAGTTTGTTCTGCTGTGGCTGTTTTTGTATTCCTTTCCGTCTATTCCCCATGATGAGAAAGGGAACAGAAATCTCTGACTTATGACGGATGGAGAGTTAGACGTATGGCACATGCAAAGAGACTGATCTGTGCGACGCATTTCTCCCCATCATTCAGCTTCCTCGTCAGAGGGAGCCTGCGGCCAAAACCAACGTACAACAGGAAAGCCGGACCGTTCAGGGGAAACTATGGGTTCTCCAATGCTCCCTAAAAAAGAAACCGACCTGCGATTATAACCACAGGTCGGATGAACTGTTTTCCGGCTCCCTGCCAAGGCCGTGGCCTTTAAGCTGTGCTTACGGCGCAGGGGCAGGGCAATATCAGCCGTTCGGCCTTCCCCTTACGCGTCCAGCGCCATTCGGTAGATGGCCAGCATGTCCGCCTCGCGCAGGAACTTTGCCGCGCCGCGCCCGCCGCCGGCGGCGATGGCACACTTGCGGGCCAGCTCCTGCAGCTCCGCTTCGGTGGGGTTGACGCCCAGTTCCCGCAGGTTGGTGGGCATTTTGAGCTCCCGGAAGAAATCCTCCGTCGCCGCAATGCCCTTCAGCGCCACGGTACGATCGTCGGACGCATCCGAAACGCCCATCACATTCTTCGCAAAGCGCACGAAGCGCGGCAGGCAATCGTCCAGCACATAGCGCGCCCAGCTGCCCCATACGGCCGCCAGGCCCGCGCCATGGGCCACGTCGTACATGCCGCCCAGCTCGTGCTCCAGCATGTGGGTGCACCAGTCGCCGCCGTCTCCGCCGCAGCCGGTGATTCCGTTGTGGGAGAGGCTGCCCGCCCACATGATCTCAGCGCGGGCGTCGTAATTCTGCGGATCCCGCAGGAGGATGCGCGCATTCTCCATCACCGTGCGCATCAGCGCCTCCGCGATGCTGTCGGTGATCTCCATGGTGCCGCAGTTAGTGAAGTAGCGCTCCATGGTGTGCATCAGTATGTCCGTGCATCCGCAGGCGGTCTGATAATCCGGCAGCGTCATGGTCAGTTCGGGGTTCATCACGGCGAAGACGGGACGGCAGAGATCGTCGTCATAGGCGCGCTTCTGCATGCCCTCCTCCTTGGTGATCACCGAGCCCATGCTCATCTCACTGCCCGTTGCAGCCAGCGTCAGCACGACGCCGATGGGCAGGCAGGCCTCGGCCTTGCGGCAGTGATCGTAGAAGTCCCACACGTCGCCCTCGTTCGCGACGCCGTAGCCGATGGCCTTCGCGGAGTCGATTACGCTGCCGCCGCCCACGGCGAGTATGAAGTCCACGCCCTCGCGCTTCGCAAGCGCGATGCCCTCGTACACCAGCGAGAGGCGGGGATTCGGCTTCACGCCGCCCAGCTCAACAAAGTCCACGCCCGCATCCTTCAGCGCGCCCTTCACCCGGTCCAGCAGGCCCGAACGCACCGCACTGCCGCTGCCATAGTGAATCAGAACCTTCTTACAGCCCTGCCGCGCCACCAGCGCGCCCACCTTCGCCTCCGCGCCGCGGCCAAATTCCACGCGCGTGGGCATGTACAGATCAAAATCCAGCATTCTCTTTCATCCTTTCGATTTTTACGAATCTACGCGGCCTCGCCGCGCCCTGCATCTATTCTACCAGAACCGGGCGCACAATGCAATTCCCCACGCGGTTCTCAGCCGCAGCACCGCTCAATAGACTGTCCTGAAGGAACTTTCGGGAGGGATAGCATGCAGGGAAATCTGTTCTATGGCAGCGGAACCGCGCTGATCACGCCCTTTCGCGGGAATCGCGTGGACTACGACCGACTGGAGGCGCTGATCGACTGGCAGATTGATTGTGAGACCGACGCGCTGATCGTCCTGGGCACCACCGGCGAACCTTCGACCCTAACGCCCTCCGAGCGCAGCGCGATCATCGAATGTGCGGTCGCACGCTGCTCCGGCCGCGTCCCCCTCTATGTGGGCACGGGTTCCAATTGCACGCGCACCGCCGTGGAGCAATCCGTGGAGGCAGCGCGCCTGGGTGCGGACGGCCTGCTGGTCGTCACGCCCTACTACAACAAGACCAGCGCGACGGGCCTCGCCGAGCACTACCTGGCCATCGCGGACAGCGTGGACGTTCCCATCATTGTCTACAACGTGCCCGGCCGCACGGGGCTGAATTTTCCCCCGGAGGTCATGCTGGAGCTGGCGAAGCATCCCCTGCTGTGCGGCTTCAAGGAGGCCTGTCCGGACATGACCCATGCCATGCGGCTGTTCGAGCTGGTGGGCGACGGCGTGGCCATCTACAGCGGCAACGACGATCTCGTACTCCCCATGATGGCGCTGGGCGCGCGGGGCGTGGTCTCCGTGGCAGCGAACATCGTTCCCGCGCAGATGCACGCCATGACGCTCGGTTGGCTCCGGGGCGAGATCAGTGCCAGCCGGGCACTGCAATTCAGCCTTCTCCCACTGATCCGCGCCCTGTTCAGCGAGGTGAGCCCCATTCCCCTCAAGGCCGCGCTCGCGATGATGGGGCGCGCAGAGGGCACGCTCCGGCCGCCCCTCGCGCCGCTGGACACCAGACGACGCGCTGCGCTGATGCGCGAGATGCAACGCCTGCGGCTGATTCCCCCGGACGAAGACTGACGCGCGGGCACGGCCCAGCATCTCTGCGCTGCGTACAAAGTTGCCTTCCCGTGAAGGCGCGCCTCGGTTTCAAAAGGGCGTGCAGGCCGCTTCAATTTGCGGCCCGCACGCCCTTTTTCCAACCGTCCGCGACGCAGCAGCGGCTTTAGTCGAAGAGATCGAAGATGTTCATCTGTTCCGACTGGCTGTTTCTCCAATGGGGACTCAGTTCGCCCAGGTTCATCTCAGATACATTGCTCACGGGAATTGCGCCGCGGGCGATGAGCGCCCTGTTGTTGGCACAGCCCGTCCAGGCGTAGATCCAGTCGCAGTATCGGTTGCGGATTGCGTCCAGCTCGCCCCGCTTGCCGTCGGTGTTGAAAATGAACGCGGCCTCCGCCAGCGAAAAGAGCAACTTGTTCCGGGCGATGGCGTGGCTCACGGTAAAGAGCGCCTCGGGATGCTCCAGCGAGAGCACCGCCGCGCGGTTGGCGGCCAGCAGCTCCGCCACGCCCTCCTCCTGGATATGGGCCTGCATGTCGCCGCCCAGCACCTCCACGAGGTTCCCGCCGTACTCCGTCGCGAGGTTCATCGCCACGCGGGATACGCCCAGTTCGCCGCCGGTGAGGATCGTATAGCCCAGGCGCACGCCGTTGCGCACCAGCATTTCAATGGAATCCCGCACCTCCGGGCTGGTCTTCACGCCGCTGATTCCAACGATGGCCAGCATCGGACTGTTCAGCAGCTCCTGATTTCCGCAGCGATAGAACACCGGCGGCGCAGCGTCCTCCATGCGCCGCTTCAGGCGCTGGGGGTACTCATCGTTGTAGCAGGTGACCACCTCGATGCCCTTGTGCAGATAGTTTTCCACCGTGTAGGAGAGCTGCACGCTGCGGTTGAGCAGCGTATAGATGCGGTAGGCCTCCTCCTCGGAGATGTCCAGCTGGAGCATCAGCCCGCCGATGTCGATGTTCATCAGCCGCCCGATGTGGTGCAGGCCGCCCGCGCGCACCCGCTCCTCCAGTTGCTTGAGCTCCTGCGTGCTCAGAGGGCGCGCATATTCCTCCCGGTTGGGCGAGAGCGCCATGGTTAGCAGCATCGTCACATATGCGTCGTTGGTATAATTCATTCCCTTCCCCCCTGCGCGGCACGGTTTCCGCGGGCAGCGACGCCCGCGCCTCTTCCTCCGTCCATTATACCACAGTGCGGAGCGTTTGACCAGCCGTTTTCTCGCCCTTCGGGCGTTTGTGCGAAATTGAACATCCACATTTCAAGCCGCTTCAATCCCTGCGGTCCGAAGATGCAATCTCCCAAAATGAATTGCCTCCATCCTCCATCGGTGATATAATGTTTTCATCAGATTCGGGAGGAAGGGCATGAAGGAGTTGCGAGCCGTCGCAGGCGAAAAGGACGCGGGACGAAAAATCAAATACTTTGTGCGCGGAAATCTCCAGGTCTCCTATGGACAGTTCTGCGCCATGAAGGCGACCGGCGGTCTCCTGCTCAACGGCGCGATCGCGCACGCAGATGCGCTCCTGCGCCCCGGCGACGAAATCGTGGTTCGCCTGCCCGACCCCGGCCCCGGAAAGGCCGTCCGGCCGGAGCCGGGCCCGGTCGACATCGTCTACGAGGATGAGGATCTCTACATTCTGGACAAGGAGGCGCCGCTGGCCTGCCAATGCACGCCGAAGCAGCCCTCCGGCACGCTGGAGAACCGCCTTTACCACCGCTTTTGCGACGTGCCCGGCTTCGTCTTCCGCCCCCTGAACCGGCTGGACCGGGGCACCAGCGGGCTCATGGCCGCGGCAAAGCACGCCCACGCCTGTCAGCTCCTCCAGCGCCAGCTCCATTCCGACTGCTTCGTGCGGGAATACCTGGCCGTCGTGGAGGGCGAATTCTCGGGCGAAGCCCGCATTGATCTTCCCATCGCAAAGGCGGAGGGTGCGACGGTGCGCCGGGTGGTGGACGCGCAGCGGGGGCAGCGCGCCGTCACGCACTACCGTTCCCTGGCGCAGGGCAACGGTCGCACGCTGGTTCGCCTGCGCCTGGAGACCGGCCGCACCCATCAGATCCGCGTGCACATGGCGGCCATCGGCCACCCCATCGCGGGCGACTTCCTCTACGGAAGCGAGCTCGCCGCCCTGCCGGGGCGCTTCGCGCTGCACTCCGCGCGCATTGCGCTCGTGCAGCCCCTGACACACGCGCAGATCGTTTGCGAATCCCCGCTGCCCGAGGCGCTGAGGAGGTTGTTGGAGTCATGAGCGAGATGCAGCGCATACTGGATGCGCTCAGCGCCGTGCGCGTGCACGCGCAGCCGGAGGAAACTGAGATTCACCGGGAAATCGCCCGCGCGCTGGATGCGGCGCAGATCGAATACATTCACGAATACCCGCTCGCGCCCGGCCGCCGCATCGACTTTGTCTGTGGAAGCATCGGCATCGAAGTGAAAAAGGGCCGCCCGGAGTCCGCGCACCTGCGCGCCCAGCTGCGGAGATATCTGGAAAATACCTGTCTGACGGCGGCGGTCGTCGTCCTTCAAAAGCCCTGCGCACTGCCGGAGGTCATCTGCGGCAAACCCGTGCGCGTGGTTTCTCTCAACCGGCTTTGGGGGGTCGCCTTACCTTGAACGATTTCTTTGATTACCAGTTCCCGGAGGAGGACGCGCCGGAGGGGCGCTATCCGGGTTACCTGCGGGAGGTGGATGCCTCCGGCCGCACCTATGGAACGCTCTCCTACAACCGGCGCTCGAAGTGCTGGACGATCAAGGCGGAGCCCTGCGTCACGGAGCTGGCCAAGCGCCTCTTCCCCGGCTGCGACGGCCGGGGCCGGGGCGTTGCACGCTTTACGGCTCACCGGCGCACCATCGGCGATCTGAACTGGCTGATGCTGCGCTATCCGCTGGAAATCCGCGAGGCCGACCGGGAGCGTTGGCAGAGCGCGCTGGAGGAGGCGCGGCTCTATGCGCAGCAGCGCGACCGCATGCTGCGCAGCCCCGAGCGCGCCGTTCCCCCGACAGAATCCTTCGATGGAAAGCTGCTGGACTTTCAGCAGCAGGGGCTGGCCTTTCTGCTCTCCGCCCGGCGCTGTCTGCTGGCGGACGACATGGGATTGGGCAAGACGGTGCAGGCGCTGGCCTTTCTGGCCACCACCGCCGCGTATCCGGCCGTCATCGTCGCGCCACCCCACCTGATCCGCAACTGGCAAAGCGAGATCAACCGCTTTCTGAACCCCGGCGGGCGGCTGCGGGTGCATGTGATCCGCGGCCTCAAGCCCTATCCCCTGCCGGAGGCGGACATCTACATCATCCACTATCTGCTGCTGCGCGGCTGGAAGGACGTCCTCCCCGAGTGCGGCTTCCGCACGGTGATCTTCGACGAGATTCAGGAGCTGCGCCGCAACGGTACCGGCAAGTACAGCGCCGCGAGCCTGCTCTCCCAGTCCTGCGAAAACTGCATCGGCCTCTCCGGCACACCCATCTACAACAACGGCGGTGAGATCTGGAACGTGGTGAACATACTGGACTTCCACTTTCTCGGCGACTGGGAGAGCTTCTCCCGGGAGTGGTGCTACGGCTACAACAGCGCCGTGGTGGCCAAGCCGGAGCTGCTGGGCGAATACCTGCGCAGCGAGGGGCTGATGCTGCGCAGGCTCAAGGGCGACGTTCTGAAGGAGCTCGCCCCCAAGCGGCGGCTGGTACAGGAGATCGACTGGGACGACAGCGTCTACCGTGAGCTGATGCTGCCCGTTGCCCAGCAGCTCTCCCTGCTGCGCAGGACCGACGATCCCGCCCAGCGCGCCATCATCGAGGACGCGATCTGCCAGCGCCAGCGTCAGGCTACGGGTGTGGCCAAGGCGCCCTTCGTGGCCGCCTTCGTGCGCGCGTTGGTGGAGGCGGGCGAAAAAGTGCTGTTGATGGCCCACCACCACGCGGTCATGGATGTTTACAAGGCGGAGCTCAAGGGCCTGCATCCCCAGTTCATCACCGGAAGAGAGACGGACGCCCAGAAGGAGAAGGCGGCGGCGATGTTCATGGAGGGCAAGACGAACCTTCTGTGCATCTCCCTGCGCAGCGCAAGCGGCCTGAACCTCCAACGGGCCAGCTGCGTCGTCTTCGGCGAGCTGGACTGGTCCCCTGCGGTACACTCCCAGGCGGAGGACCGCGCCCATCGCATCGGCCAGCAGGATTCCCTGCTGTGCTACTATCTGGTCTCGCCCCGGGGCTCCGACCGGGACATGCAGGACGCGCTGGGCCTGAAGGTGAGCCAGTTCGTCTCCTTGATGGGCGACGCAACCCCGGACCGGGAGGAGACGCTGCTCCAGCAAAGCTTTGCCCGGGAGCGCATCCGGCGGCTCGTGGAGCGCTTGGAGGCAGAGGCGGTGGCACAGCCATCCTGACGGATCCTCGTGCCGGTGCGTGACAGCCGGGTTGCATGCAGTCAATCCTCCTGCGCGTCCACAAGCATGTTTCTCCGTGATAGAAATGGACTGGGATGGACTTAAAACCCTGAAGTCATGACGCGCTGTGTATCGGCGGTCATGCCATTCAGAACCGGCCTATTCCGCATCCATGAAAGGTTTCGTCCGCATGCTTTCGCTCCATGAACCTCAATTCCAGAAAGACAGAGACAACGAGGGGCTGTCCCCGCGGCTTCTGATATGCCGCATCGGGACAGCCCCTCGTTTCGTAAGAATCTCAGTTGTGCTTCAGGTTTCTCGCCCTGCGGCGCGCGATGGCATTGTAGACCGCCATGGCCACGATGGTCGCGATGTAGGGGATGCACTCCAGCAGCTGCTGCTTGATGGCGGTGTTCTGCAGCACCTGGGCAAGCGCCTTGGTGAAGCCGAACAGAGCGCTGGAGAGCAGGCAGCCGAGGGGATGACCCTGGCAGAGGTTGTTGGCCGCCAGCGCCACATAGCCGCGGGCGGCGGAGATGTTCTGGATGAACAGCGTGACCGAACCCAGCGACAGCAGGCAACCAGCCAGGCCGATCATCGAACCGGACAGCGTGGTGGCGACGATCTGGTAGCGCTCGACGTTCACGCCCAGCGAGCTTGCGGCGCTCTTGTTGACGCCGATGGCGCGCAGCCTAAAGCCGATGACCGTCTTGTACATGATGACGTACATCACGACGGCCAGCACGAAGGCCGCGTAGTCGATGATCGTCAACGAGGAAAACATGGTACTCACCACGGGAATGTCCTTGATGACGGGCAGCGTGATCTTCGGCAGGCCCTTCAGCGTGGGATCGGTCACGGTGCCCTTGGTATTGAAGACCATGGACAGCAGGAAGGTGGTGAATCCCAGCGCGAAGGTATTGATCGCCATGCCCACGATCATCGGCTGGCCCTTGAGCTTGACGATGAAGAAGGACATGATGAACGTGATCAGCATGGCCACCAGCATGGCCACCAGCACGGACAGCCAGATGTTGCGCACAAAATACTGGGTGAGGAAGGCGAAGAACGCGCTGATCAGCAGCGTGCCCTCCAGTGCGATGTTGAATACCTTTACCTTGGAGCAGACGCCGGCGCAGAGCGCGACCAGCAGGATCGGCGTGGTCTGACGGATGACGGTTGCAAATACGGACGCGAGGTACTCAATGCTGATGGTCATGCTTTGCCGACCTCCTTCCAGGCCTTCTTGCGGGACGTGTGGTTCCGCTGCGCAATGCGGATCAGCCGCACGGACATCAGCAGCGTGATGATGCCCTCGATCATGTTGCAGACCTCCACCGGGATGATGGTGCTGCGCTGCATAGCGCTTCCGCCGGTGGAGAGGCCGGCCAGCAGGATCGAAGCCACGGCCGTGCCGATGGGGTTGAAGTTGGCCAGAAGCGCTGCGACCATGCCGCTCCAGGCGTAGCCAGTGGTGAAGATCATCTGGTCGATGTAGCGGTACTTGGATCCCAGCGCCTCAAACGCGCCGCCCAGACCGGCCATCGCGCCGGAGAGCAGCAGCACCAGATACAGCATCCGGCGGGCGTTGATGCCGCCGTAGAGCGCGAAGCGCGCGTTCAGGCCGTTCATGCGGGACTTGTAGCCGAAGGTGGTCTTCTTGAACAGGAAGTAGGTGATCGCCACGGCGATCAGCGCGAATACGAAGCCCCAGTGCACCGATCCGGAGAAGATGGCCGGGATGCGCGCGCCGGCCTCGATCTTGCCGGTCTGAATGGCGTTGACGTCCAGGGCCGTGGGGTCCTTGACCACATAGTTGGTCATGTAGCTCGCGAAGTTGTTGGCAATGTAGTTCATCATCAGCGTGGAGATGATGAAGGTGACCTCGAAGCGCTCGTAGAGCCAGCCGGAGAAGGCCGAGTACAGCGCGCCCGTGACGGCCGCAGCCAGGATGGCGAGGATCACGCGCAGCACGCCCGGCACCGGCAGGTAGTAGGCGATCAGCGCGGAGCAGAACGCACCCAGGATCATCTGGCCCTCGCCGCCCATGGCCTCGTAGCCGGACCTCCAGGCGATGCACACGGCCAGGCCGCCCATGATGATCGGCGTGGCGCGCTTGAGGGTGTCGTTGATGTAGAAGCTGTTGCCGAACGCGCCTCGGATCATCGCGCCGTAGGCGGTGAACACGTTCTCACCGCAGATGACGATGACCACCGCGCCCAGCAGCAGGCTGATCATCACAGCAACCAGCGGCTGGGAGAAGGCGTCGGCGACATTGCCAAGGGTTCTCTTCCAGTTTCGATTCTCATTCATTTTCGATCGAACCTCCCACCATCAGCATGCCGAGCCGCTTGTCGTCCATGCTGTTGCGCTTGAATTCGCCGTTGATGCGGCCTTCGTAGATGACGTAGATGCGGTCCGAGAGGCTCATGATCTCGGTCAGCTCCGAGGAAACCAGCAGCACCGCCGCGCCCTTCTCGCGACGCTCGATCATGCGCTCATGAATGGCCTCCATGGCGCCGATGTCCACGCCGCGCGTGGGCTCGCAGCAGATCAGTACCGGCGTGTCCAGGCTCATCTCGCGGGCGACGATCAGCTTCTGGGCGTTGCCGCCGGAGAGCTCGCGCATCTTCTGGACGGGCGAGGAGGCCTTCACGCCGAAGTCGGAGATCAATTTGCGCCCATATTCGCGTATCTTCTTCTGGTGAATCAGGCCCCTCTTCGAGAACGGCTCCTGATCCTCGCGGCACATCAGCGTGTTCTCCTCCAGCGTTCCCTCGGTGGCGCTGCCCCAGACGTAGCGATCCTCGGAGATGTGGGCAAGGCCCGCGTTGCGGATTTCGCGCACGCTGCGGTTGGTCACGTCCTTGCCCTGCACCAGCACCTGTCCGGCGGAGGAGTGGGCGAGGCCGGTGATGCAGTTGATCAGCTCGGACTGGCCGTTTCCGGACACGCCAGCGATGCCCACGATCTCGCCTGCGTTGACGTGGATGTCGATGCCCTTGAGCACCTCGCGGCCATCCTCGATGAACTTGAGGCCCTTCGTCTCCAGCAGCGTCCGGTTGGCCTCGATGGGGCGGATGTCGCTGTTGACGATCTGGCGGCCCACCATCAGATAGGCCAGCTCCTCCATGTTGGTGTCTCTGGTCATGCGCTCGGCCACCACCTTGCCCTGGCGCATGACATACACGCGGTCAGAGACGGTCATGACCTCCTGCAGCTTGTGGGTGATGATGACGATGCTCTTGCCCGCAGCGGCCAGCTGCTTCATGGTGTCCAGCAGCGCGTCCACCTCCAGGGGTGTGAGCACCGCGCTGGGCTCGTCAAAGATGATGATCTCGGCGCTCTGATACAGCACCTTCAGGATCTCCACGCGCTGGCGCAGGCCCACCGGGCAATCGGCGATCTTCGCGCAGGGATCAATCTTCAGCTGATATTTATCGGAAAGGGCCTGAACCGTCTCGATGGTCTTCTTCATGTCCATGAACGGGCCCCGGTGAATTTCATTCTTGAAGACGATGTTTTCTGCCACGGTCATCTGCTCAAAGAGCATAAAGTGCTGCTGAACCATGCCGATGCCCGCGGCCATCGCGTCGGAAGGGGTGCGGAAATGCATGCGCTTTCCATTGACGTAGATCTCGCCGGAGGTCGGCCTGACCAGTCCGTAGAGTATCTTCATGATCGTGGATTTGCCGGCGCCGTTTTCGCCGACGATGGCGAGGATTTCGCCGCGATTGAGATGGAGGCTGACGTTGTCGTTGGCGCAAAGATTGTCGTACATCTTCACGATGTTTCGCATTTCAAATATCATGGATATCGCTCCTCTTTCCTTTTGAAGGCCGGGAAGTGCCGGGCAAAAAGATGTCCGGCGATCGCTCGTCGGCCATTCATTGAAGAACCAGCCCTTTGGAAGGGAGACCAAAGGGCTGGCGGAATGTGGGATTAGAACTCGTAGTCCTCCATGGCGGGCAGAACCAGAACCAGTTCGCCGGAGACGATCTGATCAACCACGGCCTGGCAGCCGGATATGACTTCCTCGGTCATGATGTCGGCGTTGAGGTAGTTGCCCTCGTTGGTGATGTGGGTCGCGCCGATACCGCCGTCAGACAGCTGGGACACGGTCAGGCCGGTGGTCCAGGCGTCGTTGAAATAGGCGTCGAGCACCTGCTTCATGGAGACGCCGGTGTTCTTCAGCTGCGCAGAGATGATGTAGGGGTTGTCCGGCGTGGTGGCATCGGCATCCTGCGCGATGGAGTAGATGGGGGTGCCGGCCTCGGCCAGCTCCAGAGCGGCCTGGAAGATGCCCTCGTTGCCGGCCGCGGCACCGCCGAAGATGTAGGTCGCGCCCGCAGCGGCCTGCTGCTTGGCGTACTCAAAGGGCAGCGCGGTGTCGGTGTAGCTGTTGGTATAGTTGAAGATGAACTGCGCATCGGGATTCACGCTGCGAACGCCCTCGCAGAAGCCCCAGCGATACTTGAAGGATCCGCCGCCCTCGAAGCAGCCGATGTAGCCGTACAGCTCGCTCTCCGGGAAGGCCAGGCCGGCCATGACGCCCATCAGATAGGCGGCCTGCTCCTCGTTGTAGGAGATGGACATGACGTTCTCGTTGCCGGCGTCGGTGTCAATGACCGCATAGGCGCTCGCATCCGGATACTCGGTGGCCATTTCGTTGGCCAGCTCGCCGGACTGCCAGCCCACGCCGATGATCAGGTCGTAGCCCTCGGCCACGGCGGCGCGGTAGTTGGACTGCCACTCGTCGGTGTCAGAGCACTCCATCAGGCTCAGGGTGTAGCCGTAGGTCTCCTGCAGGTCCTTGGCCACGTCCACGGCCTGGGTCAGGAACATGTTGGTGCCGACGGGGTCGCAGATGACGGCGACCTTCTCACCCTCCGCCATCGCAGAGGAAGCCAGAGAAAGAACCAGGGCAAGCACGATCAGGAAAGATGCCAGTTTCTTCATGATACTGTAGCTCCTTTGAAAATGATATATTCAAAGCCGTGTGGCTTTAAATCAGCCCGCAGAAAATCCGAACATTTTAAGCTGAATATTCACAACTATTCGTTTTTATCATAGCATAACAAGCCCGGAATGTCCAGTTATGTTTTAGTTGAGCTTTCACATTATTGTTTTTTGCACAGGGAACCGGTGTCTGCGGCGTTGACGCGGATGGAGAGGACGTGTTACAATGTACAGGATAGAAAACAGGAGCCCGCGCTGCACGGGCTTGCGGGAGGAACGCTATGAGCTATACCTACGAGTATTTTCAGAAATCTGCCGACTATGTAAAGAGCATCGTCCCCTATACGCCGGAGGTGGCCATCGTGTTGGGCTCCTGCCTGGGTCCGTTCGCGGACACCATCGAGGATCCCATCGTCATCGACTACAAGGACATTCCGAACTTCCTGGTCTCCACCGTCGCCTCCCACGCGGGCAAGCTGATCTTCGGCACGGTCGCGGGCAAAAAGGTGGTCTGCATGTCCGGCCGCTTCCACTCCTACGAGGGTTACGACTTTGAGCAGCTGGTGATTCCAGTGCGCCTGTTCAAGCTGCTGGGCGTGAAGGCCACGATCCTCACCAACGCCGCCGGCGCGGTCAACGAGTCCTACCGCCCGGGCGACATCATGATCGTCAAGGATCACATCAAGCTGGCCGGTCACAGCCCGCTGCGCGGCCCCAACGTGGACGAATTCGGCCCGCGCTTCTTCGATGTGACCAACATGTACACCCCTGCGCTGCGAAAGCTTGCGAAGGACTGCGCCGAGGGCATTGACCTCAGGGTGCACGAGGGCGTTTACTACTTCTTCACCGGCCCCCAGTTTGAGACCCCTGCGGAGATCCGCGCGGTGCGCATCCTGGGCGCGGACGCGGTGGGCATGTCCACCGTCACCGAGGCCCTGACCGCGGCCCACTGCGGCATGCAGCTGATGTGCCTGAGCGTGATGACCAACATGGCCGCAGGCGTGCTGGACCGCCCGCTGACCAACGACGAGGTGGACGAGACCGCCAAGACCATCGCCACCCGCTTCAGCGCCTATGTGACAAAGATCATCGGACGCATCGGGGAGGTTGAGCTGTGAAGAGGCTGTTTGTAAACGCCGGAATCCTGGCCTGGAAGGACGAGAGCTTCCACTACATCGAAAACGGCTGTCTGGGCGTGGACGGCGACACGATCTGCTACATCGGCGATAATCGCCCGACGGAGGCCTACGATGACGTGCGCGACATGAGCGGGCGGCTGCTGATGCCCGGCCTGATCGACTGTCATTGCCACAACGGCATGACCCTGCTGCGCGGCGTGGGCAGCGACCTGCCCCTGGACAAGTGGCTCTTCGAGGAGATGATCCCCGTGGAAAACCGCCTGACGGCCGAGGACATCGCCGCAGGCAACGAACTGGCCATGATGGAGCTGATCGCCTCGGGCGTGACCTCCTTCTCCGACATGTACATGGAGGCCCAGACCGCCATCGCTTCCAACGAGCGAATCGGCATGAAGATGAACGTCTGCCGCGTGGTGCAGAGCTTTGATCCCAATGAGCGCGTGGAGGACTGCTTCCGAATTCCCGAATCCATTGAGCTGTTTGAAAAGTACAACGGCGCGCAGAACGGCCGCGTGCGCATCGACTTTGCCGTGCACGCGGAGTACACCGCCACCACCCACATCATCCGCGCCTACGCCGACCGCTGCCGCCCCTATGTGGAGAAGGGCGCGCGGATGCAGATTCACCTCTCGGAAACCGAAAAGGAGCATCGGGAGTGCATCGAGCGCCACGGCATGACTCCGGCAGAGTGGTTCCTGGACACGGGCGTCTTCGACGTTCCCACGGGTGCGGCCCACTGCGTGGCCGTCACGCCCTGGGACATGGAGATACTTCTGGAGAAGGGCGTCAGCCCCATCCACAATCCAACCAGCAACATGAAGCTGGGCAGCGGCTTTGCGCCCATTCCCGAGATGCTCGACATGGGCCTCAACGTCACCCTGGGCACCGACGGCGCAGCCAGCAACAACAACCTGAACATGTTCGAAGAAATGCATCTGGCGGCCGTGATTCACAACGGCCACCGCCGCGACGCCTGCGTCATGAAGCCGGAGCAGGTTCTGAAGATGGCCACCGTCAACGGCGCGCGCCTGCAGGGCCGCGACGACACCGGCTGTCTGGAAGTCGGAAAGAAGGCCGACATCATCGCCGTGGACTTCCGCAGGAAGGCGCACCTCTACCCCGCCTTCGAGCCCATGGCCATGCTGGCCTACTCCGCCCAGGCCAGCGACGTGTGCATGACCATGGTGGACGGCAACATCCTCTACGAGGACGGCAGATTTCTCACACTGGATGCGGACGCGGTACTCGAAAATGCCCGCGCCGCCGTGAAGCGCCTCTACGGAAAGGAGAATGGATAATATGGAGAGAGCAGACAAGGGCCTTGCCTTCATGCTTCAATATGAAAACGTCGCCTGGTACGATTCCGGCGAGGTGCGCATCCTCGACCGTCGGGTCTATCCCCGCAAGGTCGAATTCGTGGTCTGCAAGCGCCACGAGGAGGTTGCCCAGGCCATCACCGACATGGTGACCCAGAGCGCCGGCCCCTACACCGCCGCCGCCATGGGCATGGCCCTGGCCGCCCATGAGTGCCGGAACATGACCCAGGAGGAACAGTTCGCCTATCTGGAGAAGGCCTCCCACACCATCTCCCATGCCCGCCCCACCACCGTGGAGCGCATGAAGCTGGTGACCGAGGGCTCCCTCGCCGTCGCAAAGCAGGCGATCCTCCAGGGCGTGGACGCGAGTCAGGCCATCGTGGACGACACCGTGGTGTCTAACAACATCCGCTACAACAAGATCGGCCGGATGGCCGGCTATCTGGTGGACATGTTCCCGGACAACGGCGCGGTGATGACCCAGTGCTTCGGCGAGACCATCGTCGGACAGATGCTGCGCGTCGCCAGGGAGCGCGGCAAGAACATCCGCCTCTTCTGCCCGGAGACCCGCCCCTACTTCCAGGGCGCGCGCCTGACCGCCACCGTCTGCCACGACATGGGCTTCGACGTGACCGTCATCACCGACAACATGCCCGCCTTCGTCATGCAGAAGGAGAAGATCGACGTGTTTACCTCCGCTGCGGACGTGATCTGCCTGGACGGTCATGTGGTCAACAAGGTCGGCACCTTCCAGATCGCCATCGTCGCCAAGTACATGGGCATTCCCTACTTCGTCACCGGCGCGCCCGACAAGGGTCACCCCACCGTGGACACCATCAACATTGAGATGCGCGACCCGGACTTCGTGCTCCAGGCCATGGGCGTCAAAACTGCCGCCGACGGCGTGAAGGGCTACTACCCCTCCTTCGACGTCACGCCCCCGCACCTGGTTAGCGGCGTCGTGAGCGACGCGGGCATCCTCAGCCCCTACGATCTGCACCGCTACTTCGCCTCCGGCTTCGAGGGCGAGTACACCAAGAAGGACCTCTGCGTCTGACCCGCCCGCGCGCGGATTTCTTTCCCAACTTACCAAGGAGGACAAACAGCCATGTACGATCCTGAGAAGATGGGCTTCTCCACCAACCAGATTCACGCAGCCCGACCGGAGCCGGACGGCGTGGCGCCCCTCGCGACGCCGATCTACCAGACCTCCACCTACATCTTCGAGAGCACCCAGCAGGGCGCGGCCCGCTTTGCTGGCGAGGAGGGCGGCTACATCTACACGCGTCTTCACAATCCCAACGCCGACGAGGCCGCGGCGCGCATCGCCTGCCTGGAGGGCGGCGAGGCCGGCATGCTCACCGCCTCCGGCATGGGCGCGATCACCGCGACCCTGTGGACGATCCTCAAGTCGGGCGACCACATCGTCTCCGATTCCACGCTCTACGGCTGCACCTACGCGCTCTTTACCGAGGGCCTGGCCCGCTTTGGCGTGGAGGTGACCCTGGTGGATTTCTGCGATGAGGCGGCGTTGCGCGCGGCCATTCGCCCCGAGACGAAGGTCGTCTACTGCGAGACGGCCACCAATCCCGACCTGAAGGTCGTCGACATCGAGATGGTGGCCCGCGCCGCCCACGAAATTAATCCGGACATCTACGTCATGGTGGACAACACCTTCGTCTCCCCCTATCTGGTGCAGCCCCTGCGCCTGGGCGCGGACATCGTGGTGCACAGCGCGACGAAGTATCTCAACGGCCACGGCGACGTGATTGCGGGCGCGATCATCACCAAAAAGGAGCTCATTGACCAGATCATCCCCTGCGGCCTCAAGTACATGACCGGCTGCGCCATCGGCCCCTTCGACTCCTTCCTCATCACCCGCGGCCTCAAGACGCTGGACATCCGCATGGATCGCCACTGCGCAAACGCCATGAAGGTGGCCCGCTTCCTGGAGGGGCATCCCGCGGTGCGCCGGGTGTGCTATCCCGGCCTGGAGAGCCATCCGCAGCACGAACTGGCAAAGCGCATGTACCGTCATGGCGGCTTCGGCGGCGTGGTGTCCTTTGAGCTCAACTGCGACCGCGAGCGCACGGCGGAATTCGTCAACAGCCTGAAGCTCTGCACGCTGGCGGTGAGCCTGGGCGACGCGATCACGCTGATCGAGCATCCCGCAAGCATGACCCACAATACCTACACCGTGGAGGCCCTGGCGGAAATCGGCATCAGCGAATCCCTGCTGCGCCTGTCCGTGGGTCTGGAGGACGCGGACGATCTGATCGCCGATCTCAAGGCGGAACTGGACAGGATTGAGGTGTGAGCAACATGAGCGATATGAGCGTAAAACAGCATCTGATTCAGGTGACCAAGCAGGCCTATGCGGACAGGATGTTCGCGGCCACCAGCGGCAACCTCTCCATCTTCGACCGCGAGCGCGGCATGATGTACATCACCCCCGGCTCCTACCCTTATGAGATCATGACCGCCGAGGACATCATGGTGATTGATCTGGACGGCAACATTCTGGACGGCCCGCACCGTCCCTCCTCCGAGTGGCGCATGCACGCCGCCGTCTACCGTGCAGACGAGAGCGTCAATGCCATCGTGCACACCCACTCCCCCTACGCCACGGCCTTCGCCATCAACAATGTGCGCATCCCCGTGGTGCTCTATGAGATGGTCTACTTCCTGGGCGGCGACATTCCGCTGGCCGAGGGCGCGATTCCCGGCACGCCCGAGGTGGGTGAAAACGCCGTGAAGGTGCTCCATGACCGCTACGGTTGCCTGATGGCAAACCACGGCGCGCTGGCCATCGGCGACACGCTTGAGCGCGCCTACACTCGCGCGGTGTACATCGAGGACGCGGCCAAGGCCTACTCCCTCGCCCTCACCCACGGCCCCGTCCGCGTGATCGAGAGCGAAACCGTCCGGAAGATCCTGAACAAGTAATCTGCTCCTACAGAAATGCAAGACGCACCGCGCGCTCTGAGCTTCGCGGTGCGTCTGTCTTTTTCATATCTTCCCTGCTGCGCATGAGGGACCGGAGGCGGCCTGCCTTCGCCGGTCGCAGCGCAGCTCCAATTCTGTAAAAGCTCGCTATCGTCCGGAGCCGCTGTCGTTCCTCTCCCCGTCCGCATCCCGCGCATCCATTTCACGCACGAGATCCATGATTTCACGATACCGCCCGGTGATGTAGGCATAGTTTTCCCTGCGGTGCGGAATCAGGCAGTTGCTGCAATCCTTGACGCCCGCCTCCGTATAGCGGAAATTTCCGCCGCAACGCCGACCCAACGCATAGAGCGGACAATAGCAGAACAGACAATTGAAATCCTCCGCTTGTTCGGTTTTGTGGCAGGGAAAGTATTCGCACCTGTCATTCTGAAAAAAGGAGAAATGGCCCGCCTTTGTCATCTCACTTTTCCTCCCCGACAGCTTCTGATCCGGGCGCGCCGCGCCCACGTCCAATGTAGCACAGCTTCAGCGGATTTGCAAGCTTGTTTTTGGGCGCACTCTGCGCTATAATGGATGCGATTTCATAAAGAGGAGGCCCTGCGCATGTACGACGAACTGACCGAGGTGGACATCCGAAAGATGCAGGAGGAGATCGACTACCGCATGCGGGTCGTGCGCCCGAAGTGCATCGAGGATCTCAAGACCGCCAGGGGCTTCGGCGACCTGAGCGAGAATTACGAATACAAGGCGGCCAAGCAGGAGTTGCGCCGCTGCGACAGCCGCCTGCGCTACCTGCGCCGGATGATCAACACCGCAAAGGTGATCTCCGTCAAGTCCACCGAGGGCGTGATCGAACTGTTCGACCGGGTTGAAATCTATTATGAGGAGGACGACGAGACCGAGACCATCCAGCTGATGACCACCCTGCGCCAGGACGCGCTCAGCGGCGTCATCAGCAAGGAGTCGCCCCTGGGAAAGGCGCTGCTGGGCCATAAGGTTGGCGACCGGGTTGAGGTGCGGGTCAGTCCCGAGGTCAACTATTTCGTAGTGGTCAAAAAGATCACCAAGGGCGCGGATGACGACAGCCTGCCCATCAGCAGCTTCTGAATCCCCCCCTCTGCGGCATCGGCCGTCTGGATGAACGCGCCGCGCGCACTCTCCGGATGCGCCGAGCCGGAGGCCCCGCGGTCCGGCTGCGCCCGAAAGCAGAATTCAACCACCCGTCTACAATTCAAACGGGTGGTTGCTCTTTTGGGGAAAGCACGGCTCGCCTTCGTTTCCGCTATCACTTTCCGCCGAACTTCAGCGCGCGCATGGCGTTGAGAATCGCCAGCACCGATACGCCCACGTCCGCAAACACTGCAATCCACATGTTGCCGAAGCCCAGCGCACTGAGAATCAGCACGATGAACTTCACGCCCAGCGCAAAGGCAATGTTCTGATGCACGATGGTCAGGGTGCGTTTGGCGATGCGGATAGCCATGGCAATCTTCTCCGGGTTGTCGTCCATGAGCACCACGTCGGCGGCCTCGATGGCCGCGTCGGAGCCCAGCGCGCCCATGGCGATGCCGATGTCCGCGCGGGAGAGCACCGGCGCGTCGTTGATGCCGTCGCCCACGAAGGCCAGCTTTCCGCCCTGCGCCTGCTCCGCCAGCAGCTTCTCCACCTGATCAACCTTCCCGGCGGGCAGCAGCTCGCTCTGCACCTGATCCACGCCCAGCTCCCGGGCCACGGCCTCGGCCACGTCCCTGCGGTCGCCGGTGAGCATCACGCTTTTCTTCACGCCACATTCCTTCAACGCCTGAATCGCAGCCCTGGACTGGGGCTTAAGCATGTCGGAGATGACGATGTGGCCCATGTACGCGCCACCGGCGGCCACATGCACGATGGTGCCGCTATTTTCACACTCGTGCCATTCCACGCCGACGTAGTTCATCAGCTTTCCGTTGCCCACGGCCACGCGCCTGCCGTCCACCGTCGCGATCACGCCCTTTCCGGAGAGCTCCTCCACGTCGGAGATGCGGCTCTCGTCCAGCGGCAGACCGAAGGCGCGCTTCAGCGAGGCCGAGATGGGATGCGTGGAATAGTTCTCCGCCAGCGCCGCGATCTCCAGCAGTTCCTGCTCCGGCACCGATTCCGGATGGATGGCCGTGACCTCGAAATTGCCCTGGGTGAGGGTGCCGGTCTTGTCAAGCACCACGGTGTCCACCTTCGCCAGCGTCTCCACAAAGTTGCCGCCCTTGATCAGGATGCCGTTGGCGGACGCGCCGCCAATGCCGCCGAAGAAGCTCAGCGGAACCGAGATCACCAGCGCGCAGGGGCAGGAAACCACCAGGAAGATCAGCGCGCGGGAGACCCATTCGCCCCAGTTCCCCACGAACAGCGGCGGAACCACCGCCAGCAGCAGCGCCGCCGCGCACACCGCCGGAGTATACCAGCGCGCAAACTTCGTAATGAAGTTCTCGGACTTTGCCTTGTTGGAGGCGGCGTTTTCCACCAGCTCCAGTATGCGCGCCACGGTGGATTCGCCGAAGCGCTTGTTCACGCGCACATGCAGCACGCCGCTCAGGTTGATGCAGCCGCTGATCACGTCCTCGCCGGGGTGAATCTCCCGGGGCACGGATTCGCCGGTGAGGGCTGCAGTATCCAGCGTGGAGGTGCCCTCAATCACCTCGCCGTCCAGCGGCACGCGCTCGCCGGGCTGCACCACGATGCGCTCGCCGATCTCCACCTCCTCGGGATCCACGTCCGCCAGCGCGCCGTCGCGCTCCACGTGGGCCACGTCCGGGCGGATGTCCATCAACGCCGCGATGGAGCGCCGCGACTTGCCCACCGCCAGGCTCTCAAAGAGCTCGCCCACCTGGTAGAACAGCATGACCGCCACGGCCTCCTTGTAGTCGCCGGCGCACATCGCGCCGAGAGAGGCCACGCACATCAGAAAGTTCTCGTCGAAGATCTGTCCGCGGGAGATGTTTTTGACCGCCTTCCAGATCACCTTCCAGGCGATCGCGCCGTAGGGAATCAGATAGGCCAAAAGCTCCCAGACGCCCTCTACGGGCAGCAGCAGGGCCACGACGAACAGCGCCGCCGCGATCAGTATGGTCCAGAGCGACCGCTTCTGCTTGCGGTTCATGTTCTGCAGAAGTGCCGGAGCCTTCATTTTAGAATCACTTCGCATTCATCGTCAATTTTCTTGCATGCCTTCGCAGCCGCCTTTGCAATGGCGTCAAAGCGCGCGTCGTCCGCCTCCAGCGTCATCTTCTGGGCGAGAAAGCTGATGTTTACATCCGTCACGCCGTCGATCTTGCGAATCTCATTCTCCATCTTCGCCGCGCAGTTGGCGCAGTCCAGATCCAGCATCCTGAAAACCTTCTTCATCTGTTCTTCCTCCCCTGTCATTCCTCGATGTGTTCCATGCCCTGGTCGATGATCGTGCGCACATGATCGTCCGCCAGCGAATAAAAGACCGTCTTGCCCTCCCGGCGGTTCTTCACCAGCTTCGCCTGCTTCAAAAGCCGCAGCTGATGGGAGATCGCCGACTGGGTCATGCCCAGCACCTCTGCAATGTCGCAGACGCACATTTCCGCCTCGAAGAGCACATAGAGTATACGGATGCGCGTGGTGTCGCCAAAGATCTTGAAAAGCTCCGCAAGGTCGTACAGCTTTTCCTCCTCAGGCATCTCCGGCCGCACCGCGCCGATGATCTCCCCGTGCGTGCAAAACTCGTCGCAGCGCTCCACGCCGTTGTTGTCCAGCAAGAATCTTCATCTCCATTCATATGATCACTTGTTCATATGTATATTATACTCGTTTTCCCGCAGCTGTCAAGCGTTTCGACGCATTTTCACACAAAAAACCCGGAGAATCCTGTGATCCTCCGGGTTTTGATGTTCCCTGCGCCCTCGCGCTTACTTCAGCATAACCTGACCGCCGGTCACCGGGATGGCCTGACCGGTCTCGTACTTCTGCTCCACGCAGTAGAAGATGGCGCGCGCCACATCCTTCGGGAAGCAGCCGCGGTTCATGGGAACCTTGGACATGTAGTACTTGCGCACGTCCTCGACGGTCTTTGCGCCGGGCACCTTGCCCGCGTTCAGATACTGCACGAACAGGCCGCGCTCCGGGTCGGACCACAGCGGGCCGTCCAGATAGTTGCCGGGGCAGATGGCATTGACCTTGATGTTGTAGGGGCACAGCTCCAGCGCGAAGGACTGGGTAAGTCCAATGCCGCCGAACTTGGAGCCTGCGTAGGCGTAGTTGTTCTTGCTGCCCTCCAGGCCGGACTTGGAGTTGATGGTGACGATGTCAAAGAACGCCTCGGGATCGGCCTCATGCTGGGCCTCCATGATGGCGGCGGCGTACTTCGCGCAGAGGAAGTAGCCGGTGTAGTTGATGTTGGTGACGAAGTCGAAGGTGTTCTTCTCCAGCTCCAGCAGGTTGCCCGCCTTGGCGACGCCGGCATTGCTGACCAGGATGTCCAGGCCGCCCCACTTTTCGACGGTGTCCTGCACCATCTTCGCGACGGATTCCTCGCTGGTGACGTTGACTTCGATGGCGAAGGCGTACTCGCCCAGCTCCTTGGCCACGGCCTCGGCGCCCGCCACGTTCATATCCGCAATGCCCACGATGGCGCCCTCAGCGTAGAGCTCCTCGGCAATGCCCTTGCCAAATCCCTGCGCCGCACCGGTCACGATGGCGATCTTGCCGGCCAGGCGGCCCTTGGTCGCGGGACGCACATGTATCTTTTCCTTGGCAATCTGCTGCCACTTGGTCATATCAATCATTGAAACGCACATTCCTTTCCATATGTAATCTACATTCCTATTATAGCGCAAGGGGCCGGAAAATTCCAGCCCCTTTGCAGAATATTGGCAAGTTTTTCCACAAATCGAAACTCATTTGCGGCCGCGGGCAACGCCCGAAGCAATGATGCGCACCACAGCGAAGAGCACGCCCGCCACGGGCCAGAGAATCCAGCTCCTGTCCCAGCGATCCGCAGGAAGGCTGATGGCCAGGTAGACGGCCACCACCACCAGCCAGTAGGCTGTGGAAATCGCGCCCGAAGCGCTGCGTCCCGCCTTCTCCTCCCGGGTGTACTCTCCCTCCTCCAGCAGCTTGTTGTAGCTGGCCCAGATGACGCCGCTGCGAATCAACATGTACACGCCTGCTCCCACCATGAGCAGCAGCAGATCGACCATGGCCACGATCAGCAGGTCGCCGCCGCCGGCAGCCACGCCGAGGAACAGCGGCAGCACGGAGAGGATGCAGATGCACACGCCCGCGACGGTGCTGCGGTTGTGCGCCTCCCGGTAATTCTCCCGCTTTTCCTGCACCATGCCGCGCACGCCGTACTCCGTCTCAAAGCTCTCCCGCTCCAGATAGCGGAAGGGTTCGGTCTTTCCACCGATGGCGATGAACTGCGCCACGGCCAGCGCCACCAGCGCCAGCAGCACGCCCATGCCCACGCCCACGGCCAGCGCCTCTGAAACTCCCCAAACGGGAACCTCGCTGGCCGCGCCCAGGAAAATCAGGCAGGCGGGCGAAAGGATGCACAGGGACACGGCGCGGGCGAGTGCGCCCGCCGTGCCGGCCTTCACGGAGAGGAAGCGCTGTGCCTCCTCCATGCTCACCTGGCGAAGTGGACTCTCCTCCTCCGCCGGCGCGCCGTCCACCTCCTCGATCTCATCCTTGAGCAGATAGTCCGTACTCACGCCGAAGAGCTTCGACAAGCGCACCATCTTCTCCAGATCCGGCACCGACTGCGCGCCCTCCCACTTGGAGACCGACTGACGCGACACATCCATCTGCTCCGCCAGCTCCTCCTGGGACCAGCCGCTCTTCCTGCGCAATTGAATCAGTTTATCCGCAAATATCATGGTTTTCTCTCCCTTCATTTCTGAGGGACGCTTTCGTCCAACGCGTTCATTTTACGCGTCTTTCCGGCTGCACGCCATCAACCGGCGCCTTGCAATCCGTCAACCCGCGGTTGCCCAGGGGATTTTTCGGGAAAAAAAGCGGCTTTTGGGCGATATCCGCCTCAGGCACGCTCCATTTCGAAGAGCTTGCGGCCCATCAGCACGCCCATGCAGCTGGCCATCATCAGGCCGCGGGTCCAGCCGCTGGAGTCGCCCAGGCAGTGCAGGCCCTCGATGGACGTCGTCAGGTTTTCATCCATCCGAATGCGGTTGGAGTAGAACTTGAGCTCCGGAGAGTACAGGAGCGTCTCGTAGCTGGCAAAGCCCGGCACCACCTGATCCATGGCCTGGATGAAGTTGATGATGTTGGTCATGGCCCGGTAGGGCATGGCTGCGGTGATATCCCCCGCCACCGCGTCCGGCAGCGTGGGCTTGACGTTGGATTCCGCCAGCTCCTTGGCCCAGGTGCGCTTGCCGTCCAGAATATCGCCGAAGCGCTGCACGAGGATGTGACCGTTGGCCAGCATGTTCGTCAGCTCGCCCACCTTCTGCGCATAGGCGATGGGCTGGTTGAAGGGCACGGAGAAATTGTGGGAGCAGAGGATGGCCAGATTGGTGTTGTTGGACTTGAGCTCCTTGTAGGAGTGGCCGTTGACCACCGCCAGGTTGTTGTCGTAGTTCTCCTGACTCACGAAGCCGCCGGGATTCTGGCAGAAGGTGCGCACCTTGTTTTTGAAGGGCCGCGGATGGCCGATGAGCTTGGACTCATAGAGCACCTCGTTGACCTTCTCCATGATTTCGTTGCGGCACTCCACGCGCACGCCGATGTCCACGGTGCCCGGCTGATGGGCAATGCCGTGCTCGGCGCAGATGCCCTCCAGCCAATCCGCGCCGCGCCTTCCCGTAGCGATGATGGTGCGACGCGCGCGGATCTCGCACGTTTCTTCACCCCTGGATAGGGTCACGCCCAGGCAGGTGCTGCCCTCCAGAATGAGGTTGGTGCACTCCCATCCGAAGAGCATCTCCACGCCGTGCTCCAGCAGATACTGCTCGATGTCATAGTAGATCTTCTGAGCCTTCTCTGTGCCCAGATGACGAATGGGACAATCCACCAGCTTCAGCCCCGCCTGAATGGCCCTGCGGCGGATGTCCTTCACCGCGTCGGGATTCGCCACGCCCTCCACCTTCGTGTCCGCGCCGAATTCGAGGTAGATCCCGTCCGTATAGTCGATCAGCTCCTGGGCAAACTGCTCGCCCACGAGGCTCGGGAAGTCGCCGCCCACCTCGCAGCTCAGCGAGAGCTTTCCGTCCGAAAACGCGCCCGCGCCGGAAAAGCCGGTGGTGATGTGGCAGTAGGGCTTGCAGTTGACGCACTTGCGCGTCTTCGCCTTCGGGCAGGCCCGCTTCTCGATGGGCTGGCCCTTCTCCACGATGACGATGTGCCTCTTGCTTCCCCGCCGGATCAGCTCCATTGCGGTAAAGATGCCGGAAGGTCCCGCGCCAATGATGACAATGTCCGTATTCATGTTGAATTCCCCTTTTTCTGCATAAAAAAGCCGCCGGTTTCCCGACGACCCATCGCGCATAGTTTATGGCTCATGGGCCCCGTCAAGGCCCATGCCTCATTATATAATATTTACATAATTCTGTCAAGCTGTCCGGGGCGCTCCAGGTCCACCTGCACCGGCGCGTCGATGCGCGCGCCGCCCGGCCAGACCGCACAATCCAGCGCGATCACCTCCACGCCCGCGTCCCGGGCCTCGATCAGTGCCTCGCCGAACTCCGGCTGGGTCTCCCAGTTGGGCCGGAACGTGTGCACGCCCTTCATCTGGATGACAATCAGCACGATGCAGCGGCAGCCCTCCTTCGCCAGCGCCGTCAGGCCCCGAAGGTGTTTCACGCCCCGCAGCGTGGGCGCGTCGGGAAAGCGGGCCACGCCATTCTCCTCCAGCGTGCAGCCCTTGACCTCGATCACCACCCGGCGGCCATCCTGCTGACCGGCAAAATCGAAGCGGGAGTCGCCGATGGTGGCCTCGGCGCGCAGGTGCTCAATTCTGCCCAGTCCTTCCGCCGCAAGCCACTCCTGCGCCATGACGTTTGGCGCCATGGAATCCATGTTAATGAGCTTCAAGCCCTCCGGGCCGCGCCGCTCCACGGCCACAAGATCGCAGGCGGTCTTGCGCCTGGGGTTTGCGCTCCTCTCCAGATAGACCGTGTTGCCCGGAACCAGCAGCTCGGCGCAGCGCCCGGTGTTCTTCACATGGACGCGCTGCTGTTCCCCGTCAATCTCCACCACAGCGATAAAGCGGTTCGGGCGGGAGATGAAGGTAGCCCGACAGATGTTTTCGTATCGCATCGCAATTCTCCACATACAGACTGCGCCGCCACCGTAAAATCGATGGCGGCGCAGGATACGGATCCAACTTCAGCGCAGCTCCGCGCCGTACCCGGCCTCGACAGCCTTGAGAATCTTCGCCATCGCGCCGGAGATCTCCTCGTCGGTGAGGGTGCGGTCGCTGGCGCGGAAAGCCAGGGCATAGGCCACGGACTTCTTGTCCTTGCCCAGCTTTTCGCCGCGATAGATGTCGAAGAACTTCACGCTCTCCAGCGTCTTTCCGCCGGAGACACGGATGGTCTCCAGCATCTCGCCCACGGGAACCTTTTCGTCCACCACCAGCGCGATGTCGCGGGTGACCGCCGGGAACTTCGGCAGGGGCCGGACGCCATTGAAGCCCTGCTCCAGCGGGCGCAGCGCGTCCAGATCAATCTCCGCCACATAGACGCGGCTCTCGATGCCAAATTTCTCGGCCACGTCCGGGTGAATTTCGCCCAGCTGGGCCAGGCGCACATCACCGGCGCTCAGCACCGCCTTGCGGCCCGGATGGTAGTAGTCGTCGCCGCCAGCCTTCACGCCAGGCGTCACGCCAAATACCTGCATCAGCCAAATGGCCGCGTCCCGCACGGCATAGAAGTCCGCGCCGCCGCCGAACAGGCCGAGGGTCAGCATGTGCTTTTCCACGGGCAGCTCGCCCGCAGCCGCAGGCATGAACACCTTGGAGAGCTCGAAGAGCCGCCCCTCGGCATTGCCGCGGTTCAGGTTGGAGGCGATGGTGTTGAGCATGGAGGGCACCATCGTCGTGCGCATCACGGAGGTGTCCTCGCCCAGGGGATTGCGCAGCACGACGCAATTCGCCCGTTCATCGTCCGCAGCAAGGCCCAGGCTCTCGATCCACCTGGGGCTGATGAAGGAATAGTTCAGAATCTCGAACATGCCCTGGCCCACCAGCGCCGCCTTCACGCGGTCGTTGAACACCATGCTCTCACTGCGGCGGCCCGCCATGGTCACGGCGTTCATCAGCGTGGAAGGAATGTGGTCGTAGCCGTACATGCGCAGCACTTCCTCGGCGATGTCCGCCTCGGTGTCCATATCCTGACGGAAGGCCGGAACCTCGCAGGTCAGCGTGTCGCCGCAGCGCTCGGTGTCGATGTAGAGGCGGTTGAGGATGTCCTCCATGTCCTCTCCGTCCACGTCCACGCCGTTCAGGCGGCAGATGCGCTGAACGCTCGCCTCGATGGTCTTGCCCTCGGCGGGATGGGGATAGTTGTCGTAGACGCCGGGCACCACGTCGCCGCACTCCAGCATGTTCACCAGCATGCAGGCGCGCTCCAGCGCCTCCAGCGCGGTGGCCGGGCAGACGCCCTTCTCGAAGCGTCCGGAGGCCTCGGTGCGCACACCCAGCTTGCGGGCGGTCACGCGGTTGTTGGCGCGCTCAAAGGCCGCGCACTCGAAGAGCACGGAGGCGGTGTCGCCCTCGATCTCGCTCTCCTCGCCGCCCATGATGCCTGCAAGGCCCGTGGCGTTCTCCTTGTCCGCGATGACCAGCATGCTCTCGTCCAGGGTGTGCACCTTGCCGTCCAGCGTGGTCAGCTTCTCGCCCGGGAAGGCGCGGCGCACGATGATGGTCTGATCCTTGACCCGGGAGAGGTCGAAGGCATGCATCGGATGGCCGGTCTCCAGCATGACGAAGTTGGTGATGTCCACGATGTTGTTGATCGGCCGCACGCCCGCGCCGTAGAGATACTCGCGCATCCACTTCGGGGACGGGCCGATCTTGACGTTGGTGATCACGCGTGCGCAGTAGCGCGGGCAGGTCTCGGTGTCGCGCACCTCGACGGTGGCATAATCCTCAAACTTGCCCTTGCCGTTCTCCTCCACGGCGATCTCCGGCATCACAAAGTGCTGCTTCAGCACCGCAGAGCTCTCCCGGGCCAGGCCCCAGACGCTCAGGCAGTCCGGTCGGTTGGCCAGAATCTCAAAATCGACGATGTCGTCGCCCAGGCCGAAGACCTCCTTTACATCCGTTCCGGGGGCCACGTCCTCGGTGATCTCGATGATGCCCTCGTCTCCAATGTGGGGATAGAGTCCGGCGGGCACGTCCAGCTCCGGGCCGGAGCAGAGCATGCCGTTGGAGACCTCGCCGCGCATTTTGCTCTTCTTGATCTTCACGCCGCCGGGCAGGTGCGCGCCGTCCAGCGCCGCCGCCACGCGCATGCCCGCGTGCACGTTGGGCGCGCCGCAGACGATCTGGATCGGCTCCTCGCCGCCCACGTCCACCATGCAGATGTGCAGATGGTCGGAATTGGGATGATCCACGCAGGACACCACATAGCCCACGACCACCTTGTCGAACTGCTCTCCGGTCTTGTCCACGCCCTCGACGGCCGTGCCGGTCATGATCATCTGATTGGCATATTCTTCGGCATTCATCGGAATCTCGACGTATTCCTTCAGCCATTTCATCGGTACCTTCATCGCTCGCCGTCCTCCTTATCGGTACTGCGTCAGGAAGCGCAGGTCGTTTTCATACAGATAGCGCAGGTTCGGAATGTTGTACTTCAGGAGCGAAATGCGCTCCACGCCCATGCCGAACGCAAAGCCGGAGTACTTCTTCGGATCGATGCCGCACATCTCCAGCACATGGGGATTGACCATGCCCGCGCCCAGCACCTCGATCCAGCCGGTGCCCTTGCACATGCGGCAACCCGCACCGCGGCAGTTCGCGCAGGTGAGGTCCACCTCCGCAGAGGGCTCGGTGAACGGGAAGAAGGACGGGCGGAAGCGGGTGGAGATACCCTCACCGTACATCTGGCGGGCGAACTCGTCCAGCGTGCCCTTCAGGTCGCCCATGGTGATGTTCTCGTCGATCACCAGGCCCTCCATCTGGTGGAAGACCGGGCTGTGGGTGGCGTCGGCCTCGTCCGCGCGGTACACGCGGCCCGGGCAGATCACACGGATGGGCGGCTTGCGGGTGGTCATGATGCGGGCCTGCACCGGCGAGGTGTGAGTGCGCAGCACGATGTTGTCGTCCACGTAGAAGGTATCCTGGGCGTCGCGCGCCGGATGATTCTTCGGGATGTTCAGAAGCTCGAAGTTGTAGTGGTCATACTCCACCTCGGGGCCCTCGACCACCTCATAGCCCATGCCGACGAAGATGTCCACCATCTTCTGCAGGGCGATGTTCATCGGGTGCAGGCTGCCGGCACTGCGCACTTCGCCGGGCAGCGTCACGTCCACGGCCTCGGCCTCCAGCCGCGCCTGCTTCTCCCGCTCCCTGAGCTCCGCGCCGCGCTTCTCCAGCGCCTCCTCCAGCGCCTTGCGCACGTCGTTGACCATCTGGCCCATGCGCGGACGCTCCTCCGCCGGCAGGCTGCCCATGCCGCGCAGCAGGCCCGTCAGCTCGCCCTTCTTTCCAAGGACGTTCACGCGGATCTGCTCCAGGCGGCCGGTCGCCTTCGCCTCGCTGAGCTCGCTGAGCACGCGCTCCCTGATTTCCCGAAGTTTGTTCTCCATGCTCGTATCTCTCCTTTTTCCGTTGATGCCCGGGGCAAAGAAAAAGCTCCGCCCCCTGTTCCGGGGCGAAGCATGGCTTCGCTGTACCACCCAAGATTCGTCTTGCGCAGGCGCGCAAAACCTCTCATCCGGATAACGAGGATGAATCCGTCCGCGCCTACTGCCGCTTCAGCGCGAAAGCTCCGGAGTGAACTTCGCCGCTTGCCGCCGCGACGGCGCTTTCAGCCCGTGACGCCGCTCTCTTTCCGCGCTTGCAAACCGGTTACTCTCTCCATCATTGCCACTTGTTGTGCATTATAGCACGAACCGCCCGAACTTGCAAGTTCGGGCGGAGTTTTAACAATCTCGATTTTTCAGGCCGCGACGCCGGCGTAGCGGGGATAGTAGGTGTTGCGCGCGCTGTTTCCCCGGGTGACGCTCTTGGTGACCCGGTTCGCAGGGGCCTCAAAGTTATAGCAGAAGTAGTAGGCGGCGTCGTAGGCGCCCTGGGCGCTGTTTTCCACGTTGCGCAAGTAGCGGTCCACGGACGGATAGTAGGTCTCCAGCTCATACTTCAAAAAGTACAGCTGCGCCGCCAGCGTGGAAGCGTCCATGCCCTTGCTCTCGCACCAGTTCAGCAGACGGGTCTTGCGGCTGGCATGCCACTGACAGATGCCGTAGCTCGTGCCGCTGTCGCCGTTGATCAGGGGGCGGAATCCGGATTCCGCGTTGATGTTGGCCAGCAGGCCCGCCGCGGCGGCCGTGTTGTAGCCCATCACCTTCACCGCGAAAGCATAGCAGAGCTGCTCATTGGAGTACTTTCCGGAGGCAAACGCCTGCTCGATGGTTTCGGGCTTGGCCTCCTCCTTCTTTTCCGCTTCCTTCGCCGCCTCCTGCTCCTCCAGTACCTTCTTCAGGGCCTCCAGCTGGCTCTGCGTCACGTTTCCGCTCTCGATCTGCTCCACCACGTTCTCGGGCAGCTTCTCCAGAATTTCTCCGGGCACCGTAACGCTGCTGTTCGTCTGGCCCTCGATGTTCAGGTGCGCAGCCTTCACATAGCCCACCTGGCCGTCCTTCTCCACCATGGCGATTCCGCCGGAGACGGCCAGCACATTCATGACGGTGCCGGACTTGACCTTGATCGAGGCGCTGGACGCGTCGGGCTGCTGATACACGCGGGTCTCGGTGTTGGTCTGGGCGCGCTTTGCAAAGCTCGCCACCGCCCGCATGTCGGACACCTTCGCATAGCCGGTCACGCCGTTGTAGCGGATGCGGGCGACGCCGCCCACATATTCCTCCACCGTCACGATGGTCTTCCTGGACAGAGAGCCCAGATAGTTCTGCCCATTCGCGTCGGCGTACACCTTCATGGACCTGGACTTGACCGCTGCGGAAAAGCTATCGGCCAGCGCACTGGCGCCCAGGCCAGTCAACACTATCGTCGCGGCGAGCAGCAGCGTCAGGATGCGCACAATGCTTTTGTTTCTCTTGAACATTTTCAAACTCCCTGTTGTTTTTGACATTTTGAATTCAAACTGTCATTATTCTGTAATATTTATAGCATACATCCGTCCCATTGTCAAGCATTCAGGGGTGAATTTGCCCGATCGACACATAAAAACACCCCCAAATCCATAGATTCGAGGGTGTTTGCGACATATTCACAGCTATTTTGTTTCAATTCTGTGTCATCTTCAGATCACACGTTCCACCGGCGGATGGTTCTCTCCGGTGAGCCAATTCATGTCGTCGGTGAGCCAGTCCATGATTTCCAGCTGGCGCGTCTCCCAGGCCACGGACGCGGCCTTCTGTTCCGGCGTGGGCTCGATGCTGTCGAAGGCGCGCACCAGCTCGCAGTAGCCGAAGATGTGGCCGTCGCCGTACCAGATGGTGAAGTTGCTCTCCGGGCCCTCCTTGACGGCGTCTCCCCGCTGCTCGATCAGGCCGTCGTGGCGGCGCTTGTACTCCTCCTCGCAGCCGGGCTTGAGCTTCGTGGCAAACACCCGGTGGCGGATGAGGCTCTTGTCTGCGCGCACGATGCCGATGTCGTGGTACATCTGTCGCATTGTGCCCGGCGCGCAAACCAGAGAAACGTCCACCGGAAAGCGGGCAAACACCGCGTCGAAGCAGTGAACGTCTCCGCCGGAGCGCTCGCCGTAGCCGAACAGATACTGCTCCATGTGCCAGATGGAAAAGTTCCCGACCTGCGCCGCGGCGCAGGCGGCCTCAAATTCTCCCTTCAGCGCCCGCACGGCGGCAATGCCGGCCTCCCGGTCTCCCTCCATGCGAAGCACAAACGTCAGTCTCTCCATGTCTTTCCCTCCCTCAGTATTCGTAATCGCAGGCCACGGAGGCGCTGCGCACCTCGTGCATGCGCTTGCGCACCGGCTGGTGCACCGGATGGGTCTGGTAGGCCTCAAAGGCCGCGCGATCCACGAAGGAGGTCACCAGCGCGAGGTCGTAGCTGCGCTCGCTGCCCAGAAAGTCCGCGCCGGCCTCCAGCTCCGTCATGCCCTCGATTTTGCCCTTCATGCCATAGAAGTTCTTCACCAGCTGGGGAATCTCGCTCTTGTACTCGTCCTTGATCTTGAACATCACGATGTGCCGAATCATTTGTCCTCCTCCCGCCGTTCCGCTTCGGACGGCTTCCATTCGTCGATATCCAGTATGCGCGGTACGATGTCCCGCGCCGTTACCTCCACCAGGCACGCGCTGCCGCTCTTGAGCGCTCCCGGGTTCACCAGCAGCGCCCGCCCCACATAGCCCGCAAAGGGGCGGTGGGTGTGCCCGAAGAAGGCCGCATCCATGGCGTTCTCCTCCGCGTAATAGGACAGCCGGTCGTAGCTGTACTTCACGCCGTAGCGGTCGCCGTGCACCAGCAGAAAGCGCTTGCCCTCCACCGTGACGCGCGCCTCCCGGGCGCAGTGCGCGCCGTAGTCGCAGTTTCCGGCCACATAGGTCAGCGGTACGTCCAGCTGACGCTCCAGCCAGCGCGCATCCTCCACAATGTCACCCAGATGAAACACCTGCTCCACGCGCTCCGAGCGGCAGAATTCCACGAAGCGGGCGAGGTGCAGCTTTCCGCCGTGGGAATCCGAAACCACGGCGATGCGCGTCATGCCTCCGCCTCCAGCCTGTCCAGCAGCGCGCGGATGGCCCGCGCCCTGTGGGAGACGGCGTTCTTGGCTTCGGGGCTGGCCTGCGCAAAGGTCATGCCCAGATCCGCCGACCAGAACAGCGGATCGTAGCCGAAGCCGCCCTCGCCCTGATACGCGCGCAGTATTCTGCCGTCGCAGCGTCCATAGGCCGTAAGCGCTTCATGCCCCGGACGGCACAGCGCCACCGCCGCGCCGTAATGGGCCGTGCGGTCGGGCTCGTCCACGTTCTCCAGTTCCTTCAGAAGCAGCTGGTTGTTGGCCTCGTCGTCGCCGTGCACGCCGCAGTAGCGGGCGGAATATACGCCCGGGCGGCCGTTGAGCGCATCCACGCACAGGCCGGAATCGTCCGCCAGCGTGGCGCAGCCGGTCAGCTTCATCAGCGCCTCCGCCTTGATCAGCGCGTTCTCCTCAAAGGTTTCGCCGTTTTCTTCCACGTCCACATCCAGGCCCATCTCCCGCATGGAAACCACGTCGTAGCGCTCCCCGAGGATGGCCTTGAGCTCCCGCAGCTTGCCGAAGTTGTTGCTCGCCAGCACCAGCCGGGGCTTTTTGAAGATCACCTCTGCGCGCTCGCCCAGCGCGTCCAGCTGCGCGCGCATCAGTTCGTTCACGCCCTTCTCCCCCAGGGACAACAGCAAATCCAGTTCCGCGCGGGAATAGCACTTGTGCTCGCCGGTGCCCTGCACCTCCACATAGCCCATGTTTCCCTGCGCATCCCGGGTCATGACGATGTTCATGTCCACCTGGGCGCGGCTGTCCTGCGCGTATTCCAGATCCAGCGTGCACGCCCCGTCCACCACGCCGGCGGAGACCGCCGCCACCTGGCGCACGATGGGCGAATCCTGAATCTTGCCCTCCTCCAGCAGGCGGCTCACCGCCAGGCACAGGGCCACGAAGCCGCCGGTGATGGAGGCCGTGCGCGTGCCGCCGTCCGCCTGCAATACGTCGCAGTCGATGTACACCGTGCGCTCACCAAGCCGGGTCAGATCGCAGGCGGCGCGCAGGCTGCGGCCGATCAGCCGCTGAATCTCCACGCTGCGCCCGTCCTTCTTCACGCCGTCCCGGGCCTTTCTTTGGGGCGTGGAGCCGGGCAGCATGGCGTACTCCGCCGTCAGCCAGCCCGTTCCCCTTCCCTTCAGGAAGGGCGGCACGCCCTCCTGCACGGACGCAGTGCACAGCACGCGGGTTCTGCCGCAGCAAATCAGCGCAGAACCCGCCGCCATTTCCGTGTAGTCCGGGATGATGCGCACGCATCTCAGCTCATCGCTTCTTCTCGTCTCTTCCATTCCTAGGTATCCTCCGCAATCCTATTCGTAGTCAAAGATCAGACCCGCCTGGGTCTGGATGTAATCGTAGACGATGTTCTCCGCCACGTTTGCAAAGCTGGGCACGTTCAGCGCGTCCCTGCCCGCGTCGTAGAGCTCGCCCTCCACATAGACCTCCACCGAATCCACGCCCTCAAACTGGGTGCAGGTGAGCACCAGCGCCTTGAGGGCCAGGCGGCCTCCGTCGCTGTTCTCCACCATCCGGGCAAACTCCCGGGTGAAGTTCACCTTCGCCACGCCGTTCTCCACCTTCACGTCGATCAGTCCGCAGCCTGCGGGCAGCGTCCGCTCCAGCGGACTCTGGGTGTTCGGCCCCTTCGCCAGCTCCAGCACCGCCGTATTCACGTCCGGATTGGAATACACCATGCGCGTGACCGGCACCACCACGTTTCCGCTCTCGCAGGGGAAGTAGAGCATCACCGGCTCCAGCGCGTCCCGGCCGATCGTGGAAACGGAGCTCTCCAGGTTGATCTCCCCGCGCTCAAAGGTTCCCGAAATGTCCGTTCCGTGGGTGAGCTTCTTCCGCTTCTGGCCGCCCACCAGGAATTCCACGCGATCCACGCTGTCGAACTCCGTCAGCGTCTGTACGATGGCCGTCACCATGTTGCTCTCCGCCGCCGCATCCTGCAGGGAGAGCACCTCCCTGCTCAGGTCGATGCGCGCCAGGCCGTTTGAAATGTCCAGATCGAAGGTGGTGTTCTCCGGAAGCACCGTGCGCAGGCCCAGCCGCGCCGCGTTCATATCGTTCTCCGGGGACTGCACCATCATCTTCAGCGTCGCCTTGGCGATTCCGTCCTCGTAGGCCACCCTGCACATCACGGGCACGAGATAGCCGTAGTTGTCCTGATAGTAGACGACGGTGGACATGGTCTGCGCCGCCTTCTTCTCCTCCGGCGCATCCTGCTCCGCCTCCGTCTGCGCGCCGGTCTCCACCTCCGCCGACGGGACGGGGGTTACCTGCGCCGCCGGCGAGGGCGACACAATCGCGTCCGAGGCCGCTTCCCGGCCGCCCCAGACCGTCCACGCGCACACCAGCGCCACCGCAATCACCAGCAGCGCCAGCGCCAACAGATAGAGATTTCTCTGGCTCGAGGTCATTTTCATCCGGAACCCTCCTTGCGACATCCTGTTGCAACCAATCTATTCTGCCGCAGGGGAAGCTATGCCGGATGGATTTATTTTATCATATTGTCCGCGGTTGCGCAATCGCCGCCGGTGGGGTATAATGGTACATATTTCGTATTCGGAGGGAAAACACATGCCCCTGGACGGACTCACGCTGGGCCTGATCGCCCGCGAACTCGACGCAAAGCTCGCCGGCGGCCGCATCGACCGCATCATCCAGCCCGAGCGGGACGAGCTGATCCTCACCGTGCGCAACGGCGGCGCAAACCACATGCTGCTGCTCTCCGCCAGCGCGGGCTGCGCCCGGGCGCACCTGACGAATATCAAAAAGAGCAGTCCGCTTGAGCCCTTCAACCTCTGCATGCTCATGCGCAAGCACCTCACCGGCGGCCGCATCGCGCAGATCCGCCAGGCGGAGAGCGACCGCATCCTGGAGATCGAAATCGACCACCTGGACGAGCTGGGCGACCCCACGAAGAAGGTGATCGTCTGCGAATTCATGGGCAAGCACTCCAACCTCATCTTCACCGGCGCGGACGGCAGAATCATCGACAGCGCCCGCCGGGTCACGGAGGCCATCTCCTCCGTGCGCGAGGTGCTGCCAGGGCTGCGCTACGAGCGCCCGCCGGCCCACGGAAAGATCCCCTTCGACTGCGCGGAGGCCGATGCGCTCCGGTGCGCGCTGGAGGGAAAGTCCGGCCCGCTGCACAAGCTCATCTCCGCCGCCGTCAGCGGCATGTCCACCCAGACGGCCCGGGAGCTCGCCTTCCGCGCCTGTGGAAATGAGGATGCGCACATCGAGGAGTGCGATCTGAACGCCGCCTGCGCCGCTGTCGCGGATGTGCTGCGCGCCATTCCCGATTCCGTCGCTCCAGCCGTGCTCTACGGGGACGACGGTCGCCCGGTGGACGCGGTGGCCTTCCCCTACCTCAGCCGCGCCCACCTCCGCCGGGAGGAATTCCCAACCATCTCCGCCGCCATGGACGAATTCTACCGCTCCCGGGACCGGGCGGAGCGCATCTCCCAGAAGAGCGCCGCCATCCACCGCACGCTCAAGACCAACATCGAGCGCTGCGAGCGCAAGCTCGCCCTGCAGCGAGAGGCGCTGCTGGGCGCGGAGCGCATGGAGGAATACCGCGTCAGCGGAGAGCTGCTCACTGCGAATCTCCACCTGGCGGAGAAGGGCATGAAGTCCGTCTCCCTGCCCAATTACTACGACCCGGAGCTGAAGGAAACCGAGATTCCCCTGGACGTAAAACTCTCCCCCGCCCAGAACGCCCAGCGATACTTCAAGCTCTATCAGAAGGCCCGGAACGCCCGCACGCTGGCCGCCGAGCAGATTGAAAAGACCAGCGCGGAGCTCGCCTATCTGGAGGGACAGATGGACAACCTGGGCAAGTGCAGCGGCGAGAGCGAACTTGCGGAACTGCGCGCGGAGCTGGAGAAGTACGGCTACCTGCGCCACACGGCCAACCGCCGCCAGATGAAGCAGTTGCCGCCCAGCCAGCCGATGAAGTTCACCGCACCCTCGGGCGCGACGGTTCTCGTGGGCAAGAACAACCTGCAGAACGACAAGCTCACCTTCTCCGCCGAGCCGGATGAAATCTGGCTGCATGCGAAGGACATGCCCGGCTCCCACGTCATCATCGTCGGAGCGGGGCCGGACGACGAAACCATTCTCTACGCCGCGAGGCTGGCCGCCGCCTATTCCAGGGGCGCCCGCTCCTCCAATGTGCCCGTGGACTACACCCGCCGCCGCTTCGTCAGGAAGCCCTCCGGCGCGAAGCCCGGCTTCGTGATCTACACCAACCAGAAGACCCTCTACGTCACGCCGGAGGACGTGCGCTCCGAAGATTAAAATGAACGTCGGCGCAAAAGCCGCGCGGGCATCCGTAAAAGGACGGCACGCGCAGCCATCAAGCGATGCATCCGGGAGGTTTTCCATATGAAACGTCTTGCCGCCCTGCTTCTGCTGCTTACCCTTTGGGTGTGCCCTGCGGCGCGCGCGGAGGAGGACTGGTATCTCGAGACTGCGGAGGAACTGGCCGCCTGCATGGGCGAACTCGTGCGGGACGATCTGTATCGGAAGCAGCAGCTCCTGTATGCCAATAGCCCTGCCGTCGCCTCCCTGATATCAGCGGACTATCAAAGCCCCGTGAACCGCTGGTCCATTCCCCTCTCGGACGCGCTCGCCGGAGACGTCCTCGCGCTCTTCGGTCTCGTGGGCGCACAGAGTGAATTCGGCATGGAGCAGCTTCTGCTCCGCGCGACCACGCTTCTGATCTCCAACGCCATTCAGGAGGACAGGAGCATGGATGCGATGACCGCGCGGGACGCCTACAGCTTCACCCGCACCTGCCGGATGCCGGAGGACTTCGTTCCCCACTACTGCCTGCTGGAGTTCGACCATGCGCTTCTGGCCATGGCCTTCGTCCCCACCGGCGGCGACTGCGTCACCGTCACCGTATCGCCGGTCTTCGTAAATGAGGGAACCTCGGGGGAAGACGTCGCCGGAATGATCCGGAATCCGCTCTCCATGCTGGACGCAGAGGAAGAATAAACGCAAGCGAACAGGAGTCAGAGATGAAACTTGAACTGCTTCAATGGGACGAGCGCACCTCGCGGAAATCGCCCATGTGTTTACCTGCGCCGATCGCCGCTATCTGGCGGACGGACTGCCCATGCCCTACACCGTGGAGGACGCCCGGCGCTGGCTGAACGACGTCGTGGCTAAGAAGGAGGGCAGGGACGGCCTGTTCCGCACCCTTTGCTTTGACGGGCGCTGCGTCGGAGATGTCGCACTCGAGCGCAAGGAAAACGTCTACGCCCGGGATGCGGACATCGGCTATGTGCTGCTGGACGAATACCGGGGCCAGGGGCTGATGACTGAAGCCGTGGGCCGCATCTGCGCCGAGGCCTTCGAAGCCCTCGATCTGCTGCGCGTCACCGCCCGGGTCTGTGCGCCCAACCTGGCCTCCCGGCGGGTGCTGGAAAAGAACGGCTTTGCGCTCGAGGGCGCCATGCGCCGCGCCGTCTGCAAAGGCGGCGAAGTGTTCGACCTGCTCATCTACGGCAAGCTGCGCTGACGGGTACTGCGTCCCGGCCTATGAAAGAAAGCGCGCCCCTCTGTCGCAAACCGTCGGCGAGGGGCGCGCTGATTCGTCCTGCGCTTTCAAAGGGACTCAGGCGGGCCGGTTCATGGAGATCTTTTCCGCAACGCAGGAGATGAACTCGCCGTTGGTGGGCTTGTCCATCGCGTCGAAGACCTTGTATCCGTACATCCTGTTCACCGCGTCCAGCCGTCCCCGCGACCAGGCCACCTCGATGGCGTGGCGCATGGCGCGCTCCACCTTGCTGGCGGAGGTGTCGAAGCGGCGTGCGACGCCGGGATAGAGCTCCTTGGTGATGCGGTTGATCACGTCCCGGTCATTGATCACCATCAGCACCGCCTCCCGAAGATACTGATAGCCCTTGATGTGCGCTGGTATGCCCAGCGTCAGAAACAGGTTCGTGATGCGCTCGTCGTCGGTCTCCGCGGGCGGCGCACATTCCTTGGTCTCCTCCGCTGCCAGCGGCGCCGCTTGCCCGGCCACCTCCACGATGCGGTTGTAGAGCAGGTGCATGTCGAAGGGCTTGACCATGTAGTAGCTCGCGCCCAGCTCGATGGCGCGCATGATAAAATCGTCCCGGGCCAATCCCGTGAGCACGATCACCTTTGGCCGCAGCCCGTTCTCCAGCCCGGAGAGCTCCTCCAGCGCCATGAACCCGTCGCGCCGGGGCATGATGATGTCCATCACCAGCACATCTGGCGCATGCGCACGCACAGCCGCAACGATCTCCGTGCCGTCGGAGACGGTGGCCACCACCTCAATCTCCTCCTTTCGCGCAAAGTAATCCGTCAGGAGCCGCAGTATGCTCTGATTGTCGTCGGCCAGCATGACCCGTATTTTCTCCACGTCGCTTCCTTCCTTTCAACGCTTGTTGCTGTTTATGAAGCAATATATGCGCAAATTCGATCGCTTAGCACGAATCCGGCACAAAAACGAATTCGTGGATTTTGTATTATCTTTGTGAAAAAAAGCGCTTGTAATTCTTCCGTCAAAGTCTTATAATAATATCAAGCATATTTTGCCATATGCAAAGAAGAGAAATGGGGACGATATTCATGGCTATGAATCTGAAAATGACCGGCGTTGCCGGTTTCGTTGAGCCGCGCGAACTGGACTACATGGCGGCGATGGTGAACGCCGCGAACGAAGTCCTGCTCTCCCGCACGGGCGCAGGCAGCGACTTTTTGGGCTGGCTGGATCTGCCGGTGAACTATGACAAGGAAGAGTTCGCCCGCATCCAGAAGGCCGCGAAGAAGATTCAGGGCGACAGCGACGTGCTGGTCGTCATCGGCATCGGCGGCTCCTATCTGGGCGCGCGCGCGGCCATTGAATTCTGCAACGGCCAGATGTACAACGGCGTGCGTCCGCAGGGCATCCCGGAGGTCTACTTCGTGGGCAACAACATCTCCTCCTCCCACCTCAACGACGTGGTGAAGGTGATCGGCGCGCGCGACTTCTCCGTGAACATCATCTCCAAGTCCGGCACCACCACCGAGCCCGCCATCGCCTTCCGCATCTTCAAGAAGCTGCTGGAGGAAAAGTACGGCGCCGAGGGCGCGAAGGGCCGCATCTACGCCACCACCGACAAGGCGCGCGGCGCGCTGAAGGCCCTGGCCGACGCGGAGGGCTATGAGAGCTTCGTGGTTCCGGACGACGTGGGCGGACGCTTCTCCGTGCTGACCGCCGTGGGTCTGCTGCCCATCGCCGCCGCCGGCATCGACATCGAGGCCATGATGAAGGGCGCGCAGGATGCGCGCGAGGTCTGCAAGGGCGGCGACATGTCCACCAACCCCTCCTTCCAGTACGCTGCGCTGCGCAACATCCTCTACCGCAAGGGCAAGGGCACCGAGATTCTGGTGAACTACGAACCCCAGCTGACCATGATGGGCGAGTGGTTCAAGCAGCTCTACGCCGAGAGCGAGGGTAAGGACCACAAGGGCATCTTCCCCACCGCCGCGAATTTCTCCACTGACCTGCACTCCATCGGCCAGTTCATCCAGGACGGCACCCGCAACCTGTTCGAGACCGTGCTGTGGGTCAACACGCCCCGCTCCGAGGCGTACATCGAGGAGGCGGCCGAGGACATCGACGGCCTGAACTACCTGGCGGGCAAGAGCGTGCAGTTTGTCAACTCCAAGGCCTATCAGGGCACGCTGATGGCCCACATGGACGGCGGCACCCCCAACATTCTGATCGAAATTGACCAAGCCGACGCCTACCACTTCGGCTATCTGGTGTACTTCTTCGAGAAGGCCTGCGGCCTCTCCGGCTATCTGCTGGGCGTGAATCCCTTCGATCAGCCCGGCGTGGAGGCCTATAAGAAGAACATGTTCGCCCTGCTGGGCAAGCCCGGCTTTGAAGAGCGTCGCAAGGAGCTCGAGGCCCGGCTGTAATCCCCCAATCGCCAAACCGCAGGCGCTGCGAAATCACTTTCGCAGCGCCCGCTTTCTTTCTGCCATGAATTGCATTTGCACCCTCCATCCCTCATGTGCGATAATGAAACCACACATGTATGGAGGAAACCGGAATGAAACCACACCGCTCGGCCGCCGCGCTCTGCATCGCACTCCTACTCGCCGCCGTCAACCTGTCCCCGCCCCTCGCCCGGGCGTGGGCGCACGGCGCGTCCCTGCCCGCACTGCGCTTGCTCTCCGCCGCGACGATGCGCCTGCCCTTCTCCCTGCTGGAGTGGGGACTTGCTGCGTTCTGCATGCTCAGCTTCGTTGCCGCCGGCCGGAGGTGGGCGCGTCGCGGCCCGCTCGCGGCACTCTCCCTGCTGGGACGACGGCTGGCCGCTCTGCTGCTCGGCGCGCTTGTCTCCTTCTTCGCGCTCTGGCTTCCGCTCTATCGCATCGCGGAACTGCCCGCCTGCGTCGCCTCCAGGGAACAACTCCTCGCCTCCTGCGCGGCGCTGATCGACGCGCTGAACGACGCCGCGCTGGACTTTTCCATCCTACCGGAGGATCTGCCCGCAAAGGCAGCGGCCTTCCCCGCCTGGATGCGCGCCTTCGGCGTCACGGGCTTCTTCTCCTTTCCCACGGGCGAAACCCTGATCTCCCCGGAGCTGGCGGACAGCGCGACGCCCTTCGTGGCGGTGCACGAGGCCATGCACGCCCGGGGATATGCCGGGGAGGGCGCGGCCAACATCGCCGCCTGGGAGGCGTGCCTCTCCCGCGGCGGCCTCTACGCCGATTCCGCCCGCCTCTGGGCGCTTCGGTACACCATGGAGGCCGTTCAAGCCTGCGATCCCAGCGCCGGCATCCGCATGCTGGATCGGATGTCTCCCACCACCCGCGCCGCCTGGCGCGCGGTGGGCGGCGGGCGCAGCAGCCGTCCTGTCTCCCGGGGCGCGCAGGCGGTGTTCTCCGCGCTCGGCGTGGGCGACGCCGCCGGAGACTACGAAATTCTGGCGGTCTACCTTGCGTCTGCGTTTCCGGTCTGATATAATGCAGAAAGTAACACGCGAGGAAAGTGAAGGCTGTGAAGGAATTCATCATCGCCGCCGCAGACGACGGCAGGAAGCTGGAGAAGTGGCTGATCCGGGAAATGCCTGCCGTGGGCATGGGCATGCGGCAGAAGCTCTACCGACAGAAGTGCTTCAGGCTCAACGGCGCGCACGTCAAGGGCGATGCGCGGCTGAGCAAGGGCGACGTATTGCAGATTTATGCAAGCGACGCGCTGTTTGAGAAGCCCCGCCGGGAGGATCCTTTCCTCTCGAAGATTCAGCCCCGGCTGTCCATACTCTACGAGGACGAAAACCTGCTTCTGGCCGACAAGCGCCCCGGGCTCATGGCCCATCCCGACGCCCACGAGAAGGTCAACACGCTCATCACCCACGTGCAGGCCTATCTCTATCAGAAGGGCGCGTACGACCCCGCCGCGCCGGACGCCTTTGCCCCCGCCCTGTGCAACCGCCTGGATCGCTTCACCGGCGGCATCGAGATCATCGCAAAGACAGGCGAAGCCATGCGGATTCTGAATCAGAAGATCCGAGACCGTGAGATCGGGAAGTTCTACTATTGCATCGCCCTAGGGCGCTTCAGCCGCGCCGAGGGCACGCTGGACAACTACATTGTCAAGTCTCCCGAGGCCAAAAAGGTCTCTGTGAGCCCACGCATGGTTCCCAACAGCCAGCGCGCGCAGACGAGGTACCGGGTCCTCGCCCACAGGGACGGCCTGAGCCTGGTGGAGTGCGAGCTGCTCACCGGGCGCACCCACCAGATCCGCGCCCAGATGGCCTACTCCGGCCACCCGCTGCTGGGCGACAACCAGTACGGCGACCGCCGCCAGAACGAAGCGTACGGTCGGAGTGCCCAGGCTCTGTATGCCTATCGTCTGCGCTTCGCCTTCCGCAGCGACGCCGGGCCGCTGAACGCGCTGACCGGGCGCGAATTCGTCGCGCCGGACGTGCGCTTTCTCTCCGAGTACTTCCCGGAGTACGCGCCATGAGCCTGCTGCTCCTCGCGCTGGTGTGCGCCCCGCTTCCCGTTCCGGAATTTGGCGGCGCGTTCGCGGCCCGCATGGCGGAGAAGCGCCATCCAGAGCTGCGCCGCGCCAGTCTGACCGCCTGGAACCTTCTGGCCTACGGCCTGTCCCTGATGGGCGCGGAGAGACTGCCCGAGGTCGATTTCACTCCCCGGGGCAAGCCCTTCTTCCCGGATTCTCCCCTGCACTTCAGCCTCACCCACAGCGGCGCGCTCGCGGCGGCGCTGCTTTCGGGCGCGCCCTGCGGCGTGGATCTGGAGCGCGTCCGGCCGGAGGTCGCCCAGCGGATGCGCGCGCGCTGCCTGAACGAACGCGAGCAGGCGGAGGCGCCGGACTTCTTCGCGTGCTGGACGAAGAAGGAGTGCATTGCCAAGCTGGACGGCAGCGGCATGCGCGTCCACCCCGACGCGCTGGACACCCTCGACCCCCGCTACGCCCATCGCTTCTTCTGCGAGCGCGTCCGCGACACGGACGGGCGGGAATACGTCCTCTCCGCCCTGTGCGACGGCGCGGAGGCCCTGCGGCCCCTGCCGGTCTCCCCGGGTGTCCTGGTCCGCAGCCAGCGGCCCTAGCGCGACAGCCGTATACATCCATCCCCGACCGAATTCCGCAACTTCTTCCAAAACATGGAGGCCGCCGGCACGACATCTCCAATCGGATGCCATGCCGGCGGCCTTCTCCTGTCCGCTACGGATTCAACGGTCTCAGGCGGCGATGTACTTATCAATGATGCCCTGCACGGTGCCGTCCTCGATCAGCTCCTCCAGCGCCGCGTTGAAGGATTCATACAGCGGGCTCTCCTTCGCAAAGCAGATGGCGTACTCCTCCAGCGCATAAGCGGTGTCCAGCAGCGCCAAGCCCTCGTTCGCCTCGGCGAAGCTGACCGCGACCTGATCATCGACGATCATGCAATCGATCTTGCCGGACAACAGCGCCATGACCGCGTCGCCGTACTTGTTGTAGCGCTCCACGCTGTGCTTCAGGCCATTGGCCTCGATGTCGCCGGTGATGTACAGGTCGCCGGTCGTGCCGATCTGCACGCCGATCTTGTACGCGTTCTCGGCGTTGAACAGATCGTCAACGGAGGTGATGCTGGTCTCCGCAGGAACCAGAACGGACTGCTTCGCCGTGGTGTAGGAGGTGGAGAAATCCACATTCTGCTTGCGCTCCTCGGTGACGGTGAAGCCGGACATGCCGAAATCCACCTTGCCGGAGCACACGGCCGCGATGATGGAGTCGAACTGCATGTCCTGAATCTCCAGCTCACAGCCCAGCTTCTCGGCGACCGCATAAGCGATTTCCACGTCGATGCCCACGATCTCGCCGGTCTCGTCGTCGTAGTACTCATAGGGCGGGAAGTCGCAGCTGGAACCCATCGTCAGCTTTTCCGCCATCGCGCAGCCCATCAGCAGCAGCGCGCAAACCAGCAGCATCGCAAAAGTCTTTTTCATAATGTCTGACCCTCTTTCTTTTCCAATGTTCCCTTCCGCGCTCCGCGCCGGATGGAATGGATACAGGATAGCACTTCAGGGCCGTGCTGTCAATGCATATTTATAAATTTTTTCGCATATTCTTGAATTTTTATACCTTTGTGCAGGAATTCGCCCACAATTTATACATCATGCACGCATAATTTTACCAATACTGCATTGCACACGGAGTGCGAAGCGTCTTATAATAGTTCAAACTGTGTTTTGGGGGTTGAAATGCATGGCGAATACCAAGTCCCTGGCGGGAAAGAGCTTCCTGAAGCTGTTGGACCTGACGCCCCAGGAGATCGGCGCGCTGATTGATATGGCGGCGGAACTCAAGCAAAAGAAGAAGGCGAACATCTCCCACGACGTGCTGCGCGGCAAAAATGTCGCGCTGATCTTTGAAAAGACCAGCACCCGCACCCGCTGCAGCTTCGAGGTCGCGGCCCACGACCTGGGCATGGGCGTGACCTACCTCGACCCGACCGGCTCGCAGATCGGCAAGAAGGAATCCATCGCCGATACCGCCCGGGTTCTGGGCCGCATGTACGACAGCATCGAATACCGCGGCTTCGGCCAGGAGATCGTGGAAACCCTCGCGAAGTACGCCGGCGTTCCCGTCTGGAACGGCCTGACCAACGAGTTTCACCCCACCCAGATTCTGGCGGATTTCCTCACCATACGGGAGCACTTCGGCAAGCTGAAGGGAATCAAGCTCGTCTACATGGGCGACGCGCGCTACAACATGGGCGACTCGCTGATGGTGGGCTGCGCGAAGATGGGGCTGGACTTCGTGGCCTGCGCGCCGGAGAAGTACTTCCCGGACGCGAAGCTGATCGAGACCTGCCGCGCCATCGCCGCCGAATCCGGCGCGACTCTCTCCTTTATCAGCGATCCCGCCGAGGCCGTGAAGGGCGCGAACGTGATCTACACCGACGTCTGGGTCTCCATGGGCGAACCCGCGCAGGTCTGGGAGGAGCGCATCCGCGACCTCTCCCCCTATCAGGTCAACGCCACGCTGATGGCCAAGGCCGCGCCGGACTGCGTGTTCATGCACTGCCTGCCCGCCTTCCACGATCTCAACACCGGCATCGGGCGCGAGATTTCCGAAAAATATGGAATCAATGAAATGGAAGTCACCGACGAGGTGTTCGAATCCCCGGCCTCCATCGTCTTTGATGAGGCAGAAAACCGCATGCACACCATCAAGGCCGTCATGCTGGCAACACTTCAATGATTCCGGCAGGCAGAGGGGGGAATATCCATGCGCAAGGCTTATCTGGTACTGGCCGACGGTTCCGTCTATGAGGGAACCGGCTTCGGCGCGGAGGCGTCGTCCACGGGCGAGCTGGTCTTCACAACGGGCATGGTGGGCTACATCGAAACCCTCACCGACCCCAGCTACGCGGGACAGATCGTCATGCAGACCTTTCCGCTCATCGGCAACTACGGCGTCATCGAACAGGACTTCGAAGGCGAATGTGCCGTCCGGGGCTACGTCGTCCGGGAGTGGTGCGAGGCGCCCTCCAATTTTCGCAGCCAGTACACGCTGGACCGGTTTCTCAGGGAGACGGGCGTGCCGGGCATCTGCGGCCTGGACACCCGCGCCCTCACCCGCAAAATCCGGGAATGTGGCGTGATGAACGCCATGATCTGTGACCGCGTTCCCGACGACCTGTCCGCCATACGCGATTACCGGGTGACCGGCGTGGTCAACGAAGTGACCTGCCCGGAAAAGAGCGTCCATCCCGCCCTGGGAGAGATGAAAAAAAAGGTCGCGCTGATCGACTACGGCGCGAAGCGCAACATCGTGCGCGAGCTTCAGAAGCGCGGCTGCGAAGTGACAGTCTACCCCGCTTCCACCCCCGCGGAGGAGATCCTGGCCTCCGGCTGCGACGGCGTGATGCTCTCCAACGGACCGGGCGATCCCGGCGAAAACACCTACTGCATCGCCCAGATCGAAAAACTGCTGGGCAAGCTCCCCCTCTTCGGCATCTGCCTCGGCCATCAGCTCACGGCGCTGGCCGCGGGCGGGCGCACGGAAAAGATGAAGTACGGCCATCGGGGCGCAAACCAGCCCGTGAAGGAACTGGGCGGCACGCGCACCTACATCACCAGCCAAAATCACGGCTACGCCGTCGTCTCCGCCTCCATCCGAAAGGGCGTCGAGCGCTTTGTCAACGCCAACGACCTGAGCTGCGAGGGCATCGACTACCCCGAGCTCAACGCCTTCACCGTTCAGTTCCATCCCGAAGCCTGCTCCGGCCCGAGGGACACATCCTTCCTGTTTGACCGCTTCATTTCCATGATGGGAGGCGAACACGCATGCCGCTGAATACGGACATCAAAAAAGTGCTGATGATCGGCTCCGGCCCCATCGTCATCGGTCAGGCTGCGGAATTTGACTACGCCGGCGCGCAGGCCTGCCGGGTGCTCAAGGCAGCAGGCGTCAACGTGGTGCTGGTCAACTCCAACCCCGCCACCATCATGACCGACAAGGCGCTGGCGGACGAGATCTATCTGGAGCCGCTCACGGTTCCCACCATCAAGCGCATCATCGAGCACGAGAAGCCGGACAGCATGCTGGCGGGTCTGGGCGGACAGACGGGACTGACGCTGGCCATGCAGCTCTCGAAGGAGGGCTTTCTCCAGTCCCACGGCGTGCGGTTGATCGGCACCAACGCCGAAGCCATCGACAAGGCGGAGGACCGCCAGCTGTTCAAGGATACCATGACAGAGATCGGCGAGCCGGTCATCCCCTCCGGCATTGCAAACAGCGTGGACGAAGCGCTTGCCGTGGCCGACCGCATCGGCTATCCGGTCATCGTGCGCCCGGCGTTCACGCTGGGCGGCGCGGGCGGCGGTTCCGCCGCCAACAGCCGGGAGCTCAAGGAGATCGCGGGCGTGGGTCTGGACATGTCGCCCATCACCCAGGTGCTCATCGAGCGCTCCGTGGCGGGCTGGAAAGAGATCGAGTTCGAGGTCATGCGGGACTCCGTAGGCAACGTGATCGCCGTGTGCTCCATGGAAAACCTCGATCCCGTGGGCGTGCACACCGGCGACTCCATCGTCGTCGCACCCGCGCTCACACTCTCGGACAAGGAATACCAGATGCTGCGCAGCGCCTCGCTGAACATCATCAGCGCCCTGGGCATCGTGGGCGGCTGCAACTGCCAGTTCGCCCTGAACCCGGACAGCTTTGAATACGCGGTCATCGAGGTCAACCCCCGCGTCTCCCGCTCCTCTGCGCTGGCCAGCAAGGCCACCGGCTATCCCATCGCCAAGGTGACCACCCAGATCGCCCTGGGCTACACGCTGGACGAGATCAAAAACGAAATCACCGGCAAGACCTGCGCCTGCTTCGAGCCCACGCTGGACTATGTGGTGGTCAAGCTCCCCAAGTGGCCCTTCGACAAGTTCGCGGGCGCGAGCCGCCGCCTGGGCACCCAGATGAAGGCCACCGGCGAGGTGATGGCCATCGCCAACAGCTTCGAGATGGCGCTGATGAAGGCCGTGCGCGGCGCGGAGATCAAGCTGGACACGCTGAACCTCGAATACGACGGCGACGAGCCCCTGTCTGAGCGCCTGAAGAACGTGGACGACCACCGGCTGTTCACCGTGTTTGAGGCGCTGAAGAAGGGCTGGTCCGCGGACCGCATACACGAAATCACAAAGATCGACCGATGGTTTCTGCACAAGCTTGAAAACCTTGCAGCCTTTGAGGCGCGCATCTCGGGCGGCCTCGGCGAAGCGGACTACCGCGAGGGCAAGCGCCTGGGCTATCCCGACGCGGCCTTGAAGCGCCTCTCCGGCGCGAAGGAGCTGCCCGCAGTCACCTCTTCCTTCAAAATGGTGGACACCTGCGGCGCGGAGTTTGACGCGGAGACCCCCTACTTCTACTCCACCTTTGACGGCGAGTGCGAGTCCCGCGCCTTCCCCCGCTCCGGAAAACCGGTCATCGTAGTGCTGGGCTCCGGCCCCATCCGCATCGGTCAGGGCATCGAGTTTGACTACTCCTCCGTGCACTGCGTCTGGACGCTCAAGAAGCTGGGCTACGACGTGGTCATCATCAACAACAATCCGGAGACCGTCTCCACCGACTACGACACCGCCGACCGCCTGTACTTCGAGCCGCTGACCGAGGAGGACTTAATGCGCATCCTCGAGGCTGAGAAGCCCGTGGGCGTGGTGGTGGCCTTCGGCGGACAGACGGCCATCCGCCTGACCCAGGCGCTGGACAGGGCCGGCGTGCAGATCCTCGGCACCTCCGCAGAGGGCATCGACGTGGCCGAGGACCGTGAGCGCTTCGACGCGCTGCTGGAGCGCTTCTCCATCCGCCGCCCCAGGGGCGCGGGCGTGCGCACCCTTCAGGAGGCGCTGGACGCGGCCAGCCAGCTAGGCTATCCGGTGCTGCTGCGCCCCAGCTACGTCATCGGCGGCCAGAACATGACCATTGCCCACACGGACGCGGATGTGGAGCGCTACATGCGCCGCATCCTCTCCGGCGGCATCGACAATCCGGTGCTGGTGGACAAGTACATGCCCGGTGTGGAGCTGGAGGTGGACGTGATCTCCGACGGCGAGGATGTGCTCATCCCCGGCGTGATGGAGCATGTGGAGCGCGCGGGCGTGCACTCAGGCGACTCCATCGCCGTCTATCCGCCCTACAACATCAACGACCGCATGCTGGAGACCATCGTCGAAAGCTCCACCCAGCTGGCGCTGGCGCTGGGCACGAAGGGCCTGGTCAACATCCAGTATCTGATTCACCACGGCGAGCTCTACGTCATCGAGGTCAACCCCCGCGCGTCGCGCACCATCCCCTACATCAGCAAGGTTTCGGGCGTGCCCATGGTGGACCTGGCCTCCCGGGTCATGGTGGGCGAGCGCCTAAAGGATCTGGGCTACGGCACGGGCCTGTACCGCACGCCGCCCTACTGCGCCGTCAAGGTGCCGGTGTTCTCCTTCGAAAAGCTCACCGACGCAAACAGCTATCTGAGCCCCGAGATGAAATCCACCGGCGAGGTGCTGGGCATCGGCAAGGACGTGGCCGAGGCCCTGTTCAAGGGTCTGGTCAGCGCGAACTTCCACCTGCCCAACCCCGGCGAGAAGACCGGCGTGCTTCTGAGCGTGGACAGCTACGACTACTACGAGGTGCTCGGCCTCGCCCGCAAGTTCAGCGACCTGGGCTGCCGCCTCTTCGCCACCGGCGGCACGGCATCCGCCATCGCGACGCTGGGCATCGCCGTGACCCCCGTGGACGACATCGCCGACACGGAGTCCACCCGCGCCCTCATCGAGAGCGGCGCAATTCACTACATCGTCTACACCGGCGCGCTGCTGGACTCCACGCTGGAGGACTACATCGCGCTGCACCGCATGGCGCTGATGCACGGCATCGCCTGCCTGACCTCGCTGGACACGGCCAACGCCCTGGCGGACATCATCGCCAGCCGCTACAACCAGAACAACACCGAGCTGGTGGACATCAACCACCTGCGCGGCGACCGTCAGAAGCTGCGCTTTGCCAAGATGCAGTCCACCGGCAACGATTACATCATCGTGGACAACCGCAGCGGCGCGGTTGCCTACCCCGAATCCCTGTGCGTTCGCCTCTGCCGGGCCCACTTCGGCGTGGGCGCGGACGGCATCGCCCTCATTGAGACCTCCGAAGTCGCCGACGCGAAGATGCGCGTGTACAACCGCGACGGCTCCGAGGGCCGCATGGCGGGCAACTGCATCCGCTGCGTGGCGAAGTACCTCTACGACAACGGCCTCGCCGCCCGGGACGAAATCGACATCGAGACCGTCAGCGGCGTGCACCACCTGAAGCTCTACACCCGCCACGGCCGGGTCAGTTCCGTTTCCGTGGATCTTGGGGCACCGGATCTGCGCGCCGCCAGCCTGCCCTGCACGCTGGACACGGAGCGTGCCATCCGCTATCCAGCGCGCATCGGCGGCGACCTCTACCACATCAACTGTGTCTCCCTGGGCAATCCTCACTGCGTCGTCTTCACCGACCGGGTGGACAGCCTCAATCTGGACGTGCTCGGGCCGCAGTTTGAAAACGCGGGCATCTTCCCAGAGCGCGTGAACACGGAATTCGTGCGCGCAGTCAACCCCACCACGCTGCGCATGCGCTGCTTCGAGCGCGGCAGCGGAGAGACCATGGCCTGCGGCACCGGCGCCTGCGCCGCCGTCGTGGCCGCGGTGGAGAACGGCCTGTGCGCGAAGGACACGGACATCAACGTTCAGGTGCTCGGCGGCACGCTGCTGGTGCGCTATTCCGACGCGGGCGTCACCCTCCACGGCAGCGCCGAGCTGGTTTTCGAGGGCGAGCTCGAAATCTGACGGCCTCCCCGGCGCACATAAGAGCGCGGCCCGGTTCGCAACGAACCGGGCCGCGCTGCTTGTCAAAAAAGACATTTTGACAAGCTGGTGGACGGGGAGACTCTCCCCCGCCACAGCCATCCCCTCCAGTCTCCGCTGAAATCTTTCAAGATTTCAGCGGAGACTGCAAAGAACCGATTTTTCCTCTGGAAAATAAGATTTTCCGCCGTAAAAATCGCCCGCCCCCGGCGTACACGCCGCCTGGTACGATTGAAGCGCGAAAGGGCTTCAGCCCTTTCGCGCTCAGACTGCGAAAAACCGATCACAGAACAGCCAGTACAATCAAATCCGGCGACCTGCGCGGCGGATTTGGTTTTTCTGAAGCGAAAGCGGAGGAAAACAATACCAACAGTCAGGATTGCGCCCGGAAAACCCAGAGGTTTTCAGCAATCCGCAGTTTTCTCCTTCCGCAATGAAAATCGCAGATTTTCATTGCAAGTGTCAAAAATCTTTTTGCCGCCTTCTCCGCGCTGAGCGCCTCCGCCATGGGCCGCGCCCAGGCGTACTGCTCCATGAACACGCCGTGGTAGGTATTGATCGCCTGTACCTTTCCCGCCCTGAAGTCCATCAGGTCGCAGTCAAACTCGTTCACATCCAGCGACAGCACGCTCCGCTTGCGCCGCAGCAGCTTTTCCGCGTTCACTTCCTTCAGAACGTCGTTGAGGGCCTTGATGGTGGTCCGATAGCCCAGACCCTGGTCTCCCGTACCCGTCCAGAGCACGTCTACCATTTCGTGTATGGTCACCTCGCCGCCCATGCGGCTCACGCACAGGGCCAGCAGCTCCTTCGCCTTTGCGGACTTGAAGCTCACCAGCTGTCCGTCCACAAACATGTCGAAGTGGCCGAAGGTGCGGAAGCGCACCCGCTTCCTCTGCCGCTCGCTCAACAGCCGCGCGCGCTCCAACGCGTCCAGTATATCCTCCCGCTCGTAGGGCTTGAATACCACGAAGTCCGCCTTGGCGTGAATCGCGTCCGCGGCGTACTCCGGATGGGCAGTGACGAAGATGATCACCATCTCCGGTCGGGAGAGCCGCATGCGCCGGGCCAGCTCGATGCCGTTCATCTCCGGCATGTCGATGTCCAGCAGCGCAAAGTCCACCGGGTGGCTCTGGGCGTAGTCCAGCGCCTCGGCGGAGTTGTCAAAGAAGCCGACCACCTCGAAGCCCGGCATGTTGCCGCACTCCAGCTTGAACAGATTCAGGGACAGGGGCTCATCGTCCACCAGTATAACTTTCATTCGGCATTTCCTTTCCGGACAATCTTTTTGGGCGTGTCCAGACTCACCGTCATGCCGCCCCATTCATTCTTCTGGAATTTCAACGGCGCGATGCCGTAGTATTCCAGGCGCGTGTTGACATTCTTAATGGCGGAGGACTGCTTCTGCGCGTCCTCGCTCTCCTCCTGCGCGACGCCTCCGGGGCCGTTGTCGATCACCTCGATGTGGTAGCCTGCCTGCGTCTCCCGGCACTTCAGCCGAACCCATCCGCCTTCCCTGCGGCGCTGAACCGCGTGGAGCACCGCATTCTCCACCAGCGGCTGCACTGTGAGCGGCAGGATCTCAAAGTCCTGCGTCTCCACATCGTAAACCATCTCGAAGCGCTCGCCCAGCTGGGCCTGCTTGATGTCCGTGTAGGCGCGGATGGAGCGCAGCTCCCTGGAGAAGGACACCGTCTCCTGCATGCGCTCCACGCCGTCCACCCGATGGCGGATGTACTTGGCGAAATCCCCCGTCATCTTGTAGGCCTTGTCCGCGTCCAGGCGAATCAGCGCCCGGATGGAGTCCAGCGTGTGATAGAAGAAGTGGCTGGTGATCTGTATGGTGGCGATTTCGCTTTTGGAGACCTCCAGCGCTGCCTCCAGACGTATCTGCTTGGCCTGGCTGCGCACCAGCGAGGCGATCACCCGGTAGAGCAGGATGTAGAGGTACGCGAAGATTCCCGCGTACACCATCCAGGTGATGCTGTCGGTGAAGTAATAGTAGAACGCCGCGTAAATCATGAGCAGCGCGAACGCGCACACCAGCAGCCGCTTGCGGCTTCGCAGTTCTTCCAGAAACACATAGAGGATGATCACCGCCATCAGATCCCGGGTCAGGCTCATCATCTGGGGCATGTCCCGCAGTCCAAAGATCTGAAGCGCGAGGATCACCAGGCAGTTGAACACACTCGCCGCGAGCAGGCAGAGGGCAACCTTGTGCCGCCTCCCCTTGTGCATCCGGGCGAGATACCGCGTATACATCACCGGGCAGAGCATGAACGCCATGCTCTGGAGCATGATATAGGAGACGTCCTCGTCTATCTTCAGCAGCAGCGTCGTCTGCTGGGCGCACAGAAAGATCGCCAGCACCACGATGAACAGGCTCAGCGAGTACAGCCCCGTGTGCCCGCCCACATAGAAGCGCACCACCATCGAAACCAGCGCAAAGATCAGGCCCACAAACATGATCGCCAGCGCAACCACAAAGCGCGGGATCGTTCTGAGCAGGACGTAGCGATCAATCTGCGCCTCGCTGCCGCTGCGCACCTTGGGCAGAACGTTGGCATACTGCTGGTATGGCGTCGAGAATTCAATCTCCAGCGTCCGCCCGGCGCTGTGCTCCGGCAGCGACACCTGGTTCCAGTAGCTGGGCGCAGCCTTCATCAGCCGCTCCCCGGGCGGCTTGTCGAAGCGATAGATCTCCTCGCCGTCCAGGCGCACGCAGACGCTTTCATAGACGGAATAGAAGCACAGCGCCCGCGGCGCGTCAAATTCCGCGCCTAGGACGGTGGAAATCACCGTGCTCTCACCCGCGGGCCGCACATCCCGGGAGGGAAGCTCGTCGACCGCCTCGCCGCACAGCGACCAGCCCTCCCGATGGAGAGTCAACTCCTCCTCCAGGCGGCCGTAGCTCAGGGTACAGAGCATCACATAGAGCACGGCTGCCAGGGCAAACACCATCAGCGGCGCCATCTCCAACAGATACCTGCGCTTCTTTCCCATCATAGCCATACTCCCGCACTTTTTGTCTATCATAGCACAGAATCTGCGCCGGTTCAAGCCGGATGCACACAAACATCACCAGCTCTTAACCCCGCCCGGATAGCCCCGCCGCCCCCGGCGCGCTATGATAAAATGAAATCAATATCAGAATCGAGACAGCAAATGAGTGAATTGAAATTTTCCGAACTGAACCTGATTCCCGAGATGCAGCGCGCCATCGACGAGCTGGGCTTTGATTGCGCCACGGACATACAGGCCGAGGCCATCCCCCTCATCCGCGAGGGCCGCGACGTAATCGGCAAATCCCAGACCGGCACGGGAAAGACCCTGGCCTTCGCCATACCGGCCATTGAAAAGATCGACCGCAGCGAGGCCGAAACCACCGTGCAGACCCTCATCCTCTGCCCCACCCGGGAGCTCGCCCAGCAGGGCTGCGAGGAAATCAAAAAGCTCACGCGCTTCATGACCGACGTATGGGTCACCGACGTATACGGCGGCGCGCCCATGGACCGCCAGATCGCCCGGCTGAAGCGCTGCAACCTGGTCATCGGCACGCCCGGCCGCGTGATGGACCACATGCGCCGGGGCACGCTGAGCCTGGAGCACGTCAACATGGTGGTGCTGGACGAGGCGGACGAAATGCTCTCCATGGGCTTCCGGGAGGACATAGAAACCATCCTCAAGGACGTTCCCGCGCAGCGCCAGACGGTGCTCTTCTCCGCCACCATGCCCGCGCCGATTCTTGAGCTCACGGAGGAATACCTCACCGAGCCCCACATCATCGAAATCAACCGGGAGCAGGTGACCCTGGACAACATCCGCCAGCTCTATGTGGACGTGCCCATGGGCCGCAAGCTGGACGCGCTGAACCTCATCCTGCGCGCCTACGAGCCAAAGCTGTGCATGATCTTCTGCAACACCAAGCTCATGGTGGAGGAGGTCACCCAGTATCTGAGCCGCAACGGCTTCGCCGCCGAGGCGCTCCACGGAGATCTGAACCAGTCCCAGCGCACCCGCGTCATGGACGCGTTCAAGTCCGCACGCATACCGCTGCTGGTGGCCACAGACGTGGCCGCCCGGGGCATCGACGTAAACGGCATCGACTACGTCATCAACTACGACGTACCCGGCCACGACGAATACTACGTCCACCGCATCGGCCGCACGGGCCGCGCGGGCCGGGAGGGCACGGCGCTCACCATCTGCTCCGGCCGCAGACAGTACTACATGATCCGGGACCTGGCCCGCGTGGCGAAGTCCGAGATTCGCGAGGTGCCGCTGCCCACGGTGAAGGAGATCCGGGAAAAGCAGCGGGAGAAGCAGCGCCAGCAGCTGCTGGACGCCATCACCGAGGGCGTTTCCCAGGACTACCAGGACATGGTGAGTCAAATGCTGGAGGCCGGCTGCGATTTGCAGATGATTGCTGCGGCCGCCCTGCAGACCGCCTTCCGCCGCGAAGAGTTGTCCCTTCAGGACATTCAGTTCGAGCGGCGCAGCGCGGGCGGCGCGCTCTACCGCAAGCTGATCATCGGCGTGGGTCGCCGGGACGGCGTCGCACCGAACCACATCGTCAGCGCCGTGGCCTCCGCGGCCAACCTCCCCGGTCGGGAAATCGGAAAGATCGAAATCTATGACGCGCAGAGCGTCGTCGGCGTGCCCGCCGCCCGCGCGGACCAGATCGTCCGCGCCCTGAAGAATCTGAAGATCAACGGCCATCCCGCCCCCGTGCGCCTCTCCGACGAGAAGCCGGAGGCCAGCCCCCGTCCCGGCGCGCGCCGCAGCGGCGCAACCCCCATCGCCGGCCGCCCCCGCCGCGAAGACGGCGGCCGCAGGGATTCCGCCCGTCCGGACAGGAGCGCAGAGCGCGCCAATCGCGCGCGCCCGGGCGACGGCGCTGCGGATGCCGCCGAACCTGCCCGGCGCGGCAAGATCCGCCTCTCCGAGAGCGCCCGCGCTCGCCTGCTGGACGCCAGCGACCTCTCCCGCTTTGAGATTCGAAAGCCCCGGGAATCCGGCCTCAAGTCCAGCCGCGACTTCCATGGCCGCAAGAGCGACGCCCGCAAGCCGCGCGACGCCCGCGGCAAGGGCAAGGGCGACCGGCGTGACCGCAGGCGCTGAACTGGAGACCCGAAACAAACGGGCGCGGCTTCGGAACAGTCCATTCCGAAGCCGCGCCCTCTCTACGTCCACGCAATCAAAAAGCGCCGCAACAACGGTCGTCAAACCGCTGCGCGGCGCCTTTGCGTGCTTTGAATCAGACTTCGGGCATGCTGGCATCGTTTTCGGTGGACACATTCTCCACGGAGCGGATGGCCCAGCGGGCAATGACCACGGTGTTCTCCAGGGAGCCGAGCTTCAGGGTCACGGTATCCTCCTTCAGCGCGGCGATGGTGCCGTAGAAGCCGCCGATGGTGCAGATGCGGTCGCCGGTCTTCAGGGAGTTGAGCATGTTCTTGACTGCCTTGTCCTTCTTGCGCTGGGGACGGATCAGCAGGAAATAGAAGATCGCCACCATCACGACGATCATGATGATCATGGAAATGAAATCACCGCCGGAATTGGTCGTGGTGCCCGCAGCCGCTTCGGCAATTGCGCTCGTATTGAACAAATTCATAGTTTACAACGCTCCTTTTTACTCTGTATCGTGTATATTATACCAAGAATTTCCGGCTTTACAACGCATTGCTATGGATAATCTGTGTTAATTTATTCAGATTTTCCATGAACAGGCGAAACTTACCAATTTCCCCGGCCGTGGCGGGCGTAGAATTCGTTCGTCCAGTCCAGCAGCGCGTCGTTTTCAATGGCCGCGCGCATCTCCTCCATCATGTGGGTGAGGAAATAGATGTTGTGGATGCTGTTGAGCCGAAGCGCCAGGATTTCTCCGGCCTTGAACAGGTGACGGATGTATCCGCGGGTGAAGTTTCTGCAGGCGTAGCAGTCGCAATCCGCGTCCAGCGGCGTGAAATCCTCCGCGTATTTGGCGTTGCGCACCACCAGCCGTCCGTCGTGGGTAAAGACCGTGCCGTTGCGGGCCACGCGGGTGGCCAGCACGCAGTCAAACATGTCCACGCCACGCAGAACGCCCTCGATCAGGCAGTCCGGCGATCCCACGCCCATCAGATAGCGGGGCTTGTGCTCGGGCATGTAGGGCATCATCTTGTCCAGCATGTCGTACATGATCTCCTTGGGCTCGCCCACGGAGAGGCCGCCGATGCCGAAGCCCGGAAGATCCAGCTTCGCCATCTCCTTCGCACATTCGATGCGCAAATCCGAATAGAACGCGCCCTGCACGATGCCAAACAGCGCCTGATCCTCCCGCGTCTTGGCCTTCATGCACCGCTCCAGCCAGCGCAGCGTGCGGTACATCGCGTCCTTCGCCCGGTTGTAATCGCAGGGATAGGGCGAGCACTCGTCAAACTGCATGGCGATATCCGCGCCCAGCGCCTCCTGAATGGCGATGGAGTCCTCCGGGGCGATGAACTGGCGGCTGCCATCCAGGTGGGAGCGGAACTCCACGCCCTCGTCGGTCAGCTTGCGCAGATCCGCCAGGGAAAACACCTGAAATCCGCCGCTGTCTGTGAGTATGGGCCGATCCCAGTTCATGAATGCGTGCAGTCCGCCCGCCTTCTTCACCAGCTCCTCGCCGGGGCGCAAGTGCAGGTGATAGGTATTGGACAGGATGATCTGCGCGCCGCAGTCCTTCAATTCGTCCGGCGACATGGTCTTGACGCTCGCCTGGGTACCCACCGGCATGAAGATGGGCGTCTCGATCACGCCGTGGGGCGTGTGCAGGCGGCCCCTGCGCGCGCCGGTCTGCTTGCAGATGTGCAGAAGTTCAAACTCAAAGGGTCTTTCCATGCTCGTTCTCAAAGCCTCCGATCCCGTTTTCCGAAGAATACCGGCGCCATTCTCCGAATGCCGCCGGTTCATGCGGTTCCGCGTCCGGCCGCCGCTCTCCTTTGCCTAAAAAAAGTGACCTGCGCATTGCGGGTCACTCAGAATACCCTCTGTCCTATGCCCTCGCACTACGGCGCAGCAGAAGCACAAGCGCGCACGCAGCCAGCGCAAACACCGCCGCAGCTGCACCCACCGGCAGGGAGGAATCGCCCGACTGGGGAATGCCGCCGCCGATGACGCGCGCGCTGATGTCCATGCTCACGAGCATGCTTCCATCCGCGTCAAACGCATCCATCCGATATACGCCGCTGTTCTCCACCTGGGCGTTGACGATGCTGTACGCCTTCTGGGTCGCGCCGGGGATGGCCTCGCCCTCGAAGTACCACTGATAGCTCTCGGGCTCGACGCCGTCGATATTGACCTCCATGGAGAGATCCTCGCCGGCGTTCACCTCGGCGCTCTGGGTCATGCGGGAAACGCGCATCACGACCGTCGTCGAAATCGCACCCTCAGTCAGCGCACACGCGCCTGCTGCCAACACCAATACGGCCAGCAGGGCCGCGAGCCACTTTCTGTATCGGTTCACGGAGTTAGCCTCCTCATTCTTATTCCATAATCAGTATTATTCTATACCATAACTCGACACAGTTCAACGTTTTTTGCCCTTTCTGCATAAAATTGACTATTTTCTGCAATAATTATCCCGTTGTTCGTAACGCTTATTCATTTATTTTTAATGTATTCCTTCCACCGCGCGGCTATGCTTTACATCCCTGCGGCGCAGGTGGTATAATTGAAAAAAACTTCGAACCGATGGAGGCGCTATGGGCGGTATACTCTTTCTTTGCGGCTTTCTGATCTGCGGCGTGGTCATTGCCGATCAGCTCTTTTTGAAAAAAACTGCGCTGACGCGCCTTTGGCTGGGACTCTGCGCAGGGCTGATGCTGATGATGTGGCTTCCGGCGCTGTTCGCCTTCCCGCTTGACTTCACCCGCACGGCGAACCTTCTGGGCCTGGCCACGGCTGCCCTCGCTGCGGGCATTCTCTCCTGGCGGGGGCGCAGGCGGCTGCGCAACCGCGCGCCCTTCTGCGGCGATCTCTCTCCCCGCCTGCTCCTTGCGCTGCTGGTTCCGTTCGTGCTGCTCAGCGCCTATCTTCAGTACACCCACATTCTGCGAAATGTGGACGGCGCGCTGCATGTGGGCCAGTCCACCTACGGCGACCTCTGCCTGCATCTGGGCATCGCCACCAGCCTGCGCAACGCCCCCTTCCCCCCGGAATACTCCATCCTTCCCGACACGCTGCTGGGCTATCCCTTCCTGGGGGACAGCATGGTCACCTCCATGCTGCTCTTCGGCGGCGACCTCGCGCTCTCCTTCACGATCACCGGCACTCTGATGATGGCACTGGTCTACGCGGGCTTCATCCTCTTTTCCTGGGAGCTGACCCACCGAAAGGGCGCGGTAGCGCTCGCCTTTGCGCTGATGTTCGTCAACGGCGGTCTGGGCTTTCTCTACGTCTTTGATGGCGCATTCAAGGACCCCACCATGCTCTACAACGTATTCACCGGCTTTTACAACGCGCCGACGAACATGCCGGATCTCAACCTGCGCTGGGTCAATGTGATCTGCGACATGATGATTCCCCAGCGCACGCTCCTGTGCGGCTGGATGACGCTGCTTCCCGCGCTGTACATGCTGGTGGATGCGATCCGGGAGAACAGCGTCCGCCGCTTCGCCCTGCTGGGCGTTTGGGCCGGGCTGATGCCCATGGTGCACACCCATTCCTTCTTTGCGCTGGGACTGTTGAGCGCGGGCGTCATGCTGCACCGGCTGGTCTCCTGTCCCCGCCCGGAGCGCCGCGCCTGCCTCGTGCGCTTCCTGTGCTACGGCGCGACGGCGCTGATGCTGGCCCTTCCCCAGCTGCTCACCTGGACCTTCCCCCAGACCGTCGGCGGCGGCAGCCTCGCGCTGCGCTTCAATTGGGTCAACAACCAGGGCGACGGCCGCCTGATCGACGGCTACTTCTGGTTCTGGATCAAGAACGTCGGCCCGGTCTATCTGATCATGGTTCCCGCCGCGCTGAGCGCGAAGAAGGGCAGCATGCAGCGCTCCCTCTCCCTGGGCGCGCTGGTCATCTACACCGTGGCGGAGCTGATTCAGTTCCAGCCCAACCCCTATGACAACAACAAGCTCTTCTATGTGGCCTATATGCTCATGCTCCCCATCGCGGCGCTCTACCTTGTGCAGCTCTGGAACAAGCTGCGGGACGTGCGTGGGCGCGCGCTGCTGGCCTGCCTCTTCATCGGCGCATCCATCCTCTCCGGCGCGCTCTCCCTGGCCCGCGAAGCCGTCTCAGATTACCAGCTCTTCAGCGCCGCGGAGGTTCAGGCAGCGGATTTCATCGAGGAAAATCTCCCCGCGGATGCGGTCGTCCTCACCGGCAACCAGCATAATAACGCCGTGGCCGCGCTCACGGGCCGGAACATCGTCTGCGGCACGGGCAGCTACCTCTACTACCACGGCCTGGATTACGGCGCCCAGCTGGAGGCCGAAAAGCGCATGCTCACCAATCCCGGCGACAATCTGGAGCTGTTTGAGCAGTACGGCGTGGACTACGTCTACATCTCCAACCACGAGCGGTTTGGCTTTGAAGCGGACGAGGCATGGTTCGCCGGGCATCTGCGCTGCATCTACGACGCGGGCGGAATCCGCATCTACGCCTTCGATGGCGAGAATATGACAAGTCCGTGAATTGCGCAAATTCCCTTGTGTTCCGCTCCGACATGCGTTAAAATAGGGGATGTATAATTGTTAAGAAGCGATGCCGCCCACGCGGCTGTTCGATATGCCGGAGGTTTACCAATGTCAAAGTGTGCAAAGAGGGTTCTGCTGCTCGGCCTGACGGGCGCGCTGTGCGCCGTCCTGTCTGGCTGCGACGTGCAGCTGGATGAACAGATGCTCAACGCGCCGGCAGATTACAGCATCAGCATTTCCCTGCCCTATGCCACCGTCACGCCGCCCCCCGCCCAGAAGGAGGAGGCTCAGGCGCTGGTCATTGATTCTGAAGGCGGCGTCATCGTCAATGATTCCAATTCCATTCTCCAGGGCGAAGTGGCCGGCCTGGAGAGCAGCGCGGGCAACTACAAGTCCCTGCGCCAGGGCAACACGGGCCTGGCCGTGCAGGCTCTCCAGACCCGCCTGAAGGAGCTGGGCTACTTCACCGAGGAAGTTTCCGGCGTCTTTGACGCGGATACCGAAGCTGCCGTGCGCCGCTTCGAGCAAACCTATGGCACCATGCAGACGGGCGTCGCCACAGCGGACCTTCAGTCCCGGCTGTTCTCCTCCGACGCGCTCGTGTACGGCAGCGAGGCCTACAATGCCGCAGTCGTCGCCCAGTACAGGGTGCTCCAGCGCGGCGACGTGGGCAGCTCGGTGTACTCCCTTCAGCAGCGCCTGAAAAATCTCGGCTATCCCATCGGCGAGCTCACCGGCATCTACGACAACGAAACCGCCAACGCGGTCATGCTCTTCTACGAGGCCTACGGCCTCACCGCCAGCGACGTGGCCAACGTCGCCCTCCAGAAGGAGCTCTACTCCGATTCCGCCCGCACCTACGGCGACGCGGACAGCGCGCCCGTCAGTGCGAGCAGCTCCATGAATGTCATGAACGAAGATACCGTCCAGGAGATTCAGCAGCGCCTGATCGACCTGGGCTATCTCTCCGGCAGTGCCGACGGCGTCCTCGACCGCCGCACGGAGATCGCGGCGCGCCTCTTCGAGGAGGCCTGCGGCCAGCTCTCCTCCGGCGAGATGGGCAGCGACCTCCAGGCCCTGCTCTCTGTGGAGAACGCCCCCTCCTTCGACACCTTCTCCGCCCGCTACGCCAACCTCATTGAGGGCTCCAGCGGCGAAAGTGTGTCCCGGCTCCAGGAGCGCCTGGTTGAACTCGGCTTCGCCAGCGGCAGCGCCACCGGCGAATACGGCAGCGCCACCACCGCCTCCGTCAAGCTCTTCCAGGGCAAGAACGGGCTCGAGGAGACGGGCGTCGCCAGCGTCTACACCCAGGCCGTGCTCTACTCCACCTTCGCGCTGAACATCGACGGCGAAACCGCCATCAGTACCGTTCCCGCGGCCACCGCCGCACCGGAAGCGCCCGCAGTTGAGGAAGCCGCCACCCGGCTCGCCGTGGGCAGCACGGGCGAGACCGTCCTGCGGCTGCAGCAGCGCCTGACGGAGCTGGGCTTCGTCTCCTCCGTCACCGGCAACTACGACAATCTCACCGGGCGCGCCGTCTCCTCCTTCCAGGCCTCCATCGGCTGCGATCCCGACGGCGTGGCCACCGAGGCCCTTCAGGCCTTCCTCTATTCCAGTGCGGCCCCGTACAACGGTCTGCGCTTCTACGACGCGGTGCAGCCCTACCACAGCCTCAGCACCGGCGACAGCGGCGACGAGGTCACCGCGCTCCAGAAGCGCCTGTGGGAGCTGGGACTTCTGGACAAAGAGGACATACGCGACAGCGTGGGCACCTACAACGAGGCCACCGCCCTCGCCGTCACCGCCCTTCAGGAATCCATCGGCTATGAAAGCCCCAACGGCGTAGCCAGCGCAGAGCTCCAGTGCTACATGTTCTCCGACAACAGCTCCACCTTCGGCGGCGAAGAATAACCTGGATCAAACAAAGGCGCATCCCCTTCCGCGGGAAACCGGGATGCGCCTTCGTCTGTCCTGCCGCGCCGCACGACCCTTCGCAGGGCCGCTCAGCCGTTCGAATCCCCTGCATCCGGCAAAAGCCGCCCTTCGGGGAATCCGCCGCGCGATACAAAGGCAGGGCCCGCGACGCCTCGCGCGTCTCCGGGCCCTGCCTTCTCTTTCAATTGTACCGCACCTCAACCCATGCGCATCTGTCCCTTAGCGGAGAGTCCGTCGCCGGCCATCATGGTCTCCAGTACGTCGATGTCCGTGGCGATGTCCAGCGCGTCGTTCTGGAACAACCGGTCGAGCTGCTTTTCAAAGGCCTCGATCAGCATGTCCAGCACAGATTCGATCTTCTTGCGGCTGGCCACGATGTTTTCGCCCTGATAGCTCTGATCCTCCAGCATGTCGTAGGATTTCAGCAGCTTGATCGTAGTGGGCAGGTAGTAATTCATAAACTTGCGCACGTCCTGCTCCCGCTCGGGCTTCTCGATCACCGCCCGGAAGATGCCCGCCGTGAGCGCGCCAATGCGGTCGATGCGCCGGGACACCGCCTCGTCCTCGATCTGCTCGTTGAGCTGGTACAGCTCGTCCAGCGTGCGCTCCAGCTCCTCCATGTAGCTCTTCTTGACCCCTTCCGGGCCCGCAGGCTGCTCTGTCCGGGGCTGCGCCGCCTGCGTCCCGGCTTCGGCCTGGGGCCTGACCGCCTCCGGCTTCGGCTGTACGGGCTCCTCACGCACATACTCAGCGTCCTGCACGGGCTCCTCGAACACCTTTTCACCCTTCAGCGCGTCCAGTATCTCCGTGACCAGCGCGCGCCAGCCGCCGGTGGGCTTGCTCTGCGCGTGCGCCTGCGCCGGAGGCAGAACCAGTTCGCCGCGCGCAACGTCCAGATAGGCGCCCGCGCCGAAGTATCCCCGGGCCACCATCTCCTGAAGCAGCTTGCGCGCCTCGCCCGCGCTCATCTCGCTCACCTTCGCCAGCTCCTTGAAGCTCACCCGGTCGCGCATGCCGATCACCGCGCAGTACTGATTGAAGCAGCGGTAGATCTTCTCCTCCTTGGCGCGCTTGCCATAGGCGATGAAGCACCCGATGCTGACGGCGATGCCGATACCCGTCTCCCAGAGCAATATGCATGCCAGCCCCGCCAGCAACCATTTGGTTCCCTTCTTGGGCTCTTCGGGCCCGTTGAATCTGCCGTTGTAGCTCCTCGCCATTCCATTCACACTCCCGAGCAGTTATTATACGCGCTTTTTCTGTAAATTTCAATCGCTTTGCGCGCTCCAGAAGGCATTCAACCGACGGTTGAGGGCGCTCATGCTTCCGATTTTTTCCACTTGCCAGTGGGCCGGCATGAGCTCCTGATACTTCTCCGCACCGTATCGCGCGTCCATAAGGAGCACCACGCCCCGGTCGGTCTCCGTCCGGATCACGCGGCCCGCGGCCTGGAGCACCCGTCTGAAGCCCGGATAGGTATAGGCCGCGTCGGTTCCACCCTCAAAGCCGTCGTCGTAGAGCTCCCGCAAAAGCTCCGATTCCGGGTTCACCTGGGGCATGCCCGTGGATACGATGGCCGCGCCGGAGAGCAGCTCGTCCGGCAGATCCACGCCCTCGGCGAACACGCCCCCGAGAACGATGAACGCCACCATGGATTCCGTCGCCCCCCGCTGAAAGCGGCCGATGAACTGCCTGCGCCTCTCCTCGCTCATGTGCGCGTCCTGGCAGATCGCCTGGGCCCCCGGAAAGCGGGTTCGATAGTATTTGTAGGCCTGGTTCAGATAGGCATGAGAGGGAAAGCAGGCCAGATAGTTGCCCGGATGGGCCTGCGCCATGGCATGAATCACCCGAACCACCTGCTCCATGGTGTCGTTGCGATCGCGATAGCGCACCGAAACCGAGAGCCTCCCCACGAACAGGTTTTCCCGCGGGAAGGGCGACTCCAGCACCAGCCAGCGGCTCCGGTCGGGCACGGCCAGGCGACCGGCGTAAAAATCCATGGGCGCGAGGGTGGCGGAAAAGAGCGCCACGCCGCCCACGCGGGAGAAGCTCCGGTCGAGATACTTCTCCGGCGCAAAGCACCAGAGCTTGGCCTCGAATCGACCGTCCTCGCCCTCAGGGCGAATCAACGCACGATAGGCCGCCTCGTCGAACTGCTTTGCCACGCGGACGAACCATCCGCAGTCCAGCATCAGCTCTACCGTGTCCTCGTCGCTCACGTGCAACTCCTCCGCCTGGGCGGCGAAGGCCGCCGCCGCGCGCACCACGACCTCCGGGGCCGCGCGCTGCGCGTCGTACTCCACGTCCGCTCCGGTCAGCGCAGCTTCCAGCGCCTCCATGGCGCGCCCGAGCATGTCTTCCTCGCCGAAAACCTCCCGTATGCGCTGCCGCAGCGCATGCACGCGCGACCCGGACAGGCGCGCAGAATACATCTCCCGCGCCCGGTCGGGCAGGTTGTGCGCCTCGTCGATCAGCAGCCCCACCCGGCTCTTTTTGTCGAAGTGGCGCTTGAGGCGCACCCTGGGATCGAACACATAGTTGTAATCGCAAATCACCACGTCGGCGATCTCCGTCAGATCCAGCGAGAGTTCGAAGGGGCAGATTTCAAATTGCCGGGCAAGCTCCGCAATCTCCTCCTCTCCCAGCGCCTCCATGCCCATGGCCAGGCGCAGCGCCTCCCGGCGACGGTCGTAGTAGCCGTCTCCGAAGGGGCACAGGGCGCAGTCCGGCTTGCACTGAAAGCAGACCTTCTCCTTGGCGGTCACCGTAACAGAGCGCAGCCTGAGCCCGTTGCGCCGCATCCGGTTCAGGGCGCTCTCCGCCGCCCGCCGCCCAGTGGTTCGGGCGGTGAGATAGAACACGGCGCTGATCTTTCCCGTGCCCAGGGCGCGCAGCGCGCCGTAGAGGGAGGCCGCCGTCTTTCCAATGCCCGTGGGCGCTTCGATGAGCGTGCGCGCGTCGTGGGTCAGCGCCCGGAAGACGTACTTCGCCATCTCCCGCTGGCCCTCGCGGTAGGTTTCAAAGGGAAAGCGCAGGTTCTGAAGCGTGGGCTCCGAATCCGCGCGCCACTTGCCCGCCTCCCGCGCCCAAAGGGCGTAGGGCCGGGCATAGTCCAGGAAGCGCACCTCCAGCTCCCGCGCGGAAAACCTCCGCCGGAACCTCTGCTCGCCGCCCCGCGTTCCCGCGTAGATCAGCGTCACCTCCGCTTCGGGACAGCCGCTGCCCGCGCAGTAGAGGTGGGCATAGATCTCCGCCTGCGCCCAGTGGGCGGGGTAGTCGTCCTGACACACCTCGTAGGGATTTCCCCGGGTGGTCTTGATCTCGCAAATCTCGACACAGGTTTCATCCGGGCGCAGCGCGTCCGCCCGCCCCTGCACCCGCAGCAGAACGCCCTCCAGCTCCACATCCAGCGAAAGCGGCGCCTCCGCCTGCCAGGGCGCGCTCAGAGCGCGCTGAAGCGCCTGATGCCCCTCGCGGCCCTCGCGCATCCGCCGGGCCATTCTCGCCCCGGCCACAATGCTTCCCGAGGCGCAGGCATACTCCGCAAGCTCCCGCACGCTCACCACAAGCGCTTCCGCCAAGCTCCTTCACCCTCCCCGCCCTTGACAGTTTCTCCAACTGGTGATAAAGTACCAGTATCGGCACAGAATCAGTATAGAATAGTTTTCACACTTTTTCAAGCAGGAGGATTTGGTTTATGACGCTTTATCCGCTTTTGATGGCCCCCTGTTTCCGCTCCGGCGAGGAGACCCCCTGGGGCGGCTCCATGCTCCGCGATGCTTTCATGAAGGACGCGCCCGAGCAGACGGGCGAGAGCCTGGAAATCTCCGCCCTCCCCGGCCGGGAGAGCCTGGTGCGCAACGGCGTTCACGCGGGCAAGACCCTGAACAGCATGATCGAGCTCTGGGGCGAGCAGCTCACCGGAAAGCTGGACGGCGACTTCCCGCTGCTGCTCAAGCTCATCGACGCGCGGGAGACCCTGTCCGTACAGGTGCATCCCGACGACGCCTACGCAGGCGCCAACGAGGGCGGCAAGCTGGGCAAAACCGAGGCCTGGGTCGTCCTGAACTGCGAGCCCGGCGCGCGCCTTGCCTACGGCGTGAACGCCCAGGGCAAGCCTCTCTCCGAAATCTTTGAGGCCGGCGCGGAGGCCGTGGAAGGTGCGCTCAACTGGGTCGACGTGCGCCCGGGCGACGTTTACTACATCCCCAGCGGCATGGTGCACGCCATCGGCGCGGGCATCCAGCTCTACGAAATTCAGCAGTCCAGCGACGTGACCTATCGCTTCTGGGACTGGGGCCGCGTCGGCAAGGACGGCAAGCCCCGCGCGCTGCACATCCGTCAGGCGCTGGACGTAACCGACCCGGAGCTGCACATGGAGAAGCTCTGGGGCGCGACCAGCCTCTGCAAGGGCGGCAGCCGCACCTATTACATCTCCAACCGCTATTTCGAGCTCTGTCGGCTCAACGTCTCCGGCGCCATGCCCCTGAGCGACGGCCGCATGCTCTTCCTCACGCCCACCGCGCCCTGTACCCTGCGCTGGGGTGACGAGTCGCTCGAGCTCAACCCCTTCGACAGCGTGCTCGTGCCCGCCGGACTCGAGGGCGTCACCCTCGAAAGCGAGGACTGCAAGGTGCTCATGTCCTCCCCCTCCGACCGCGAGACCCTTCGAAGGGAGCTCGGCTACCGCGCGGAAAACGTGGCGGGACTGGCGGAGGCGTAATCCGCGCCCGTGCGCCGCACAATTTTGAAGAAAGGATAGAATCCCGGTCGTCGCATTGAACCGCTCCCCAATTGTTAAGCAGTATGCTCTGCCGAATAACAATCGGGGAGTTTTTTCATAGAGTATCATGCCGTCGGACAGATTCAGTTTCTCGTATGCCATCCATCAGCCCTCCCCGAGCGCCATTGCTCCGATCACCGCTTCGCCCAGCACGGCGGCGCTCTCACTCCCGCCCAGGCTGCGTCCGCTTTTGTTGACGATCACGCCGCCGCGCAGCAGCCGCACGATCACGTCCAGTACCATTGCGCATCCCTCCTTGATGCAGGTCAGGTCTTCTTCTTGCCGCCCTTTTTCTTGCCGCTCTTGGGTTTGCAGGCCATCGGACTCACCTCCATTTTCGCATAAAAAAAGCACCCTGCTTTCGCAAAGTGCTTGATTATTCTTCGATTACTTCAAATTCTGATGCGGGATAGAGATAATCTTCATCTGTCTCGTCAATCACACGGTACCTGTCGCGCTCTTTTCCGATACATTCATAAATCTTTCCCTTCAGCACGGAAAACCTGCTTCCGTTTTCGCCTATATACTTAACTTTCATCGAAATACCTCTTTACTTTCATCTCAACGCGTTCGTCTCCAGCTTCATACCAATGCAACTCAACATGTTGCTTCTTTCCATTTTCGATGATATATCCATCACCGCGAACCTTTTTCCATTCCGCTGCACTGATCTTGTATTCGTTTTCAAGATCATTTGCAATCCGTATCGGAGTATTCGTACCATTTCCGGCGAAAACTTTCACTTTTGAAATTTTCGTACCCGGCGCGAGCTTTGCATGATTTCCGTTTGGCAGCTTTATCGGATAATTTCTTCCGGTTGCACCAACGCCTTTGAAAACCTCAATGTCTGGTAGTTCTATTATACCATTATCTCCAGAATTTTCAACGGTTTCAGCGGATTTTTCTGCATCTTTCCAGCCCGGAAAATGCTTCCCTGTCTTTGCAAAATACTCCGCGTCCGTCATCATCGCATACGAAACGTAGCATCGGCAGTTGATGTCATGCCCCGCCACGCCGCTCTGCCCGGGCGACATTGCCGTGTTGCCGTCCTGAAGATCAAACGGCTCGTCCGCAAGCACCGTCTGGTCGTCCAGAATCATGTGATTCGGCCCCTTGCTGGATTGCGCAGCAACCATTGCTTCCAAGCAAAACACGAGGGCTTGCCGCCTGTCCTGCACAGACTGCAAGCCCTCTATGTTGCGAAATGCATTTATCTGACCGACTTCTGATGGCGCTTCATTCCCAAGATCCTGCTTTGCTGCAATACGCAGGCTTCACCAGGGCTCGTCCGCCCCGGTTCCGCGCGGCAGAAGCGCCGGGACCTCGCCCGTGCGCCCTCCGGGAGGCCTGCGCCGCGGTGCCTGCGGCGAGCGGCGGCCGCGCTAGAGCGCGATGTCTCCCATGCGCGCAGCGTGAAAGAGGAACTGCTGGAGCAGGCCCGCGTGGTCGCCCAGGCGCTCCCGGGCAAGGGTCGCCATCCGCCGCCGGTTCGCACAGTCCACGCCGAACCAGCTCACGAGCAGGCGCTCCACCCACACGTCCACCGGAAAGGCCGAGGCATGTCCGCAGCCGAACAGCAGCACGCAGTCCGCCACCTTGTCCCCCACGCCCGGCAGGGTGGTGAGCAGGTTATGGGCGCTATCGTAGTCCATCTCCGAAAGCGCATCCAGCGGAAAGCTCTCTGCAACCCGGCGCGCAGTTGCGATCAGGTAGGGCGCGCGATAGCCCACGCCCAGGCCGCGCAGCCGCGCCTCGCCGCAATCCGCCAGTGCTTCCGGCGTCGGAAAGCCGTACAGCCGTTCTCCACGACATTCCACTTCCGGCCCCAGTTCCCGGCTCAGCGCTTCCACCAGGTGCCGGATTCTCCCTACGTTGTTGTTCGCCGAGAGTATGAATGCGATCAGCGCCTCCCACGGCGGCTGGTTCAGCACCCGCAGCCCCGGATACAGCGAAACGCATCTCTGCGCCATCGGAATGTGCGCGTACTCCCGCGCAAGCGCGCCATAGTCCCGGTCGAGATCGAGATACTTCCGAAGCGCGTCCGCCCCCAGTCCGCTCTCCCCGTGGAGGCCGTCCTCCGCCCTCCACAGAAATGCGCGCTCGCCGTCGATCACCGCGGCGTAGCCCTCGCCCATGCGCCGCCAGTGAAAGCACTGAGCGCTGTCCACGAGCGCGAGCTGCAAATCCAGGGATTCCCCTCCCAGATACACGGCCATCTCCTCCTTCGTGCATCAAAAGAGCACCAAAGATCGCTCTCTGGTGCTCCTCGCGTTCCGTTGCTGAATTATTCAGCGGCGGCTTCCGTCTTGGGATAGATGCTGACCTGCTTGCGGGTCTTGCCCAGACGTTCGAACTTCACGACGCCGTCAATCTTTGCGTAGAGGGTATCGTCGTCACCGATGCCAACGTTGTGGCCCGGATGGATTTTCGTTCCGCGCTGGCGAACGAGAATGTTTCCCGCCAGAACGAACTGACCATCGCTGCGCTTGGTGCCCAGGCGCTGCGCATGGCTGTCGCGGCCGTTGCGGGAAGAACCCATTCCCTTCTTATGAGCGAAGAGCTGAAGATTCATTCTGAACATTTGCTTTACCTCCGTTCCTTGAAGATAATCCGAAGATTGCGAGGGTACTCCCTCTGGATTGCCTGAAGCCCCTGCTCCAGCGTGACCAGCAGAAGCTGTGCCTGCTGGATCTCTGCCTCGCTCGCTTCGGGCGTCAAACTTGCTTCAATGAACGCTCCATCATCGTCCTGGTCGAACATCACCGGCGCCTTCAGAACGTTTTTCAGTCCGTTGAGCGTCGATTGGGTCAGCGCCGAAATTGCCGCGCAGACGATATCCGCGCCCGCTTCGGCGTAGTCCGCATGTCCGATGGACGAATATCCGATCAGAGCGCCGTCGGACCGTTTCAGAAAAGTAACGGTCGTTCCCCGGTTCTTCATCAGCCGTTGATGGCGGTGATTTCAACCTTGGTGTAGGGCTGACGATGACCCTGCTTCTTGCGCTCGTTCTTCTTGGCCTTGTACTTATAGACGACGATCTTCTTGGACTTGACCTGCGCCAGGACTTTGCCTTCGACCTTCGCGCCTTCCACGACGGGCTTGCCAATCTTGGTCGCCTCACCGTCGTTCACGAGCAGAACCTCTTCAAAAGTAACCGCTTCATCCGCCTGCGCGTCGATCTTTTCAACGAAAATAACGTCGCCCTGCTGAACACGGTACTGCTTGCCACCGGTCTTAATGACTGCGTACACGCGTTGCACCTCCTATACTCAAATCTCGCCGAAGTTTGGCAGCATTTGCATGCATTTCAAGCCGACTTCGAGCGGCTTACCGAGACATTATACATGTTTTTCCCCGGCTTGTCAATCAAATGCGGCGACAATCCGGGGGAAACATGAAAAAATAACACGATTTCAGCCGTGCAGCCGGACGAGCCAAAGGGCCAGACAGATCAGCCCGGGCAACAGCGCGATGGGCGCGGCGACGCCCAGCGCCACCGCCAGCGCCGCACAGGCCCGCCGCCTTCCCGGCGGCAGTTTTCCCCGCGCGCAGCCGTGCTGGAGCCACAGGCTCAGTCCAAGGCAGGCCAGGCCCAGTGCGCCCAAAGCCGCAACCAGATACTGCACCCTCACGTCCGCCCTTCCTCAGCGCTCAAAATAGCGGCATATGCCCTCCACCATGCCCTCCACCAGAAGGGTCTGGTAGTCCGGGTCGTTGAGCCTTTCGTCCTCCTCGGGGTTGGACAAGAAGCCGCACTCCACCAGTATGCAGGGCACGATGGACCAGTTGTTCATGGTGTAGGTGTCCCGCAGATACACGCCGCGCCGCTTCGCGCCGGTACGCTCCACCATCGCGTCCAGCAGCACCTCCGCCGCAGCCTCGCTCTCCTGCTGCTTTTCTCCGGTCTTGCGCACGAACATGCCGATGCCGTTGGCACTTCGATCCTCAGCGCCGTCGCAGTGAATGCGCAGCACCAGATCCACGCCCAGCCCGTTCATCAGCTCTGCCCGCTCAAGATTGGAAATGTCCACGTCGTTGGTCTCGCGGGTCATGTAAACCGTGCAGCCCAGCTCCTCCAGCGCCGCCCGCAGCTTCAGGCTGATCTCGAGATTGGTGATGTACTCCGGAATCCCGGTGCTCCGCCCGGAGGTGCCGGAGGAAACCTTCGCCTTCGTCTCCGTACCGTTGGGGGACACGAGCTCCCGGTCGCTGTTGGCGTGCTCCTGATGTCCCGGGTCAATGCCAATGCTGATTCCCGCGAGCCGCGGCGAAGCCGTGGGCTCCGGCAGGGGCGTTGCCGTGACCTCCAGCGGCAGGTCGATCTGCACATCCGTCACCGTGGCCATCTCCTGCTCCTCCTCGGATGCAGGCGTGGCCTCCGCCACATCCTCGTCCTCCGCCTCGCTCCCGGCCACAAAAACCGCCGTCGGACCGTCCGCTCCGCCGATTATGGCAACGGACGCCGCGGGCGACTGCGCATTTTCTGCCGTCGCAAAGACCGCCGCGGGGCCGTCTGTGCAGGCCATCGTCAACATCAGCGTCAGAGCCAGACAAAACAAGCGCTTCATAATCATTCTAACCCTTCTCCCTCAGCAAATTCAGTTCGCCTGTGGTTTGACGAAATGCGTTCATCATCTGTTCCACATCAAACAGAAGTATGCTCCCGAAGGGTGCGCCGCACAGGCTCTCCACACTCTCCCGGCAGGCGTCCAGCAAATCCATGATCTCGATCACGCACTCCGGCTCCTCCACGCCCGCAGCGAGTATGCGGCAGGCTTCATCGTTGACATCGCTGCCCAGCATCAGCAGAAGGCTACCCAACTGTCCCGGGTGCCGGGTGAAGAACGCACCCTGGGCCACACCCTCCCGCAGCGCCTCGTCCATCATGGGCCGCAGTCCGTCCAGCATGAAGCGGCGCATCTGATCCCGGAAGTGCACATCGCCGTCGAGGTAGCTCGCCTTCAGAACCAGCGCGACGTATCGGGGCTCCTCACGGCGAAACAGATTCAGCGCACCCAAAAGCAGATTGAGCTTCTGCACCGCGTCCAGCTTTCCGGAATAGAACTCCGTGCGCAGCCGATCCAACTCCCGTCCGCCCCGCTGGCGGCAGATCTCCTCCAGAAGCGCGTTCTTGGAATCAAAATAATGATAGAAGCCGCCCTTGGAAATGGTGAGCGCGTCCAGTATGTCCTGTATGGAAGTCTCCTCGTAGCCCTTCTCGAAAAACAGCTTTTCAGCGGTTCGAAGGATGGCCTCCTTGCGCAGTTCTCCCTTCTTCATGCGTTTCACCCCGCTTTCGTTTCCTTCTCCGTTTTCTCCATTCTACCAAAATCGATCAGAGTCTGTCAACTGATTATCTCCCATGTTTCGTCGGTTTTTTGTCGAATTTCGTCTGTTTTGTTCGCCTTGTATTACCCATATCAGGTCGGTTTTTGCCTTTTGCTTCCGCATTTGCTCTGGACGCGCGTCGGTTTGTTCCGTTTGTCCGCGCCTGCGCGGGTTTTGCGTCCCGCTCCTCCCGTCTACGCTCCCGCTGATAGGGTGGAATCAGACAATCGGATCCCCAGCCAATCAGGTCTTCCCGGCCAGCCCTCTTGAGCGCCTCCCGCACCAGCGGATAGTTGGACGGAATGTAGAACTGCATCAGCGCCCGCTGCATGGCCTTTTCCCGCGGATCCCGGGGAACATACACGCGCTTCATGTCCCTCGGATCGAGTCCGGTATAGAACATGGCGGTGGACATCGTGCCCGGTGTCGGATAGAAATCCTGCACCTGCTCGGGGCGCAGTCCGCTCTTTTTCAGGTAGCAGGCCAATTGAATCGCATCGTCCAGTGTGCTTCCCGGATGGCTGGACATGAAGTAGGGCACCAGATACTGATCCATGTGGGCGTTTTGGTTGGCCTGCCGGTAGCGGCGCACGAACTCCTCAAAGACCTCGTTTTCCGGCTTGCCCATGTAGCCCAGCACCCGCGGGCTCACATGCTCCGGCGCGACCTTCAGTTGCCCGGAGACGTGGTGGCGCACCAGTTCGTTCATGAAGCCGGATTTCGAATCCCGGAGCACATAGTCAAAGCGTATGCCGGAGCGGATGAACACCTTCTTCACGCCCTCAATTTCCCGCAGTCCCCGCAGGATTTCGATGTACTCCCGGTGATCCGCCCGAAGGTTTTTGCACGGCTCCGGGAACAGGCACTGGCGCTCCCGGCACGCTCCGCACTTGAGCTGCTTTGCGCAGGCCGGCTCGCGGAAGTCCGCCGTGGGGCCCCCCACGTCGTGAATATAGCCCTTGAAGCCCGGCAGCTTCGTCAGCAGCCGCCCCTCCTCCAGTATGGACTCCCGGCTTCGGGAGGTCACAATGCGGCCCTGATGGAAGGTCAGCGCACAGAAGTTGCACGCACCAAAGCAGCCGCGCACCTGTGTGATGGAAAACTGCACCTCCTGAAGCGCCGGCACGCCTCCCAGGCGATCGTACATCGGATGCCAGGCGCGCTTGTACGGCAGGGCGTACACCGCGTCCATCTCCGCCCGCGTCAGGGGCAAATCGGGCCGGTTCTGCAAAAGATATCTGCGCCCGTGCTTCTGGGCGATCGGCTTTCCCCGCACCGGATCCTGCTGGTCGTACTGCGCCTTGAAGGCCTCGGCATAGATGCGCTTGTCCGCCGCGACCGCCTCCATCGGCGCAATCTCCACAAAGTCCTCCGGCAGCTCCCGGGACATGACGCAGGTGCCCGGGATGCGCATTTCCGAAAAATCCCGACCGGAGTCGATAAACTCCGCCACCTTCAGTATGCTCCGCTCTCCCATGCCGAACATCAGAACGTCCGCACAGCTGTCCACCAGCATGGAGTTGCGCACGCGGTCGTCCCAGTAATCGTAGTGGGCAAAGCGCCGCAGCGAAGCCTCCACGCCGCCCACGACGATGGGCACGGAGCCGTAGGCCTCGCGGATGCGGTTGGAATAGACCGCCGTAGCGCGATCGGGGCGGCTTCCGGCCCTCCCGCCGGGAGAATACACGTCCTCGCTCCGGGGCTTCTTCGCCGCGGTATAATGGTTGACCATGGAGTCGATCACGCCCGCCGTGACCAAAAAGCCCAGCCTCGGCCGGCCAAAGCGCTTGAAATCCGCACAGGAGTGCCAGTCCGGCTGGGGCAGCATGGCCACTCGATAGCCGTTCGCCTCCAGAACCCGGGAGATGATGGCCAGACCGAAGGAGGGGTGATCCACATAGGCGTCCCCCGTCACATACACAAAATCCGGCGCGTCCCAGCCCAGCGCCCGAACCTCTTCCGGCGTCACGGGCAAAAATCCCTTTGCCATTTCAGTCCTCTCTCTCCTCCGCCCGGCGGTAATCCTCTACCACCTTCTGCATCGCTTCCACCGCGCCCCGAAGTAGCTCCTCAGCCGTCCTGCCGCGCTTAAAATAGACCAGCGTCGGCGGATTTCCACCCTGCATGCGCAGGCAGTCGGGGTAGCGGCGTATGGCCGTGAGTACCCGCACCAGATCAATGTCCGCCGAAATGGAGAAGCGCATCCACATTTCGTCGCCCCGGGTGGAAACGTAATCCACGCCGATGGAGCCGCACAGCGCCTTCAGGCTTGCAATCTCGATCAGGTTCATCACCGGCCGGTTCGGATCGCCGAATCGGTCGATCAGCTCCTCAATCAGATCGTCCCTGCCCTCCCGGTTGCGTATGGAGGCGATTTTCTTGTACATCTCCACCCGCAAAAGATCGTTCTGAACGTACTCCTTGGGCAGATATGCGTCCACCTTCACGTCCACGCGGGTTTCGATATCGCCAAGATCGGCGTCTCCGCGCATCTCCTTTACGGTGTCCTCGATCATCTTCACATACAGATCGTAGCCCACCGAGGCCATAAATCCGCTCTGCTCGCTGCCCAGCAGGTTTCCCGCGCCGCGAATCTCCAGATCGCGCATGGCCACGCGGAAGCCGGAGCCGAACTCCGTGAATTCCTTGATGGCGTTCAGGCGCTTGTCCGCAGTCTCGGTGAGCACCTTGTTGGGATTGACCGTGAGATAGGCATAGGCCAGGCGATTGCTGCGGCCCACGCGTCCCCTGAGCTGATAGAGCTGGGACAGGCCGAACTGGTCGGCGTTGCAGACGATGAGCGTGTTGGCCCGCTGCACGTCCAGCCCCGCCTCAATGATGGTGGTGCACAGCAGCACGTCAAACTTGCCCTCGTAGAAGTCCAGCATCACATCCTCCAGAGCATGCTCGCGCATCTGTCCGTGCCCCACGGCGATGCGCGCCTCCGGCACGAGGCGCTTGAGGCGGCTGTACATCACCTCGATGGTCTGAACCCGGTTGTACAGCACATACACCTGCCCGCCCCTGGAGAGTTCCCGCAGAATCGCGTCGCGCACCAGCCCGTCGGAGTACTCCACCACATAGGTCTGCACCGGATATCTCTCCTCCGGCGGAGACTGCAAAAGGCTCATGTCCCGTATGCCCACCATGGACATGTGCAGCGTACGCGGAATGGGCGTCGCCGTCAGCGTCAGGACGTCGATGGACTGCTTCAGCCGCTTGATGGCCTCCTTGTGCGCCACGCCGAAGCGCTGCTCCTCGTCCACCACCAGCAGCCCCAGATCCTTGAATTCCACATCCTTTGCCAGCAGCCGGTGGGTGCCCACCACCACGTCGATGGAGCCTTCCTTCAGACGGGAGAGTATCTGCTTCTGCTCCGCCGCGGTCTTGAAGCGGCTGAGCACCTCCACGCGCACCGGGAACCCCGCAAAGCGGTTGAGCATGGTGGCGTAGTGCTGCTGCACGAGTATCGTGGTCGGCGCGAGCATCGCGGCCTGCTTGCCGCTCATCACGCACTTGAACACCGCGCGCAGCGCCACCTCAGTCTTGCCGTAGCCCACGTCGCCGCAGAGCAGCCGGTCCATCACCCGGGGGCGCTCCATGTCCCGCTTGATGTCCTCGATGGCCGCCAGCTGGTCGGGCGTCTCCTCGTAGGGGAAGTTGTCCTCAAATTCCCGCTGCCAGGGCGTATCCCGATCAAAGGCGTAGCCCGGGGTCGCCTCCCGCTGCGCGTAGAGCTTGAGCAGATCGCCCGCGATGTCCCGGATGGACTGGCGCACCTTGCTCTTCTGGCGCTGCCATTCGCCGCCGGAGAGGCGGTTGAGCTTCGGGGCCTCGCCCTCGGAACCGATGTACTTCTGCACGCGGTCCAGCTGATCCGTGGGCACATACAGCTTGTCCGTGCCCTGATAGCGGATGTGCAGAAAATCCCGGTAGGTCCCCTCGCTCGCAAGGCGCACCACGCCCATGAACTGACCCACGCCATGGTTCTCGTGCACCACATAGTCGCCGACCTTCAGATCCGTGAATGCGGCAATCTTCTCGCCGGATCGGGCCCGGGCGCGGCTCTTCTGGCGGTTCACACCGTAGATATCCGCCTCGGAGACCAGCGCAAGGCGTATCTCCGGGTAGAGGAAGCCCCGATTGAGCGCCAGTGGCAGGATCGTCGCCCGGCCCTCTTCCAGCGCCGCGGGCGGCTCCTCGATGTACTGTGCCGCACACTCCTGCTTTTCAAGCGCCTGCGCCAGCCGCTCGCCGCGGGCCTTGCCGCCCGCCAGCAGCGCCACCTGCCATCCCTCCGCGCGCCACTTCTCCAGATCCAGCGCCAGCTCCCGGATGTTCGCCTGATAGCCGGTGGCATTGCGGCACTCCACGTGAATGATTGCCTGGGGCGCAAAATCCCGCTCCGTGCGGGGGAAGGGATTTGCAATCACCGTGCTGCGCCCGTCCGCGCGGGCCAGCAGCGCGTCGTAATTGAGTAACAGCTCCGCCTGAAGCGGCAGCGCGTCTCCGTGCTCCAGCGCGGCGGCGACCATCTCCTTGAACTCCAGAAAGCGGTTCTCGCAGCGCTCGCGCAGCCGCTCCGGCTGATCGAACACCACGATCGGATCGTCGAGATAGTCCAGCACGGTGCTGCGCGCGTCCGTGAGCACGGGAAGAATCGATTCTGCGTTGTCAAAGGCCCGCCCGGTCTCCAGCGCGTCGGCAATCTGCAAAAAGCTGCGATCCCGGCGGCTTCCGAGATTGACCTTTTCCCGGGGCGACGCGTCCTTCTCCTCCTCCACCGCCGCCTTCAAAAACTCCTCGAAGGGCGCAAGGCCAAATTCGCTCTCCAGCTGCTTCTGCCGGTTCTCCCGCTGCGCCCCCGCTTCTCCCCGCTCCAGCTCCCAACGGAGTCGCCGGGCCGCCGCCTGCGCCTCCTCGGGTGTGAGCAGAAATTCCCGGGCCGGATAGATGCGCGCGCCGTCCCGTCTGGACACAGAGCGCTGGGTCATCACGTCGAAGCTGCGTATGGAATCAATTTCGTCGTCAAAAAACTCGATGCGCAGGGCGTTGGCCTCGCCCACGGGGTACACATCCAGTATTCCGCCGCGCAGCGCGCATTGCCCCCTTGCCTCCACCAGCTGCACCCGTTCGTAACCCGCAGCCACCAGCTTCTCCATCAGCTCTGCCGGCTCCATGCGCCCGGCCTCCCGAATGGAGATCACATGCGCGCGGAAGCGCTCCGGATCGGCCATGCGGTTGAGGGCCGCGTCCACGGGAACCACCAGCACCCGGGCCAGACCCGTCAGGCATGCACCGATGACCTCGATGCGGCGCAGAATCAGATCCCGGCTCGCCGCCGAAGACTTTACGAAGGATACATCCCGCGCAGGCAGAAAGCGCGCGCATCCGCCGAGGAGCAGATTGAGATCCTCGGTCATGCGCATGGCAACCATGTCGTTGGGCGCGAGAATCACCATGTTCCGGTCCGCATCCCGCACGAGCGCGGCCAGCAGATGGGCGCGCTGGGAGTCGTCCGGCCCGTAGAGCGCGCAAAGCTTGCCCGCGCGCACGCCGTCGCGCAGCTCCCGATAGGCTCCGAGCCGCTCAAGCGGCGCAAACAGGCAATCCAGCCGTGCCATTGCTTCCTTCATAATTCCTCCCGGTCCCGTCCGTCAGCCGTTGAGCTTTCCCACCAGCTGCCGCGCGCTCTCCACGCCCTTTTCGATCAGCTCGGCCACCACGTCCGCGGCGTTGTTGTAGGCCGTGAACATGGTCTCCCTCAGCTCTTTGGTCTGATAGCTGGCCAGCACCCAGTCCTTCATGTCCCAGCCCTCCGCCGGGCGGCCGATGCCCACGCGCACCCGCGGGAAGTTGTCCCTGCCCAGCAGGTAGATGATGTTGCGCATGCCGTTATGGGTGCCCGCGCTACCCGAGGGGCGGAAGCGCAGCTTGCCCTCCGGCAGATCCACGTCATCGTACACCACGATCAGCTGGTCCTCCTCCGGCTTGTACCAGTTCACCAGCTGCACCACAGCCTCGCCGCTGAGGTTCATGAAGGTCTGAGGCTGGCACAGCGCCACGCGCTGGCCGCGTATCGTCCCCTCGCCCACCACCGACTTGCAGCGCAGGCGCAGCAGCGGTATATCATACTTCTGAGACAGAATTTCAATCACGTCAAAGCCCACGTTGTGGCGCGTGTGCTCATACTTTCGACCCGGATTTCCCAGACCGACGATCACATACATGGCCCTTCCCTCCAAGCGTCAACCTACTGTATCCTTGTATTTTAGCAACACCACCGCAGCCTTGTCAAGGGCAGGCGCAAGAAAGCGCAAAATACGCGCATCCGCACACCGGCAAACGGAGCGCAGCCTCCCGCAGCGCCGCGCTGCCCAGGCCACCCTCAAGCCGCCATAGACGCAAAGAATTCCAACCCTTCAATCCGGTTGGAATTCTTCGCCTGTAATGCGTCCGCATGCGATCCGAACGTCACCCGCGCCGCAGGTTTGCAATCCTCTCGCCCATGCGCACGGGAATCTCCTCCTCCCGGGCTGCGCAGGTGAACGCCTCCTGCGGAAGCTCCAGCCGCCTGGGCTCAACGAGCAGGATCACCGTCGATCCGCCGTATCGGAACATTCCCTTTTCCATACCCCGCTCGAAGCGCTCTGGCGCGGGATGGTTGTCGATCTTCCCCACCAGCATCGCGCCCACTTCGATCTGCGCCACGAGGCCCAGATTGTCCGTCTCCAGCAGCGCGTAGGCCCTGCAGTTGCGCACAAACACCGGCACGCGCTCCAGGGCGATGGGCCGCACGGTGTGCAGCTCCCCGGGAACGAAGCCCGCGCGCAACACCCTTCCGCCGTCGGGGTAGCAGTAGCGGTGGTAGTGCTGCACGCCCAGCCGGAACACGAGGCAGGTTCCGCCCGCAAAGCGCGCGGCGTCCTCGTCTCCACCCAGCAGATCGGCAATCGCATACCGGCTCTGCTTGGCGGGAATCACGCAGTCCTCCTCGATGGCGTAGACGCTGAGCAGGCCGTCACAGGGCGCAACCAACGCATCCGGCGCAGCGTCCACCGGCCGCAACTCCCGCCGGATGCGCCGGGTGAAGCAGTCATTGAAGCAGTTGTACGCCTCCCGTTCATACTCCTCCAGCCGGATGCCGTTGCGCCGCACGAAGGGGCCGATCAGCGGTCTGGAGAAGCGGGAATCCAAAAAGCGCCCGCAGAGTCTGGAGAGGGACCGCGCGCACAGCAGCCGAAGCAGCGCCCTGCCCGGCGCAGTCCGATAGAGGAAGCGCAGCGCGAAACCGTCTGCCGGGCGCGGCAGTCGCTCCCGGGAATCCAACAGCCGCTCCATATCAGCGCAGGCGCACGAAATTGCGGAAGATCACCATCGCAATAAACTCCGCCGCGCCGATGGCGACCATGATCAGTATGCCCCGAAGTCCCGGCTTGCGCAGCTGGAACTTGCCCAAAAAGGCGAAGCCCGTGAGCGCCACCGCCGCAAAGTACAGAGGCGTGATATCGGACGTGGTCAGGTACTGAATCAGCAGCACCGTGGGAAAGATCAGCGCCGCGGAGGTGACGGGCAGGCCCGTGTAGAACTTGCGCACGCCGCCCTCGCTCTGCTGGCGCTCCTCCTCGGTCACATTGAAGTAGGCGAGCCGGATCAGCGCCGCCAGCATGTAGAGGATCAGCAAGCCGAAAGCCGCCACGCGCACGATGTTGCTCTCCAGGCCATCCCCGAAGCGTTCAATCAGGGCGCACATCAGCGGAGAGCAGCGCAGCATCGCCGCGCCGATGCAGGCGGGCAGCACGCCAAAGGCCACGATGTCCGAAAGGGAATCAATCTGGATGCCGAACTTCTGCTCCATTTCGCTGCGGTTCGGCTTTGTGCGGGCGACCTTCCCGTCAAAGGCGTCGCACAGTCCGGATATCATCAGGAAAAAGACGCCGATGTAGGGATGTCCGCCGCCGCTCAGGGATACGACGATGCCCAGCCCCGCGGATATCAGGGACAGATACGTCAATATTACAGTATAATTATAGAATCCAATCATCGGTTATCCCTTCTCGCTCTCGCGCTCAAGTATTTCAGCAACACGGTCACACCGCAAATCAGTATGCAGCTGTAAAAGGAGAGCGTGCGGCTCAGAAGCTCCAGGTGCGCTGCGCCCTGCTCGGACATCATCTGTCCAAAGCCGTCCATCAGCATCAGATCCGCCACGCCCACCGCGCCGGGGATGGGCACAAAGTTGTAGCCCAGCACCGAAAAGCCCTGCACCGCCCACGCGTCCAGCATGCGCGCGCCTGCACCGCCCAGCGCCCGGAACGTGCACATCGTAACTCCGATCAGCGACACGCGCTGCAACAGGTTCAACAGAAAGGCCCGAACCAGCACGCTCCGCTGGCCCGCCATCATGCACACATGTCCCTGGTACTCCTCAATGGCCTGACGCAGGCGCTCGCGCCGCGCCTGAGGTCTGCGCAGCAGGCGCAGTCGCGCCAGAAGTCCCAGCGCTCCGTCACAGATGCGGTGGAGCAGCCGATGTTCCCTGAGCAGCAGCAGAAACATCGTCGCCAATCCCAGCTGCACGGCGCAGCCGGCAAGTATCATTCCCCGGGCCAGCGGACTGAACATGGCGTATACGCCCGGCCGCACGGCGAAACAAAACGCGCCAATGACCACGATGGAGAGCGTATACATGATCAGATTCACCAGCAGGGCCACCGTGGAAACCGGCCCCGGAATGCCGTCGCGCATCATGAAAAAGGCGCTCGCGGGCTGGCCGCCGGTGGCAGAGGGCGTGATTGCGGAAAAGTAGATGTCTGCGGAGGCGTAGGCGAAGCCGTCCGACGCCCTTCGGGGATAGCCGAAACTCTTGCAGATCTGCAAAATGGCCGCGCCCTCGGAAAACACGTGGAGCAGCATACAGGCCACCGCCAGCGCCAGCCAGAGCACGGAGGCCTCCCGCACACATTCCATGAAGCCCTCGAAGGAGAAGCCCCGCACCTGGGAAGTCACCGCCCAGACGCTGGCAGCGACGATCACCAGAAACAGCAGCGACCAGATCGCCTGCCGCCGTCCAACCGGCGCAGCCTGCACGCCCCGTCCGCCGCAATCCCTCGGATTCATGCGTCCGCCTCCTTCCCATCCTCTTCCAATGCCCGCTTCCCGCGCAGCCTACGCGTCAGAAAGAGGCCGATCTCCCCCGCGAGTATTCCGGCGGGGATATCGACCAGCACATGCTGTTTCACCAGCACCGTGCTCGCCAGCACGAGCAGCGTGAGCGCCAGCATGGCCGACGCATACCATCGGGGCGTGCGTCTGAGCCTCTGTGCGCCGCGGAAGCAGAGCCAGCTGTCCAGACAATGGATGGACGGAAACAGGTTGACGGGCACATCGAGGCGGTAGATCAACCGCGTCAGCTGTGAAAACACGCCGCCGCCAGCCACCTCGGGCCGGATCATCTGCGTTGGCAGCGCCACGAAGCACACCAGACAAATCAGCTTCGCGATCATCTCAGCTCCAAGAACACGGCGGCAGGTATCCCGGTCCTCCCGGGCGATCACGATAAAGCCAAAGAACCACTGGGCATAGGCCAGTATATAAAATACGATGAACACAGGCCAAAACGGTACGCGCGCATCCAGGGGCGTCGAAAAATCATATCGCGTCGCGCCCTGCGTCAGTAACCTCGAACCGTAATAGGCAAGGCAGTTCACCAGCAGCAGACAGATCAAAGGCAGCCGGGCGTAGCCCGGAATCCATTTTTCAAGCTTCTTTCGCATCTTCTCCAGTGATTGCGCCGCAGGCCGCCGCCCGCGCTCCGCATCCCTTCTCTCGTCAAACCTTCATAGTATCAGCATACCATACATGGGCAAAAAAGCAAAGTCCTGAGAAAAATGTTTAGAAACTTGTAATCTTCCGCAAGACAAACCGCCGAACCATCCAGTCTGTACCTCCATGTTAGCACGCTCAATTTCAGTTTGCAAGCAACTCATGGTTGAACATCGCGGGCACATCGCCCCGGAGCACATTCCCCTTGCGCGCGTGCGCCGGGCGTGATACAATTCAGAAAGGGAACTTCATCTAACGCTCGGGAGAATCCGCAATGAACCTGAAAGAACGCGCCCGGAAGCTCAAGGATGTCATTCCGGCGATTTTTCTCTCCCTGAAGGACAGGGACACGCCCCTGCCCGCGAAGCTGTTCGCCGGGCTCACCGTGGCGTACACCCTCTCCCCCATCGACCTGATCCCGGACTGCATTCCCGTGCTCGGCCTCCTGGACGATCTCATCCTGCTTCCGGCGCTGGCCGCCCTGACCATCCGGCTGATTCCCGGAGACGTATTCGAGCGCAACCGCGCGCGCGCCGCCGGCATGTGGCGGGACGGAAGGCCCAAGAAATGGTATTTTGCCCTGCCCATCGTCTCGCTCTGGCTCCTCGCGGTGCTCCTGATCGCGTGGGCGCTTCCGCGCTGACCTCCGCCGCACGCGGCCGCCACCCTCAACCGCACTCCGTGCAACCCTGCGCAAGATTGAAACCTCCCGCCGCAGCAAGCCTCTGCGACGGGAGGTTTTTATCAATGCCGCGCTCTCCGGCGCGCACTTACAGCTTCAGCGCCTTCAGCGCCTCCACCACGTTTTCAAAGGCCATGCTGTGGCTGGCCTTCACCAGCACGCAGTCGCCCGGTCGAATCAGCTCCCGGAGCTCAGCGCCCAACGCCTCCCGATCTGCGTAGTAGCGTGCATCGCCGCCCGCGTCCCGCGCACCCTCGTAGATGTCCCGGGCCAGCTTTCCGCAGGCGATCACCAGGCGCACGCCGTTGCGCACGGCCCGCGCACCGGTCTCCCGATGCAGCCGCGGGCTGTCCGGCCCCAGCTCCAGCATGTCGCCTAGGATGCAAACCCGCCGCCCCGGCAGGGTGCACAGGGAATCTAGCGCCGAAGCGGTGGAATTGGGGTTGGCGTTGTAGCAGTCGCTGAAGATGGTGAAGCCATCCGCCTCGATGAGCCGGGCGCGATTGCCCACCGTCTCATAGCTGGCAAGGCCTGCGGCGATCTCCGCGTCGCTGAGTCCCAGCGTCCAGCCCACCGCCGCGCCCATCAGCGCTGCGTAGACCATGTGTGCGCCGAAGGCGGGAATCTCCACGGGAAGGCGCGCGCCGTGGTGACAGATGGTCATGCGCATGCCGTCTCCCGCCAGGTTCTCCACGTCCGCCGCATGAAAGTCGTTCCAGTCGCCCCGGCCGAAGGTGATCTTCTCCACCGGGCAGTCATAGGCGCGCAGAGTCTCGTCGTCGCCGTTCAGAACGGCCAGGCCCGCGCCGCACATGTGGTCGAAGACCTCAGTCTTGGCCCGCAGCACGCCCGCGTGGTCGTGCAGAAACTCCAGATGCGCGTCGCCGATGTTGGTCATCACCGCCAGCGTCGGGCGCACCATGCGCGCCAGACGGGTCATCTCGCCAAAGTTGCTGATGCCCATCTCCATGACCGCCGCCTGCGCGTCCTGCGGCATATCCAGCAGCATCAGCGGCAGGCTGATTTCGTTGTTGAAGTTCATGCGGTTCTTGTGGGTGCGATAGCGCTGGCTGAGCACGGCCCAGATCATTTCCTTGGCGGTGGTCTTGCCCACGCTGCCGGTCACGCCCACGACGGGAATGTCGAACAGGTCGCGGTACGCGCCCGCCACCGCAGCCACCGCCCGCAGCGTGGAATCCACCACGATGCAGGGCGTCTCCCCCGCGTCCCGCGGCTCCCGCTCAGAGAGGCAGCAGGCCGCACCGCTGCGCAGGCAGGCGGCCATAAAGTCGTGACCGTCCACCCGCGCGCCCTTGTAGGCCACGAACAGCGTGCCCGCGCCCACGCTGCGGCTGTCGCTGGACGCGCCCAGGATGGCGCGGCTCAATGCTTCCGGGTTTCCGAAGTACCGTCCGCCGGCGGCGCGCAGGGCGTCGCCCACTGTAAAGGCCCTCATTTCCCGCGCTCCCGCAGCGCGATGTCCACGATGCGCTGACAGAGGGTATTGTAGTCAATTCCCACTGCCGCGGCCTCCTGGGGCATCAGGCTGGTGGGCGTCATGCCCGGCAGGGTATTGATTTCGAGGAAATAGATCTCGCCGGACGCGTCCACGATGTAATCCGAGCGGGAATACGCGCTCAGTCCCAGCGCGTTGTGCACGGTCAGCGCCGTCTCCCGCAGCCGCTGCTCGATCTCAGGCGCAATGGGCGTGGGGCAGATCTCCACCGTCGCACCCGCCTGATACTTGTTCACATAGTCGTAGAAGCCCTTCTTGGGAATGATCTCGATGGAGGGCAGGCTCTCCCCGTCCAGCACGCCCACGTCGATCTCTCGGCCCGCGATGTATTCCTCCAGGATGACCCGTCCGAGTTCCAGGTTGTCCCGCAGGGCGGCTCTCAGCTCCTCCGCGCTGTGCGCGATGGATACGCCCACGCTGGAACCGCTGTCCACGGGCTTCACCACCACGGGCAGCTTCTGTTCGGAGACGATGCCCTCGATGTCCGCCTGCGCATAGCGAATGGTGTGCCAGTCGGGCGTGCGCACGCCCAGGGGCGCGACGATGCGCTTGGTCAGATCCTTGTCCATGGCCAGCGCGCTGCCCAGATATCCGCTGCCGGTGTAGGGAACGCCCAGCAGATCCAGCGTCGCCTGAATCCGGCCGTCCTCGCCGCACGCGCCGTGCAGGCCCAGGAACACCACGTCCGCCATCTGGCAAAGCTCCAGCACGCCCTTGCCGATCTTGCTGGGGCTGACCCACTTGCGCGCGGCGATCACTGCGTCCATATCCGGCGCCTCCGCGGCCACATGGGCCTCCCGGAGCTCCGGAAGGTTCTCAAAAATTTCGGAAACGGGCGTGTCGATGTCCTCCAGCCCGTAGAACATATCCACCAGCACGGCCCGGTGTCCCAGCGCGCGCAGCGCCTTGCAAATCAGCGTTCCGCTGGTGATGGAGACGTTGCGCTCCATGCTCAGTCCGCCGCACAGCACGACGATTTTCATATCAAGCACCTGCCTTTCAGAGAGTACAGAAAAATTATAGCACTTCTTACTGCGCTTTTCCTCTCTTTTTTCGTTAAGGTGCGCGTCCAAGCGCCCGTCAGCGCCCGTTTGGCAGAAAATAGCAGCGGTTTTTCCCGCAAACCGTTTACAAAGCGTATAATTTTTGCTATACTTTAATACGGTTCTACTACGGAAGGGAAGTGCGGCGCATGGTTGAAATCCAGGAAGTCAAAACCAGATCTGATCTGAAGAAATTTGTGGTCTTTCCAAACCGTCTGTATCGGAATGTGCCGCAGTACATGCCTCCCCTGATCTCCGAGGACATGGCGGACTGGAACCCCAGGGCCAATCCCGCCTTTGAATACTGCGAGGCGAAGTGCTTCCTGGCGCTGCGGGACGGCAAAATCGTGGGCCGCATCGGTGCGATCCTCAGCCGCCTGGCCAACGAAAAGTGGAACACCCGGCGCATGCGCTTCACCCAGGTGGACTTCATCGACGACTACGAGGTGTCCGCCGCGCTGTTCGGCGCCGTCGAGGCCTGGGCGCGGGAGAAGGGCTGCGACGAGGTGCACGGTCCCCTGGGCTTTACCGATCTCGACCGGGAGGGTATGCTGATTGAGGGCTTTGACCAGAAGAGCATGTTCATCACCTACTACAACCATCCCTACTACATCGACCACCTGACCCGCCTGGGCTACGGCAAGGACGTGGACTGGGTGGAGTTTCTGCTGAAGGTGCCCGGCGCGGAGGAGCCCGTGACCCAGAAGCTGGACCGTCTGGCGAACCGCGTCGCGCAGATGTCGAAGCTCCACGTCGCGCAGCTGCGCAGCCGCAGGGATTACAAGCCCTACATCCAGAAGGTGTTCGATCTGGTCAACATCTGCTACGCCCACCTCTACGGCACGGTTCCCCTCTCCGAGGCACAGATCAAGAAGTACGCGGACAAATTCATTCCGCTGATCAACCCGGAGCTAGCCTGCTTCGTGCTGGATGAGCGCGACAATCTGGTGGCCTTCGGCGTATCCGCACCCTCCATGGCCGCCGCCATCAAAAAGCACAACGGCCACATGTTCCCCCTCGGCTTCATCGACCTTCTCCGGGCCCTGCGGGTCAACGACACGCTCGACCTCTATCTCATCGCCGTGCACCCGGACTACCGCAACCGTGGCGTAAACGCCATCCTGATGAACCACGTTCTCAAGGGCTGCCACAAGATGGGCATCACCCAGGCCGAGACCGGACCCCAGCTGGAGACCAACGAAAAGATCCAGCACCAGTGGAACATGTTCACCTACCGCAACCACAAGCGGCGGCGCTGCTTCATCAAAAAACTCAGCGCCGAAGCCTAACCGTCCCCATAACATCATATATGCATCAAGCGCCCGGAACCATCTCAGTTCCGGGCGCTCCATTTTTCGTCGCGGCTTTTGCGCCGGATTTTTTCGTTGTATCTCGGGTCACATTCTCCAGCCTTCAGCGCGCCTCCAGCCAGAGGACGAACTGTCCGTAAATCTCCTTCAGACGGCCGTCGAGGAAGCTCTCGGCGCGCAGCCGGAGCGGCACGGGCACGCCGTAAAACGCCTCCGCCACGCCGCCGGTGATCGCCGCCAGCGTGTCGCTGTCGCCGCCGACAGAGATGGCATTGCGGATGGCATCCTCAAAGTCCGTAGATTCAAAGAACGCCATCAACGCCTGAGGCACCGTCTCCTGACAGGTCTCATTGAACGCATAGCTGTCACGGATGCCGTCCAGCGTAAAGTTCATCGGGTAGTACTCCCGGTCGATGACGGCGCGAATCTCATCCATGGTGCTTCCCGGGCGCGCCATGTAGATGGCGACGGCGGTCGCCTCCGCGCCGCGGATTCCCTCCGGATGGTTGTGGGTCACGCCGGTCACGATTCCCGACAGCAGCTTCGCTTCATCAAGGTTTCGGGCGGCGAAGCCGCAGGCGCTCACGCGCATGGCCGCTCCGTTTCCGAAGCTGTTGTAGGGCCTCGGATCGTCGCTGTACATCCAGTCCCGGAACCGCCCGCCGTAGCCGCAGTTGGGATACGGGCGGCCCACCTCCTGCATGCATTTCACGGCCTTTTCGGCCAGATCGCTCCAGTCGCTCCGGCTGCACATCAGCGCCTTGGCCACAGCGAGCGTCATGATGCTGTCGTCCGTCGCGAAGCACTTCTCCGTAAAGAGCTCAAAATCCTTGTGCCGGTAATTGTTCCATTCAAAGCGGGAACCAACGATATCTCCAATGATTGCTCCGATAAAGTCAATCACTTCCTTCTGCGTTCGTACTCTTGAATCGGCTGCACCCAGTCATCCCGGATGCGCGCGCCCTGGCGCATGCTGCACACGGTCTTACTGATGACCTCGTAATTCAGGCGGGTTCCGTCAGAATCGCTGCGGTAGCTCACCGCGCGCTCCGGCGCGATGCCGATGCTTCCGGTGGCCTCTACCGCGTCGATGTTCGCCCCGAGGAAGATGAACTCCCAGCCGTACCTTGCCTTCTGGCGCTCGATCATCCGCTTCACCTGATCCGCCGTGTAGCGGCGGCTGGCGTTCTCCATGCCGTCGGTGGTGATTACGAACAGCGTGTGCTCCGGCCGGTCCTCCGCCCGGGCGTACTTATGAACGTTGCCAATGTGGTGAATCGCCCCGCCGACGGCGTCCAGCAGCGCAGTGCAGCCCCGCACCGAATACTGCGCCTCGGTCAGCGGCGCAATCCGCTGCACCTCCACGCGGTCGTGGATCACTTCGCACGCGTTGTCGAAGAGCACGGTGGAGACGACGGCCTCGCCCGCCGCCTTCTTCTGCTTTTCGATCATGGCGTTGAAGCCGCCGATGGTGTCGCCCTCGAGTTCGGCCATGGAACCGCTGCGATCCAGAATGAATACCAGCTCCGTCAGATTCTTCTTCATTGTGAAAACCTCCTGCAATGTGATTTCGTGGTCGATGTACACATTATAGGAGGTTTTCCCGTTCAAAAGGTCGCTTCTCAGGCGACATCTGTTTTCCGCCGCCGCGCCTCCGGCGAACAGCGGCGCAGCGTCCCTCTCCTCCGCTCAACGGCAGCCGCCCAGGGGAAGCTGGTCGAAGCTGTACAGCGCGGCGTTGATTTCAAAAATGTCGTATTGTCCGTTGCGGATGAAGTATTCGACGATGATGTCCGCCTTGTCGCTGTGCGAGAGCGCATAGCCTGCCTTCATCAGCAGCTCCTGCGTCTCCGGCAGGGACAGCTTCAGCACAACGGCCAGCGCGAGCGCCGTCTGCTTCTTCGGCCGGTAATTCGCGTCCTTGCGCAGCTTGGAGAAGAGCTTGCGGTCCAGATTCGCCCGCTTGTAGCACTCGGGATCCGTCATGCCCTTCTCGTCGATCTTGCGCAGCACCATCTCCGAGAAGCGCTCGTCGATCTGCCCCAGCGCCTCCTCCAGCGACGGCGCCGCCATGGGCGCGCAGGCGCGAGGATCCACGGCCAGTTCTTGAAGCGCGCGGCTGCGCTCCCACTGGCGCATCCGCCTGTTTGCGTCGCTGTGGGCGTCGGCGTAGTGATCGCTGATGTATTCCGCAATTCCCGCGTAGAGCTTTCCGCTGATCTGGAAGCTCGCCCGGTCGAACACGACGATGTACGCGCGCAGGTCGCCCTCATCGTCGCTCTCCATCAGGAAATCCCGGATGGCGTCCATCGCGACGCGCAGCGCCTGATCCCTGGGATAGCCAAAGATGCCCGCGGAGATCAGCGGAAAGGCCACACTTCTGCATCCGTGCGCCTTTGCGAGCTGAAGCGAGCGCTTGTAGCATGAGGTCAGCAGCGCGCGCTCCCCATGGGAGCCGCCCTGCCACACGGGCCCGACCGTGTGTATGACGTACCTCGACGGCAGGCGGTAGGCCTTCGTGATCTTCGCGTCGCCGGTCGCGCATCCGCCCAGCGTCATACATTCTGCGAGCAGCTCCGGCCCTGCCGCCCGGTGGATCGCGCCGCAGACGCCTCCGCCGTCCGCCAGACGGTTGTTCGCGGCGTTGACGATTGCGTCCACCTTCATTCTGGTTATATCGTTGCGTACAATCTCAATGGGCACGTCCGCATCCCCCTTCCTCGGCCGCCCCGCGCTTCAGCCAACCGCCTCCCCGCATCCGCAGCCCCAATGATCTTCCGCTCCCCCTCTCCCGCGCAGCCCCAACGGCGGCGCCTCTACGCCGGGCCTCCCATGCTCGACGCGCGAGAGCTGCAGTACTCCTACGCCTCCATGCTTCATGCGTCGGGCGTTGAGGTCAAGGCCGTCGGCGCATGTCTGGGGCACACGAAGCCCGACACGACCGATCGCTTCATTCAGGTCGAATCTTCACGTCTGAACGACGTGCGCAACGCGGGCATCAACTATAGGATCGGCAAATAATGTGCACCGTTTTGCGCAGTGCCAATGATCTTAAACGCCGCCCAGCAGCCGTGTTTGTATGGATATTTTAAATATGTTCAACAGATTTTGAATGGATCATACAGAAAAAGCGCGGCCCGGACGCCTGACCCGGTCTTTGACCCCACACTCGCCTGCTGGAGCGTTCGCTCATAAGGACTCTGCCTCCCCACTACTGACCCTCTCGGAAAAGATTTTGACCCGGCAGGACTTACTTCTAAGGCGCGCCATGCTCGCCGGACTTTTGCCGGTTTACGTGGATCGCTTTGCCCGCGCCTGGCATCGACTTTCAACCGCAGACGCGCCCGAACCGCACCTCTATTATAGGGAAGCCGCCGCGCTTCGTCAAGGGATTCTGGGCAAAAGTCCTTCACTTCTCCCTCCGGCGGAATTCCCGGGGCGTCATTCCCATGTGCGTGCGAAACACCCGGATAAAATAGCTGGCGCTCGCAAAGCCGCAGTCTGCGGCAATCTGCGAAACCGGCGCGTCCGTCTCAGCCAGCGCGCGCGCCGCCGCGTCGATCCGGCATCGGGAGAGATACTGCATGGGCGTGGTGTCCAGCATGCGGGAAAAGCGGCGGAAGCACTCGCGCTCGCAGATTCCCGCCGCCGCGGCGATCTGACGAACGGTGATTTCCTCGCGGAAGTGCTCCAGAATATTGCCCAGCATGGCCTTCAGTGCTGCCGCGTCCCCGTCCGCAGGGGCATGCGCGCCCCCGAGCTTCTCCTTCGCCACAGCGTACAGCGCCGCCCAGGCGAGGTTCAGGTGGGCGCAGATGCGCATCTCGTGCCCGTCGTCTCCCTCCTCCGCCGCGCGGAATGCGCTCTGCAGCGCCTCCAGGATCGCTCGCTCGCCGGTACGCTCCGGCGACAGGCAGAGCACCTCCAGTGCGGGGTTGCACTCCAGCGGCGCCACATATTTGCGCCCCGCGAGGCCGGTTCCGGCCACCAGCGCGCGGGAAAAGAGCATCACATGCTGGTGGACAACGCGACTTTCTTCCGCTACGCGGCTTTTGTGGAGCACGCCTGCGTTGAGGAAGTAGCCCTCGCCCTCCCGCAGCGTCGCCGTCCGCATCCGCGTGCTGAGATGGAACGCGCCTTCGAGCACCGTCCCGAACTCGAAGTAATCGTGCCAGTGCCAGGGCGTCGCGCCGTTCGCATATTCCTCCAACTGGTCATCCATCGCCACGAAGGGAAAGTCCCTCTCCTGATCTGCGATGATTTCCCGCATGCGCTCCGTCATCGGCACATAATTCGGATGAAAAACCATTCAATGCCCTCCATGTCGCAATATTACAATTATCAGTCGCGATTACGCCTTTTATTCCCCGTATATATGCGTTATACTTCTATTATACACAATCCTTCGTGTATGGAAAGGGGGACATCATGATTTGACGCCGGTCCGCTCCGCACCCTGCGCGGCTTCTGCATTCCCGCGCGCCGGTTCGCAGCGCGACCATGAGATCTTCTTCAAAAGCGCCGGCAGCACCTCCGCACAGTGCTGCCGGCGCGTCTCTCTGGAAAATCCGGTGCCGCCCGCATTGCAAGTTCCGCGCAAAGCTGGTATACTCATGTTGAATGTCACACAGGAGGCCGAACATGCGCTACAAGAGAATTCTGATGGACGTCGACGATACGCTCTTTGACTTTCCCACGGGCAACCGGCGGGCGGTAGAACAGCTGATGGCGGAGCTTGGGCTCTCCTCGCCCACCATCTTTGAGGAGTACCAGGCCATCAACCATGCCTGTTGGGAAGCTCTGGAGCGGGGCGAAATGACCCAGGAGGTGCTGCATGTGGAGCGCTTTCGCCGCTTTCTAGCCAGGAAGGGGCGAAGCGATGATCCGGCGGCGGTCGCGAACCGCTTTGCAGAGCTGCTGGCGCGGCAGGCGATTCCCCTGCCCCACGCTGAGGAGGCCGTGCGCGCCATCGCGGAGCGCCTGCCGGTGGTGCTGCTCACCAACGGCATCACGGTGATTCAGCGGCAGCGGCTGGCGAACGCGCGCATCTCCCAATGGGTCAGCGATGTGATCATCTCCCAGGAGGTGGGGCTGAGCAAGCCGGACCCGCGCATCTTTGAACTGGCCCTCGGCGGCCTGGACCGCCGGGAGGCGCTGATGATCGGCGACGGCCTGCGCAGCGATGTGCAGGGCGCAAACCACGCCGGCGTGGACGTCTGCTGGTACAATCCCGGGGGCAAGCGCCTGCCGGGCGACCTCCACGCGGAATACGAAATCCGGGACATCCGGGACTGCATTCCCATCGCGCTGATGGACTGAAGCCACCTCATGGATGCAAAAACCCAACCTCTCGCATGCGATTGGTTGGGTTTTGTCTTTGGGCCTCCCGGCCCGCAGGGAGCCTGTCCGCCGTCAGATCACCGTCAGCAGGCCCACCGACTTGAGCAGCAGAACCGTCAGCAGAATCGGCGCAATGATTTTGATGGTGATGGTGTAGAGCCGCCTGCGGCCGAAGCGCTGCCCATTCTTTTCCACCTCGTCGATGACCACCTTCGGGCTCAGCGTCCAGCCGATCAGCGCGCAGGTGCCGATGGCGACGATGGGCATCAGGCAATTGTTGCTCACATAATCCATCACGTCCAGCAGCTGGGCGTGCGCGCCGTTGGGCAGGAGAATGTCAAAGTAGAGGCCGTTGTAGCCCAGGCACACCAGCAGGCACATGACCACGGCCACGACGGTCTCCAGCGCCGTCGCCCGCGCGCGGCTCATGTGGAAGCGGTCCATGAGTCCGGAGACGATTGCCTCCATGACCGAAACCGCGCTCGTGAGCGCTGCGAAGAACACCAGCAGGAAGAACAGCGCGCCGACCACATGGCCCGCGACGCCCATGGCCTCAAAGACCTTCGGCAGGGAGACGAACATCAGACTCGGGCCGGAAGCCTCCATGCCCTCGCGGCCCATGAAGGTGTACACCGCGGGAATGATCATGGCCGCCGCCAGGAAGGCCACCAGCGTGTCGAAGAATTCAATCTGGTTGATGGACTTGCCCAGGTTCGCGTCATCGGAGACGTAGGAACCGTAGGTCACCATAATGCCCATGGCCACGCTGATGCTGTAAAACAGCTGTCCCATCGCGTCCATCAGCACGGTAAAGAAGCCCTTGAGGGTGAGGCCGGAGAAGTCCGGCACCAGAAGGATCTTCAATCCCTGAAGGCCGGTGCGCGTCACGCCGCTCTCGTCCGTGTGGGAGATGGTCATGGAGAAGACGGCGATGCCGATGACCAGCACGAACAGCACCGGCATGATCAGCTTCGAGGAGGATTCGATGCCCTTGTTCACGCCCCGGAAGATGATGAAGGCCACCATCAGCACGAACAGCAGGCCCAGCGCCACGGGCTGCACCGGACTGGTGATGAAGTCCGTGAAGTAGCCGGAGGCCGTCGCGTCAACGCCGTGGCCGGTCAGAAAGACCAGGAAGTACTTCAGCACCCAGCCGCCGATGGCGCAGTAGTAGGGCAGAATAATCAGCGGCACCAGGCTGGCGATTGCGCCCAGGAAGCCGTATTTCCTGTGCAGCTTGCCATAGGCCTGCAGCGCGCCCTTGCGGGTCTTTCTGCCGATGGCCAGCTCCGAGGCCAGCAGGGTATAGCCAAAGGTCAGCGCCAGCACCAGATAGATCAGCAGAAACAGGCCGCCGCCGTCCTTGGCCGCCAGGTGGGGAAAGCGCCAGATGTTGCCCAGGCCCACGGCGCTGCCCGCCGCAGCGAGCACAAAGCCGATGCTGCCTGCAAAGGTATTGCGTTTCTTCTCTTGCTGCATTCGTCTCAATTCCCTTCGTGTCATTCCGCGCACCCGGCGCAACTCTTTTACTATACCACAAAAAGTTCGGCAAATCAATGGCCAAACGCCCTCTGCGGCAAAAACAAAAAGCGCCGCGCTCCCGGAGGGAGCGCGGACGGTAGCGACGGTTTTCAACCCGGCAGAGAGGTATGTGGAAACGCGCTTCGATTCCGCGCCACAGTGTGCATCAGGGAATCCGACGTCGCGACGCTCAGTCCGGCAGCGTCTCGTTCATACTGCCCGTGCGATAACCCAGCAGATCCAACGTCACATACTGAAAGCCCATCTCCTTCAGTTCGCGATGCACCCGCTCGCGCAGCTCCCGCGCCAGCATGCGGTCAAACTCCTCCGAAAGGATTTCGATACGCGCCATCCTGCCATGAATCCGCACCCGCACCTGATGAAAGCCCAGATCCAGCAGCAGCTGCTCCGCCCGATCGACCATGTCCAGCTTCTTCCGGCTGATGGTCTCGCCATAGACGAAGCGCGATGACAGGCACGCGAAGGACTGCTTGTTCCAGGTGGGCAATTCCAGCTCCCGGGACAGCGCCCGGATCTCCGCCTTGTTCAGCCCCGCCTCCCGCAGGGGGCTTCGCACGCCCAGCTCACGCACCGCCTCAAGCCCGGGGCGGTAGTCTCCCTCGTCGTCCAGATTGGAGCCCTCCGCCACCGCAGCGATTCCTCGCTCCCGGGCGATCCCCCAGATCCGCTCAAACAGCTCGCGCTTGCAGAGATAGCAGCGGTTCTTCGGATTCTGACAGAAGCCCTCGATCTCCAGTTCCTCCGATGCGCAAACCTCGTGGGCGATGCCCCGCGCTTCGCAGAAGGCCCGCGCCTCGTTCAGCTCCCGCTTCGGGAAGGAACAGGACGTCGCGGTGACGGCGAGCGCACGCGCTCCCAGCACGTCGTGGGCGACGTACAGCAGAAAGGTCGAATCCACGCCGCCGGAAAAGGCCACCGCCACGCTCCCGAGGCTGCGCGGCTTCTCCCGCAGCAATTCGTATTTCTCATGCATTGCATCCATCGTAATCCACTCCCCCTAAATCTACAATCGCGCCGCCGAGGCAGATGTCCCCGTCGTAAAACACCGCGGACTGGCCCGGCGTCACCGCCCGCTGCGGTCGGTCAAACGCGATGCGCACGCCCGCGTCCTCCAGAATGAGCGTGCAATCCTGAAGCGGCTGTCGGTGGCGCAGGCGCACGCGGCAGCGCAGGGGCGCGCCCTCCTCCACGGGCGCGCGCCCGGCAATCCAGCTCGGCTCGCTGCAAAGGGCGCAGTTTGAAAACAATCCCGGCGCATCTGCGCCCTGCTCCACCACCAGGCGATTGCGCTTCAGATCCTTTTCCACCACAAACCAGCGCCGCCCGTCGCCGCGCCCGCCAATGCCCAACCCCCGGCGCTGGCCGATGGTGTAGAACATCAGCCCGCTGTGACGGCCCACAACCTCTCCCCGGGGCGTCACCATGTCTCCGGGCTGCGCCGGCAGATATCCGGACAGGAACCTGCGGAAGTTGCGCTCGCCGATGAAGCAAACGCCGGTGGAATCCTTCTTTTCGCTCACCGGCAGGCCCGCGTCCCGGGCGATCTGCCGTATCTCCGCCTTGGTCAGTCCACCCAAGGGAAACATCGCCTTCGAAAGCGCATGCTGTCCGAGCATGTACAGAAAATAGGTCTGATCCTTGTTCTCGTCCCGCGCGCGCAGCAGGCGGTATTCCCCCGCCACAGAGTCGAGCCGGGCGAAGTGCCCTGTCGCCAGCTTCTCCGCGCCGAGCTGTTCCGCCAGGTTCAGAAACACGCCGAACTTGATCTCCCGGTTGCACAACACGTCCGGGTTGGGCGTGCGCCCCCGGGCGTATTCCTCCAGAAAGTGCGCAAACACGCGCTCCCGGTACTCCCGGGCGTAGCTGACGCTGTAACAGCGGATGCCGATTCTGTAGCAGACGCTGCGCACGTCGGCCCAGTCCGGCTCAGAGGTACACACCCCCGCCTCGTCCTTCTCCGCCCAGTTGTTCATGAATACGCCGGTCACATCGTGCCCGGCCCGCCGGAGCAGCAGCGCCGTGACCGCGGAATCCACGCCGCCCGACATGCCGACTACGACCTTCGCCATCGCTCTTTCCCTCCCCGCAGCCGCGCTGTCTCTCCTCTCGCGGCGGCAGCGCCCCTGGCGCTCAGAATCTATTTGTATATGTATTCAGTAGACATATAATAGCATCCCTCCGCCATGCTGTCAAGCGCACCCCTGCGCGCGCCCCGCAAATCTGCTTGCTTCCGGCGCAGGCCCTGCGCGCAAATTACCTTCGCCTTTCCCGTCGTTTTCCATTCATCCGCTGGATGAATTCCCGTTTTTGTGCTATAATGCACCCACACCCACACGGCGAGGGGACAAAACCCCCGACGTGTGCCGACGCCCCAGGGGGACGCGCAGGGAGGTCGCAATGGACATTCAACTCAACTATCTGGAGCGGGGCGCGGGCACGCCGCTGCTCCTGCTGCACGGCAACGGCGAAAACCTCGAATACTTCCGAAGCCAGATCGATTTCTTTTCCGCTTCCTATCGCGTCATCGCCGTCGATACCCGTGGCCACGGCGGCTCGCCCCGGGGCGAAGCGCCCTTCACCATCGCCCAGTTTGCCGAGGATCTCCTCAGCTTCATGGACAGCCTGCATCTTTCCAGCGCGCACATACTGGGTTTTTCGGACGGCGGGAACATCGCGCTGTGCTTCGCCCTGAAGCATCCCGAGCGGGTCCGACGGTTGATTCTGAACGGCGCAAACCTCGATCCCTCCGGCGTCAAGCGCAGGATGCAGCTTCCCATCGAGCTGGGCTACGCCCTCGCCCGCCGCTTCTCCGGGCGCAGCCCGCGGGCCCGCCGCAACGCGGAGCTGCTGGGGCTGATGGTCAACGAACCTCACATCGCCCCGGAGCAGCTGCGCCATCTGAATCTGCCCGTGCTGGTGATCGCCGGGGAGCGGGACATGATCCGCACGTCCCACACCCGGTGCATCGCGGCCTCCCTGCCCGACGCGCGGCTCGCACTCCTGCCCGGCGACCACTTCGTCGCCGCAAAGAACCCCGCCGCCTTCAACGCCGCCGTCGCACAGTTTCTGGAAGAACCCGACACAGAAGGGAAATTTGAATGAAACCAACCGCCATTCTCTTCGATCTGGACGGCACGCTGCTGCCGATGGATCAGGACGTATTCACCAAATCCTACTTCAGGCTGCTCGCAGCGAAGATGGCCCCCTACGGCTATGAGCCGAAGTCCCTCGTCGATGGCGTCTGGTCCGGAACCGCTGCGATGGTCAAAAACGACGGCTCCCGAACCAACGAAGAGGCCTTCTGGGAATGTTTCGGGGCGCGCATGGGCGCGCGGGTGCAGGAGCACAGGCACCTGTTCGACGAATTCTACCGCGCGGATTTCCAACAGGCCCGCGCCTTCTGCGGCCTCAATCCCCTGGCCCGGGAGAGCGTCGCGCTGGCGAAGGATCTGGGGCTGCGCGTCGCTCTGGCGACCAATCCGCTCTTTCCCTCCTTTGCCACCGAGAGCCGCATCCGCTGGGCCGGTCTGGAGCCGGAGGACTTTGAAACCTTCACCAGCTATGAGAACTGCCGCACCTGCAAGCCCAACCCGGACTACTACCGGGAGCTGCTGGATCGCCTGAACCTGCGCGCGCAGGAGTGCGTGATGGTGGGAAACGACGCGGACGAGGATATGGTCGCCGAAACCCTCGGCATGGACGTGTTTCTTCTCACAGACTGCCTCATCAACCGCGGGAACCGGGAAATCGTCTGGCCCCACGGCGACTTCAACGCGCTGATGGACTATCTGCGCGCCCGCGCGGCCTGAAGCCGTCCGCGCCGCGCAGCCCTTCGCCCCGGAGGGCGCAAAAAACCGAACCGGCAACGGTTCGGTTTTTCTTTCTCTGAGGTCCGGCGCGCGCAATTCCCGGTTGCGGACACGCACATGCTGCGCTTCCGGGCTTCGCCAGGCGGCGCATGCCGTCAGATCGTTTCCACCTTGATGAGATTGGTGTTTCCGGGCACGCCATTGGCAATGCCGCCGGTGATGATGATCCTGTCTCCGGCCTCCAGGTTCAGATGGCGCTTGGCCAGCTGCTTTGCGCTGTAAAACAGCACGTCCGTGGAATCGAAGGTGTCGCACATCACGGGCAGCACGCCCCAGGACAGGGCCAGATGCCGCCAGCTGCACACGTCCGTGGTGATGCCCAGGATCGTCGCCGGAGAGCGGAAGCGGGACACCATGCGCACGGTCCCGCCGGATACGGAGCACACGGCGATGGCCTTTGCATGCAGGTCGATGGCCATGCCGCACACGCAGTGAGAGATGGCGTCCACGGTGTTCTGAATGGTGAATTCCGCCTTGCGGAAGCGCTTTTCATAGTGGATGTCCTTCTCGGTCTGCTCGGCGATGCGGGCCATGGTCTGAAGCGTGAGTACGGGATATTCGCCCGCGGCCGTCTCGCCGGAGAGCATGATGGCACTGGTGCCGTCGTAGATGGCGTTGGCCACGTCGGAGGCCTCCGCGCGGGTGGGCCGGGGATTGTGAATCATGGATTCCAGCATCTCTGTCGCGGTGATCACCCGCTTGCCCAGCATGCGGCACTTTGTGATCAGCTTTTTCTGGATGGCGGGGAGGTTTTCAAAGGGGATCTCCACGCCCATGTCGCCGCGGCCGATCATGATGCCGGAGCAGGCCTGACAGATTTCCTCGATGTTCTCAACGCCCGTGCTGTTTTCAATCTTGGCGATCAGTTCCACGCCATCGCCGCCAGCCTCGTCCAGTATGGCCTGAATGTCCAGCAGATCCTGCTTGCTGGAGACGAAGGAGCAGGCGATGAAATCCACGCCGTGCTCCACGCCGAAGAGGATGTCCTCCCGATCCTGCGCGCTCACATAGGGCTGCGAGAGGAGCTTTCCGGGAAAGTTCATGCTCTTGCGGTCGGAAAGCACGCCGCCGTTGACCACCGTGCAGTTGACGTCCGTGTCCGTCACGGATTCCACCCGGAAGGACAGCAGGCCGTTGTTCACCAGTATCACATCGCCCGGCTCCATGCTCTCGGGCAGGCCCTTGAAGTTCACAGAGACGCGGCCTTCGTCTCCCGGCACGTCCAGGGTGGTAAATGTAAAGCGGCCGCCCTCCTTCAGCGCAACGCTCCCCTCCGCAAAGGTGCGGATGCGGTACTCCGGGCCTTTGGTGTCCAGCATGATGGCCACGGGCAGATTCAAACGCTCGCGCACGCGCTTGATGCGCTCGATGCGTTCCAGATGCTCCGCATGGGTGCCGTGGGAAAAGTTCAGGCGGGCGACGTTCATGCCGGCCTCGCAGAGCTGAGTCAGGATATCCTCGCTCTCGCAGGCGGGGCCGATGGTACAGATGATCTTGGTCTTACGCATAGTATTCCTCCTTGCAAATCTGGCAATCAAAGAAGGCATGCGAAGGGAGCCAAAAGAAAAAGCTTCACGCCATTGTGAAGCTGCACAGCCGAAGCGGCGCAGCGCGCTCCGGCCAACCTCAATAAATAGAGCGCAGGCGCGCCCTATGACAGACTCCACCACTTATCTTCGGTTGCGAAACGAGTATAGCACATCGCCGGAGGGCGTGTCAACGCTTCCTCCGGCGACGAAACACACATTTAATTCATCTCACTCCACCGGCGGGAATGCCAGCGTCACGCAGGTCCCCTTCCCCGGCGCACTGACCAGTCGCAGCTTCGCGCCGTGGATGGCCGCGCCGTGCTTGACGATGGAGAGTCCCAGGCCCGTGCCGCCCGTGGCGCGGGAATGGCTCTTGTCCACGCGATAGAAGCGCTCAAAGACGTGGGGCTGATGCTCCTCCGGAATGCCGATGCCGTTGTCCTGCACCGACAGCAGCGCGCTCCTGCCCTCCCGGGCGACGCGCACTTCCACGCGCCCGCCCTCGGGCGTGTACTTGACCGCGTTGTCCACCAGGTTGTAGATCATCTCGCCCAGCAGCAGCTTGTCGCCCTGAATCTCCAGATCCTCGCCCTGCACCCCGAGGTCGATGTTCTTTTCCCGCGCCAGAGGCTCCAACCGGCGCGCAGCCTCCCGGGCCGCGGCCAGAAGGCGGATGCGCGCATGCTCGCCCAGTCCCCTGCGCTCGTCCAACCGGGACAGCTCGAGTATATCGTTGATCAGCGTCAGCAGATGGCTGGCCTCGTCGTGGATGCGCGCGGCAAAGCCGGGCACGTCCTCCGCCCGGGCCACGCCGTCCCGGATGATCTCCGCATAGCCGGAAATGGAGGTGAGGGGCGTCTTGAGCTCGTGGGACACGTTCGCCGTGAACTCCCTGCGGCTGACCTCCGCCGCGTACTTCTCCGTCACGTCCAGCGTCAGCAGCACCACGCCCGCCGTCTCGCCCTCCTTGAGCACGGGACCCGCCAGCAGCTGATAGTGCCGCCCGTTCCGCTCCAGCATGCCGTCCGTGTCCTCGCCCTTCAGCGCCGCGTCCACGCTCTGCTGCACCACGGGATCCCGGCTCACCGAGAGCATGTCCGCGCCGACGCGCGCCTGCGCATCCACGCCGAAGATGCCCGCTGCGCTTCCGTTCATGGAGAGCACGCAGCCCTTGCGATCCAGCACGATCAGGCCCTCGCGCATGTTCTCGGTGATGGCCGCCAGCTCCTGCCGCGCGTCGGAGAGTGCGCGCATCTGCCGGTCGATTTCCCTGTACTGGCGGTCCATGCGCGTCAGCAGGGGCGAAAGCTCATCGTAGACCTCATTCTCCAGCGGCGCGTCCAGATTCAGATTGTTCAAGGGCGCGACGAAGCGCCGGGCCACCAGCCGCGCGATGAGCATGGAGACGCACAGCACCGCCAACAGCACCAGGCACAGCAGCGGGAGTCCCTTCAGGTAGAGGCCCAGCATGGAGCTGCGGGAATTCGCCACCCGCAGCACGTTTCCGCGGTCGGTGCGCAGGGCGCAGTAGTAGGTGGTCTGCGCCAGCGTATCGGAGTAGCGCTCACTCTCGCCGTGGCCGCTGGCGATGGCTCCCGCAACCTCCGGACGGTCCGCATGACTGCCCAGCGCGGAGGCGTCCGCCTCGCTGTCATAGAGCACGGTTCCGTCCGTGGCGATGAGGCTCACGCGATTCTTCGTCGTGAAATCCTCGAAGAAGTCCAGCTCGTTCTCCTCGCGGTTGAGGGCGTGGCAGATGTAGCCCGCCTCGGCGCGCAGCTCCTCGGTCATGCCGCTCTCGTACACGCCAAAGAGCGTCAGGGCCATCAGCGCCGCCGCCAGCAGAACGGCCAGGGCGGATGTGAGCGCGACGCTCTTGAAGATCTTTCTCGTCATGGTTTATCTGCCTCCGAAGCGGTAGCCGATGCCCCGCACGGTCTCGATCATGCCGCCGCACTCGCCCAGCTTCGCCCGCAGGGTCTGAATGTGCACGTCCACCGTCCGGGTTCCGCCGGCATAGCCGTAATCCCAGATGTGATCCAGCAGCTGCTCCCGGCTGAAGGCCACGCCCTGATTCTCCATCAGGAAGCGCAGCAGCTCGTACTCCTTCAGCGTCAGCTGCACCTCCGCGCCGTCCACCGTGACCGAGTGGGCCAGCTTGTCCAGCCTGAGCTTTCCGGCGATGTAGAGGTTCGGATCCCGACGGGTGGTCGAGCGGCGCAGCCGCGCCCGCACCCGGGCCACCAGCTCGGACATGCCGAAGGGCTTAGCGATGTAGTCGTCCGCGCCCATGTCCAGCCCCTGCACCTTGTCGTACTCCGTGCCCTTCGCCGTGACCATGATCACCGGGATCTCAGCCGTGCGGTGATCCGCGCGCAGGCGGCGCAGGATGGACAGGCCGTCCTCGTTGGGCAGCATGATGTCCAGCAGCACCAGCTCCGGAACCTCCAGGCTCACCGCCGTGTAAAAGCTCTCCGAATCCACAAATCCCCGGGCAGGAAGTCCCATCTGCGTCAGCGTGTACACCACCAGCTCGCGGATATTGCTGTCGTCCTCCACATAATAGATCATCCCGGAAACTCTCCTTTATGAATGCCGGTGATGGCGTACTCCACCCACTCGGCAATATTCTGCGCATGGTCGCCGATGCGCTCAAAGTACTTCGCGATCATCAACAGGTCGATGGCCTGGGAGCCGTTGGAGGCGTCCACGCGAATCAGGTCGATCAGCTCCCCCTTCACCACGTCGAAGAGATCGTCGATGATGTCGTCCATCTCCATGACCTGCCGGGCCTGCGCAACGTCCCGGTTCACATAGGCGTCCAGGCTCCCGCTCACCATCCGGATGGCCGCATCGGCCATCTGAGGCAGATGCTCCAGCTTCTTCATGTAGGGTGCGCCCGCCAGATAGGTCACGATGCCCGCGATGTCCGCGGCCTGATCGCCGATGCGCTCCATATCCGTGATCATCTTCAGCGCGGCGGAGATCTGCCGCAGGTCCCGCGCCACCGGCTGCTGCTGGAGCAGCAGCTTCAGGCAGAGGCCCTCGATGTCCCGCTCCTGCTGGTCCACCTTCCGGTCGAAGGCGATGGCGCTGTTCGCCGCCTCCACGTCCTGGTCAATCAGCGCCCGCGTGGCGCTGCGTATGGACTGCTCGATCAGCACGCCCATCTCCAACAGCTCCCGGTTGAGCAGGCTGAGCTGCTCGTCAAACATACTTCTCATCAGCCGAACCTCCCCGTGATGTAATCCTCGGTGCGCCTGTCCTGGGGCAGGGAGAACAGCTTTTCCGTCTCGCCGAACTCCACCACCTCGCCCAGCAGGAAAAACGCCGTTCGATCGGAGATGCGCGCCGCCTGCTGCATGTTGTGGGTCACCATGATGATGGTGTAGTTTTCCTTGAGCTGCAGGGCCAGCTCCTCGATTCTGGAGGTCGAAATGGGATCCAGGGCGCTGGTCGGCTCGTCCATCAGCAGCACCTCCGGCTCCACGGCCAGCGCCCGGGCGATGCAGAGGCGCTGCTGCTGTCCGCCGGAGAGGCCCAGCGCGTCCTTCTTCAGCCGGTCCTTCAATTCGTCCCAGATGGCCGCCGCCCGCAGGGAGCGCTCCACCAGATCGTCCAGCTTCGCCTTGCCCCGCACGCCGTGGGTGCGCGGACCGAAGGCCACGTTGTCGTAGATGCTCATCGGAAAGGGATTCGGCTTCTGAAACACCATGCCCACGCGCTTGCGCAGCAGGGCGACGTCCATGTTCCCATAGATATTTTCTCCGTCGAGCGCCACTTTTCCTGTTATCTTGCAGCCCTCCACGAGATCATTCATTCGATTTAACGTTTTGAGCAGCGTGCTCTTGCCGCAGCCGGAGGGCCCAATAAAAGCCGTGATTTCCTTCTCGGGGATGGAGAGGGAGACGTCCTTCAGGGCATGAAAGCTGCCGTAGTAGAGGTTGAGCCCTTCGATTTCAAACTTAGCCATGGTTTCTCCTTCCGATCTTGCCCGCCACAAAGGAGGACAGGGCGTTTATGCCGATGACGATGACCAGCAGCACCACCGCTGTGGCGTAGCTTTGATTGATGTACAGGCCCTCGCTGGAGATGGCGTACATGTGCACCGACAGGGTTCGGGTGGAGGAAAACAGGCTCTTTGCCACCTCCGGCACCGTGCCCGCGGTGTAGATGAGCGCCGCCGTCTCGCCCACAATGCGCCCGATGGCGAGGATCACGCCCGAGAGTATGCCCGGAACCGCCGAGGGCAACACCGCCTTGAAGGTGGTGCGCAGCCGCCCCGCACCCAGGCCGAAGCTGCCCTCCCGGTAGGAATCCGGCACGGCCAGCAGCGCCTCCTCCGTGGTGCGCATGATCAGCGGCAGCACCATGATCGACAGCGTCAGCGCGCCGGAGAGCAGCGACAGGCCCATGCCCATGGCCACCACGAAGAACAGCGATCCAAACAGGCCGTAGATGATGGAGGGGATGCCCGAGAGCGTCTCCGCCGTGATGCGCACCAGCTTCACCAGCCGGTTGCCGCGGCGGGCGTATTCCGTGAGATAGATGGCCGCGCCGATGCCCAGGGGCACCGCAATGATCAGCGACAGCGCCGTCATCAGCAGCGTATTGATCAGCGCGGGCATGAGCGAAACATTCTCCGTGGTGTACTTCCAGGCGAACAGCTCCGGCGACAGGTTTGGGATACCCTTGATCAGGATGTAGCCCACGAGCACGAGCAGCACGAACACCGTAAAAGCTGCGCCCGCATACACCATCGCCCGCATGCATTTTGCTTTGGTCTTAGCGCTCATATCTTGGCCTTTCTCTTAATGATGGAAAACAGCAGGTTGATGATGAGAATGAACACGAACAGCACCACCGCAGTGGCGATCAGCGCCTCCCGGTGCAGATCCGCCGCGTAGCCCATCTCCATGACGATGTTGCTGGTCAGCGTGCGCACGCCCTTGATGAGGCTGTTGGGAATCACGGCGCGGTTGCCCGCCACCATGACCACAGCCATGGCCTCGCCGATGGCGCGGCCCACGCCCAGTATGATCGCCGCCATGACGCCGGACCTGGCCGCCGGCAGCACCACGCTGAACACCGCCCGCTCGTGGGTGGCGCCCAGGGCCAGCGCACCCTCATAGTAGCTGGAGGGCACGGCGTTGAGCGCCGATTCGGACACGGTGATGATGGTGGGCAGGATCATCATGCCCAGCAGCAGGCAAGCCGTGAGCAGGCTCGATCCACTGCCGCCGAACAGGCTGCGCACCAGCGGCACGATGACCACCAGGCCGAAGAAGCCGTACACCACCGAGGGAATGCCCGCCAGCAGCTCCACCGCCGGCTTCATCAGCTTCGCCGTGCGCTTGCCCGCAAAGCGGGAGAGGAACAGCGCCGTCATAAGCCCCGCGGGAACGCCGATGATCAGCGCGCCCGCCGTCACATACACCGAACCCAGAATCATGGGCAGTATGCCATAAATGTCGTTGCCCGGCTTCCACTTCGTGCCCGTCAGGAAGTCCCACACGCCAATTTTTACCATGCCCGGCACGCCGTTTGCGAACAGGAAGATGCAGATGAGCGCAACCGCGAGTATGGATATGCACGCCGCGCAGATGAAGGCCAGCTTTGCAAGATTCTCTTTCAAATTCTTCATCTCTTAAAACTCCGAAAGGGGCCGGAATTTCTTCCGGCCCTCTGGTCGCGCTTCGATCAGCCGTTCACTTCGTCCCAATCGGTCACTTCGCCCATGTAGATGGCGCGCACCTGATCGGCAGTCAGGCCGGTGGCGGGGTTGTCGTTGCTCACGATCACCGCGATGCCGTCCCGGGCGATGACGGTGGAGGTCAGGCCCGCTTCCAGCTCGCTGTCCTTCAGCTCGCGGGAGGCCATGCCGATGTCGCACACGCCGTCGATGGCGGCGGTCATGCCCGCGGTGGAGTCGCTCTGCTGAACCTCGATCTCAGCGTTGGGATTCAGGGCCAGATAGGCCTCGCGGAGCTTTTCCATCACCGGGGTGACGGAGGAGGAACCGGCCACGACGACCTTGCCGCTCACGTCGCTGCCCGCGAAGGCTTCCGCGTCCTCAACAGCGGCGATGTAGCCATTCGCCTCGACGACCACCTGGCCGTCGGCGCTGAGGATGAAGTCAATGAAGGCCTGCGCGGCCTCGCTCAGCTCGCTCCTGGTGGCGATGTTGAAGGGACGCACGACCTTGTAATCGCCGGTCTTTACATTTTCAACGCTGGCGGCAACGCCGTCGATCTCCAGCGCCTTGACGGTCTCGTTCAGGGAGCCCAGGGAGATGTAGCCGATGGCCGCCGGGTTGCCGGCCACGCTGGTCATCATGACGGAGGTGGAGTTGGTGATGTCCGCGTCGTCGGTGGTGTAGTCCACCTTGTTGCCGTCCGCGTCCTTCTGCTCGATGCCGAACAGCTCGATGAACGCGCCGCGGGTGCCGCTGCCGTCCTCGCGGGAGATCACGTTGATTTCCTCGGCCAGAGCCGCGCTGCAGATCACCAGGATCATTGCCAGAACCATTGCAAGAATCTTCTTCATTTTGTCTTCCCTCTTTCTTATTTGGTACGCATTCAGGATACCGCCGGATTGTCCCGGACACGTCTTCAAATGATCAAGGGTTTGTAAAATCGAAAGAGCGCACCAAAAGACGGGGACGGGCCGCTTTGCTTTCGGTCCGTCCCCGTCTTTTCAATTATTCCAGCGCGCCCGTGTAATCCACGAGGCCGCCGATGTTCACCGCGCTGAAGTCCATCTCCTGAAGCAGCGCGCAGGCGCGCGCACTTCTGGAACCGCTGCGGCAGTATGCGAATATCTTCGCATCCGCATCGCCGTCGTAATCCCGCATGCGCTCCAACGGAAAGTTCACGCTGCCCGGTATGTGTCCGGCGGCGTATTCCTCCGGCGTGCGCACGTCCAGAAGCACCGCCCCCGGCGTCTCGCGCCAGGCGCGCACGCCCGCGTCAATGCTTTCAAACTCCATCGCGCTCACTTCAGCATCGCTTCCAGTGCTTCCTTGGACTGATAGCCCACCGACTGCGCGGCGACCTTTCCGCCCTTGAACACCATCAGCGCCGGAATGGCGGCGACGCGGTAGAGCATGGCCAGCTCGGGATTTTCATCCACATTCACCTTCGCCACGGCGATCTCGGGATGCTCCCCGGCGACCTCCTCCACGATGGGTGCGAGCATCCGGCACGGGCCGCACCAGCTGGCCCAGAAATCCACCAGCACCGGCTTTTCATTTTTGAGAACTTCCTGTTCAAAGTTTTCACTATTTGCAACAATCACAGCCATGATTGACACCTCCTGTACTTTTCTCTGTCTATCTATACCCGGTTTCTTCCATCCTTAAACGCGCACCTGGCCCTCGCCGCGGATGATGTACTTGCTGCTCACCAGCTGCTCGAGCCCCATCGGACCCCGGGCATGCAGCTTCTGGGTGGAGATGCCGATCTCCGCACCCAGACCGAACTCGCCGCCGTCGGTAAAGCGCGTGGAGGCGTTGACGTACACCGCCGCCGAATCCACCCGCTGAACGAACTTCTCCGCCGCCGCGTAATCCCGGGTGACGATGGCCTCGCTGTGGTGGGTGGAGTAGCGGGCGATGTGCGCAAGCGCCGCGTCGATCCCATCGACCACCTTCACCGCGAGGATGTAGTCCAGAAACTCCTTCGCGTAGTCCTCCTCTGCGGCGGCCACAGCCTGGGGCAGGATGCGGCAGGTCTCCGGACAGCCCCGCAGCTCCACATGCTTCTCCGCCAGACGCGCGGCGATGGCTGGAAGCGCCGCTTCCGCAATCTGCGCGTCCACCAGCAGCGTCTCCATGGCGTTGCACACCGAGGGTCGGGAGGTCTTTGCGTTGAACACGATCTCCGCCGCCATCTCAATGTCCGCGCTCTTCTCCACATAGACGTGGCAGTTGCCCACGCCGGTCTCGATCACGGGCACGGTGGCGGTCTCCACCACCCGGCGAATCAGCCCCGCACCGCCCCGGGGAATCAGCAGATCCAGATATTCGTTGAGCCGCATCAGCGCCTGGGCGGTCTCATGGCTGGTGTCCTCCACCATCAGCACGCTGTCGGGATTGACCCCCGAGCGGGTCAGTCCCCGGCGCATGGCCTGCACGATGGCGGCATTGGAGCGCACGGCCTCGCTGCCGCCCCGGAGGATGCAGGCGTTGCCGCTCTTGAAGCAGAGCGCCGCCGCGTCGCCGGTCACGTTGGGTCGCGCCTCATAGATGATGCCGATCACGCCGAAGGGCACGGTGCGCCGCTCGATGCGCAGCCCGTTGTCCAGCGTTCCGCCGCTGAGCAGCCGCCCCACGGGATCAGCCAGCTCCGCCACGTCCCGCATACCCTTCGCCATGGCGGCGATGCGCTTCTCGGTCAGCGCCAGCCGGTCGACCAGCGCCTCGGACATGCCGCCCGCGCGGGCGGTCTCCACGTCCTGCGCGTTCGCGGAGAGAATCTCCTCCGTGGCGCGCAGCACCTCGTCCGCCATGGCGTTCAGCGCCCGGTTCTTCTCCGGCGCGCGCATGCAGGCCAGCGCGCCCGCAGCGGCCTTCGCCCGCTCGCCGGTTCGCTTCAGATCCGTCATATCAATCCCTCCTCGCGGGGAATACCGTTCCGATGGTTTCGCCCTCCATCAGGGCGTAGAGGTTTTCCGGCGCGGAGCCGTCGATGATCGCGGTGGTGATCCCCGCTGCGGTGGCGTGCTCCGCCGCCACAATCTTGGTGTACATGCCGCCGGTGCCCCGGGCGCTGCCCGCGCCTCCGGCAATCGCCTTCGTCTGCTCGGTCACGCGCTCCACCACATGAATCAGCGGCGCATCCGGATTCTGCTTCGGGTTCTGCGCGTGCAGGCCGTCGATGTCCGTCAGAATCACCAGCGCGTCCGCTTTGACCACCCGCGCCACCACCGCGGACAGCGTGTCGTTGTCACCGAACTCGATCTCCTCGGTGGCCACGGTGTCGTTTTCGTTCACGATGGGCAGCGCGCCCATGTCCAGCAGCCGCTCGAAGGCATTGCGGATGTTCTGGAGCCGCAGCCGGTCGTCCACGCAGTCCCGGGTCAGCAACACCTGTGCGGTCACATGGCCGTACTCGCCGAAAAACTTGTCATAAATATACATCAGCTCGCATTGCCCCACCGCCGCGCAGGCCTGACGGCCGCCGATGTCGTGGGGCTTGGCGGGCAGCTTCAGCTTGCCCACGCCCACGCCGATGGCGCCCGAGGACACCAGTATGATCTCGACGCCCCGGTTGCGCAGATCCGCCAGCACGCGGGTCAGGTGGTCCATCCTCCGCAGATTCAGTCCGCCCGCCTCGTGGGTCAGCGTGGACGTGCCCACCTTGACCACCAGCCGGCGCACATTTTCAAAGTAATTCAAGTGTCTCACCCTCATTCGATTTGGAACTAGTATACCACGCGGCGGAGCGTTTGTAAACGAAAACCTCTGCAATTCTCCGCGCCGCCGTGCAATTCTCCGCGCCGCCGGGCGGCGCACAATTTTACTATTGACAAAACACAAAAAAATGATAAACTGTTATCAGTTGAATAGCTGCAAGGGGAGCTCGCAGAGAGCTGAGAGGAAGCATTGCGCTTCGACCCTTCGGAGGCCGCCGCCTCCGGGAACCTGATTTGGGTAATGCCAACGTAGGGATTGCGATACATGCGAATGTGCGATGTGCCTGTTGGCGCATCGCTTTTTTTTACATTTCAATCGCTTTGAGGAGGAATATCCATGAGAGAGTACGCCACCCAGATGGAAGCAGCGCGGAAGGGCATCGTCACCGAACAGCTCCGGCGCGTTGCGGAGAAGGAACAGATGCGCATTGAAGAACTCATGCCCCTGGTCGCCTCCGGCAAGGTCGCAATCTGCGCAAACCGGAACCACAAGTGCCTCGACCCGGAGGGCGTCGGCTCCATGCTGCGCACCAAGATCAACGTCAACCTGGGCGTATCCCGGGACTGCAAGGACTACGACCTGGAGATGGAAAAGGTGATGGCGGCGGTCAACATGGGGGCGCACGCAATCATGGATCTGTCCTCCCACGGAAACACCATCCCCTTCCGCACGAAGCTCACGGCCGAGTGCCCCGCGATGATCGGCACGGTTCCGGTCTACGACTCCGTAATTCACTACCAGCGCGACCTGGACACGCTGACCGCGAAGGACTTCATCGACGTGGTGCGGCTGCACGCGGAGAACGGCGTGGACTTCGTGACCCTGCACTGCGGCATCACCCGCAAAACCATCGAACAGATTCGCAAGCACAAGCGCAAGATGAACATCGTTTCCCGCGGCGGCTCGCTGGTATTCGCCTGGATGTGCATGACCGGCGAGGAGAATCCCTTCTATGAATACTACGACGAAATCCTGGAGATCTGCCGGGAATATGACGTCACCATCTCCCTGGGCGACGCCTGCCGCCCGGGCTGTCTGGCCGACGCGTCGGACGTCTGTCAGATTGAAGAACTGGTGCGCCTCGGCGAGCTGACCAAACGCGCCTGGGCCCGGGACGTTCAGGTCATGGTCGAAGGCCCCGGACACATGCCGATGGATCAGATCGCGGCGAACATGAAGATTCAGCAGACGATCTGCGGCGGCGCGCCCTTCTATGTGCTCGGCCCGCTGGTGACGGACATCGCCCCCGGTTACGACCACATCACCTCCGCCATCGGCGGCGCGATTGCCGCTGCAGCGGGCGCGGCGTTCCTGTGCTATGTCACCCCCGCCGAGCACCTCGCGCTGCCCAACCTGGACGACGTAAAGCAGGGCATCATTGCCTCGAAGATCGCCGCCCACGCCGCAGACATCGCCAAGGGCGTGCGCGGCGCCCGGGAGATGGACGACCGCATGGCCGAGGCGCGGCACGCGCTGGACTGGGAGGCCCAGTGGGCCTGCGCCATCGACCCGGACACCGCGCGCGCCATCCGCGAGGAGCGCAAGCCGGAGCACGACGATACCTGCTCCATGTGCGGCAAGTTCTGCGCGGTGCGCAGCATGAACAAGGCGCTCGCCGGCGAACATATCGACATCCTCTGAACCAAAAAGCGCGCCCTGAAGGGCGATCCGACCGCTGGCCCGGAGCGGTAAGGCAATTTTTCCCCGCCGCGCACGCCGCCGGATCTCATAGGGAACGGGAGGGCCTGAACCCTCCCGAACGCCCGGATTCCTTCATCCGTTGGGGCGGCCCGGCCTGCGCCGGGTCGCCCCGCATGCATCTGTGAAACTGTCGGGAACAGGTCTGAACGGCGTTCCCCTCCCCCCTCACACCACCAGCGGTGCGACGGCTTCGTAGATCAGCTCGTGCCCCCGTGCATTGGGATGGATGCCGTCCACGCACATCAGCTCTCCCAGGCAACCGGATTCCAGCATGCGGCTGCGAATATCCACCAGGCGCACGCCCAGCTTCTCCGCCAGCGCGCGCACATGATCGGCGTAGTTGGCCTGCCAGCGGAAGATGTGCTCCACATCTCCTAGGTACTTGAGGATGTTCTCCCGGTTCAGGCCCCTGGAGACCCAGTCAAAGTATCTCTGGGCGATCAGCGGCGGCGGCGTCACCAGCACCGGCAGCATCTGCGCCGCCCGCGCGCGCCGCACCATCTCCGTCAGGTTCTCGACAAATCTTTCCACCGGAACCCTGCCGTACTGCATCTGCTCCGGGTGCTCCGAAACCGCCTTCCAGTCCAGGTCGCAGTCGTTCCCGCCGTATTCAATCACCGCGATCTCGCCCGCAGTCAGCGCCTCGGGCACCATGCGCTCCAGACCCTTTTCGCTCGTCTGTCCCATCACAGAGTGGTTCTCCACCCGCACGCCCGCGTCCCTGCTCAGCTTGGAGAGGCAGTTGTCCCGGCAGACCGCGTATCTGCCCCGCTCCTCGTCAAACACCACGCCCTTGGCAATCGAATCGCCCCAAACGCTCAGGCCCGCGAAGTTCATTATAATTCCCTCCATATGATCTGGTTTTCAATACCAGATTACATCTTATTTGTTTCCTTGTCAAGTCCTTTTTCAAATCTTTGTTGGCAAAACACGCGCTTTGTGCTATAATACCCCACAGGAGGCGTTGATATGGAAAACGGACTGGAACGGGTATACAGCGAAATCGGGCGCTACCGCCCCGTCCCGTGGGAACAGATTCCCGACCTGGGACTCTACATGGATCAGGTGATCACCTTCATCACCCGGATCTATGAGCCCCTCTACGGAGACACCACCAAGAGCTACCTCTCCGCCCCCATGATCAACAACTACGTCAAAAACAAGCTCATCCCCCGCCCCACAGGCAAGAAGTACAGCCGCCTTCAGATCGCCATGCTCATCATGATCGTCGCCCTCAAGCGGGTGTGCATGATGGAGGACATCCGCGAAATGCTGCGCGTGGACTGCGAGGAGGACGTACAGCAGCTCTACGCCCTGTTCTGCGAGCGCCAGGCCGAGTCCATACGGCAAATGCTGGCCATGCGCAGCGCCCTCTCCCCGGCCATGGATTGCGCCATCTTCGCCTCGGCCTATCGCGCGGGCTGCGAATGTCTGCTTCAGGGCGCGCCGGAAGAAGTGGACGAGCCATAAACCCGTCCGGACGCGCATAAAATCCTCCGATGGAAGCATCGGAGGTTTTTTCATGCGCAAATTGTTTCTCATGATTCTGTTGTTCGCCGCGCTCTCCTGTCCGGCAGCCGGAGGCTCCGAGGCGCTCACCGTGGCCGCCAAGGGCGCAGTGCTGATCGACGGCGCCAGCGGGCGCGTGCTCTTCGGGCAGAATGAAAATGAAATGCTCCCCGAGGCCTCCTGCACAAAGATCATGACCGCGCTGCTGGCCCTGGAGCACAGCGAACTCGACGAGGAGGTAACCGCCGGCAAGAACGCGCATGGCGTGACCGGCACCTCCATCTATCTCTCCGAGGGCGAAACTCTCACCATGGAGCAGATGCTCTACGGCCTCATGCTGCGCAGCGGGAACGACGCTGCGGTGGCCATTGCGGAGCACGTCGCGGGCAGCGTATCTGCCTTTGCGGACCTGGCCAACGCCCGTGCGGCGGAGCTGAACGCCGATGCCCACTTCGTCAACCCTCACGGCCTGGACGCGGACGGCCACGCCGCCTCCGCCCTGGGCCTGGCGCGCATCATGCGCGAAGCCATGAAGAATCCGGACTTCCGCACCATCACCGCCACCGAGCGCAAGATCATCCCCTGGGTGGGCAACGAATACAGCCGCGTGCTGGAAAACAAAAACCGCCTGCTGAGCACCTACGAGGGCGCGACGGGCGGCAAGACGGGCTACACCTCTAAGGCGGGGCGCTGCCTCGTCTTTTCGGCGGAGCGGGACGGCCTGGAGCTGATCGGCTGCGTGCTCAACTGCTATACCTGGTTTGACACGGCGGAAGTGATGCTGGATTACGGCTTCGAGCACTTCCGCATGGAGCGCGCGCTGGAGCGCGGACAGGCGGCCGCGCAGATCACCGTGCTGGACGGTGCGCGCGCAAATGTGGATGCCATCGTCACAGAGCCCCTGGCTGCGGCGGTGGAAATCGGTGCAAATGTCTCTGTGGAAGTCGATTCCAAGCCCCTCGTCGCGCCGGTGGAGAAGGGCCAGGAGGTCGGAACCGTCCGCCTGATGTGCAATGGCAAAACCGTCGCCAGCCTCCCACTCACCGCTGCGACGGCGGTAGAGGCCTGGAGCCTGTCCGCCGCCATCCGCAACGTACTCAGAAGCTGGGCGCTTCAGTTCTCGTGACCGCCGCCCATTCTCCTCAGCCCTCGCAGGGAAGCGACCAGTAGACCGTTCCGCCTGCGTCGATCATCTGCCACGCCTCCGCGCTTCGGACCAAAAAGCGGTCGTCCGCGAGAAACTGAATGGAGAGGAACGCGCAGGGCGTTCGCGGCTCGCCGTCCGCACCGGCAATTCCGTAGCGCGCGGTCTCCATATCCACCGACAGCTGAATCTCTCCGAGCAGGTCGTTCACATAGCGGGCGGCGTTGGCCTCCATATAGGCGTATACGCCCCCTCCTTCAGACGTTCCCAGCGGGTAGAGGTTCTGATAGCGCGCCTGCGTGCCCAGAATACCCACGCACGCCTCGCCCCACATGCCGTCCGAGAGGATCAGCTGCCCGTTCATGCCCTCGCTGACGGAGGCCTTTGCGCCCGCCTCCGCAATCTGCGCACCCGCCGCATCGAATATGCGAACGGTCTCGGCGTCGGCCACCATGTAGCCCTCCCCCACCAGCGCGGCAAAGCAGTTCTCGTCCTCGTAGGCTGCAATTTCGCTTCCGTCCGGATCCAGCACCCACACGCCCTCCTGGTTGCGGGCCGCCAGCAGAAACCCAGACTCCGAAATCTCAATGAAGTCGTAGTCCGGGTCGGCGACGTATGCTCCCGCTGTGTCGATCGCGCCGTAGCGGCCGTCGCACACCACCGCCGCGCAACCGGATATGAAGGGGCCTGCATAGCTGTAACGGGCGGCAATGACCACGCGCCCGCCCGCATCGCAATAGCCCCAGAGTCCCGTTCCCGGCAGAAACACGCTCAACAGTCCCTCGCTGGCGGAGCCCAGCTTGCGCACATAGATCCCGGTTGCGCTCTCCTGCCCATTTTCATCCAGCAAGACCAGAAGATCGGACTCCAGGTCGTCTGCGTCGCCCAGCGTCGCCCAATAGCCGCCCGCGCCCGTGGGAACGATCTGCCCATAGATAAAGCTGCTCCGCTCCGCGCCTCCGGCGTCGAGCAGGCCCCAGCCACCGTCCCGTTGGGCCGGCAGCAAACCCTGCCCCGGCCGCAGCGCGTCGTAGCGCTCCTCGGACAACAGCCGCCCCGTGCCGTCCATCAGGGCGTAGCCTCCCTCCGGGTCCTGCGCCGCAAACAGGCCGTCCCCCAGGGATACGATGTCCGCATACGCACCCACGGACACAATCTCAGTTCCGTCCTCGCGCAGCAGCGCCGCGCCATCATCCATGCGCACGCACACCTCTGCACGGGCGAAACCGCAGATCATCATCAGCGCCGCCGCAATTGCCGCAATTCTCTTCATGCTCTGCCTCCGCGCAGTATTTGCTCCAGTATAGCACACATAAAGGTTAAAAAACGGGTTTATTTGCAAAAAAGTATAGACAAACGCGCCGCAACGTGCTATAATCTTGAGCTGTCGGTAGGGTTTTCCTCCTGCGCGTCTGTGTTTGCGCCAGTAGCTCAGCTGGATAGAGCAACGGCCTTCTAAGCCGTGGGTCAGGGGTTCGAATCCCTTCTGGCGCGCCATGTGGTGGGTGTAGCTCAGTTGGTTAGAGTGTCAGGTTGTGGCCCTGAAGGCCGAGAGTTCGAGTCTCTTCACCCACCCCATTTTTTAACTAAAGCCGGCGTGGCTTTTTTGCTTTATTGGGGCGTAGCCAAGCGGTAAGGCACCAGACTTTGACTCTGGCATTCGCTGGTTCGACCCCAGCCGCCCCAGCCATCGTGATTCATTAGCTCAGTCGGTAGAGCACCTGACTTTTAATCAGGGTGTCCGGGGTTCGAATCCCCGATGGGTCATATCGAAAGCCCCCGAAATCATTGAGGTTTCGGGGGCTTTCTTATCACATAACACCTTCTCACTTCGTTTTCGTGCAACTTTGCATCCCTTGCAAGCAAAAGAACTGGCGGAGAAACTACCTTCCGTCAGTTCTTTTGCTTTTCATTTCATCGCCGCTCGCGTCCTCACGCCGACAATCCCATCCACGACCAGCCCTGCCGCCTTCTGGAACCCCCTCGCCGTCCGGCCCCAGATCATACCCGCGCCTGAGGCTCTTCACCGGCTCGGGATACGGATTGACCTCTTTCTCCTCCCCT
>SFTH01000027.1 GCA_004563405.1 bacterium
CCGCTGCTCCGGAATGCCCAGGAGGCGCTCGGCGTTGGGACTGATGTAATCCACCCGGTAGTTGCGCGCGTCCATCATCAGGAACACGTCGTCCACGTTGAGCGAGAGCTTCGAGAACAGCTCATCGCGGGCCAGCAGCTCGTTGTCCTTCTGCTTCAGCTTCAGCCGGTTCTGAAGGATGACGAACAGAAGCATCATCAGCGCAAGGCTGAAGGTGATGCCCGACACCACGATGATGGTGGTGGACTGGAGCTTGCTCATGCTGGCGTTGACCACGTCCGAGGGCACGACGCCCAGAACCGTCCAGTCCTGGAAACCTGCGGATTCGTAGATCAGATAGTAGGACTGGCCGTCGATTTTGAACAGCAGCGCGCCGGAGTTGCCCGCCTGGAAGTCCCGCTGCAGGCGGTCGAGCGCTTCGCCGTCGAAGCCCTCGCTTTGTTCCAGCAGCGCGAGCACGTTGTGCACGTCCCGGAGCTCTTCGCTGGCGTTGTTCACCACTACGCGCCCGTCGGGCAGGATTGCGAAGGTGCTGGCGCGGCCGTCGAACGCGGAGATCTTCAGGGTCTCCACGAGGTCGCTGTTGTTGAAGCTGATGGCGATGGCCTCGTATTCAAAGCCGTGGTAGGTGCTCCTGGCGGCGGGAACGGCAAAGACCATGATCTCCGGCTGATCCGGAACCACGGAGTTGATGACCACCGGCTGCCCGTCCAGAATTAGGCTCGAGAGCTTGTCGCGCAGATCCAGATAGCCGCGCCGTCCCTCCAGCGTGATGTAGTTGCCGTTGCGGGAGATGAAGAAGAAGTCGGTGAATTTACTGTCCTCCCGGGCAAGGCTCACGTACTCGGCCATCTCCTCGTCGGTCTCCACATGCTCCAGGTGGGGCGCCCACATGCGCATCTGGCTCCAGTTGGCGGAGACCAGGTTGTTCAGCGCCTGGTTGGCCTGATGAAAGATCTCCGTCAGATGGGCAATGCTCTCCGCGTAGATCGTTTCGGACACGAAGCTGAAATAGGCCAGGCCGGCCCCGACCAGCCCCGCGATCAGCGCGAGAACGAGCGCGATTGCGATCCAACGCTTTTTCATGGCATTGCCCTCCTGACGGAATCAAATGGGTTCGCTTTCCGGTTTCTCAGTATTTCTGAAGGATGGTCACATACTCCGAGGGTTCAAGGAACTGCTTGGTCTTGCCCAGCGCCTGCGCGATGAACTCCTGGCTCGAATAATCGTTGACGTAGTAGTCCTCCCGCTTGGCCTTGATGTCCTCGGGCATGGGGCAGTTGCAGAAGGTGGGGTGCTCCAGATAGGTGTCCGCGCCGACCAGCATCACCGTGTAGGTCGCGCTCTCGTCCAGCGGCTTTCCATCCACGGTGATCTCCTCCAGGTGGAATTTGCCGCGCTCCGTCTCGGTGACGGTGAACTCGAGGCCGCTGGTGACGGGCATCTGGTTGCGATGGTGGATCGGGTTGGAGCCGCCCTCCTTCACGTTGACCAGCCACTCCATGATGCGGCGAACCTCCTCGCCGGTGTACTCGCCGCGGTAGATGGCATTGCGGAAGGTCATGATCCACTTCACCTGCTGCATGCTGTACTCTCCGGCGTAGATGGAGGAGCTGGCCATGCTGGCGTAGCCGATGGCGATCTGGTCGCCGCTCTCGGCGCGCAGGGTGTTCATCAGAGAGGACGCGGCGGCGCTGCCGTGAACGCCGAAGTCGTTGGAATAGGCCTTCTCCTGGGTGAAGAGCACCTCCTGTGCCTCGGGGTTCTTATAATCGGTGATCTGGGCGTTGAAGTCGTCGTAGGCGCCCTTTGCGTCGTACTCGCCGCGCATCATCTTGTGGCTCACGTCCTGGGAGATGGCAAAGACCTCGGTGGAGGCCAGGCGCATGTACAGATGGTTGCTGTCGATGCAATCCTTCACGTACTCCATGCACGCCGTGGGCGTGATCTTGACTTCCTTATTGTAGGAAAGCACGGAGGTGCCGGCGGCGACGTGCTTCTGGCCCTCGTCGCTGAAGATGGCGGAGAGAACCTCCAGCACGGCGTCCTTCTTGGCCTCGTCCTCCTCCACGCTCTTCGCCACCGCCAGCTGGCACATCGGATAGGTCAGCAGCCAGTTGTCGTCGCTGGTTTCGCCGAAGTAGGGCAGCATCACGTAGTTCGTGCCGTCCTCCGCCGTGATGATGTCCGCCATCGCCGCCGTGTTGCGGAACATGGCCGTCTTACCGGCGCGGAAGGCCTCCGTGACCACGGAGAACTTCAGCTCGTCGTCGCCGGGCTGAATGCGCACGTCCTTGAGGAACTGCTCGTACTTCTCAAACACCCTCGGCCAGACCACCTCGTCCAGGCCAACCTGATTGTCCTCCGTCTCGCTCTCGTACTCCATGCGCCACTTGGTGCCCTCCAGGCTCATCAGCTCCGGAATGGCGCACCCCTGCATGGTCTCCAGACCCGTGTAGTCGTAGTACCAGTCGGTCTGATAGCCCTTGATGCCTTTTTCCTCGAAGGCGTCGATGGCCGCCACGAACTCGGCGTAGTTGGTGGGCAGCGGAATGCCGTACTGGTCGAACAGATCCTTGTTGGCCACGGTGCAGTCCACCTCGGCGCACATGGGCAGCCAGCGGATCGCGCCGTTGGTCTCGCGGTTGACCTCCAGGTAGCTGGAATAGAAGATGCCCGCCACCTCGGTCTTGCTCAGGTCCATCAGGTACTCCGACAGCGGCGCCGCATCGTTCAGCGAGAAGCGGCGGCAGGTGATGATGTCCGGCATCGCCTCGCCACGGGCCATCAGATCCTTATAATACTCCATGCTGTTGTAGCTCTGCACAAAGGTGAAATCGATGTCCGGGAACTTCTGCTCCAGCCAGGGCGACAGCTGCTTGAACATGGAACGGTCCCACATGTACATGGAAATGGCGATCCGGTCGCCCTTCGCGCTCTGGTCGGCGTTCGGCTTCTGGGAAGCGCATCCGGTCAGCATCGCAGCGACCAGAACGGCGATCAGCAGCAGGCGGGTAATTCTCTTGCGCATTTACATTCTCCTTTATGTTCCTGGATTTGCCCGTGCGCAGAGTCCGCGCCGGGAGGGGTGGGGATTCCGGAAAGCGTTTGCAGGGTGCTAAAGCCTCCTGCATCTGCCTGTCCTGTATCAGTCCGGGGCCGGAGAGCGGGGTTGTGCTCGCGTCCCTTTAATTGTTAGATACGTTAAACAGTTACATGAGTGAAAAATGAAGTATCGTTCGTCCATCATACATTATATATGCGCTCTCCGCAAGAGATATTTCCAAAAAATCCCAAAATCCGGCGCAAATTTGTTTTTTTCGCGCCTTCCATCGCGTATCAGTGCCGGGCGCGCGGCGCCGCCGTCCCGCGCGGGGGAGGGGGTTCCGCCGCTTCCGGTTCGCGAGGAAAGGGATTTCTGCCGCCCTGCGCCGCGAGGGAAGGGCCTGCCGTTTCTACGCGCAGATGGCTTCGGTTCCGCCCCTTGCCAAAGCGCGCATCTGTGCTATACTATATACCGTTGATTTCTTCGCACAGATGGCTTTCCATCGGAAAGTGAGCTCAAAAGCCATGTCCTCCATACTCTTTGCGGTGCTCGCCGGAGTTGCCGCCACGGTACAGAACAGCCTCAACGGCCTGATGAATCCGCACATCGGCGCGATGGGCACCTCCGTCGTGGTCTTTCTCGTCCAGGCGCTGTTGCTGCCCCTCTATCAGCTGTGCGTCGTCCGCAGGCGGATCTCCTTCCGGGGCGTGTCGCTGGCGTGCGGCTTCAGCGGCCTGATCGCCGTGATCGTGATCGGCACCCTGGGCTTCTGCGTCTCCCGGATGGGCAGCGCCGTCACCACCTGCTGTTCGGTGGGCGGCCAGATCATGATCTCCGCGCTGATCGACCACTTCGGCCTGTTCGGAACCGCGCGGCACCCCTTCACCGGGCGGCGCGCGCTTGGCTTCGCCCTGATCCTCGCGGGCGTGCTGGCCATCAACCTCGCCGGCAGCGCTTCGGGGAGCGAAGCGCCGCTGGGACTGTTGATCCTGGCGGTGCTGATGGGCTGCGGCGCGGTCGTCGTGCGCACGCTCAACTACCGGGCGAGCCAGGCCACGGGCTCGATGATCGGCGGCGGCATCGTCAACAGCGTCAGCGGCGCGATCTTCGGCGTGCTGCTCTTTCTGATCCCGTGCGGCTTCCGGCCCGACCTGTCGGGCTTTGCGGGCTTTCCGCCCGTCTGCTACACGGCGGGACTCTTCGGCGGGGCCTGTCTGCTGCTCAACATCGCGGCCTACGCGCGGCAGAACGTGTTCTACGCCACCATCTTCATGCTGGTCGGGCAGGTGTCTGCGGGCATTGCCATGGACGTCTTCGTCTTTCACGCGCTCTCTGCGGGAAAGTGCGCCGGCATCGCCGTCGTCCTCTGCGGCGTGCTGCTGGACAAGCTGCTCACCCGCGGAGAATAGGCGCGCGGGACTTTCGGGCCTCCGGATGCAGAGCTGCGTCCGGAGGCCCCTTTTGCACGCCTGCTTCGGTTCAGTCTTCCAGCTCCTGAATCAGCGCGCGCAGTTCCATGCGCGTGCGCTGCCGGGAAGAGCTGTCGCAACCGACGCTCTCGGCCTTGCGCAGCAGGTTTTCCCGGAAGGCGGTGACCATGGACGGGCGCTGAATCTCCAACATCAGCGGAGGAAGGGCAGTGCGCACGACCAGCGCTATGTTGGCCTCATTGACGAAGATGCTGCAATTGGAAGGCTCCTTGTCGCGCAGAGGCAGGAAGGTGTAGTTTTCGTATTGATCCATCAGCCGGAGGATGTTGCGCAGGTGCTGGACGTAGCTTTCGGGCGTGTAGTACATCTTCTGGCTGGGACTCCGATCGAGTAGCCCCATGAAGGCGCGTCCGGCGCGTACGTCCTCGGCAGTGGCCAGGCGGCCCATGTCGATGTATGCATGCTGGCGCAGGTGTTCCTCAAACCGGGGAAGTCCGTCCCGATAGGCCGAGAAGGTTCGCGCCCACTCCGGATTGGTCGTGTCCATCATGCAGCGTTCGATCAGCTCCCGGGGCATGCTCTCAATGGACAGCCCGTCGATCAGCTGGACGATATCGCCCGGCTGATTGGAGAACTGAGTATAGCAGGACACACATTCCTCGATCTCCCGGCGCACGTTCAGCGAAGGCTTGCAGAGAGCGAGATGCTCCTGGAACTGCAGCTCGAAGGCGTGTACGAGCTGAGCGTCTGTGGAAAAGACGGAAATGTCGCTGTCGCTGCCCAGGCCGACGGTGTAGGCGTGCTGCACGCAGCGGTTCGGCACCAGAATGGTGGAGTGCCGGTACAGGTTTCCGCGCAGGCGGGGGAAGAAGTACACCTTCGTCTGCCCCGTCACATACAGCGGAAGCCAGAACTGAAGGGAATCGACGTAGCGGTTGATGTAGTTCAGCGGCGGCATGATCTGGTAGAAGGTGAAGCCCCGCTCCGCCAGATCCAGGAAGATGCGCTGCACATTCCTGCTGAGCATGTAGTCGGACAGCAGCCACTCCAGGTTATCGTCCACCACGATGAGGATCGGGCAGGGTTGTTCCAGCTTGCGCAGTTGCTCGATCATGTGGGGCATGGCTGCGCGCCGACCGTCATGTCCGTAGAAGAACTGGGTCTCGCCCTGGGGCGCGGCGGACGGCACGGGGGCCGGGTAATTCCCGTCATCCCTTGGCGTGGGCGGCGCCTGTATGTTGGTCAGGATGGCGTCGGCGATGTTTCCATTCTCACCCTTCAGCCAGCTCTCGAGCCGCGCGGCGAGTACCTCCGTGGGCATGCTGGCGCTGATGGAGCGCTGGCCCAGCGCCTCCGAGAGCGCCTGCCGCTGAAAGGCCGCCGAACAGTTCCGCGCGAAGAACAGGGCCATCTTCCTCGCCAGGAGCGGATTCCGGGGCAGCTTGCGCTTCCCGGTGCGCATCAGGCTCACCATGGACGGGTCCACGTTCAGCTCGGCAGCGAGCGCCTTGTTGCTTATGTTGGAGATGTGCATCAGGAAGGAAAGCTTTTCGGAGAAAGGAATCATGATTTTCACCTCTTTATCCCCATTATAATCTATTTTTTCATTTTGACGAGAGGATATATGGATATATTTAAGTAAATTTCAATGATAATTTTTTAGCCGAACCTTGATTTTTATGGCGAAAATTGGTATCATAGAACCAATAAGCGGAAAACGGGCGGCATTATTTCATTCATTACAAGTCATTTTGGATTACAATTGTAACTTAAAGTGACGATCCTGCATATCCATTGGCATCGCATGCGCACAGGGCGCTGCGGGGACACACAAAAGGAGACTTTGCTATGGAGCAAAAACATCCCGGCGAAGGAAAGAATTTACTGGGACAGCTGATGCGGGAGGGCACGCTGTCTCCGTTGATTCTGGATCGACTGCTGGGCGCCTATACGCTCTTTGAATACCGGCAAGGACAGTGCTTTCGCAGGCACGCCAGCGACGCCTATCTGAAGATGCTGTATCTGGACGACTCCATCGCCCAGTCCTTTGAGGAGCAGGATCTGCTGGAGGCGATCGTGCCGGAGGATCGGGCGGCGTTCCGGGAAATCCTGGAGAGCGGGAGCGAGGAGCGCGTCCGGGGAAACTTCCGGCGCGTGCAGCGGGACGGAAGGCTCATCTCCCTGGAGATGGAGATTCTTCCGGTGAAGCGAGACGCGGAGGCGGCGCTCTTCTGCGGCATCCTGCGGGACGTGACCGAGGAGAAGCAGACCTCGGCGGATCTGAAGGCCTCCAACAGCGCCTTTGAAATTATCTTTCACACCAGCAGCGAGGACCGGGAGGACATACAGGCCCACCTGGACTGGCTGAACCCCGACCGGGGCGAGATGCTCTCCCTGCTGGCGGACATTCTGCCCATCGGCATGATCGGCGGCTACTGTGAGGAGGGCTTCCCCCTCTATTTCGTCAGTCGTGAAATGTACCGCATGATGGGCTACGAGACCCGCGCGGAATTTGAGACCGCCATTCAGGGCAAGGTCGCCAACACAATCTATTACGAGGATCAGGAGCAGGTCGCCCGGGATCTCGGCAGCGATTACCGCGAGGGAATGACCTACACCATCGCCTACCGCATGCCCCGCAGGGACGGCAGCCTCTTTTGGGTGCTGGACAAGGGGCGGGTCATTCGCACGGAGGACGGCCGGCTGGCCATCCTCAGCTTCTGCATGGACATTACGGAGGTCATGGAGAAGGTGGAGGGCCTGCGGCAGGACATGCAGCTGCTCAAACAGCAGAACCAGGAGCTGCTCTATCTCAACAACACCATTCCGGTGGGCTACCACCGCTGCGCGAACACGCCGGATTACGACTTCACCTTTGTCAGCAACCGCTTCGGGGAGATGCTGGGCTACACCCGGCAGGAGATTTGCGACCTGTTCGGCAACAAATTCAAAAACATGGTGCACCCGGACGACTGGGCGCGGCTGTTCGACGGAGAGGGCCGCGCGGAGAACGCCCGGGAGGGCGAGCACAGATACGAATACCGCGTCCGCGCCCGCAACGGCTACCGCTGGGTGGTGGATCAGACCGAATTTGTGACGGACATGGGCGAGCCCTTCTTCCAGGGCGCGATTCTGGACGTCACCGACCGCGTGCAGCTGCGGGAGGAGCTCAAGACCAGCGTCAAAGCCTTCCGCATCGCCGCCCAGGAGGCGGGCAACCTCATCTTCACCTACAACCGCAGGGAGCAGACGATCTACTGCGATGCGGAGATCGCGCAGACCTTCGGCGTTGAGACGAAGCAGATTGGCGTGCCCTATGAAATCGTGAGGCGGGGCGGCATCGTGTCCGAGGACACCGTTCAGGCCTACGTCGCCGCCCACGAGGCGATTCTTCGGGGCGAGCGCGAGTCGGAGGCGATCGTCAAGCTCTCCTCCGTCGACGGAGGGCAGAACGTCTATGAGCTCAAGCTGCAGGCGGTGCTGGACGACGACGGAAACCCCAGCGACCTGGCCGTGGGCGTCTACAAGGACATCACCGACCAGTACGACCGGCTGCGGGAGCTGGAGCAGACGAAGGAGACGCTGCTGACGACCCGGGAGAAGCTGCGCATGGAGCGCCAGGAGCAGCTGGACATGATCTACGCCCTCGGCAGGGAGTATTACGCCCTGTGGCGGGTGGATCTGGACGGGGATCTGCTGGTGCTGCGCCGCGGCGAGAACCTGCGCACCGCGTCCATGGCGGACATGGGGCAGAACGAGTATCAGGTCTATTCGGAGAGCCTGGAGCGCTTCGCCCGGAACAGAGTGCATCCCGATGATCGGGACATGCTGCTGTGGGAGGCGTCCATCGCGCGAATCCGGGAGCGGCTGGCGACGGAGGACGCGTTCTCCGTGCGCATCCGCCGCCGTGCGGAGGGCGCAAGGGAATACACCTATGTGGAGTGGCGCATCGTGCGCCTGGTCAACACCTCCGGCGGCCACACGGCGCTGATCGCCGTCAAGGACGTGGACGGAGACGTGCTTCAGGAGGTGCGGCAGCAGTCGCTGCTCCGGGACGCCCTGTCGGCGGCGGAGCACGCCAGCCGGGCTAAGACCACCTTCCTGTCCAACATGAGCCACGACATCCGCACGCCGATGAACGCGATCATTGGCTTTGCGTCCATTGCCGCCCGGCACATCGACAACCAGGATCGGGTACAGGACTGCCTGGAGAAGATCATGTCCTCCAGCAACCACCTGCTGAGCCTGATCAACGATATACTGGATATGAGCCGCATCGAGAGCGGCAAGCTCACCATACAGGAGAAGGAGTGCAACCTCTCCGAGCGGATTCACAACCTGGTGAACATGGTCCGGCCCCAGATGCGGGCCAAGCGGCTGGAATTCCTGGTGGACACCATCGACGTGCAGGACGAGGATCTGATCTTCGATCCCCTCCGGCTGGATCAGGTGCTGATCAACATCCTCAGCAACGCCGTGAAGTTCACTCCCGCCGGCGGCATGGTCTCCTTCACCATCCGCCAGACGCCCTCGCCCAAGAGCGGTTGCGGGCGCTATGCCTTCATCGTCCGGGACACCGGCATCGGCATGTCCGAGGGCTTCCTCAGCCGCATCTACGATCCCTTCGAGCGGGAGCGCAGCTCCACCCTCAGCGGCGTGGAGGGAACCGGCCTGGGCATGGCCATCACCAAGAACACCGTGGACATGATGGGCGGCGAGATCGAGATTCAGAGCCAGATCGGCAAGGGCAGCACCTTCAGCGTGACCTTCGACTTCCGGCGGCAGGACACCGCGCGCAACCAGGCGCAGCTCCGGGAGCTGAAGGGCCTGCGCTCCCTGGTCGTGGACGACGACTTTGAGGTCTGCAACAGCGTCACCAAGATGCTGGGCCAGATCGGCATGCGCTCCGAGTGGACGACCTCCGGCCGGGAGGCGGTGTTCCGGGCGCAGAAGGCCCATGACGACGGGGATCCCTTCTACAGCTACATCATCGATTGGCTCATGCCCCAGATGGATGGACTGGAGACGGTCAAGCGCATCCGCAAGGTCATCGGAGACGAGGCGCCGATCATCATCCTCACCGCCATCGACTATTCGGACATCGAAGCGGAGGCCCGCGCGGCGGGCGTCACGGCCTTCTGCAACAAGCCCCTGTTCCTCTCTGACCTTCGCAACGTGATGGTGGAGGCGGGACAGGCCTGCCGGACGCAGCAGAGGACTGCGAACGGCCCGAAGCACGACTTCTGCGGCGCGCGGGTGCTGGTGGTGGAGGACAACGAGCTCAACCGGGAGATCGCCGTCGAGATCCTTCAGAACGTCGGCTTCGAGGTGGAAACCGCCTCCGACGGCTCCATCGCCGTGGAAATGGTGAAGCAGGCGGAGGAGGGAAGGTACGATCTGATCCTCATGGATATTCAGATGCCTGTGATGGACGGCTACGAGGCCACCCGGGCCATCCGCTACCTGCCCCGGCGCGACGTGGTCGAGTTGCCCATCATCGCCATGACGGCAAACGCCTTCGAGGAGGACCGGGAGCGGGCGCTCCAGAACGGCATGAACGCCCACATCGCAAAGCCCCTGGACGTGGAGGCGCTGGTGAATATGCTGGCGCGCATCCTGTCCGGGCGGACGGAGTAAAGGAGCGCAGCATGAACTGGAATATGAACGCATGCGTTAATTATAAGGAAATATATCGTAAATCAGCGGGGGGGGGTAACGCCCTGGGCTGAGCGCGCGTCCCTGCCGGAGGAAGCGGCCGGCGGCGCGCCAGGCTCCACCGGGCCGCCCGTCGGCGCGGCTTTTCGCAGGAAACGAGTGAGAACCTGTCGTTGCGACAGAGGACGGATATACAGGGAGAGAAAGAAAAAATGACCATTCAGGAATGCTATCAGGAATTGGGCGGCAACTATCTCGAAGTGAGCGCACGACTCCCGAGCCCCCGATTGATCGAAAAATTCATCGCGAAGTTTCTGGAGGACGCAAGCTTCAGCGCGCTGTGCAGCGCCATGGAGAGCGGCAACCGGGCGGAGGCCTTCCGCGCCGCGCACACCCTCAAGGGCGTGTGCGCCAACATGAGCTTCAGCAGGCTGATGAAATCTGCGGCGCAGCTGACGGAGCTGCTGCGGCCGGAGGCGGACGGAATTCCCGCGGAGGCCGAGGCGCTGATGGAGGACGTGCGCCGGGACTATCGTGCGACGGTCGCGTCCATACGCAGCTATCTGAACGTCGCCTAGCGCGCTTTGCGGCGCCCGACGGGGAGCGCCGGGATTGATCTACTGAACAAATGGGGGATAAGTGTGGGCATGCAACTGCAAAAACAGATACTGGTTGTCGAGGATAACGCGCTCAACCGGGAAATGCTGAAGATCATTCTGTCCGAGCAGTATGCGGTTCTGGAGGCCGAAAACGGACGGGAAGCGCTGGATATACTCGGAAAGAGCGGAAAGGACATCGCCCTGATTCTTCTGGACATGATGATGCCGGTCATGGACGGGTTTACCTTTCTGGACCGGATCAAGGAGGATCCGGAGCATTCGCTGATTCCGGTCATCGTCATGACCCAGAGCGAGGGCGAGGTGGACGAGGTGGCCGCCCTGGCCCACGGCGCAACCGACTTTGTGCCCAAGCCCTACCGCCCGCAGGTCATTCTGCACCGCGTGGCCAGCATCATCAACCTGCGGGAGACCGCGGCGATGGCGAACCTGTTCCGCTACGACCAGCTGACCGGGCTGTACAGCAAGGAGTACTTCTATCAGCAGGTGCGGCAGACGCTGCGGGAGAATCCGGACCGGGAGTACAACATCGTCTGCTCCAACATCGAAAACTTCAAGCTCTACAACGACACCTTCGGCACGGACGCGGGGGACCGCCTCCTCAGGGAGATCGCCGGAACCATGCAGAGCATAATCGGCGACAGAGGAATCTGCGGCCGCTTTGCCGCCGACCGCTTCCTCTGCCTCCAGGAGCGCGGGCAGGAGATGCGGGATCGTGAGGACTTCGATTCAAAGATGGAAATCTCCTCCGTCATCAAGAGCCTGGTGATGCGCTGGGGCGTCTATGAGGTCGTCGACCGCTCGGTGCCGGTGGAGCAGATGTGCGACCGGGCGCAGCTGGCGGCGGACAGCATCAAGGGGCAGTACAACCGCTACTTCGCCATCTACGACGATGCGCTGCGCGGAAAGCTGCTGCGGGAGCAGGCGATCACCGAGGCCATGGTGACCGCGCTGCAGGAGGGCCAGTTCAGGGTCTACCTCCAGCCCAAGTACAGCCTGCACGACGACGGCCTTGCCGGTGCGGAGGCCCTCGTGCGCTGGATTCACCCGGAGTGGGGCTTCATGTCTCCCGGGGAGTTCATCCCGCTGTTTGAAAAGAACGGCTTCATCACCCAGCTGGACCAGTACGTCTGGGAGGAGGTCTGCAAGCTGCTGCGCAGCTGGCGGGAGAAGGGCTACGCGCCCCTGCCGGTCTCGGTGAACGTGTCCCGGGCGGACGTGTATCAGGCCGACCTGGCGGAGACGCTTCAGGACATCGTCGACCGCTACGGCGTCGACCCCGCGCAGCTGCACCTGGAGCTCACGGAGAGCGCCTACACGGAAAACCCCGCGCAGATCATCGACACGGTGGCGCGGCTCCGGCAGCAGGGCTTCATCATTGAGATGGACGACTTTGGCAGCGGCTATTCCTCGCTGAACATGCTCAACCAGATGAAGCTGGACATCCTCAAGCTGGACATGAAGTTCATTCAGAACGAGACGGCCAAGCCCGCCGAGCAGGGCATCCTGCGCTTCATCGTGAGTCTCGCCCGCTGGCTGAATCTGAGCGTGGTGGCCGAGGGCGTGGAGACCCGGGAGCAGCTGGAGCGCCTGCGGGAGATCGGCTGCGACTACGTTCAGGGCTACTTCTTTGCAAAGCCCATGCCCGACGCCGAGTTTGAGGCGCTACTCAGCGCCCAGAGCGCGCGGCGCGCGACCGGCGCCACCTCCCCCAAGCGCGCTTCGAATTCCGGCATGCAGAAGCTGCTGGTGGTGGACGAGGACGCGGCGTACCGCGCGAGCGTCGCGGAGAGCTTCGAGGGGCTGTATCAGGTACAGCAGGCCTCCAGCGCGAAGGAGGCGCTCGATTATATCCACACCTGCGGGGACGCGCCCGTCGCCATCGTCGTTCTGAGCGCGACGCTGCCCGACGACGGCGCAAATGTGTTCCTGAACGCGATGCGCCAGAACCCGACGCTGTGGCGCATTCCGGTGCTGGCGACGATCCTTCCGGGGGCGGACATCGAAAAGCTCGCGCTGTCGCTGGACATCGACGACTTCCTGTGCAAGCGCCACCCGATCTTCGACCTGCGCAGGCGGGTGCGCCGCCTGCTGAGCGAGGTGCGCCACCGGGAGCGGGAGCAGATTCTGCTGGACGAGGCGTATCGGGATTACCTCACCGGCTTGCTGAACCGCCGGGGCCTCTACGCCGCCATCGACGCGCTGCGACAGGAGGATCTTCCGCTGGCCCTGTACATGTTCGATCTGGACGATCTGAAGAAGACCAACGACAGCTTCGGCCACGACTCGGGAGACGAAATGCTCCAGTACTTTGCGGAGCTCTTGCGCCAGCAGACCCGCGAGGGCGACATCCTGTGCCGCTATGGCGGAGACGAATTCGTGGTGATTCTCCGGCGCATCGGCTCCCGGGAGACCATAATGCGCAAGGGCGGCGAGATCTGCCGGGGCTTCAGCCGCTTCCAGTCGAAGGACGGCGTTCCCGTCACCTGCTCCGTCGGCGTGGTGCTCTGCGGCGAGGACGAAAAGCCCTCGGGCAAGCTGATTGAGTGGGCAGATCGGGCGCTCTATCAGGCCAAGCACGCGCAGAAGGGCAGCTGCGTCCTCTGGGAGGACCGGTCGAACGGCGCGCCGCCTGTGGGGATGGAAAACACTTTTTGAAGAACTGAAGCGTGGCGGGCGCGATGCCAGATCTCCGGCGGTCGGAGCGCCGTTTCTGCGGCGCACCGGCCGTTGATGAAGGGCGCAGCGCGCGCCGTTTTCTTTCGCGAAGGCCGGGCCTTTCCCATCGGCCGCGCCTCTCTGCGGATTCATGCTTTTCCCCGCAGATTGCGCCATCTTCGCTCGGCCGTTCCCTATGCGCTCCGGCCGCGTGCGTTTGCAGCGGAGTGCGGGACATTCCGGCAGAAATTCAGAAGACAGTGGTGGAATACGGATGATGATTTGGCAATGGTGCAAGACCCAGGTCGCGGCGCTGCTGATACTTGCGTACATCGAAATCGTCTACACGCGGGAGGGTTGGAACCTGAATCGGTTGACGAAGAAGTCGAACTGCAACCGGTTCTTTGACCTGAGCCTGACGGCCGCCAATCTGGCCATCCTCTTCGACGGCGCGACGGCCTGCACCGTAAACCTGCTGGACCAGGTGCCGCGCACGGTCAACCTCATGCTGCACCTGGGCATGTATGTGTGCTACGAGGCCTATGTGGCGCTGCTGTTCTGGTACTGGGTGTCCGTGACTGTGGGCATTTCCCGCAGGGGATGGGTTCGGGCGACGGGGCTGATCTTCAGCGCCGTGCTGGCCGCGCTCACGGTGCTCTACCTGCCGGAGCTCGAATTCCTGCAGGGGAAGACCAGCAACTATTCCATGGGCGTCTCGGTCTATGTGTGCTTTGCCAGCGTGATCCTCTTCTGCGGGCTCACGATCGGCGTGATCGCCGTGAAGCACCGCGAGATTCCCGGGCGGCGGAAGGAGAGCCTGGCGGCGACGATGCTCATCATCGCCATCATCCTCACGCTGCAAATTCTCATTCCGGAGGCGCTGCTCTCCAGCGTCGCTGTGGTGCTGATCGTGCTCAGCGTGTATCTGAACATGGAGAACCCGGCGATTTACGGGCTGGAGCACTATCAGAATGAAATGATCATGGGGTTCGCGACGCTGGTCGAGAACAAGGACGGAAACACCGGTGGGCACATCCGGCGCTCGTCGGCCTACGCCCAACTGATCGCGCGCAACCTGAAGAAGAATAAGAAGTATCGCAACGTGATCACCCGGGACTATATGAACCACCTGATTCAGTCCGCGCCCATGCACGATCTGGGCAAGATCGGGATTTCGGATGCGATTCTGCAAAAGCCCGGCAGGCTGACGGATGCGGAATTTGAAACCATGAAGGGGCACGCCGCCGCGGGAGGGCAGATCATCCGCAACACCTTCGGGCACCTGTTCGATGTGGACTATGTGGACATGGCCTATCAGGTGGCGCGGTTTCACCACGAGAAGTGGAACGGCCGGGGCTACCCGGACAGCCTCGCCGGGGAGGAGATCCCCCTGTGCGCGCGCATCATGGCGGTTGCCGACGTCTTCGACGCGGTGTCGAGCCGGCGCTGTTACCGGGACGCCATGCAGATGGAGGCGTGCTACGAGCTCATCCGCCGGGGGCGGGGAGAGGATTTCGACCCGGACGTGGCGGATGCCTTTCTGATGGATTTGAAGAAGGTGGAGGAGATCCACGACCGGCTGATGGATCGCAATCCCGCCGCGTGCGCGATTGACGCTTCACAGGCGACGGTGGGAAACAGATGAAGGATGGGGAGACAGAGCCAATGTTGATCGACATACACAGCCATTTGCTCCCGGGCATTGACGACGGGGCGCAGACGGCCGAAGAGGCGGCGCAGGCGCTGCGGGTCGCGAAGCGCCAGGGGATTGAAGCGATGATCCTCACGCCGCACTTCTATCCCGACGGAAGCGGCGCGACGCGGGAGAAGGTGCTTTCCGGAATTGCAGCGCTGGAGGCAACGGCGCGAGAGGCGGGAGTGCGCCTCTATCCCGGCATGGAGTGCTTCTACCACACGAAGCTGCCCGCGCAGCTAGAGAGCGGGCAGGCGCTGACGCTGGCGGGCAGCCGCTATGCGCTGGTCGAGTTTTCCGAGGACATCGCCTTCAGCGGCATGCTCTATGCCCTCAACAGCATCAGCGAGAGCGGCTTTGTTCCCATCGTGGCCCACTATGAGCGCTACCGCTGTCTGATGAACCGGACGAACCTCGCCCGCCTGAAGCGGGAGGGCTATCTTCTTCAGATCAATTTTGACACCCTTCAGCGCGTCTACGGCGTGCTCAGGCGCAATCCGTTTCTGCGGCACCTCTCGGAGGGACTGGTGGATTTTCTGGGCAGCGACACCCACGGCACGCACTTCCGCCCGCTGCGGATCGGGCCGTCGGTGGACTGGCTGAGGGAGCGTAAGCTGCTCGACGGGATGAACGGGCGCGCGGAAAAGATACTCAGGGACGAATACTGACGAGAGAGCGAGGAGAATGCGCATAATGAGAGAGGACGCACAGGACTACACAGAGATTGATTTGGTTGAACTTGCAAAGGCGCTGCTGAGCAACTGGCTCCTGATTCTTCTTGCGATGATCCTTCTGGGAGGGAGCATGGGCGCATACAACCGCTTCCTCGTAAAGCCGACGTACACCGCCGAGGCGCAGATCTACATTTCCAATTCGGATTCGATCGTGAACCTGCAGGACGTGCAGCTCAGCGCCGCGCTGACCCAGGACTATTCCGAAATTCTCACCAGCCGCAGCGTGCTGAAAAAGGTGATCGCCAGCCTGGAGCTGGACATGGATTACCGGGAGCTGGCGGAGCTGATTTCCATTGTCAATCCGCAGGAGACCCATATACTGCAAATCGATGTCACGACGGACGCGCCCGCGGAGAGCGTCCGCATCGCCAACGCCCTGATCCAGTTCGGCGTGGACCGCATCTTCCGGGTCGTAGGCAAGGAGACGCCCGCGATCATCGACTACGCGGAGGAGGACGCGGTGGCGGTCAACAAGACCAGTCTGATCAGGCATGTGATGCTCGGAGCGATTCTGGGCTTTATACTGGTGTGCGGCGTGGTGAGCGTGCGCTTTTTGATGGACAAGACGATCCGGGACGAGGAGGACGTGCGCCATCTGACCCGTTACAACGTCCTTGCGGAGATTCCGGAGTACATCGAAGAGGATGCGGAGGTGATGCAGCATGGATAGACAGACGGTGCAGCCGCGCATCGGAGAGCTGGATTTTCACGCGCGGGAGGCCATCAACATGTTGCGCGGCTCCATCCAGATGGCCGGATATCAGATGAAGGTGTTCGCCTTCACCAGCGCGCTGGCACACGAGGGAAAATCCTCGCTGGCGTTCCGGATGGCCTGCAGTCTGGCCGCGCTCGAGGGCAAGCGCGTGGTCTATGTGGACTGCGACATCCGCAACTCCCGCACGAAGAAGCGGTACCGGATTTCCCGGAAGACGGTCGGCTTGAGCGAGTACCTGTGCGGAGACGCGGAGGCGGAGGAGATCGTCTACGGGACGGACAACGCGCAGATGGACATCGTGTTCAGCGGCAAGGTGGCGCCCAACCCCAGTGAGCTGTGCTCCAACATGCGGATGGACGCGCTGCTGGCGGGCCTGAAGGAACGGTACGACTATGTGATCGTCGATACGCCGCCCGTCAACATGGTGGTGGACGCGGCCATCATCGCGCCCAAGTGCGATCTGACGCTGGTGGTGGTCGAGTGCGGTGTGACCGCGCAGCAGGAGCTGACGCACACGATCGACGTGCTGGAGCGCTCGGAGGCAAAGATCCTCGGGGTCGTTCTCAACAAGGTCAACAGCCGGAACAACCGCTACAGCAAGTATGGCCGCTACGGAAAGTATGGCAAGAAGTACGGCTACGGCCATTACGGGTACAAAAAGTACGGAAGCTATGGAGAGGGAAGCGAATGAAGAGACGCCTTGCCGGGATCCTGATCCTTCTTTTGCTGCTGGTTGGCGCGTCCGCGGAGGACTACCGGCGGCTGAGGCGCGATGGCGTGGAGTACGAGTACAATTCGCAGGTCACCGCCCTCCTGTATGCCGGAATTGATTCCCAGGGGCGCATGCAGACGACGGACCGCTACACCATCGCGCCGCGCGCGGACGCAATCAACCTGATCGTGCTGGACGGTTATCGGGAGCGCATCCGCGTGCTGGCCATCAGCCGCGACACCCTGGCGCGCATGACGCGCTACACGATGGACGGAACGTACCGGGACGAATATGTGTCGCAGCTGGGCTATGCGTACACCTACGGAGACGGCGGCCGGATCAGCTGCGAGAACCTCTGCAATGCGGTTTCCACCCTGCTGGGCGGGGTTCCGGTGCACGAATATGTGGTTTCGAACATGGATGGCGTCGCGCGGGGCAACGAGATGGCCGGCGGCGTTCAGGTCACGGTGCCCAACGACGACGTTGCGGAGCTTCACCCCGAGCTCACGGCGGGCGCGCAGGTCGTTCTTGACGCGGAAAACGTCCTCGATTACGTCCGGTACCGCGATGTTTCGCTTCCCCACTCCAACGTCGGCCGCATGCAGCGGCAGGAGTCGTTCCTCATCCCGTTCCTCGCCCGGATCCAGCAGCGGCTGCGCGAGGATCCGGAGCAGATCTGGCGGGCGCTGGAGGACAGCGGCGACTACATCCAGACGAGCGTCACCCGCAGCGAGTATCTGTCCCTGGCGGACAGAATCGCAGGCGCGGCGTTTGACGCGGACGACTATTTCTATCTGAGCGGCGAAGACGCGACGGGAGCGCGCAGCGATGTGTTTGTGCCGGACGCGGCGGAGCTTCAGTCGCTCGTTCTGGAACTTTTCTATCTGGAGAGGTGAAGGCCATGATCAAGCGCGCATTTCTCTGCGCCGCGCTCTGTCTGCTGTTGCCGGCGGCCGGCGCCGCGCCCAGCATATCCACCCTGGAGACCGTGCAGAAGATCGAAATTGTCGCGGGCGAAGGCGCAGCCGCGCTGTGCGGGGCGGTCGGAGAGGACGGCGTCTGCACCAGCCGCGCCCTGCCCGAGCAGTACGAGCAGTACGACGACGCGCAGGCGCAGTATTCCGCGACCGTTCTGGAGGCCATCCGTGCGGCGGAGGCGACCTTTGCGGAGACAGGAACCAACGGCCATACGATCGTTGAATCCATCCCTTCGCTGGAAGAGATCTTTTCCGGCGCGACGCTGAAGGCGGACGCGGAGTTCGCGTCACTCAAGCAGCTGACCTACATGCAGGACTTCAAGCGCGCCTCCACGGGGTACAGAATCGCGGCGGACGGGGCGGACGGCGATGGAATTGAGATCAAAGTGGAGGGGAGCGAACTGTTGCGCAGCGCCGCGCGGGAGGACTTTGTCATCCTTCAGATGGATCCGCGCAGCGGCGAGGCGTATGCGCTGCCCATGAAGAGCTATGCCCCGGAGACAGGCGCCTTTTCGGCGGTCTTTCCCTGCCTGGGGCCCTACATCATTGCATTGAGAACCTGAAGCGGAACGCCTGCGGGCGGTTCCGCCGGAAGAGGAGGCAGAGAGATGAAGAAGAGGCGCCTGACCATGCTGGTGGCGCTGGCGGTGCTCGGCGCGTCGCTGTGCGGTTGCCAGTCCATACCGGAAGAGAAGGTGGAGATGGAGGTTTTCCGGGTCGAGGACGTGAACCGGAGTCTGATCGCCGCGGCGAAGCAGCTGCCGAAGAGCGGGACGCTCTACTTCGAGGACGGCCTGGAGATCACCGGTCTGGGCGTGACCTATGACAACCGCCCCACGGCGTTCGAAGGCTGCTACTATTTTCCGGCCATCGAGGCCCTGACTGGCGCGCATGTGGCCATTGACTGGCAGGAGAGCGAGGGCTACAACTCCACCGTGGCGGCGACGCTGCTGGGCAGCCGGTCGGAGCTTCCGGACATCCTCAATCCGACGGACTTCGGCGTGATGGAGCTGGCCGACGACGGGATGATCGTGGCACTGGACGCCTATCTGGATCTGATGCCGGACATCATCGCGGCCGTGGGCGAGGAGCACATGGAAGCCTGGCGCGCCTCCGACGGACACATCTACACCATCCCCTCCGTGTCCACGGTGCAGGGATCGTTCTCCATGCTGGTGCGCAGGGACTGGCTTGCGGCGCTGAAGATGGACGCGCCGGAGAGCTGGGAGGACTGGCTGGCCTACTGGCGCGGCGTGCGGGACAACGACCTGAACGGGAACGGGGATCGCGGAGATGAGATTCCCCTCGCGCTGGCGGCGAGCGCCGACGGCGAGCGCTGCCTCACGCAGCTGATGAACGCCTTCGGCATCGCGGCTTCCAACGACACACAGTTCTGCGTGCTGGACGACGGAAGCTACACGATGGTATATGAGCACCCCCGCTACGCGGAGTTCCTGGAGGCGATGGCGGGCCTCTACGCCGAGGGCATACTGGTGGAGGGCTACGAGGGCTTCACCTACAATTCGATTGATCAGGCCATGGGAGACAACACGCTGGGCAGCGCCATGACCTTCGCGGCCTCCTGCGGCCAGACGGAAGCGCTGCGCGCGGGCGGCGCGGCGGATGGCTTCTGGATCAGCGTCGCGCCGGTGGCGGGCCCCCACGGCGACCGCATGATTCAGGAGCGGGAGCTGATTTCGCCCATGTGGTGCGTCACGGCCGGGGCGCTGGAGCGGGGCAAGGTCGAGGACATTGTGCGCTTCTTCAACTGGTGCTACACAGCCGAGGGCGCGAACCTCTACAATTATGGCATCGAGGGCGTCAGCTACCGAATGGAGGACGGCAATCCCGTGCTGGACAAGGAGCTGGTGGCCAACGGCTTTGGCGATTACCGGGCGGTGGGCATCAACTATGAGCCCTTCGGGGGCTACTGGCTCAAGGATGCCTACATGCAGTGCCTGTTCGGGGGCAAGAGCCAGGAGAATCTGACGGACATTCAGACGGAGACCTACAAGGCGCTGTTTGAACTGAACGACGATTACTTCTATGTGCAGCCGCTCACGGTGGAGACCGCGAGCTACGTCCGGTATCGCACCACGCTGATCACCGAGGGCGTGTGCAAGCTGCGGGATCGCGCCATTCGCGGAGAGATCAGTCAGGCGGAATTCTGGACGGAATATGCCCGGCTCCGGGAGGCGGGCCTGGATTCGGTCATCGCCGACGCGGAAGCGTACTTCGCGGAGCGGATGTGAGAGGAAATGAAGATGAAGCGCGCAGGAACTGACGGTCCGAAAAATGGAATCAGGCGCTGGTCGCCGCTCTACGTCGCCCTCCTTCTGGCGGCGGGCGCGCTGCTGCTTGCAACGGCCTTGTGGCTTTCGACCACGAACCGCGCGCAGGAGAGCACGATCAACGATCTGGGTGAATTCTACCTGGAGGAGATCACGGAGCGCAACACCGGCAGCATCTCGTCGGAGTTGAACAAAAAGGCCGGTCAGATGCAGCGGGCGCTGACGCTGCTGGAGCAGGACTATCTGAGCAGCGAGAGCGCAATCCGGCGCTTCATCTACATGGTGCAGAAGATCAACGGGCTGGACATCTTTGCGCTGGTGGACGCGGACGGCATGGTCTACACCGCGGACAACACCTTCTCCGGGATTTCCCGGTTCGGCTTTTTATCTGACGAGATCACGGAGCCCGGCATGCACATGGTCAAGAGCTACGGCACGCGTACGATGATCATCATCTCCACGCCGGTGCGCTTCCAGGGAAGCGCCGGGATCGAGGTGGTCTGCAGTCTGACCGGACTGAACATCGAGAGCCTGATTTCCACCAACCAGCTTCAGAGCGAGAGCAACAAGACCTACTGCCGGATCTTCACCCGGGAGGGTGAAAACCTGATTCGCATACAGGGCGAGTATCCCGACGGCGTGAACCTGTTCGACCGCTGGGCGGAGATGGCGGAGTTTGCGCCGGGCTACAGCATGGAGAAGGTGCGCGACGACTGGGCAAACGGCCGGGAGGGCTACACGGTCTACCGCACCCAGAGCGGCGAGAGCACCTATGTGTACTATAAAAACGTTCCGGGAACCGATATCATGCTCACGACGCTGATGCGCGAGAGCAACATCAACGCCGTGGTGGGCCGGGGCGTGCGCAGCCTGCTGCATTCCAGCGTGCTGTATCTGGTCTTCGTCGTGATCGTGCTGCTGTCGATGTGCGCGATCATCGTCGTGATGGCGCGCAGGGCGCGCCTGAGCCAACAGGAGAACGAGCAGTTCAAGGTCGTGGGCGCGCTGAGCAACGATTACTCGGACATCTACCTGATGGAGCCCGGGCGCGATCAATCGACGGCGATCAAGCGCGACGGGCACCTTCTGGGCTATGACCGGCGGGTGGCGCGCTCCTACCGGGAGACCTGGGCGCGATATGTGGAGCGATGCGTTCTGGAGGAGGACGCGAAGGGCGTGCTGGAGGCCGTTGCGCCGAAGACCATGGCGGCGAACTTCAAGGGCGCGGAGGAGTATACCCTGGACTTCAGAACGCGACAGGAGGGCGCGCTGCACTACTGCCAGGTCAAGTTTGTCCCGCTCGCGGGCGACGACGGCCAGTACATCGTGGGCTTCAAGAACAGCGACGCGCAGGTGCGTGCGGAGCAGGAGCGCCAGAAGGTGCTCCAGGATGCGCTGGCGGCGGCCCAGCATGCCAGCCGTGCAAAGACCACCTTCCTGAACAATGTGAGCCACGACATCCGCACGCCGATGAACGCGATCATCGGCTATACCACGCTGGCGGCCTCCCATGTGGACCGCCCGGAACAGGTTCAGGACTATCTGGGCAAGATTCAGACGGCCAGCAATCACCTGATGAGCCTGATCAACGACGTGTTGGACATGAGCCGGATCGAATCCGGCAAGGTGAAGATCGAGGAGCAGGAGGTGCATCTGCCTGATCTGATTCACAGCCTGCGCACGATCGTTCAGGCGGACATCAACGCCAAGCAGCTGGAGTTCTTCATCGACACCGTGGACGTGATCAACGAGGATGTGATCTGCGACCGGCTGCGCCTGAATCAGATCCTTCTGAACCTGCTGAGCAACGCCATGAAGTTCACGCAGCCTGGCGGCATGGTGAGCCTGCGCATACTGCAAAGGGCGGGCGCGCCCGCAGGCTGCGCGGATTATGAGTTCCGGGTCAAGGACAACGGCATTGGCATGAGTCCGGAATTTCAGGAGCACATCTTTGAGGCGTTTACCCGGGAGCGCTCCTCTACCGTCAGCGGAATTCAGGGGACGGGCCTGGGCATGGCCATCACCAAGAGCATACTGGACATCATGGGCGGAACGATTCGCGTTTCGAGCGCGCTTGGGAAGGGCACGGAGTTTACAGTGAACCTGCGGCTGCGGGTGTGCGGAAGGCCCGTGCAGACCGGCGTGATTCCAGAGGTTCAGGGGCTCCGGGCGCTGGTCGCGGACGACGATGCGAACACCTGCATGAGCGTCGCGAGCATGCTCGGCGCGATCGGCATGCGGACGGAGTGGACGACGACCGGAAAGGAGGCCGTGCTGCGCACGCAGTTTGCCATTCAGCAGAGCGACGAATTCCACGCCTACATCATCGACTGGCTGATGCCGGACATGAACGGCATCGAGGTGGTGCGCCGGATTCGCAGAATCATTGGAGAGGGCGACCCCATCATCATCCTGACGGCCTACGACTGGTCCGAAATCGAGGACGAGGCCCGGGAGGCGGGCGTGACGGCGTTCTGCTCCAAGCCGCTGTTCATGTCCGAGCTGCGGGAGATCTTCACAAAGCCCTGCGTAACGAAGGGCCCGGCGCAGGATGCGGAGAGTCTGGAGAACAGATTTGCGGGCAAGCGGCTGCTGCTGGTGGAGGACAACGCGCTGAACCGGGAGATCGCCCAGGAGATCCTCGAGAACATGGGCTTTGAAATCGACGTCGCCGTCGACGGCGAGGAAGCCGTGGAGCGCATGGCGAAGGTCCGGCCGGGGCAGTACGACCTGATTCTGATGGACATTCAGATGCCGCACATGGACGGCTATGAGGCGACGCGGCGCATACGGGCGATGGAAGACGCCGCGCTGGCCAACATTCCCATCATCGCCATGACGGCGAATGCCTTCGAGGAGGACCGGAAGGATGCGATTTCAGCGGGAATGGACGGACACGTCGCCAAGCCGATCGAGATTCCACGGCTGGTTGAGGCGCTGAAGGAATTCATTGATTAGCGCTTCGACGGATGAAGGGCGGCGGAGACAGGAGAACGACAATCGGGAACGCGCCGCGCCTGCGCACGCAGGTGGGCATCTGCTGCCCGGCAACGGGAGGATGGGCGATGGAGGAAAACCGCAGAGCGGATGCAGAGGCGAATGAAGCGCTGAGCCTGAAGGAATTCTGCGACATGGATCAGCTCTACAAGCTGATTGACAACTGGTCGAGGGGCAGCGGCATGTCCGCGGTCATCGTGGACACGCAGGGCAGGCGCATGTCGGAGTCCTTCGGCATGACGGAATTCTGCGCGATGGTCTCCGGCTGCGCGGCAGGCGCGGCGTGCTGTGCGCAGATCTGGCGCGAGGAGCGGGAGGGCGTCTACGTCTGTCCGCTGGGCTTCTGTGACTTTTCCGTTCCCATTGCGCTGCCGGACGGACGGGTGCTGGGCAGTGTGCTGGCCGGACAGGCGCTTCTGGAGAGCCAGGACGTTGATGCGGTCGCAGAGAAGGCTGTCGAACTGGGGCTGGACGGGGCGCAGGTGCGCGAGGTGCTCACCCGCACGCCCCGGAAGAAGGAAGGCGAAATGCAGGGAGCCTACGCGCTGCTGCGGGAGATGCTGAACTTCTTCGTCGAAAAGAACTATTCCATCTGGAAGACCAACGACGAGCTGCGGCGCGCGCCCGCCCGCAAGGACCGGGTGCTCTCGCAGATCACCCGCCTGATGTACAGCTACAACCTGACGGTGGATCTGGAGTCGCAGACGTATACGCTGATCACCGGCACGGGCATGGAGCGCACGGTGGAGGAATACAAGCGCCACAGCCGGCAGAGCGAGCTGAACGAATTCCAGATGCGCATCATCCATCCCGCCTACGCCAGCCGCTTCAGCGCGCTGCTGGATTTTGATTCTGCGCGCAGGGATCCCTCCGAAAGCGGCTTTCGGGGCACGCTGGAGTATCCGGTGCTGTATCCCGGCGACGAGGAGTATGAGTGGCACGAGATCAACGTGTTCATCGACACGCAGGAGGATGGACGGCGCATCGCCAACATCCTGGGCCGCGACATCACCGAGGCGCACAACGCCCAGGAGAAGAGCGAAAAGGAGCTGCGCGCCGCCGCCGCGAAGAACGGCATACTCTCCGAGCTGACGAAGATGCTCTACAGCTACAATCTGACGCTCAACCTGCGCACCGGCAAGTACTCCATGATCATCGGCACGGGCATGACGCAGTTCATGGAGATCTTCAAATCCACGGACGACTACGAGACGGCCTACAACATGAAGATCCGCTATCTGGATCCGGACAATGTGGCGCAGTTTGCGGCGCTGGCGAGCCTGGAATCGCTCCGGGCGCGGGCCAACGCGAACGGCTTCATCGGAAACCTGGAGTACGGCGCGATCACGGATTACGGCGAGGAGTGGCACGAGATCAACGTGTTCATCAGCACGGACGGGCGGGGAGATCCCGTCGCCAACATCCTGGGCCGGGACATCACCGAGGCGCACAGGCGGCAGGAGCAGCGCGAAATCCAGCAGCGCGCCACCATGGCACGCGACCAGCTGCTCTCCGGCGTCACGAAGATGCTCTACAGCTACAACCTGACGGTGAACCTGGAGAACTGGAAGTATTCGTTGATCACCGGCACCGGCATGAGCGAGGTGCTCAGCGTGATGCAGCAGAGCGACGACTACATCCTCCTGCATGCAAAGCTGATCAAAACCATTGCCCCTGAGGATGTGGAGCGGCTCAACGCCCTGATCGGAATTCAGGCGCTGCGCGAGCGGACGAACGCGACGGGCTATGTGGGAACGCTGTCCTGCCGGGTTCTCACGGATCATGGCGACGAGTGGCACGAGATCAACCTGTTCATGAGCGCCAACGAGGACGGCGTGGCCGTGGCGAACATCCTGGGGCGCGACATCACCCAGGTGCACGAGCAGCAGGAGGCGAAGGAGCGCGAGCTGAGGGCCTCCGCCGCAAAGGATCAGATTCTCTCCGACATCACCAAGACGCTGTACAGCTACAACGCCACCGTGAATCTGAATACGGGAAAGTACAGCCTGATCGTCGGCACGGGCATGGAGGAAATCATCCAGAGCTTTTCGAGGACGGACGACTACGAGGAGGCGTGCGGCTATCTGCTGGAGATGGCGCTTCCCGAGTATACCGGGGAGATGAGCCGCCGCTTTTCGCTGGGGGCGCTGCGGGCGCAAAAGAACCTGCGCGGCCACATCGGCCAGATTGAATACGCCGCCAGAACCGAAAAGGGAATCGGCTGGTATGAGGTGAACGCGTTCATGGGCGTGGACGAGGAGGGCGTTCCCATGGCCAACATCTTCGGCCGCGACGTCACCGGAATTCGCGAGGCGCAGGAGCGCAGGGAGAACGAGCTCAAGGCGGTGGCTGCGAAGGATCAGATTCTGTCGAACATCACGAAGACCCTGTACAGCTACAACATCACCCTCAACCTGCACACCGGCAAGTACAGTCTGATCGTGGGCACCGGCATGCGGGATTTTGTGAAAATCTTCGAATCCACGGATGACTACGAGACGGCCTACCGGCAGAAGATCCGCTATGTGACGCCGGAGTATGTCGAGGCCTTCGACCAGTTCAGCAGCCTTTCCGCGCTGCGCGGGCTCGAGGGCTAGACGGGCTACTTCGGCAATCTGGAGTACTCCGCGCAGACGGAGCGGGGCGTCGAGTGGCACGAAATCAACATCTTCCTCGGCACGGACGAAAACGGCGACTCCATCGCCAATATCCTCGGCCGGGACATTACCGAGGCGCACGAGCAGCAGGAGATCAAGGAGCGCGAGCTGCGCGCCGCGACGGCGAAGGACCAGCTGCTCTCCGGCATCACCAAACTGCTCTACAGCTACAACCTGACGGTCAATCTGCGCACCGGGCGCTACACGCTCATCACCGGCACGGGCCTGGACTGCACCGTCGATCGCATGAAGGCGACGGATCGCTACGAGGAGATTTATCGGGCCTTTCTGGACGCCATCGAGCCGGACTTTCTGCGCAGGGGTATGGAGCTGCTCTCCCTGGAGAGCTACCGTGGAAAAATGGAAAAGACCGGCCACCTGGGCACCGAGGAGCTGCCGATGCGCTTCGGAGAGAAGCTGGAGTGGCAGGAGATCAATGTCTTTGCCGGATACGACGAGAACGGCGAGGCGATCATCAACATACTGGGGCGAGATGTGACCGAGGCCCACGACAAGGCGGATACCAAGGCGCAGCTGGAGATTGCAAACGCGTCAAGCGCCGCAAAATCTGCGTTTCTGTTCAACATGTCCCACGACATCCGCACCCCGATGAACGCCATCATCGGCTTTGCGGAGCTGCTTGAAAAGCATCTGGACGATGAGGCGCTCGCGCGCAGCTACATCCGCAAGATTCAGACCGCCAACGGCTTTCTGCTCTCGCTGATCAACAATGTGCTGGAAATGGCGCGCATCGAGAGCGGCAAGGCCACGCTGGACGAAAGCTGCTGGAACGCTTACCAGTTCAACGATTCCCTCTATGCAATGTTCGATTCCCAGATGAAGGAGAAGGGCGTGGAGTTCGTGCGCAGCGCGCGGGTGGAGCATGCGGAGGTCATCTGCGACGAGACGAAGCTGCGGGAGATCTTCCTGAACATCCTGAGCAATGCCCTGAAGTACACGCCCGCCGGCGGACGGATCACCATGACGCTGGACGAGCTCGCGTCGGATCGCCCGGGATACGCGGTTTACCGGACGGTGATCGAGGACACGGGCATCGGCATGTCGGAGGAATTCCTGCCGCACCTGTTTGAGGAATTCACCCGGGAGCGCTCCAGCACGGAGAGCCGGGTCAACGGCACGGGCCTGGGCATGCCCTTCGTCAAGCGGCTGGTGGATCTGATGCAGGGCACGATCGAGGTGGAGAGCCGGATCGGCAAGGGCACGCGGTTTACGGTGACGATCCCCCATAGAATCGCCGGGCGGCGGGAGGACGGGCCGGACGAAAAGAAGGTTGCGGACTTCAATCCGGAGCACTTCCGGGGCAGGAGAATCCTGCTTGCGGAGGACAACGAGCTGAATGCGGAGATTGCCATCACCATCCTCGAGGAGGCGGGCTTTGAGGTGGAGCACGCCGAGGACGGCGTGATCTGCGTGGACATGATGGAGAAGGCGGAGCCCGGCTATTACGATCTGATTCTGATGGACATTCAGATGCCGAACATGGACGGATACAAGGCGACACAGACCATACGGAGCTTTTCCGATCCCCGGAAGGCGGGCATCACCATCATCGCCATGACGGCAAACGCCTTTGAGGAGGACAAGCAGAACGCCTACCGGGCCGGCATGAACCTGCACATCGCAAAGCCGATCATCGTCAGAGAGCTGATGGCCGCGCTGGGAGAAATACTGAATTGAGCCATGGCGGGGCCGCAGACGCATTCGCGCGGAAGGAAGCCTGTCGCCGGACGCAAATTCCACGCGATCGTTGAATGTTTGCAAACAGATTGACAAGCGGTGGAGAATCCTGTATACTCTCAGCATTGCAGGAAAAGCAGGAAGGGGCCGCTCCGGGAAGCGGCTCCGTTTTTTCGGTTGCAGGGCAGGGCGGCGCGCGGGCCGGACGTCAACGGGGACCAGGGCGCGCGCAGTCCGCAGCGCCTTGTGCATACATGGAGCGAACGTCGGTGAAGCGGCGCTCCCAGCAAACGCAGATTCAATTGAGGGAGAAGAGACATGAAGAAGAGTATTGCCGTTATCCTTTGCCTTTTGATCGTCCTGACCGCGCTCTCCGGGATATCCCTGGCTGAAGCGGCAAAGGTGCGCGTGGGCATCTCCTGGGTGGCCGACTATCCCGACGGCGACTATGACGAGGACACGCAGGCCTACATGAATGCGGTCGAGAAGGCCGGCGGCGAATGGGTCTACCTGCCCTGCGCCACGGATGAGGCGTCCGCGCGCGCCGCGCTGGCAGAGGTGGATTGCCTGATTCTCACCGGCGGCGAGGACATTGGCCCCGCCTATTACGGAGAGGAGCCCGACGAGATGCTGGAGACCGTCAACGACGTGCGCGACGTTTCCGACTTTGCCTACGCAAAGGTCGTACTGGCGGACGATATTCCCACGCTGGCGACCTGCCGCGGCTTCCAGCTGGTGAACGTCGCCTGCGGCGGAACCCTGTATCAGGACATTCCCACGATGGTTGAGAGCGAGATCGACCACCGCGATCCGGCCCAGGAGGACTTCGCCTATCACACCATTGCGATTGCGGATGGGGATTCCCTCGTGGCGAAGGCCATGGGCGGCGCCGGTGAATACACCGTCAATTCCTGGCACCATCAGGGCGTCAAGGAGCTGGGCGAGGGCCTGACCGTGACCGCGGTCGCGCCGGACGGCATCGTTGAGGCCTTTGAAAAGAAGGATCTCACCTTCATGCTCTGCGTGCAGTTCCATCCCGAGTGGCATGTGGACGACGGCAGCGACGAATTCCTGGCCTTCTTCACCATGCTGATGGAGGCTTAAACGCACGGTTCCAAAGGAACAGAATGAAATCATGAGAAGCGCCCCACCCGTTCGCCGGTATGCGTGCGAACGAATGGGGCGCTTTCTGTCGGGAAGAACCTGCGGCGCGCCGGATCCCGGCGCAGCATGCGGGCGCGTCGCCGGGAAGGATGCGCCCTGCCGGAGGATTCAGTTTGCCCGCAGTTGAGAGAAAAATATCTTGATGGGCTTGATTCGTGCATAGATTTTTGCAATGAGGACGCAGAGCGTGTAGCAGCCGCCCTTCAGAAGCGCGAGGTAAGCGCAGCGCAGCAGAGGAAAGTCCTCCCGGGAGATGCGCGCGCCGTCCAGAAGGTGCATTTCCTGCATTACGCGCTTGAGGGTTCTGCACGCCTTCGAAAACGAATGACTTGTGCTGAGCAACAAGACGTTGTGCAGGACGTTCTGCGCCTGAAAAAAGTCCAACTGGGTGTCCAGATCGCCGTCCAGCCCGCCCAGATTCGTGCGCAGATAGTCGAGGACCCTGCGGCTATTGGCGAAGTCGACGTCTGTGTGCAGCGTGGTCATGGAGTTTGCGTTGCACCGGTTGTACTCATACAGGATTTCACTACATGCATACGCATCGTTGGCGTAATAGAGACATTCGTAGACGAACACCATGTCCTCGGCAATGGTGATCTGCGCATCCTGGCACAGGTGCTTGCATAGCAGCTCGCGGCGAAAGACCTTGTCCCAGCAGAAGGGCGATACGCAGAGCGCGCCCCTGCGAATGCGATAGGCGTTGTACAGCATGTGCGGATAGACCTCTGCGCGCAGCCGCGCCTTGTCGTAGTATCCCGCCGGAAGAAAGCCGTCCAGGCTGGCATGCCCGTCCTCCAGCAACTGTTCGGCGCGGAAGAGAACCATGTCCGGATTGTATTTCGAGATTGCCCGTTCGACCGTTTCCAGCAGCTGCGGCTCAATCCGGTCATCGCTGTCGACGTAGCAGATGTATTCGCCGCTCGAGTTTTCGACGCCTGTGCGCCGCGCGGCGACGAGGCCCTCGTGGGCCTTGTGAATGACGCGCACGCGCGCGTCCGATCTTGCAAAGCTGTCGCAGATCTCGGGGCAGCGATCCGGGGAGGCGTCGTCGATCAGGAGCAGCTCGAACTCGGGAAACGTCTGCTCCAGAATGCTGGCGACGCATGCCTGAAGGTACTTTTCCGTGTTGTACACGGGAACGATGATCGAAAAGCGCATAATATCCCTCGCAGCGGAACCCGGATGATTTCATCCGGGCAAAGTCGAAATGGTTTCACAGGCCGGATGCGGCGCATGGAGCGACGGCCTGAGGCCAGGCGTCCGGCGCGCATTGGCGGCGGCTTCAGTCCTCCCGCGCCCAGGCGCGGCTGCGCTCCACGGCGCGCTGCCAGCGGCGCATCAGCACGTCCCGCGCGGAGGCCTCCATGGCTGGCATGAACACCCGGTCGGGCTGGGGCAGGGCGGCGAGCTCGCGGTCGTTCCAGATGCCCACGGCGCGCCCGGCCAGCATGGCCGCGCCCATGGCGGTGGTCTCCACGACGCGGGGGCGAAGCACGTTCACGCCAAGTATGTCCGCCTGGAACTGCATCAGGAAGTTGTTCGCGCTGGCGCCGCCGTCCACGCGCAGGGTGGCGGTCCGGATGTCCGAATCGGCGGACATGGCGTTGATGACGTCTGCGGACTGATAGGCGATGGATTCCAGCGCGGCGCGGACGATGTGCGCCCGGCCCGTGCCCCGGGTGAGGCCGACGATCGTGCCCCGGCTGTACATGTCCCAGTGAGGCGCGCCGAGGCCGGTGAAGGCGGGCACGAAGTAGACGTTCGCGTTGTCTGGGATGGAGGCGGCCACCGCTTCGGTCTCCGCAGCGCTGCGCACCAGCCCCATCTCGTCCCGCAGCCATTGCACGGCCGCGCCGGCCACGAACACGCTGCCCTCCAGGGCGTAGCTGGGCCGACCGTCCAGTCGCCAGGCGACGGTGGTCACCAGGTTATTTTTGGATTGCACCGGCGCTTCTCCGGTGTTCATCAGCACAAAGCAGCCCGTGCCGTAGGTGTTTTTGCACATGCCGGGCTCAAAGCAGCCCTGGCCGAACAGGGCGGCGTGCTGGTCGCCCGCGAGGGCGGCGATGGGAATTTCGCGGCCCAGTATGCGCCTGTCCAGAAAGCCCACCACCCGGGAGCTGTCCACCACCTCGGGCAGCAGGGCTTCCGGAATGTTCATCGCCCGCAGCAGCATTTCATCCCAGCGCTGTGTGTGGATGTTGAACAGCAGGGTGCGTGCGGCGTTCGTCGCGTCGGTCACATGGGCGCGCCCGCCGGTCAGATGCCAGGCGAGAAAGCAGTCCACTGTGCCGAAGCACAGCTCGCCCCGCGCGGCCCGCTCCCGGGCGCCGGGAATGGAGTCCAGCATCCATTGGAGCTTCGTGCCGGAGAAATACGCGTCCGGAATCAGGCCCGTCCGATCCCGCAGCACGTTGCCCAGGCCGTCCTGCTTGAGCCGTTCGACCAGCGGAGCGGTGCGGCGGCACTGCCAGACGATGGCGTTGCACAGGGGCTTCCCGGTTTTCCGATCCCACAGAAGAGTGGTCTCCCGCTGGTTGGCGATGCCGATGGCAGCGATGTCCTCCGCACTTACGCCCGATTTTTCCACAGCCTGCCTGAGCGCCTCGAGCTGGCTGTTCAGGATGTCCTCCGGGCGGTGCTCCACCCAGCCGGGATGGGGATAGAGCTGGGGAAATTCGATGCTCTGTGCGGCGACGATGCGGGCCTGATCGTCAAACACGACGGCCCGGGAGCTTGTGGTGCCCTGATCCAGGGCAACGATGTACTTCATAAACTGTCCTCCGCTTGCGAATGTAAGGAAAAGACCCGGCGATGCCCGCGAAATCCTGTTTCGCGGGCATCGTGTCGGGTCGCTTTTGCCGGCGCACGGCCGGAAGGTATGCTATCTCAGCCCACAGAGCCAGAGGCGGGCAGCGCAATGGAATTCTCATAGGGCACTGCTTCGACCTGCGGCGAAACGTCGATGACGGTGCCGTCGTCGGAGGCGCTGCCGTCCAGATTCGGAATCTCGACGGTGGTATCCGGCTCGGGCGCGACGGTGGGCTCCATCGTGGGCTCGGCGGTCGCCACCGGCTCGGTATCGGCCTGCGGAAGGTCGCGCTCAACGCTGTAGCTGGGGAAGAGCAGATGGAAGGCAGTGGAATCGCCCATCAGCTCGTGCATGCGCGGCACGATGGTCTCGTGTCCGGCGGAGTAGAAGAAGTTCAGCGCAATGACGATGATCAGCAGCGCGAGCAGGATGCCCAGCATCCACTTGAATACGCCGATGACGTGATAGCCGAAGGAGCGATGCGTGCCGTCGTCATACTCGTCATCCTCATCGTCCTCGTCGTAATCGTCGTCATACTCGTCGTAGCCGTCCTCGTCCTCATCCTCGTCGTAATCGTCTTCGTCGTCTTCGTCGTCTTCGTCCTCGTCGTCATCCTCGTCGTCTTCATCGTCGTCGGACTTGCGGCGGCGGCCGAACAGGCCGCGGGAACGGGCGGGACGCTCGTCTTCGTCCTCGTCGTCCTCATCCTCGTCCTCGTCGTAATCGTCGTCTTCGTCGTCCTCGTCTTCGTCGTCCTCGTCGTATTTGGAGGCGCGCTTGCGGCCGAAGAGACCTCTGCGGGGCTTTTCCTCCACTTTGTCCTCGTCGTCCTCATCCTCGTCCGCGTCCTCCTCGTCGGAGACGTCGAACAGACCCTTATCCGCGGCCTCCTGCGCGTCGCGCATGCTGACGGGCTTGAATTCGCGGGTAGGTTCGTCCACAACCGGTTCTTCGATCGCAGCCGCCTCGCGCGCGGGCGCTTCCTCGACGGGAAGCTCCTCGATTGCGGGCGTTTCCGCCTTCGGCTCGTCGTCAAAGAGCGGCTCGACGGCGGCCGGAGCAGCCGCTGCGAGACGGGCCTCTTCCTCCGCCTTTCGGGCGGCTTCCTCGGCGGCGAGGCGCATGGCGCGCTCGCGGCGTTCTCTGCGGGACATTCCGCTCGTTTCGGAGGCGGGGACATCCGCCGCTTGCTCTGTGGGTTCAGAAACCGGCTTGTTCAGTTCATCCATGGGTTGTCCTCCTTCGGTGTCGCTGTGAACGCGTCGAATGAAGTCTTCGTAGAATTCGTCGCTGTCCGGGTCGGTGCCCTTCTTCTTCGCGGCGCGCCTGGAACGGCGGGAAGGCTTGACCTCGCCGTCAATCTCTTCCTCTTCCGCGTCCGCTTCCTCGCCCTGCGCGTCCTCATCTTCCTCGTCCGCCTCGTCTACGCGCGTCACGAACAGGTTGATAAATTTCTTAAAGCCGCCGCCCGAGGGGGCGTCCTCTTCCTCCTCCAGCTCCCAGTCTTCGTCGTCGGGATCCTCAAAGCCGTCCTCGGAGAAATCCGTCTCGATGGGCTCCCTGCGGCTGGGGCGGGGCGACTCGACGTCCAGGGCCTCCTGCACGTCCTCGACGGCAGCTTTCTTTGAAGCCCTCGGCGCGGGAACATCCATCTCCTCGCCGTCCTCGTCGAGGCCTTCGAACTCCTCGTCGATTTCGTCGAATTCGCCGTCGTCCCCGGCGAGCGCAGCCAGCTCCTCGTCGCTCAGATCGTCCAGATCCTCCAGTTCCGCCTCCTTGGCTTCCCTGCGGCGGGCGATGCCCTCCTTTACGCCGTGGAAGAAGTGAATGAAGGAATCAAAGGGGTTCGGATTCACGTCTGCGCCGTCCTCGTCCTCGAGTTCCGGCACCTCCTCGTCGTCGTAGGGTTCTTCCTCTACGAAGCGCGCGAGGGGATCGTCCGGCGCGTCGCCGTCCGCATCCATGGGTGCGCTGACGGAAACCGTCTCGTCGGGAAGATCCTCCACGGGGGGCGCTTCCCGGCGCGCAGGCTTCTCCGCGACGGGCGCGCTGGGTCTGGAATCCGGAACCGTGCGCTCCGACGGAACCGCATCGGCCGTTTCCTCCGGCGGTTGAACCATCCGCGCGCGGTTTTTGTATTCCTCATGCCGCCTTCGCAGCTCGTAGTAATCGAGCTCGGGGCCGTTATCTCGGGTATTGCTCATCGCATAACCGCCTCTCATTGCGCATACAGCTTCAATAGCCCGCATGCGATATCTATACACAATTATTATAACACATTCTGAAATTCTGGCAAGGGTCGCGCCGCAGATAACAAAAAATATTAACCTCAACCCGGAAATTTGGATGTTTGGGTCATGTTTCGCATACAATTCTATCGAATTCCAGCGGGTGGGAGGTGGAAATATGGAGAATCCTGGAGAGATGCTGCGCCGCGCAGTCCGAAACCGGCGGCGGACTGTGTCCCGCGCTCCGGCGCCCGCGCCGCAAAGCGATGTAACGGCCGCTGCGCCGCAGCAAACCCGACCGGCGCCGCCGAAGGCCTCGCACGCCAATTACAGCGCGCTGATGCGCAGCCACGATCGCGTGCACACCTGCCATCTGAGTGGGCAAGGCCGGGAGGGAGGCGCATAGAATGGTTCCAAGGGGGGTTGCATTATGATGCGAAACGACTACCGGCGCGCGCTGATCCTGTTGCGCGGGAACGCACCGCTCTATTCGGGGCACGTCCGGCTGGAGCGGCGCACGCTGATGGGCAGCATGTACTTTCTCATCCAGGCGCCGTCGGACTGTCCGGTCCTTCGGGCCGCGCTCGTGGGACGGGGGAAGGACGCCTACTATGCCTGCGCGCTGGGCGAGCTGCGCAGGGACGGGCGCGGCCAGGCGGCGCTGAGCTACTCCTTTGATCCACGCAACGTGTGCGGACGGGAACTGGAGCAGTACCAGCTGATCGCAATCACCTGCGCGGAGGGCGAAGGGTGCGCAATTGTGCTCTACGGCTACGTCTGCGGCCATGTGCAGATGAACTGGGAGGGCGTGCGCAGGGCGCTGTGCGGTCTCTACGCCGGTGGCGTCGCCCGGGAGGCCGACGGCGCACCGGTGGGCGGCCTGCGCGGGCCCGAGGCGGAGGGGGCGCAGGAAGCCGCGATGGAGGAGCTACAGGAGGATGCGCCTTTGGAAGCAGCGGAGGAGGAGCAGGAGGAGACGCAGGCGGAGATCCGCGAAGCGGAGACCCCGGAGGAGGCGGAGGAAGCGGAGGAAGGGGAGCGGCGCGAGGACGGCCGAAGCGCGCTGGAGCGCCTGGGACTGGACGGCCGCCTGCCCTGGCCGGAGGGCGCGGAGGCGCTGCGGGAGCTGTTCCGGACGCTGCCCGCCATGGAGAACCCGCCGGATGCGGAGTACGTTTACATTGAGGCGCCCATGCCCGCGGATTCGGGCTATTCCTACTGCGCGGCGGGAATACGAGCCGAGGGCGGCGCGCCTGCGTCCGTGCGCTACGCCCTGCCCGCGCCGTGGACCGACGAGCCGCCCGCGGGGCTGGACGGCTACCGCTGGGTGGGCGACCAGAACCGGGGTTGGTGGGTGATCGAGGTGGCCGTGGACTGAGCCGCATGCCTCCGGGACGAACGAAAATCGCTTCCGGGGGCGATTTGTTCCAGAAATGCCCGCAATTGCGCCTGAATTAACACTTGCTGCTTGAAAAACAGCACCGCATCTGTTACAATGAACGCTATCAATATGAAAAAAGAGGGGTACGCAATGGCTAAGCTTACGATGGACAAACTGGTCGCCCTGTGCAAGAACCGCGGCTTCATTTTCGCGGGTTCCGAGATCTACGGCGGCCTGGCCAACACCTGGGACTACGGCCCGCTGGGCGTGGAGTACAAGAACAACATCAAGAAGGCCTGGTGGCAGAAGTTC
>SFTH01000002.1 GCA_004563405.1 bacterium
TCGTCGAAGCTCAGGCTGTTGCGCTTGGGCTGTATCTGCCAGTAGCAGGTCAGTCCCGGCTGCACCAGCAGCCGCTGAAGCTGGTAGTCGTCGTATTCCGCGACCTCACGCGGCAGCGCCGGGCGGGGACCGACGATACTCATATCCCCTTTTATAATATTTATAAGTTGTGGAAGTTCATCCAGACTTGTTTTTCGAATGAATCTCCCCACGCGGGTGATGCGGGGATCCCGTTTGATCTTGAAGGCGGGGCCGTCCATCTCGTTCTGGTCCAACAGATCCTCCAGCCTATCCTCCGCATTCGGCACCATGGATCGGAATTTATAGAAGCGGAATATCTTGCCATTCCGGCCCACGCGCTCCTGCACGAAGATGGGGCCCGCGCCCGGGCTGTCGATGATGATTGCCAAGGCGACGAGCAGCATGGGAATGGCCAGCACGATCAGCGCGAGCAGCGACAGGACGACGTCCTGCGCACGGCGCACTCTCCAGTAGGCGCCCCGCGCATGCACAACTGCTTCCCGATCCAGCATCTCCCGCTGCGGCTGCGCTCTCCCGCTTGCCGCCGCATATTCCCGAAGCTCCATTTCCTTCTACCCCTTTGTAAGCGTTGTTCTCAACCATCAAAGTCTTCAGGCGCTGCGCCTGAACTGTGCGCAGGCCAACCCCGCCCGGCGACAGTCCAAAAGCTGTGCCTGCGGATACATTCCGCCAGCCGACAGACAACAAGAGACATGCCCGTGCCGGTTGGATGCGCCACCGACGCACGGCCCGTCTCCTTTTGCAGCTACCCAGCCGCTTTATATCTCCCCTGATTGTTGAGGAACAGCTCTCTGCCCTTGGCCCTTACCGTACCTCGAAACGTTCTCTCCGCTCCATTGGCCTTTTGCAAAACACACAACTTCAAAAAGCAAATCATGGGAAAAGAACATAGCATCCTACGTTAGCTATTATAACATCATATAGATATAGCGTCAATTGAACTGCAGTTAAGTTACACGAAATATTACATTCCATACATGATTATTTAACATTTTCTGGTGGGGGCGATATTCCAGAGAATCGGGCAAAACGCAAGCGTGTGCCGACATTGTCCGCGCCAGCTTCAACATAAACATGCAAACAGATGCCGCACCGGAATTCAGTCCGGCCAGCGCGCTCTGCAAGCTCCAAAATTGTCTGTCCCACCTGTGCGTGCGGCCCTTGCAGACCTCACGAGGCGGGACAGTGAATCTATGTATCAAGAAGGTTCGGTTCCTTCGTTGATTCTATTGTAACAGTCATACATGAACGCGATATGAACAGGGTTGAAACATTTCTCTTTGCAGCAACACAAATTGGAATTCTTCGCGTCCCGGCCAGGAAAACAAGGAAAGGGGAAAGGCGCCATTCCTGCTGTGAAATGGCGTCTTTCCCCAGTATCGCGCGCAAACTCCACGCGCGGAAGCGCCAGACTGAATTCTGCATCGCCGGTTATCACGCTTCCCGGAGGAACAGCTCACTGCATACGCTCCTGCTTGACCTTGTGGTCGATCACATGGCGGCGGGCGAGCTCGCGGGTCACATCCTCCAGGGAGATGCCGCTCTGAACCATCAGCACCATGACGTGGTAGCAGAGGTCCGCGATTTCATACACCGTCTCCGCCTTGTCGCCGCCCTTGCCGGCGATGATGACCTCGGTACACTCCTCACCCACCTTTTTGAGGATCTTGTCCAGGCCCTTTTCGAACAGGTAGGTGGTGTAGCTTCCCTCCTTGGGATCCGTCCTGCGCCCGGAGATGAGCCGGTACAGGCCCTCGTAGCTGAAGGGTTTGATCTCCTCGGAGAGGTACAGCGGCTCGTGGAAGCAGCTCTCCGCACCGGTGTGGCATGCGGGGCCCTCCTTCACCACCTCCACCACCAACGCGTCTCCGTCGCAATCTGCAGTGATGGACACAATGTGCTGCACGTTTCCGCTGGTCTCGCCCTTGCGCCAGAGCTCCTTTCTGCTGCGGGACCAGAAGCAGGTGCGCTGCTCCGCAATGCTGATGGCCAGGCTCTCCTCGTTCATGTAGGCCAGGGTCAATACTTCCTTCGTCCAGTGATCCTGCACGATGGCCGGGATCAGACCGTTTTCGTCAAATTTCAGCGACATACTCTCTCCTCCATCATTTCACTGCCTTCATCCGAAGGCGCACATAATCCGCGTACCACTTTCCATCGTGGAACAGTTCGCCGCGCAGCCCATTCACCGCCTCGCGGACGATCTCCTCCATCCCTTCCGCGCCCTCAAAGGGCGTTCGGACAAACATGCGAATCCAGTCTGCCAGACCGTCTTCTCCGCTGAGCTCCGTGGGACGGTCAAACATCAGCGCGTACTCCACCTTGAAGCCCGCCTTTTCCAGCAGCGCTGCGTATTCGCCGATGGTCGGGAAGTAGAACGGCATGCGATATTCCAGAGCGCGCCGGGCAAAGGCCTCCGCCAGCGCGGCGTGGATTCTCGCGTTGTTGCCCCTGCCGCCCATTTTGAACACGAACTGGCCGCCGTTCTTCAGGGCGCGGTACACGTTTTTCAACACATCCGGTTGCTTCTCCCGGTCGATCCAGTGGAGCACGGCGTTGGAGAAGACCACGTCCACCGGCTCTGCAAGTGTGAAGTCCACGGCGTCGCCCTGATAGAACGCAATTTCCGGATGGTTCGCGCGTGCAACCTCCAGCATCTCCTACGACGCATCCATGCCGACGACACGCAGTCCGCGCTCCGCCAGTCTGGCCGTCAGCGCGCCGTTGCCGCAGCCGAGATCCAGTGCGCTTCCGTCGCGACTGATCAGCTCCAGCAGCGCGCCGCCGTAGCGGTGGACGAAGGCGAACGACTCCGTATAGCCCCTGGCGTCCCATGTGATGTTCATAGCCGGACCTCCACGCCGCAAAGGCGGAGATAGCGCTTCAGATCGGGAATCAGCAGCTGTTTGAGGTGGAAGATGCTGGCCGCCAGTCCCGCGTCCATGCCCTCGTGCGCAAACAGCCGGGCGAAATCCTCCTTGCAGCCCGCGCCGCCGGAGGCGATGATGGGTACCTTGCAGCGCGCGGCGATGGCGTCCAGCAGCTCCAGATCGAATCCCTGGCGCACGCCGTCGGTGTCGATGGAATTAACCACCAGCTCGCCCGCACCGCTCTCCACGCCCCGCTTCGCCCAGTCCAGCGCGTCGATGCCGGTGTCCTCGCGGCCGCCCTTTGCGAAGAGGTGAAAGCGACCGTCCACGCGCTTGATGTCCATGCTCAGAACCACGCACTGGTCGCCGTACTTCTTCGCCGCACGGCCGATCAGCGAGGGATCCCGGATCGCGCCGGAGTTGACGCTGACCTTATCCGCGCCGCACTTGAGCACGCGATCGAAGTCGTCCAGCGTATTGATGCCGCCGCCCACGGTGAGCGGGATGAACACCTGCGCCGCCACGTCCCGAAGCAGACCGGCGAACAGCGCGCGTCCCTCCACGCTGGCGGTGATGTCGTAGAACACCAGCTCGTCCGCGCCGGCATCATTGTAGAATTTCGCCATCTCCACGGGATCGGCCACGTCCCGCACGCCTTCAAAGTTCACGCCCTTGACCACACGGCCGTTGCGGATGTCCAGACAGGGAATGATGCGCTTTGAGATCATGCTTCCGCCTCCCTTGCCACCCGGATGCAGCTCGCCAGCTCCAGCTTGCCCTCGTACAGCGCCTTTCCGATGATCGCGCCGTGGAGCCGCATCTCCGCCAACGCGGACACGTCGCTTTCGAAGCTCACGCCACCGGAAGCGATCACGTCGAGCCCCTCGATTGCGCGCAGCTCCCGGTAGAGCGGCAGGTTTGCTCCAGCGAGACAGCCGTCCCGAGCGATGTCGGTGTAGACAACCGTCTTCACGCCCGCGTCGCGCAGCCTGCGGCAGAAGTCCACGCCGCTCAGCCGGGTGGTCTCCTCCCAGCCCGACACGGCCACGAAGCCGTCGCGCGCATCCACGCCCACGGCGATTCTCTCGCCGTACTTCTTCACCATTTTCTCCACAAATCCAAAGTCCTGCACCGCGATGGTGCCCAGAATGACCCGCGACACGCCGCCGCTCAGGTATTCGCAGATGCGCGCCTCGTCGCGGATGCCGCCGCCGACTTCGGTAAACAGGCCAACCTCCGTAAGCTTGCGGATGGTCTCCGCGTTCTGCGGCACGCCCTTGCGCGCGCCGTCCAGATCGACCACATGCAGATGCGTCGCCCCGGCCTCGCGGAAGCTCCGCGCCACGGCGGCGGGATCGTCGTTGTAGACCTTCATTTGATCGTAGTCGCCCTTCGTGAGCCGCACGGCGCGGCCATCGCGCAGGTCGATGGCAGGATAGATGATCATTGTCCTCCCTCCCCCATTTCGGCGAAGGCCCTCAGCAGGCACAGGCCCGCCTCTCCGCTCTTCTCCGGATGAAACTGCGTGCCATAGACGCTGCCGCTGCGCACGACGCCGGTGATGGGAACCGAATACTCCGACGTGGCCAGCACGGACGCCTCGCAGTGTTTGGCATAGTAGCTGTGCACATAGTACACATGGCGGCCGTTTCCGAAATACCTGAAAAACGGATCGTCCCGCAACACGTCCAGCCGGTTCCAGCCGATGTGCGGAACCTTCAGTCCCGGCGCAATGTCGTCGATCAGCGGACAGACCTCCCGGAGATCAGTCCAAGGCCCGGATGCTCGCCGTACTCGAAGCTGCGGTCGAACAGCAGCTGCATGCCCAGGCAGATGCCCAGCAGCGGCTTGCCGCTGCGCGCCTCCTGAAGCAGCACGTCCCGCATGCCGGATTGACGCAGCTTGCGCGCCGCATCGCCGAACGCGCCCACGCCGGGCAGGATGATTCGATCCGCCCGCCGCAGCGCCTCCGGATCGGAGACCACCGCGTGCTCCACACCGATGCACTTCAGCGACGACGCCAGCGAATACAGGTTGCCCACGCCGTAATCCACAATGGCCAGCACAGCTCTTCCTCCCTTCGACTCACAGCACGCCCTTGGTGGACGGCACCTCGTCGGCATATTCCCGATCAATGGCCACGGCCTGCCGCAGCGCGCGGCCCGCACCCTTGAACATGGCTTCGATGATGTGGTGGCTGTTCTCGCCCGCCAGCTGGCGGAAGTGGATGGACGCGCCCAGCGTCCGCGAAAACGCAAGCCAGAATTCCTTCACAAGCTCGGTGTCGAACGTTCCTACCTTCGCACCCGGAATGTCCATCGCCCAGCCCAGCGCGGCTCTGCCGGAGATGTCCACGGCGCAAAGCACCAGCGCCTCATCCATCGGCAGCAGCATCGTGCCATAGCGCACGATGCCCTTCATGTCGCCCAGCGCTTCGCGCATGGCCGTTCCCAGCGCGATGCCCACGTCTTCCACGCTGTGGTGGTCGTCCACCCAGGTGTCGCCCGTGCAGCTCACGCGCAGGTCAAAGCGCCCGTGGCGGGCAAACAGGTCGAGCATGTGATCCAGAAAACCCACGCCCGTCTTGTTCTCATATTCGCCCCGGCCGTCCAGATTGAGGGACAGCTGAATCCTCGTCTCATTGGTATTTCGCTGAATCTGAGCACTTCTCATTGCGCTTCCTCCCGGATGATTTCTTCGACGGTCCGCACGAATGTGGCCATCTCCGCCTCGCTGCCCACGGTGACGCGCAGGTAGTCGCGGATGGGCGCGCGATCGAACCAGCGCACCAGGATGCCCTTGTCCCGCAGCCTCTGCTGCGCGCGCCCTCCGGCCACGCCGGGGAACCGGACGAAGAGGAAGTTGGCCAGACTGTCGGTCAATTCGCAGCCCAGCGCCCTGAGCGCCTGCGCGGTCTTCTCCCGCGTGGCGATGATGCGCCCCGTGCAATCGCTGAAGTATTCAACGTCCCGCATTGCCGCAGCGCCCGCCAGCTGAGGAAGCCGCCCCAGATTGTAGGGATTGAAGGAGTACTTCATGGCCGACAGATCCGCAATCAGATCGGGATTGCCCAGTGCAAAGCCGATGCGGCCGCCCGCCAGCGCGCGGCTCTTGGAAAAGGTCTGCACGATCAGCAGATTGTCGTACTTCGGGAGCAGGCTGACGGCGCTGCGCGCGCCGAAGTCCACATAGGCCTCGTCGATCAGCACCACGTCATCCGGATGCGCCCGGAGAATCGCCTCGATCTGCTCGAGCTCCAGCGCAAGGCCCGTGGGCGCGTTGGGATTGGCGATGACCACGTTCTCCCCCGGGACCAGATAGGGACCAATGTCGATGGTAAAGTCCGCGTTCAGCGGTACGGCCCGCGCCCGCACGCCAAAGAGCTCCGCAAAAACGGGATAGAAGCCGTAGCTGATCTCCGGAAAGGCCGCGCCCTTCTGCCCGCAGAAGGCCAGAAACGCAAACGCCAGTATCTCATCTGAGCCGTTGCCGGTGACCACCTGATTCTTCTCCAGCCCGTAGAACGTCGCGATGGCCCCCACCAGATCATCTGCGGTGGGATCGCTGTACAGCCGCAGGTTTTCCACCTCGGCGCGGGAGATCGCCTCGATCACTTGCGGGCTGGGCGGATAGGGGCTTTCGTTGGTGTTCAGCTTGATGAACTTGCGGCCCCTGGGCTGCTCTCCCGGGGTATAGGGCTCCAGCGCCGCGTAGCGCGGATCGAGAAAACGGCTCATGACGGATCCTCCTCAAAACGGCTTTCGATGCTGCGGGCGTGGCCCTCCAGTCCCTCCATGCGGGCAAAGCGCGCCACATTTCCGCAGACCTGGCGCAGCGCATCCCTGGAATAGTACAGGAAGCTGCTCTTCTTCACGAAATCATCCACCGACAGCGGACTGGAGAACCGGGCCGTGCCGCTGGTGGGCAGCGTGTGGTTGGGGCCGGCGAGATAGTCGCCCAGCGCCTCGGGCACGTTTTGGCCCATGAACACGGAGCCCGCGTTGACGATGCGGTCCAGCAGCGCAAAGGGATCCTCCACGCACAGCTCCAGATGTTCCGGCGCGATGGCGTTGGACGCGCGCACCGCCTCGTCGAGATCCTCGCAGAGGATGATCTTTCCGTTGGTGTCAATGCTCTCCCGGGCGATGTCCGCGCGGGGAAGCAGCGGGATCTGGCGCTCCAGCTCCCCGGCCACCTCGTCCGCGAGACGCCGGGAGGTGGTCACCAGCACGGCGGTGGCCAGCCGGTCGTGCTCCGCCTGGGAGAGCATGTCCGCCGCCACGCAGCGGGCATTGCAGCCGTCGTCCGCCAGCACCAGTATTTCGCTGGGCCCGGCGATCATGTCGATGGCCACCTGCCCGAACACCTTTCGCTTCGCCGTGGCGACGAACACGTTGCCCGGCCCGACGATCTTGTCCACCCGCGGCACGCTCTCGGTGCCGCAGGCCAGCGCGGCCACCGCCTGCGCGCCGCCCATTTTGAAGACCCGGTTCACGCCCGCCAGCTTCGCCGCCGCGAGGATCGCATCCGGGATGCTGCCGTCCGGCGCGGGCGGCGTGACCATCACCAGCTCCTTCACGCCCGCCAGCTTCGCCGGGATGGAATCCATCAGCACTGTGCTGGGATAGCTGGCCGTGCCGCCGGGCACATACAGCCCGACCTTTTCGATGGGCTGGTAGCGCTGGCCCATCACCGTTCCGTTTTTGCCGGTGATCACAAAGTTCTCGTGAAGCTGGTGGCGATGAAATTCGCGGATGTTGTCCCTCGCCAGCGCAAGCGTCTCGAGAAAACTGTCGTCCACACGGGCGCACGCCGCGTCGATCTCCTCCGCAGAAACCTCCAGCGCTTCCAGCTTCGCATGATCGAACTTCTCGGCATAGCTGCGGAGGGCCGCGTCTCCATGGGCCCGCACGTCCGCGATGATTTCATCCACAATCGCGTCCACATTCTTCTCCGCGCGAATATCCCGGCAGAGAATCTGGTCTATGGACATTTCGGAAAGTCTGTAACGGCGAATCATACCCGCTCCTCCTTGCTGATGGCGGCGGAGATTCTGGAAAGCATCTCGTCAATCGCGCCGCCCTTGAACTTGTAGCTCGCCCGGTTTGCGATGAAGCGCGCGCTGATGGGAAAGATCTCCGTCAACACGCAGAGGTTGTTCTCGCGCAGGGTCTTGCCGCTCTCCACGATGTCGACGATCACGTCGGACAGGCCCAGAAGCGGCGCAAGCTCAATGCTGCCGTTCAGCTTGATGATCTCGATCTCCCGGCCGATCTCGGAGTAATACCGCTTGGCGATGTTGACAAACTTCGTGGCCACGCGCAGCGTACGGTCGGTATCCTCCACATAGTCGTTCCGGCCCGCGACGCACATGCGGCACAGGCCCAATTTCAAATCGAGCAGTTCGTACACATCCGCGCCGCTCTCCAGAAGGATGTCCTTCTGTGATTAAAAAATTTTGTCAGGAAGTCCCACCCCGCACGGGGTGGGTGGATTGAAATCTCAATGGTCATGCCGCCGTTGGCCGTCATGATCTCGTCCCACCCCGCACGAGGTGGGTGGATTGAAATCCGTGTTGGGGCGGGTGTGTGCGCTGCTCCCGTGGTCCCGCCCCGCACGGGGTGGGTGGATTGCATTATCCGCAGAACTGATCCAATACCCGGTTCACAATTGATAGCGCCCATTCACAGGCCTCGAGCTCCACATATTCGTTGGGAACGTGCGCCAGCGTCGGATCGCCCGGGCCGAAGAGGATGATGTCCTGCACGCCAAGATCCCTGAGAATGGAGGCGTCGCTGAAAAAGGCGGTTCCCGTTTCGCGGGCGGGTACGCTCTGTGCCTCCTGAATACAGGCTCTCAGACAGGCAGCGAGGGGAGAATTGGGTTCCGTCTCGACGGGTGGCCGCAGGTTTTCGATCTCCATCTCCACCGCAAATCCGGGATGCGCGGCGCAGTAATCTGCACAGAGCTTCCGAATTCCGTTGAGCAGGGTGCCATGCGCCATACAGGGCAGCGTGCGAATGTCCAGCATCGCCTCTGCCCGATCAGCCACCATGTTCGCCTTGATGCCGCCGCTGATCTGCGTCAGCGTGCAGGTCGCGCGCCCCAGCAACGGATGCGCAGCCTCCCCGGAAAAGTAGGCCGCGCAGATGCCATCGACAACCGCTGTGAGGTGCCCGATTGCATCGACGCCTCGCTCCGGATAGGCGCCGTGGCTCGTCCGGCCGCTTCCGCGCAGTTTCAGCCAGATGCAACCCTTTGCCGCTAGACCGATCTCTCCCGCCGTGGGTTCTCCGATCAGAAGCGCCGAAACCCTTCCATGAATCTGATTCAGCGCGGCGCGTGCGCCCAGGCCGGAGGCCTCCTCATCACAGGTGCCCACAAACCAGATTCCCCTGCGCGGAATCCGGTTTTCCATCGCGCGCCGCTTGAAGGCAGCCAGAAGGACGGCCAGACCGCTCTTCATGTCGGAAGCGCCGCGGCCATAGATGTTTCCATCCTTCACCAGCCCGGATAGAGGGCCGGCCTCCCGGTTCCACGCGGCCAGCTGCGCTTCCGTCACCGGCACGGTATCCGAGTGCGCCGCGAACATCAGCGGTTCGCCTTCGCCCGTCTTCACCGCGACCACGTTGGAAAACCCGCCGTCCAGCTTCCAGAAGTCCACCTTGTCAAAGAGCTGCATGCGCTCCAGGCGATCCGCAAGCCATTCATGGCAGGCGTAGGGTGCGCAGTTTTCCCCCAGCGCGGGATTCGTGGAATCCTGCTGAATATACTCCGATAAAAAATTCAGAATCTCATCCCTGTTCCGTTCGATACAGGCCTGAATTCTTGCAGCCAGTTCATCCATTGCTCAGATATTCCTCCTGCGCTCTCAGAGAACGACCTCCACGGGTTCGCCCATGATCGGATAGAAGTCCACTTCTTCGAGTCCGCTGCGCGCGAGGAAGTAGTAGTAGCACTCTTCCCCGTCATCCACCGCGCTGCGGCAGGCGTCGTGCCAGATGCTCCGGTTGATGACCACGACCTGTCCGGGATTGATGATGAAGGCGCGAATGGACGCGGGATCCGCGCCGGGCGCCTGGGGATAGGGCGTGGAGTTGGCCACCGCCAGCACGATGGGCTTGTTTCCGCAGACCATCACTTCCTGGGTAGGATTGTGACATTCCATGGAATCCACCTTGAAGGGCATGTTCTGCGCGTAGGTGATGCCGATGTTGCACTTGTCGTCCATGATGTCGCCGGGCGCGGTCCAGGCCTTCCAGCCGCCGGTTCCGACGCGCATGTGCTCCCTGTCAATCTCGTACATCACGCCAAATGGCTTGAAATTCTCCGCAGTCACGGGAACAGCCTTGATCGTCATGCCTCGCTCCCCCTTTCCGTCTCGCCCTCCAGCGCAACGAAGACCGGCTGGGGCTGAATGTCGACAAATTCAATCTCCCTGGGATCGTCGGTGGACTTTGCCAGGAAGTAGTACAGCGTGGGATTATCGATCGCATGGTTGGCGTCGTGCCAGATGGCCTTGTGGAGCACGACCACGTCTCCCGGCTCCATCCGGAAGGCCACCACATCGTTTTCGTTGGGCGCGACCTCCGGATCGGTATTTGCCACGGTCAGAATGGTGGGGCCATCGCCGCAGAACTGCGCCTCCTCCGTCCGGAAGTGCCGCTCCATGCTCACGGACTGGAAGCTGCCGGGCAGGCAGTAGGTAAAGCCAAAGCTCATGGGCTCGTCGATGATCTGATCATCGGTGAGCGCGCAGCGGAAATCGTCGTCGACGCGCAGGGGCAGCTCGCGCAGGTTGTAGTACCTTCCAAACGGTGCAAAGGCCTCCTGCGAGAGCGGAATGGGATGAATCGTTCTCAAGATGCTTCCCTCCTCGTGTAGTGCTTGCGCCATAGCAAGAGCTTGCTATGGCGCGGATTCCGTTCTTTTTACGTCGGATGGCTTATGCGAAGGTGTAATCGTCGATGTTGTCGATGGTCAGCACGATGCAGGCCCAGAATGAACTGCTGGTTGGTGGACGACATGCCCATGTGCGTCAGGCCGTTCTTGAGCATCGCAACCGCGATCAGCCCCAGCAGCGTTCCAAACATGTTGCCCGAGCCGCCCGAGATGCTGATGCCTCCCAGAGCACGGCGGTGAGCGCGTTGGTATCGTAGCCGTTGGCAAATTCGGATTCGGCGCTGCCGAAGCGCATCAGCATGAAGAACGAGGCGATGGCCGCCACCGCGCCGCTGACCAGGAAGAGCACGAACTTGATTTTGTCCGCGGAGATGCCCGAATAGATGCTGGTCTTGGGTTGTAGCCGATTGCATGAATCTTGACGCCCACGGAGGTGTACTCCATGATGATAATGACGATGACGAACATGACCATCATCACCAGGAAGCTCATGGACAGGCCGCAGAACTTCAGCTTCGAGATCTGGATGAATTCCTGGGGAAGTCCGCTGACGGGGCGGCCGCCCGTGAGGATGTAGCAGACGCCGCGCAGCATGACCTGGGTGCCAATGGTCACCACGATGCCGGCCAGGTGGAGCTTTGCGACCATGAAGCCGTTGATGCTGCCCACCACGACGCCGATCGCCATGCCCAGCAGGAGCACCACGGGGATGCTGTAGCCCCACTTGAGCATCCAGGCCATGGAGATCGCGCAAACGCCCATGACGGAACCGATGGAGAGATCGATGTTGCCGGTGATGAGGATCATCGAGAGCGGGATGCACACCATGCCGAGCTCGGCGGTCTGCCGGACCAGGTTTTCCATGTTGTTTCCCGTGAGGAAGGTCTTGGTCGCCACGGAGAAGAAGATCGTCTGAAGAATCAGGTAGAAGATCAGCAGAACGACGTTCTTATTTCCGTTTCTGCTCATGTACGCCCTGAGTTTCTGACCAAAGGAAGAAGCTGTCTTTTCCATTTTCACACCTCCGCTTTGCGCTTCTGGCGGGCCGTCAGTGCATTCAGCGCCAGGGCAACCAGGATGATCGCGCCGGTGATGGCGTCAATCCAGTATTCATTCACCTTCATTTGAATCAGACCGTTGTTGATGATGGCGATCATGAACATGCCGAAGGTCGCTCCAACCAGAGTGCTCCGCGCGCCGAAGTTCACGCCGCCGGCCAGAGCCGCCGCGAGCACCGTCGTTCCCAGCGTGGCGCCGGTTCCGGAGGTGCTGATGGCGCCGTAGAGTCCGGCGTACATCATCGAGGCATAGCCCAGCAGCGCGCCGCACACCGTGTAGCCGAACATGGTCACGCGGGTGACGTTGATGCCGCACTTGTCCGCGCCGGAGGGGTTCGAGCCGACCGCGTACAACTTTCTGCCCAGGTTGGTCTGATAGAGCACAAAGGACATGATCGCCAGGAGCACCATGGCCATCCAGAATACGTTGGACAGCCCCAGCACGCGGCCCGTTGCGATCTGGGTGAACGCCTTCGGGAAGGAATTGACCCAGAAGCCGCCGGTGATGAGCACCAGTACGCCCCTGTACACATAGTTCGTCGCCAGCGTGGTGATGATCGGCGGAACGCCCAGCTTCGTGATGATGCAGGAGTTGCAAAAGCCCAGGGCCGCGCCCATGAGCACCGCAACCAGTATCCCCAGCAGCGGAGGCCAGCCCAGCTTCACCAGGGTGCTGCCCACGGATCCGGCCACGGCCAGAATCGAGCCGGCGGAGAGGTCGATGCCGCCCAGCAACACCACCAGGGAGACGCCCAGCACGCAGATTCCGTTGACCGAATACTGCTGGAAAATCAGACGAATGTTCTTCAGAGTGAAAAAGTTCTCGGAAAACAGCGAGAATGCGAGAAACATCAGCAGGCAAAAGCCGAAGATGATCGTTTCCTGTCTGCGGATCAGCTTGCGTACTTTCTTCATTGTGACACGCCCTCCACTTTCACCTGCGACGCGGCCTTCAGCAGCTCATCCTGCTGCAAGCCCTCGTTGATGTATTCGCCGGATACCTGTCCCCTGCACATGACGACGATCCGATCGCTGATGCCTAGGATCTCGGGCAATTCAGAGGAAATCACCAGAATGGAGAGTCCGGAGTTTGCCAGTTCATTGATCAGCATGTAGATCTCGCGCTTCGCGCCGACGTCCACGCCGCGGGTGGGCTCGTTGAGCACCAGCAGCCGCGGATTCCGGTCCATCCACTTGGCCAGCACGACCTTCTGCTGGTTTCCGCCGGAGAGGTTCTTCACGTCCTGCGACCGGGATGCGCAGCGTATCTTCAGGTTCTCAATGTGCCGGTCCACGGACTCCGCAATCCACTTGCGATTAAGGAAGCCCCTGGAGGCGTAGCTTTTCAGGTTGGCGAGGATGGTGTTCTGGTCGATGGGCATCTCCAGCACCACGCCCTCGCGCGCGCGGTCCGACGGCACATAGCCGATGCCGCTGGAGAGCGCGGCCTTCGTTGAGCCGGAGGAGAGCTTTCTGCCCTCGAAGCAGATGCTGCCGCTCGCATAGGGCTTCAGGCCCATAATCATCTCTGCGACGTCCGTCACGCCCGCGCCGGCCAGGCCGTAGAGGCCCAGCACCTCGCCCCTCGCCAGCTTCAGGGAGACGTTTCGCACGTTGTCGCCGCAGAGCCTGTCCACGATGAGCGCGTCTTCGCCGGGCCTGCGCGCGCTGTGGGGATAGTAGTCGTCGATCTGACGACCGATCATCATGCTGATGACGTAGTCGATCCTGTTCTCCTCCATCTCCACGACGGCCACGTTCATGCCGTCGCGCAGCACGGTCACTCGGTCGCAGATCTGCTCGATCTCCTGCATTCTGTGGGAGATGAACACCACGGCCACGCCGCGCTCCTTCAGCAGGCGGATGAGCGCGAACATGTTCTGAACTTCGCTGCTGGGCAGCGCTGCGGTGGGCTCGTCCATGATGAGCACCTTTGCGTTGGTGGAGATGGCCTTGCTGATCTCCACCAGCTGCTGCTCGCGCACGGACAGCTGCGAAACCGGAAGCCCGGGATCAAAGTCCGCGCCCAGCTCCTCCAGTATCTTCCTGGCGTCCGCATTGATCTTCTTCCAGTTCACCTTGCCAAACCGGTTGCGATATTCCTCGCGGTCGAGGAAGATATTCTCCGCTGCGGAAAGATTGGGGAAAAGATTGAATTCCTGATGAATGATGGAGAGGCCCGCGTCCTTCGCCTCCTTGGGATCGTGTATCTCGATCTTCTTTCCATCCAGGAATATCTCTCCGGAATCCATGGTGTACAGATCCGTGATGATCTTCATCAGCGTCGATTTTCCGGCGCCGTTTTCGCCGACGAGCCCCATCACCTCTCCGGGCAGAACTTCAAAATCAATGCCCTTGAGAACCTGATTCCCGAAGAAGGCCTTGGTGACAGCCGTCGCTTTTAGAATCGGTTGCAAATCTTTTCACCCTTTCCCTCGTTTCACTCCACCATTGCCCAGATGCGCTCCGCCGGTCCGACGCCGCTCTTGGGGCCGACCCGCGTGACGGAATCGGCGGCCGCCCGGTTTGCGAACGCGGCGGCCCTGTGGATGTCGCAGCCCTGACTCATGCAGTACACAAACGAACTGTTGAAGGTGTCGCCCGCACCGGTCGTATCCGCGACCTTCACCCGGTGTCCCCCGGTTCTGTCGTGGTCGCTGCGCGTCCAGGTCTCGCTTCCGGCCGCGCCCAGCGTCACGGTGATGACCTCCACGCCTGCGTCGAACAGCTCCGCGCGGAAAGCCGCTTCGGATCTCCCCCGCAGGCAGTTTGCAAATCCAAACTCGTTGAAGAAGATCATGCTGGCGCTCTTGAGCAGATCCTCGTCTGCCTCGACGTAGGTGGAGGATTCCACGTCCAGCACGATGCGCACGCCGCCTGCGCGCCACGCGCGCATGTGCGCGCACGCGCCCACGATCTTGCGCATCTCGCTGGGCGTCGAGTACACATAGGCGGCCCCGGAGAAGAAGTCCTCCTCAGCCTTCGTCAGGACGATATCCGGCTTCGGCTCGCTCACAACCAGAATCGCCCGGTCCGTGGGCGTGCGGACGATGATGCACTTCGCGTCCGGAAGGCTGTCGTCGATGCGCACATGCTCCACGTCCAGTCCGTAGGACTTCAGATCCTTCAGAATGAAGTCCGCCTGGCGGGAGTTCAGTGCGTCAAACATGCAGGTCCTGAGGCCGTAGCCCGCCAGCACGCACGCCGCGTTGGCAATCATTCCGCCCACCAGATCGCCCGTGGGGCGGATCAGGCACTTGTCGCCAAGTTCCGGCCAGCGGTCGGCGTTGTTATTCTCGTCGATGCAGGCGGAGCCCACCGCAATGACATATCCTTCGCTCATTTATAGAACTTCTCCTCAATTTCACGGGCCAGACCGCGCAGATCAATGTCGCGGTTTGCCTTTTCGATCACGTCGATGTAGCGCTCGGGAATGTTGCTCACGCCGTAGAGCGCGCCCGCGATGGCGCCCACCATGGTGGCGATGGTATCCGTGTCATCGCCGATGTTCACGCCCATTTTGATGCCCGACATCGCGTCGCCGCGGGTCGCGGCCAGAATTGCGAATACGCAGGGCATGGCCTCGTGGCAGTTCAGGCCCGCGCCGACGATGTCGCGGATCTCCGTCATGGTTTCCTCCCAGCTCATGCCCCGGTTGACGCAGTGCACCGCCAGATCCACCGCCAGGATCGTGCGCTTCTCAATGTTGGGAACCGCGAGGCGCGCGGCCGTCTTCTGTGCCAGCGCATAGCCCTTTCGCGCGCCGTAGATGCCCGCGGCGATCACGTCGTCCAGCGTCGCATTCTCCCCCATGGCGCAGGCCACAGCCGCCGCGATGGACGCGCCTCCGGCCAGGGCCGCCGTGTTGTTGTGGGTGGGCGCACACATCGTGATGGTGTCGTCAATCGCCTTGTCCACGTTGCCGGGATTGATCAGACCCACGCAGAAGATCTTCATGCCGCTGCCGTTGGTGCCGCTCAGGTTGTTCGCGGCAATGTAGCCCCTGGGATTGTACACCTCTTCTCCCTTGAGCTTCTTGATGGCAGCCTCCGTGGTCGGGCCCGCGAAGCGCACATACTCCGGGTAGTCCGCCCAGGTCAGAAGCGCCTTCTTCGCGGTCTCTTCCGTGACCTTGCCCTCGCTCTCCGCCAGCGCCTTGCCGGTGAAATACGCCAGGCTGAAGTCGTCCGTCACCGCGCCCACGGGATAGCCGTGCGCAAAACAGTCGTCAGGCGGGAGAAGCAGATCGTCCACAAAACCTCCGAAATCCTCCTTGATGCGCTCAATGCTCCTCGTCTCCGTCACCGCGCCCATCGCGTCACCAACCGCTGCACCAAGGATACTTCCGAGAATCTTGTCCTTCACATTCATGTAGAACGCCCTCCAGTTTTGCATTTAATCATAAAATGATTCTTTATTCGATCATTTTTTGATTATTTTATCATCAGCATCTATGCCTGTCAATACCAAAATTAACTTTTTGTGGGGATTTCATAACCCAACTTTTGCGGCCGGATATTTACGATTGGATTAATTCATGCTATAATAAGAATTGCTCTTTGGAAATTACAAACTTGAGGCGATAGACATGCACAGAATTGAGCGTCTGAACATCATAAGTGATTACATTTCCCGCAACGGCAAGGCAGAGGTCGCTCAGCTTTCGGAGATCGTGAACGTATCGGAGGCAACCATACGCCGGGATCTGGCCTTTCTGGCGAGCCAGAAGAAGATCGTCCGCTCCCACGGAGGCGCCGCGCTCAACGAAAACCTTCTGATGGATGAAACCCCCTTCGCACTGCGCTCCGCGCACAACGTCGAACAGAAAAAGCAGATCGCCCGCGCCGCGCTGCCGCTGATTCAGTCCGGCCGTACCTACTTTTTCGATTGCAGCAGCACCGTATATGAACTCGCAAAGCTGATCACCGACCAGAAGATCGTGGCCGTCACCGACACGATGTACACGGCCATTGAGCTCAACCGGAAGGAGGACGTGTCCGTCATCATCCTGGGCGGAACCGTGAGCAAGTCCACTGGCTCCTCCGCCGGGCCCTTTGCCCTCTCCATGCTCAACACCCTTCAACCGTCCATCGCCTTCATCGGTCTGCCCAGCATCATGGAGGACGGCTCCTTCTCCGTGGCGGGCATGCACGATTACGAAATCAAGACGGCGCTGCTCAAGCAGGCGGAGACCGTCGTCGTGCTGATCGACAGCAGCAAGTACAGAAGCAAGCGCTGCTTCCTTAAAATCGGCGATCTCTCCGAGGTGGACACGGTGATTACGGATTCCGCAGTCGACCCCTCCTTTCAAGCGCTCTGCGATTCCTTCAACTGCAAGCTGCTCATTGCAAATCCATGAATAATGCCCGGCCTTCGCCGGGCACAGTCTTTCAATTGAAAGCAAAATCCCAGCCCTTTCGGGTTGGGATTTTTGGAAATCCGATTCAGCAGCCGGGACGCACGGCCGGAATGGGCCGGGTCTCTCCATGCGCCTCAGCGCTGCGTGAGCCAGTCGAGCAGATTGCCCCAGAGCCGGAGATAGCCCTCCCAGGTGCAGAAGGCCACCGGCGCCCAGTGGGGCGCGCAATCCGTGGCAAAGGCGCAGGTACGGCCCGCGCCGTAGCTTCCGAGGGCGATGAGCGGATCGCCGTTCACCACGACCGGCACCTCCGCGCCTTCCCTGGGCAGCAGCTTGTTGTAGCCCAGCAGCTGAGGCCACTCCCCGGGCACGCCCCGGAGCACCGGATGCTCCGGCGAGACGATCTCGGCAGTGATGCCCTCGCTCATCTCCATGCGGTCGTCGCCCTCCAGCAGCGTTACCGGCAGGATCTCCTCGATGGGCGTGCGCTTGTACGCGCCACGGGCCTGTATGCCCTGGAAGGTCAGATAGCCACCGATCATGACGAAGGCGCCGCCCTGAGCCACATAGTCCTTCACCATGCGGAGGCGGTTGGGCTGGGGTTGAAGGTTGATGAACACGTTCATCGGCAGGTTCAGGGTATTTGCGCCCACATCGCTGAACATCACCACGTCAAACCGGCTCAATTCCTCCACGCTGCGGGGAAAATCCCGCTCGACGAGGTGGCTGGGGATGTGCATGAACTCCGCGCCCGCAGCCTCCACTGCGGCGCGGATGTACTCGGTCGCCTCCTCGTAGTGGTCATAGGTGAACACATCGAAGCCCTTCGCTTCGGTGGTGTGGACGTGCCAGCTCTCGCCGACAAACAAAACGCGCTTGCCCATGAGTGACCTCCTTTTGTGATTTACAATGCTTAACATTGTATACTATTTTACCCATTTCCCTGCATCTGTCAAGCGAATCCAGCCCCGCCCGGGAAAGAAAACACTTTGGCAAAGGCGCGGCAACATATATGACAACATTGTACACAAACTTAAAACAAAAAGCGCGCGTTTGGGTTGACCCCAGCGCCCGATCCGGCGTATAATACCGATTGTTTGAACTGTAATTGTTCGCTATTTCTATCAAATAATGCATATTTGCTTGGAGGGAATCACTTGAGTAAAATGGACGCCAGGACTGCGCGCATCATGATCTGGGAGGAGCTGCGCAAGGTTGCCTATCCGGACTCCCGCTTCAGCTGGGACTTTGCCGAGTTCATCGCCGACTACCAGGGCAGCGACCGCTGTGCCGATCTTCTGTGTGAACAGACGTTTTACAAGGAGGCGAAGGTCATCTTCATCACGCCGGACAACAATCTGGAGGCGCTGCGCGAGCGGGCCATCCGCGACGGCAAGACCATCCTGATGACCAACTACGGCATCACCCGCGGCGTATTCTGCCTGCGGCCCGAATGGGTGCCCGCCGGCAAGGAAGAGCTGGCCTCCACCCTCGACGGCGCGCAGCGCTTCTGGAAGCACATGACCCTGAAGCGCATCCGCGATGAAATCGGCCACATCGACTTCCTGGTCACCGGAGCATACGCCATCACCCCCGCCGGACTCCGCTTCGGCAAGGGCCACGGCTACTTTGATCTGGAGTGGGCGATGTTCTACACCAAGGGCGTCGTGGATGTGAACACCCCCGTGGTCGCCGTCGGCCACGACTGTCAGGTGGTGGACGTGGACGTGGAGGCGCAGCCCTATGACACCGCCATCGACTACATCGTAACGCCCACCCGCGTAATCCACACGCGCAACGAATTCCCCAAGCCCACCCGCGGCGTCATCTGGAGCATGCTCTCCCCCGGCATGCTGGAGCACATCCCGCCGCTCCAGGAGCTCTGGGCAGACAGCTTCTGCAAATAGGCCCCGCAGCGCGAAGGTCAACAACACGACCGCCGCGCACGCCACCGTGGACAATGAAAGCGGGGGTGCATCTCCCCCTGCGTACACGCCGCCGGGTACGATTGAAGCGCGAAAGGGCTGCGGCCCTTTCGCGCTTTCCTGAGGTTTTTCGAGATTCTGAAGGCCGCTTTCGCGGTCTTTTTCATTATAAATAAATGCGGCAATTCCGAACGCCGCCGTCATCCCACTCGGTCAGAAAAGTGCTTTTCCGGCGGAGGAGATGCGCCCACGGCGCTTGACATCAGTGGTCGAGGGCGTGCACGATTTCCTCCATGCGCTCCGCCTTGCGCTCCATGTCCGCCACGAGCCGGAACTGCGTGCGGCAGCGGTCCAGGTTGTGCCCCGCGCGATGCACGGCGAAATAGTGGTCGCCGTCTAGGTAGTCCGTCAGAAAGCGCAGGCCACACTCCAGCGTCATGATGCGCGCACCCGTGGGAAGCAGCCGCTTCTCCTCCGGCGTGAGATCCGGGCAGGCCGCGAGATAGCCCCGGGCGAAGGTCTCGAACAGAGTCAGATCCATCTCCACCCTGCTCAGATCGGTCTCATCCTCGGCGGCGGTGGCGGCCCCGAAGCGGATCGCATCGCCAAAGTCATACAGGCTCAGCCCCGGCATGACCGTGTCCAGGTCGATCACGCACAGCGGCGCGCGGCTGTGCGCGTCCAGCAGGACGTTGTTGAGCTTTGTGTCGTTGTGGGTCACGCGCAGGGGAAGCCTGCCCGACCGCAGGCCTTCGACGAGGCAACCCGCCCCGCTCTCCCGCGCCAGTGCAAATTCAATCTCCGCGGCCACGCCTCCGGCCCGGCCGCAAGGATCCCGCTCCAGCACCTCGTGAAAGGCGCGGTAGCGGCGCACCGTGTCGTGAAATCCGGCGATGGTCTCGTGCAGGGTCTCCGCCGGATAACCGGCCAGCTGCTGCTGAAAGCCGCCGAAGGCCACGGCGCTCTGGTAAAAATCCGCGGCGCTCTCCGGGCTCTGCAGGCAGAGGCTGTCCTCGATGTAATCATACATGCGCCAGTATGCGCCGTCTTCGCCGCGCAGGTGTGTCGCACCCGAAGCCGTGGGCACCAGCGTCATCACGCGCCGGGGATCCTCTGTCCGCTCCCGCAAATACCGGGTGACGGCGGCGATGTTCTCCATCAATTCATCCACATGGGGAAAGACGCGATCGTTGATCCGCTGAAGAATGTATCGCCTTCCTCCGGAGCAGGTCGCGAGATAGGTTGCATTGATGTGCCCGCAGCCGTGGGGCACGCATGTGCGCACGGCGCCGTCAATCTGAAATCCCGCTGCAATCCGCATCAGCTTTCCGTCCATCTTTCACCTCCACGATCAGCCGCGCCCGTCGGCCGCATACCCGCAGCGAAGTCGCAACCGGCTGCGGATATCTCTATCATAGCAGCATCCGCCGCAAAAAGCAACCGCGCACCTGAACTCGAAACCGGCGCAATTTGACGCGCAGTGGCGGCTGTGATAGAATATGCGGAGGAGGAAACAAGCGACATGAGATGCGATAATCATACGATGATCCAATACTTCGAGTGGTATCTGCCCGCAAACGGCCTTCTCTGGAGGCGCGTGCAGGCGCAGGCTCCGGCGCTGCGGCGCGCGGGCATCGACATGGCCTGGCTTCCGCCCGCCTACAAGGGGGCCGATGGCAAAAACAGCGTCGGCTACGACGTATACGACATGTACGACCTCGGAGAATTCGATCAGAAGGGCAGCGTGGAGACGAGGTACGGCGCGCGGGCGGATTATCTGGCGGCCGTGCAGGCGCTTCAGCAGAACGGAATCGCCGCGATCTGCGACGTGGTGCTCAACCACCGCATGGGCGCGGACGGAACGCAGGATGTTCTGGTGGAGGAGGAGGTTCCCACCGACCGCAACCGCGACATCGGCGACCCGCAACAGATTCGCGCTTGGACCCGCTTCGATTTCGCGGGCCGCGGGGGAAAGTATTCCGCCTTCCGCTGGGACGCGTCCCACTTCAGTGGAACGGACTGGGACGACGCGGGCAAGCGCTCCGGCATCTTCCGCTTCCTGGGCAAGAAATGGAACCGGGAGACGGATTCGGAGAACGGAAACTACGACTATCTGATGGGCGCGGATCTGGACACCGACCAGCCGGAGGTGATTGCGGAGACGCACGCCTGGGGAAAGTGGTATCTGGACACGGTGCACATGGACGGATTCCGCCTGGACGCGGTCAAGCACATCGGCTTTGAATTCTACCGGGCCTGGATGGAGGACATGCGCGCGTACGCGCGGCGGCCCGAATCCGGCGGCCGGGAGCTCTTTCTCGTCGGCGAATACTGGTCTCAGGATCTCGAGCGCCTGCTGCACTATCTGGACGCGACGGAGCGCAAGCTTTCGCTGTTCGACGTCCCGCTGCACTTCAACTTCCTCAAAGCTGCGACCTCGGACGGAAATTTCGACATGCGCACGCTCTACGCGGGAACCCTGACCGAAGCCGACCCGGCGCACGCCGTGACCTTCGTGGACAATCACGACACCCAGCCGGGCCAGGCGCTGGCTTCGTTCATTCCGGTCTGGTTCAAGCCCCACGCCTACGCGCTCATCCTGCTGCGGAGCACCGGCCTTCCCTGCGTGTTCTACGGCGATTACTACGGAATCCCCCACGACGCGATTGCGCCCGTGCCCGGCCTGCCGGCGATGCTCAAAATCCGCGAATTGTACGCCTACGGCGAGGAGCATGCGTACTTCGACGATCCCTCGGTGGTCGGCTTCACCCGGACGGGCGACGGCGACCATCCGGACTCCGGACTCGCCGTGCTGCTGACAGACAGCGCGAGCGGCGAAAAGCGGATGTATCTGGGGCTGCGCCTCGCCGGACGGCGCATGGCGGACGCCATGGGCCGGAGGAGCGAAACCGTAACCGTCGGAGACGACGGCTGGGGAACGTTCCGCGTAGACGGCGGTTCTGTCTCCGTCTGGATCACAGAGGAGGCGCAAGCAGAGCTCTTTACCCGCCTGCCCACCGGGGCATAAGTCATCGCGGCGCAGCGCCGTACGCGCCGCCGGCCGCAGTTGTAGCGCAACGGGGCTGCCGCCCGCTCGCGCGCGTTCCCGGGAGTCACGACAATCAGAAAGGCTGCGCGCAGGCGCTTTGAAGCGCCGCGCGCAGCCTTTTATGTATCTTCCGTTCATTTCAGGAGAAATCGCAATTCATCATTCATAAGATTCTGCGTTGAAAGAGCTGTCCGGCCTTTCGGGCAGATTCCATTTCCTGTGCGCCATCCGCGAAGCAAGGCTTGCGCGCGACGGGCAGGGCGCCGTTCGTCCGTCCCGCCGATTCCGGGCGGGCCGCCCGGCAAGGTCGCCTCCCCCGCGCTTTCGCCGCTTCCCGGCGGATGCGGCTCCGTCATGCGCCGCAAAGGAGCGGGTCACTCGATGGTCTTGAGGGACTCGGCCATGTTGATGCGGTCAATCTTGCGCAGCATGAACAGGTTCACCAGTCCCGCGAAGGCTAGCGTCAGGCCCACGGAAATCGCGAGGCTCAGCGGCGTGACGCGCACGTCGAACACCACCAGATCTACCTTGATCTGGGCCATGACGAAGGCGTGCAGCGCGCGACCCAGGGGAAGGCCCACCAGCGCGCCCAGCGCACTGAGCACCAGATTTTCAGACAGAGCGTAGCTCGCAGTCTCCCGCAGCGTAAAGCCCAGCACCTTGACCGTGGCGATTTCGCGTATGCGCTCGGTGATGTTGATGTTGGTCAGGTTGTAGAGCACGATGAACGCCAGCGCCGCCGCGCAGATCACCACCATGATCACGATGTAGTTCAGGCTGGACATCATGTTGTCAAAGCGCTCCCGGGTGTCCCGGCTCACCGTTACGCTGCGCACCTTTTCCACATCGGAGGCCCGGGCGGAGAGCGCGTGGGGATCGCTGTCCTCCGCACAGCGCACCAGGGCGGTGTTGATCTCAGGCGGCGCGCCCCACTGGGCGGTCAGGCTGCCGGAATTGGTGATCAGGTAGTCCTGAACGTAGTTGTCGAACACGCCGGTCAGCGTGAGCGTCATCCGGTTCATCTGGTCGTCGTATACGGTCACCACGTCGCCGCTCCCAAAGCCGCAGCGCTCCGCCAGACCGCGACTCACCAGACATTCGCCCTCCCCGGGCCGGGAGAGCTCCGCGCCGTCCGCGCAAAGATTGATGAAGCCGTCCAGCGCATCGTCGCTGACGATCATGTACACGGAGCGGGTGCGGTCTCCATAGGCCACGTCCACCGCGCCCTCGTACACGAAGCGCACGTCCTGCGCGTCCAGGTTCAGCGCCTCCATGAATTCCGCCTGGGCCTGCGCATCCTGATGCTCCGAGAAGGTGACGGACAGGTCGTAGGGCATGATGCTCCCGAACTGGTCGGTGGCGAGGTTTGCGATGGAATCGTTGATGCCGAAGCCCGTGACCAGCAGGGCCGTGCAGCCGCTGATGCCCACCACCATCATCAAAAGGCGCTTCTTGTAGCGGAACACGTTGCGCACGGTGACCTTGCGCAGGAAGGACAGCCGCCGCCAGATGAAGCCGACGCGCTCCAGCAGCACGCGCTTGCCCGCCTTCGGAGTCTTGGGACGAATCAGCTGGGCCGGAACCTCAGACAGCTCCGCATTGCAGGAGAACCAGGTCGCGCCCATGGAGCAGAGCAGCGCCGCGCCCGCGGAGAGCGCGCCCTGCAGTGGACTGAGCACGAAGGGAATCTCCGCGAAGCCATACATGATGCCGTAGGCCTCCCAGATGACCTTGGGGAAGAGGTAGCTTCCCCCGAAGTAGCCGATGGTCGCGCCGATGGCCGCCGCGCTTCCGGAGTAGAACAGGTACTTGGACATGATCGCGCCCTTGGAATAGCCCAGCGCCTTCAGCGTGCCGATCTCGGTGCGCTGCTCGTCCACCATGCGGGTCATGGTGGTCATGCACACCAGCGCAGCCACCAGCAGGAAGAACAGGGGGAAAACCGTCGAGATGCCCTCCACGATCTGCGAATCGTTTTCAAAGCAGGCGTAGCCCACGTTCGTATTGCGGCTGAGGGCATAGAGCGTGGCGGGTTCGATGTCGTTGACCTGCTCCTGCGCATCGTCGATCTCGCCCTGCGCATCCCTGAGCTCCCGCTCCGCGTCCATGAACTGCATCTCCGCATCGGTCAGGGCGGTCTCATATTCCGCGCGGCCCTCCTGCAGCTTTTCCCGCGCCTCCTCCAATTCCGCGCGGCCCTCCTCGAGCTGGCTCCTGCCACTCTGAATCTGCCGTTTGGCGCTGCTGAGCTGTGCGCTCGCCGCGTCCAGCTGGGCCTGATAGCCGTCCAGCTGGGTCTGAACCTGCGCGGACTGCCCGTCCAGCTCCGCCTGCGCCGCGTCCAGCGTCGCAATTGCCTCCTTGGCCTGAGTATACTGCTCGAGCACGCCGCTCTGCTCAATCTGCTCCCGGCCGGCCTGCAATTCGGAGAGCTGGCTCTCCATCTCCGCGCACTGGGCGTCAAAGGCCGCTTCCGCCTGCGCAATCTGGTCGGAGGCCGCGTCGATGGCGCCCTGAAGCTCACCCTTCCGGGCGTTCAGGCTGGAAACTGCGGCTTCGCAGGTGCTCCGCGCGTCGGAAATCTGACTCTCCAGCGCAGAGATCTCGCCCTTCGCGCCGGAGATCTTGCCCTCCAGCTCCGCCGCACGGGCCGCCTGGTCGGGGTCGCTCTCATCCAGCTGGGCCTTCTCCTCCTCCCAGGCGGAGATGTTTCCCCGCAGGGCATCGATCTGCCCCTGCAGCGCAGAGACCGCGCTGTCGCGCTCGGACTCGGCGGCAGAGATGGCCGCGTCCAGTTCACCCATCTGGCCCTTCAGCGCCGCCAGCTGCGCGCGGGGCTCCTGGAGCTGGGCCTCCCGCTCCGCATCCAGCGCGTCCAGGCCCGCCTGGATCTGCGCAATGCCCGCCTTGAGCTGCTCGTAGCTGGAGAGCACGCCGCTCTCCTCAATCTGGCGCAGACCCGCCTCGGCGGTCGCGCGGTTGGCATCAATCTCCGCCTGCGCCGCATCCAGCTGCGCCTGTGCCTCCGCCTTTTTCTGTTCAAACTCCTTTTTGGAGCTCTTGTAGGCGCTCATGCCGGAGTTGTATTCGGACTGGGCGCTGTCGAGCTTCTTTGCGTTCTTCTCCAGTTTGGCCTCGCCGTCAGCGATTTCCCGGCTGGCGTCCTCGAGCTCCGCGTGCGCGTCGTTGAGTTCGGCGGTCGCGTCGCGCTTCTCCTCCAGATACTCGTCCCGCTTGCCGTCCAGCTCCGCCTGCGCGTCGTCAATCTCCTCCTGCGCGTCGGCCACCAGGCTCTGGTAGCGCAGATCCGCGCGCGCCTGCGTCTCCGCCTCCAGCCAGTCCTCAAAGTCCGCCAGCGCGTCGTTGTATTCCTGCGAGTAGATCTCGCCCGGCGCGTCCACATCCACGAAGATCTCGCTGAAATAGTCCACGTCGAAGCCCTCGTAGGGCAGATAGACGAAGCCCGCCAGCGTTCCGTTTCCGATGTTGGTGCTGCCGCGCTCGTAATTGAGATAGTAGACGCTGTTCGCCAGTCCCACGATGGTGTAGCTGCGGTGGCGGAATTTCTCCAGCGTATCCGCGTCGTTTTCGTCGGAGAGAGAAATCGTGCTGCCGATGACGTCCGCACCGAAGGCGCGCGCGTCGGCCACGAGCTCGTCGTCCGCCTCCGGCATACGCCCGGCGGTGAGGCTCAGGGTGTTGATGTGCTCCATCATGGAATGGGCGCGCAGGGCGTGGGTATTTCCGTCCCCCATATCCACCAGCACGTCGGCCCAGACCGCTCCCTCGGCGCAGTCGATTCTTTCGAGCGCGTCAAAGTAGGCCTCATCCTCCCCGGTAAAGCCGAGGGTGGAGATCAGGCGGTAGTCAAAGAGATGGTTTTCTTCGATGTAATCACCGGCGGCGCGAACCATGGCCGTGCGGCAGATGCGCAGCCCGCAAAAGAAGCCCACGCCCAGCGCGATGATCGCCAGTATGGCCAGATAGCGCCCCAGATTCCTCCGAATGGTCCGGAGCGCGGATTTTTTCAGCGGCGTCATTACCATTCAATCTCCTCTACGGGAACTGCGCGCTCATTGACGCGCTCCGAGAGCACCGTGCCGCTCTTGAGCTCAATGACCCGATCCGCCATGGCGGTCAGGGCCGAATTGTGGGTGATGATGATGACCGTCATGCCGCTCTCCCGGGCGGTATCCTGTAAAAGCTTCAGAATGGCCTTGCCGGTCTTGTAGTCCAGCGCGCCGGTGGGCTCGTCGCACAACAGCAGCTTGGGATTTTTCGCCAGCGCGCGGGCGATGGCCACGCGCTGCTGTTCGCCGCCGGAGAGCTGCGCGGGAAAGTTGTCCATGCGCTTTTCCAGGCCCACGTCCCGCAGGGTGCGCGCAGCGTCCCGGGGATGGGGACAGATCTGGGCCGCGAGCTCCACGTTTTCCAGCGCGGTGAGGCTGGGCACCAGATTGTAGAACTGGAACACGAAGCCAATGTCGCGACGGCGGTACTGGGTCAGCCGCTTCGACGAATAGTTGGAGATTTTTTTGCCGTTCAGGCGCACGCTGCCGCTGGTGAGAGAATCCATGCCGCCCAGAATGTTCAGAAGCGTCGTCTTGCCCGCGCCGGACGCGCCCACGATCACGCAGATTTCACCCTTCTCCACGGTAAAGCTCACATCGTGCAGCGCTTCGATGGACACCTCGCCCATCTTGTAGCGCTTCCCCACGTTCCTGAATTCCACAAATGCCATGCAATCACCCGGTTCCATATTCTTACACCATATCCTAGCACCCGAAAATCAACTGGAGTTAAAGAAGCGCCGCCCTTTTCGAAAAAAGAGAGGCGCTGATTCGAATTTTTGATTCTCTATGTCAGATGAACCAGATCTCGTCGGCGTACTCGCGGATGGTGCGGTCGGAGGAGAACTTGCCCGCGCCCGCGATGTTGTTAAGGCACTTCTTCGCGAAGGCGATCTCGTCCTGCGTGGCGCGGATGGCCTCCAGGCGCGCGCGCTGGTAGTCGGCGAAGTCGTGCAGCAGGTAGTAGTGATCCGGCTTGTGCCAGCTCTTGCCCTTGAGCAGCGCGATCTTCAGCTCGGCAACTGCGCCCTCCCAGTCGGCCTCGGGGTCCTCGCCGGTGATCCCGGGATCGGAAAGCGCGTCCACGGCGCGCCTGATGTGCGCATCGGACTCGTACAGCTTCATCGGGTCGTAGCTGTCCTTCATGGCGTTGATCTCCTCGACGGTCGCGCCGAAGGGGAAGTTGTTCTCCTCGCCGGCCTGCTCGAAGATTTCGATATTCGCGCCGTCCCGGGTGCCCAGCGTGACCGCGCCGTTGAGCATCAGCTTCATGTTGCCGGTGCCGCTGGCCTCGGTGCCTGCGGGGGAGATCTGCTCGGAGATGTCCGCCGCCGGGATGATGTGCTCGGCGTAGGAGCAGTTGTAGTTGTGCACGAACACCACGCGCATTTTGTCGCGCACCGCCGGATCGGCGTTGATGATGGCGGCAATGCGGTTGATGAAGTAGATCACGGCCTTGGCGCGGGCGTAGCCGGGCGCGCTCTTTGCTCCGAAGATGAAGGCGGTGGCCGGGAAGTCGGTCAGCGTGCCATCCTTCAGGGACTGATAGATGTCCCAGATGGACAGGGCGTTGAGCAGCTGTCTCTTGTACTCGTGCAGGCGCTTGACCTGAACGCTAAAGACGAAGTTCTCCGGGATCTCCACGCCCTCGCGCTCCTTGATGATGGCGGCGAGCTGGCGCTTCTTCTCCCGCTTGACTTCGACGAAGCGCACGGCGAGGTCGTCGTCGATCTTGTCCTTCAGCCCGTCCAGCACGAACAGGTCGGCGAGATACCCCTCGCCCACGGTCTCGTCCAGAAGCGCGCACAGCTCGGGGTTGCACAGGCCCAGCCAGCGGCGCTGGGTGATGCCGTTGGTCTTGTTCTGGAAGCGCTCCGGATAGAGGGCGTACCACTCCTTGAACACGTCGTCCTTGAGAATCTGGCTGTGGATGGCGGCCACGCCGTTGACGTAGCTGCAGGCGTACACGTCCAGCAGCGCCATGTGCACGCGCTTGTCCTGAATGATGCGCATGGAGGCGGCGTTCTCCACCTTGCGGCGGCGCAGCTCCCGGGCCAGGCGCTGGTCGATCATGCGGATGACCCTGACCATCTCCGGCGCGACCTCGTTGAGCAGGGAGATGTCCCAGCACTCCAGCGCCTCGCGCATGACGGTGTGGTTGGTGTAGCGGAAGGTCTTCTGCGCGATGCCAAAGGCCGCGGGGAAGCTCACGCCGTCCTCCATCAGCATGCGGATCAGCTCGGGGATAGCCATCGTGGGATGGGTGTCGTTGAGCTGGATGGCGTGCAGGTCGGCGAACTTCGAATAGTCGCTGCCGTACTTTTCGCGGTAGGTGCGCAGCATGTCCTGAAGCGACGCGTTGCACAGCACGTACTGCTGGCGCACGCGCATCAGCTTGCCGGCGCGCAGCGTGTCGTTGGGATAGAGCAGCTTGGTGATGTCCTCTGCGGTGTTCTTGTCCTTCGCGGCAGCGGCGTAGTCCTGGGCGTTGAAGAGGTCGAAGTCGAACTCATGGGTGCTCTCGCACTGCCACAGGCGCAGATTTCCAATGTTCTTCCCGCCATAGCCGATCACGGGCATGTCGTAGGGAACGGCGCGCACGGTCAGGCCCTTCATGGGAACCTCCACAGCGAGTTCATCGCGGCGGATGCTCCAGGGATCGCCGTAGGCCGTCCAGTCGTCCGGCAGCTCCTTCTGGCGGCCGCCCTCGAAGGTCTGCTTGAACAGGCCGTACTTGTAGCGCAGGCCGTAGCCGTCCAGGGGAACGTCATGGGTGGCGGCGCTGTCCAGGAAGCAGGCGGCAAGGCGGCCCAGACCGCCGTTGCCCAGCGCCGCGTCCTCCACGTCCTCCAGACTGGCCAGATCCACGCCGCGCTCCGCGAGGCGGGCCTTCACGTCCTCCAGAATGCCCAGGGAGTACAGGTTGTTGTAAATCAGCCGGCCCACCAGATACTCGGCGGAGAGGTACAGCGCGCGGCGCTTTTCAAGGCGCGCGCCGCAGCAGTCGGCCCAGATGGGCGCGATGGCCATCATCACCGCGTCGGAGATGCCCTCGTGCAGCTGCCAGGCCGTTGCGCCGGGCAGATCCACATGATACTTGCAGGCCACGAATGCCTCGGCTGCGGCGGCGATTTCACCCGCGTCGGGAGAGGCGAGGCTGCCCCGGTCGAAGCGGCGGTTCATCACGCGGATGCGCCGGGCGATGGGCGCGTAGTCGCAGGGCTGCATGCGCCAGAGCCAGTTGCCGCCGACGGTGCCCGGGAAATTCATGCGGGCCTCGCCGCCCAGGTTCAGAAAGTCCTGCATGGGGGCGATGGCCGTCTCGGCCACGCTGCCCCAGGCGGCGTTCAGCATGGCGGAGACAATGTCCCCGTCATGATCGGCCATGCCCAGCTTCTTGCGGGCGAAGGCTTTCACCGTTTCGGACGCGCTCTCCCACCAGCCGAGGGTGGTGTTGTTGTCGTGGGTGCCCGTATAGACGATGCAGTTGGGCGTGTGATGTTCGGGCAGATCCTGGTTATCGTCGTCGGAATCGAAGGCGAACTGAAGCACCTTCATGCCCGGGTAGCCGCAGAAGGCCAGGAGCTTCTTCACGCGCTTGCTCACCACGCCCAGATCCTCGGCCACGATGTTCAGCTCCGGCAGTTCCTTTTGGATGCGCCGGAACAGCTTCGTGCCCGGGCCGAGCTCGTATTTTCCATTGCGTGCGGTCTCTTCCCCGGCGGGAATGGCGTAATAGTTGGCAAAGCCGATGAAGTGGTCGATGCGCAGGATGTCAAACATCTCGCCCAGGGCGCGCAGCCGCGCGATCCACCAGCTGAACTTCGTCTCCTCATGGCGCTTCCAGGCGTAGAGCGGATTGCCCCAGCGCTGGCCGTCCTTCTGAAAGTAGTCCGGCGGCACGCCCGCGATGCGGATCGGGCGCACGTCGTCGTCCAGCTCGAACATGTCCGGATTGAGCCACACGTCCGCGGAATCCTCCGCCACATAGATGGGCATGTCTCCCATCAGCTGCACGCCCCGCGCACGGGCGTAATCGTGCAGCCGGTTCCACTGGCTGAAGAACACATACTGGCCGAACACATAGAATTCCACGGAATCCGCCAGAAGTTCGGAATACTTCTTCAGCGCCGCCGCCTTGCGGTGGCGGATCTCCTGATCGGGCCACTCCATCCAGGAGATGAAGCCAAAGTGCTCCTTCAGAGCGGAGAAGAGCGCGTAGTCCCGCACCCAGGGATGCGTCTGCTCAAATTCCTTCAGCGCATCCGCAAGGCCGTCCTTCGCGTATTCGTAGGCCTGATGCAGCAGGGCGATGTTCTGCGCCTTGACCGCCTCGAAGTCCACCTCGTCCAGGATGGGCAGCGGCTCATAGGCGCCCTCGGGCAGCAGGCCGTCCGCCGTCATCAGATCAAAGTCAATCATCAGCGGGTTGCCGGCATAGGTGGACGCGCTCTGGTAGGGGGATTCGGCGTAGCCGGTGGGTCCTACGGGCAGCATCTGCCAGATGTTCATGCCGGAATCCCGCACGAAATCCACAAAATCACAGGCGGCCTGGCCCAGCGTGCCCACGCCGCCGCGGGACGGCAGAGAGGTGATGTGCATCAAAACGCCGCTCTTTCTCATGGTATACCTCCTGTTGAAGAAATGGTTTTACCTGAATATCAAATATTATAATCAATCCGGAGGGAGTTGACAAGCGTTTAACCCGCCTGAGCCTGGATTTTACCTGGAAGCGCAGGATAAGCTAATACTATTCTGGAATAATGGAGGGGAAAAAATACCTGAGATGCGGGAGGTTTTCCCATGGGCAAGTACAGTCTCATCGCCCTCGACATGGATGGAACGCTGCTCAACAGCGAGCTCAAGGTTTCCGCAGGCAACCGGGACGCGGTGCGGCGCGCGGCGCAGGCGGGCAAGCAGGTGGTTATCTCCACGGGCCGCTGCCTCTCCGAAATCCGAGATGTGATCGGCGAACTGCCGGAGATTCGCTATCTGGTGTGCGAAAACGGAAGCTGCGTCTACGACATGAAATACGACCACACCATCCATGTGGACCCCGTGCCCGCGCAGGAGGTGCGCAACATCCTCGATCTGCTTCGCGGCGAGCGGGCGGTGATTCAGGTCTTTCACGAGAACCAGTCCTATTTCAACGCGAAGGACACCGCCTGGGCGGACGCCTGCCGCGTGGGCAACTACCGGGAGATGTTCCACAGCTTCTCCGCGTTCGACCCGAAGCTCTTTGAAAACTACGACAACCGGCCCTTCCGGATTGAAAAGGTGAATCTCTATTTTGAAAATGTCCGGGACCGGGAGCGCATCAAGGCGCGCCTGACCGGCCGGCCGCTCAAGATTGCGGACTCCATCGGCTACATGCTGGAGGTCGTCTCCGACCTGGCGGACAAGGGCCGGGGCCTGCGCATGCTCTGCGCGCACCTGGGCGTGCCCATGGAGGAGACCATCGCCATGGGCGACAACATGAACGACGTGGAGATTCTCCGCGCGGCGGGCTTTTCCGCGGCCATGGGCAACGCCTGTCCCGGCGCGAAGGCCGCCGCGGACATCGTCGCCCCCGACTGCGACCACGACGGCGTGGCCTGGGTGATCGACCAATTTTTACTAAATTGAGACACACATATTGCAAATACATAAAACCCGCTATATAATGGAAAACAGATAACAGATGACAAAGGTGGAGAGTTTATGCCGGTCATTTCTGCGGTCGTTCCCTGCTACAACGAAGAAGAATCCCTGCCGCTGTTCTATGCGGAAATCTGCCGCGTCGCCCGTGAGGCCGGACGCTTTGAACTGGAGCTGGTCTTTGTGGACGACGGCTCGTCGGACGGCACGCTGCGCATTCTGCGCCAGCTTGCGCAATCGGACGTCCGGGTGCGCTATCTCTCCTTTTCCCGCAACTTCGGCAAGGAGAGCGCCATGCTCGCGGGCCTGCGCGCAGCCACCGGAGATTACGTCGCACTGCTGGATGCGGACCTTCAGGATCCGCCCGCGCTGCTGCCGGAGATGCTCGACATCCTGGAGGACGAACAGAGCGAATACGACATCGTGGCCACGCGCCGCGCGGACCGCAAGGGCGAACCGCCGGTCCGCTCCTTCTTCGCCCGGGCGTTCTATCGCCTGATCAACCGGATTTCCGACACGGAAATCGTGGATGGGGCGCGGGATTTCCGCCTGATGCGCAGGCGCGTAGTGGACTGCATACTGGAGCTGCCGGAGTACAACCGCTTCTCCAAGGGCATCTTCAGCTGGGTGGGCTTCAAGACCCACTGGATTTCCTATGAAAACCGTCCCCGCGCAGCGGGCAACACGAAGTGGAGCTTCTGGAAGCTTCTGCTCTACTCCGTGGACGGCATCGTCGCCTTCTCCACGCGTCCGCTGGCCATCGCATCTCTGATGGGCATACTGATGTGCCTGATCGCGTTTCTGAGCCTGATCTTCATCATTGTGCGCACGCTCATCTGGGGCGACCCCGTCGCGGGCTGGCCGTCGATGATCTGCGTGATCGTGCTCATCGGCGGCCTGCAGCTGTTCTGCATCGGTATTCTCGGACAATATCTGTCCAAGACCTACCTGGAGACCAAGCGCCGCCCGGCCTATCTGATCCGGGAGACGGAGGAGGCAGCGAAGAGATGCGGGAAGTGAAGATGCGCAACCGCAGGATCTGGCTGCGACGCTACAACGTGATGTTCCTGATCGCCATGGCCGGGCTCCTCTTGTGCTTCGTGCCCTTCGGCAGGGTCATGATCAGCAGTGTGGACGGCGTGACCCAGCACTACACACTGTTTCGCTATGTCCGCAGCGTTGTGCGCGACCTTCTGGTCGGGAACGGTTTCAAGATGGTGAATCTGCAGCTGGGACAGGGACTGGACGTCATCGGAACGCTCTCCTATTACGGTCTCCTGGATCCGGTGAATCTCCTGGCCGCGTGCGTCCCGGACGCGGCGATGGAATGGGCCTACGGCGCGGCGATTCTGCTGCGCATCTATCTCGCGGGCCTCTTCTTCCTCCTCTACCTTCGCAAAATCCGCCTGAGGGACGACTGGGCGCTTCCGATCGCGGCGCTGATGTACGCATTCTGTGGCTATTATACGAAGGCCACGCTCCGGCATCCCTACTTTGCGGACGGCGGCATCTACCTTGCGCTGCTGCTCATCGCCACGGAGCGCCTGTTTGCGCAGCGCAAGTGGCTGATGTTCACGCTCGTCGCCGCCCTGATGCTGGTGGCCAATTACTACTTCGCCTTCCAGACGACGCTGCTCGTGGTCGCCTACATTCTGGTGCGGCTCATCGGCCGCCTGAAGCGCTGCGGCGTGCGGAGGTGCGCGGAGGACGGCTTCGCACTGGCGGGCGCCTATCTTCTGGGCGTCGCCCTCTCGGCGGTGTTCTTCCTGCCGATACTGCACGCCTTCATGAACAACGCCCGCATCGGCGCGGTGGGCGGCTACACCGATTCGCTGATCCACTACAGCCTGAGCTACTACCTCTCGCTGGTGCTCTACTTCTGCGCGCCGTACCTGACCTCGGATGCGTGGATGATTGAAAACCTGTGCCCGCTGGCGCTGTTTTCCCTGATGGTGCTCTTCATGCGCCAGCGTGGGAAGGAGGAGCTCCGGGTGGCAGAGGATTTCCCGGTGGGCCAGTTGCGCGCCTGCGTGCTGCTCGTGGCGCTCTTTGCATGCGTGCCCGCCTTCGGGCGCCTGTTCAACGGCTGGGGCTACGCGAGCAACCGCTGGTGCTACGGCTTTGCCTTCGCCATGTGCGTGACTGTGGCCTGGGCCATGCCGCGCCTGTTCTCCCTCCAGGGCCGCGCAAAGCGCCCTCTGCTTTGGCTCTCCCTCGCCTTTGCGGCGCTGCTTCTGGCCGCAGGCGTGGTGCTACGCGAGCTCTTTTTGCTGGCGGGCGCGGCGACCGTCGGCGTCTTTGCGCTCTTTTTCGCATGCAAAGATCGCGTGGCGCACATTCGCCCGGAGGCGGAAAAGCGCCTGCTGGCGGCGCTCACCCTCGCCTGCTGCGTGCTCTACTGCTGGACGCTCTATGCGCCCATTGACCGGGGCCTGAGCAAGGAATACGGCGTGGGCGGGCTGGATGTGCGCATCGCGAACGAGACCGCCGCGGTGGCGGGTGCGCTGGACGGCGACGGCTTCTTCCGCGTGGACACGGGCAGAAACACCGCGTGCCATCAGATCATGCAGGATTACTGCGATCCCTCCTACTACTGGAGCGTCATTCCGAACGAGATGTACCGCTATTACAGCGCCATGGGCGTATCCACCCTGACGAAGGCCTTCCAGCTCTACGGCCTCGGCGGCAGCAGCGCGCTCAATGCGCTGGCCTCGGTGGCCTGCAGCGTGCGCGGTCCCGGCGAAAACGAGGTCGTCCCCTACGGCTTCGAGGAGGCGCAATCCGTGACGCAGGACGACGGAGACGTGGTCGCCGTCTACCGCAACCGCTACGCCCTGCCGCTGGGCTACGTCTACCACAATTCGGTGGATCCTGCGACCTTTGAGGAGATGAATCCCGTCGACCGTCAGGCGGCGCTGATGTGCGGCGCGCTGCTCGAGGGCGGAGACTGCGGCCTGCCGGCAATTTCAGATGCACCCCGGGCCAAGAGCCTGGAGTGGAGCGTCGCGGAAGCCAGCGGTGTGCGGCTCGAGGACGGCTGCATCGCAGCGGAAGCGGGCGGCACCCTTCGCTTGCGCTTTGCGGGAGAGCCCGATTCGGAGACCTTCCTGGTGATCGAGGGCGCCGTCAACGACGACGCGGACTTCGAAACGGACGTCAGGATGCAGATCAGCTCCGCAGCGGGAGAGAACTCCGCCGTCGTACTGCACCGAAGCAGCAACTTCATCTTCCCCCAGCAGTGGATCAGCATCTGCCTCGGCTACAGCGATGAGGGCCTTGCGGAGTGCACGCTGCGCTTCGAGCGCTCGGACCGCTTTCGCTTTGATTCGATCCATCTGTACAGCCTTCCCATGGCGGGCTACCGCGCCGCCGCCGAGGCGCTTCAGAGCGAAGGCCTGCGCGACGTCGAGATTGAAAACAACCGCATCCGGGGCAGCGTGGAAACCGGTGCGCCCGGCGTGCTTCAGATCAGCGTGCCCTACGGCGACGGCTGGAGCGTAAAGGTGGACGGCGAGCAGCGGGAGGTTCTGCACTCGGGCGGCATGTACATGGGCGTTTATCTGGACGCGGGAACGCATCGGGTGGAATGGACGTACTGCACGCCCGGCCTGAAGGCAGGCGCTGTCATCTCCTGTACAGCGGCGCTCTTCGCCGCCGCGCTGTGGCTCCTCCAGCGCCACAGGCGCGCAAAGTAAAGCAGGGAGGCGCAGATTGCTCACACCGGGCAGTCCGCGCCTCTTTTTCACGGCACAGGGACGCGCGGTGAAAGCCGTCGCGCCCCTCGGGCAGCACAAGAATCGCCCGCAGGAGCCGGAGCGCCGCTCCGCCTGCGGGCGATTTTCAGTTGCTTTTCAGGGGGCGGCCCGGTACGCGGACCTCGCGTCACGCCTCCGCTGTCCGGGCGCGCACCACGGGAATCCACACCTCGAATTCACCCGTGGGCTCCGGGCTCAGGTAGACCTCCACGTCCGGACCGTCGGCGTACTCATAGCCGGAATCCGGCAGCCACTCGGTCACGATGCGGCGCTCCAGCTCCTGAATGTCGCCGCCCGCGCCCGTTCCGGGAAACACCGCCCAGGTGTAGGCGGGCACGACGCAGGCATCAAACTCCCCCTCCGGCAGGTTGGAGGCGACGGCAATCCAGTAGCGCCCGCTCTCCTGCGCACCGCAGAAGCTCACGCCCAGAATTCCGGGGAGACCCGCGTCCATCCGCGCTGCAAGGCGGGAAATCGCGCCGCTCTGCGCGGCCCGGGCCCACATGCCGGGCACGATTTCAAAGTTCCTCTCCACCTCCGGATGCAGGGGTTCCGACAGGCCCACGATGCGGAAGGCAGGGCGGGATTCAATGCGGTACTCCAGCTCCCGCGCGCCGCGGATGCTCATCACAAAGCGCAGGGGCGGATAGGACTTCAGCGAAACGCCCGCGTCGCGCACCGCCGATGGCGCGACCCCGTGCACCGACTGAAAGGCCCGGTTGAAGGCCGTGGGCGAATTGTAGCCATACTTTACCGCCGCGTCGATCACCTTTACCTCCCCGCTCTGAAGCTCCACCGCCGCCAGGGACATCCGCCTGCGGCGGATGTATTCGGAGAGGGTGACGCCCGCCATGTAGGAAAACATGCGCTGGAAGTGGTAGGGAGAGCAGTAGGCGATGCGCCCCAGCTCCCTGAGGTCGGTCTCCTCGGTCAGATGCGCCTCAATGTAGCGCATGGCTTCGTTCAGTCTGTCAATCCATTCCATGTTTCATCCTCCCGATGCTTTCTGAGGACATTATAGCACGCGCCTTCACCTCCGGCCTCTCCGTTTGCGCACGAATAAAGAGAGGCCGCGCGCGTCATGATTTGGCGCACACGGCCTCCACCGCATTGAAGATGCGCTCGGCGGCGTTTTCGGAAAACTCCCGCGCGCAGTTTTGTGCCAGAGCCTCGAGGGACGCCTGGGAATCCAGCGCCGAGGCGGCCAGCCGTGCCATGGACATCGCGCCGTTTGCGGGCAGGGCGCAGCCCAGTCCCTGCAAAAAGGCCATGTTGCGGCTCTCGCAGCCCGGAACGGCGTTGATGAGCATCAGTGGCGCGCGCTTGGTCACGGCCTCGGTGGTGCTCAGTCCGCCGGGCTTGGTGATGAAGAGATCCGCAGCGTCCATGTAGTCCGGCATCCGATCGGTAAAGCCCACGACGGCCAGCTTCGGCGAGTGAACCAGATCGCGCAGGGTGTGCTCCAGCATGTGGTTGTTTCCGCAGATAACCACCAGCAGCGCGTCCTCCGGCAGGCCCTCCACCAGCGCCAACACCATGCGCCCCATGGGGCCCGCGCCCATGCTGCCCGAGCTGAGCACGGCGATGCGCGCGCCCTCGGGCAGGCCCAGCGACCGCCGCGCCTCGACCCTGCTCTGCTTCTCCCGGAACGCGGCGCGCACGGGGATGCCCGTGGGCAAGAGTTTCTCCTCCGGGATGCCATAGCCGGCAAACTCCGGAATCAGGGCGGTGTGGGGAATGAACCACGCATCCATGTCCAGCTGGTTCACGCCGGGGCTGCAGGTGTAGTCCGTGGCCAGAAAGAAGGCGGGAATGTGCACCTGACCGGAGAGCCGAAGCTCACTGACCAGCCGCGCGGCAAACACGTGCACGCAGATCACCGCGTCAAAGCGGCCTGAGGACAGCAGCGCGCGCAGGCTGCGCCGGGGCTTGGGCATGCGGCGGCGCCTGCGCCGCCGGACCTTGGCGTTGAGCTTTTCCTGATAGCGCTGCCGGCGCGCCTGATGCTCCTCAAAGCGGTAGCCCGCGCCGTAAACCCGGGGCAAACTGCGATAGAGAAAGACGTGGCTTTTGCAGATCAGCGCGTTGTGGGAGCGGCCCATGAAGGCAAGGCCGTCCTCGATCTGACAGCTGCTGCCCCGGGCCTCGAAGTATTCTGCAATCGCCCGGGCGGCGGAATTGTGGCCCTCACCGGTGTTGGCCGATAGTATCAGTATGCGCATGCTTGATTCGCTCCTCGCGTTGCTTCAGGCGTTCGGCCAGGGTCACGAGCGTGGGCCGGTTGTAGCGCTGAATGATGATAAAGGGAAGATTGGACAGTCCGTAGACGATGGCGACCGCCAGCCCCAGCCCCGTGGGGCAGATCAGATAGACGGGAATTGCCAGCGGGATCAGCGCCAGGTGAACCACCTCGGCCACGCAGGTCTCCACGGCCACGCGCCGGGCCTCCTCCGCGCTCCCCGTCAGCGAGACGCGCTTGCCCACCATGCGGGAGCTGATCTTGCTCATGTCCGGCAGTTTGTCCTTCCAGGCCTGAACCCGCAGCGCCCGATAGAGTCTGCCGTCGCGCTCAAAGACCCGGGGCGCATAGGGCGCGCGCTCGGGATGAAACCACCGCCTGGGCAGCGCCTCGCCAATGAAATGGGCCAGTACTCCCACGGCCGCAATGTAGACGATGCTGAAAAACAGTCGCATATCCTCTCTCCTGTAATGTCACTTGATGGCTGTTCTCCAACAGCAGGCGGCCGTGCGGCGCACGCCTCCGCCCATACCCATTATACCACAGCTTTCCGGGGAAAAACAGAGGGCCGCCACGGTTTTGTACCATCTGAAACGAAAAACGGGGACTTGATTTTCGGCGAAAAAAGGCGTAATATAAATTTAACCCGATATGTGTCGGGCGATGAAGAGGACTATGGCATGCGAAGGAGGTATAAGCATGGCAAAGCGCATCATCACCGTCAGCCGCGAATTTGGCAGCGGCGGCCGCACCGTCGGCCGGCTTCTGGCGGAAAAACTGAATCTGAAGTACTATGATAAGGAACTTGTCAAGCGGATTTCTCTGGAGACCGGCTTCGATCCGGGCTACATTGAGGAACACGGGGAGTACGCCCAGGGAAAGAGCGCCCTGGCCTATCTCTTCGGCGGCACGGGGCACCCCGACTTTATGAACGGCATGACGCCGGCGGATTTCCTCTGGTGCATGCAGCGAAAAATCATTCTGGAGATTGCGGATAAGGAGCCCTGCGTCATCGTGGGCAGATGCGCGGACTACATACTCAAGGATCGCCCGGACGTGCTGAACGTATTCATCCACGCGCCCAAGCCGCAGCGCGCCGAGCGCATCGTCAAACTCTACGGCGAGAGCGACGTGGCGCCGGAGAAGCGCCTGGACGACAAGGACGCACGCCGCCGCGTGAACTACCGCCACTTCACCGGCAGGGACTGGGGCAGCGTTCAGAATTACCACCTGGCGCTGGACAGCGGCGCCCTGGGACTGGAAACCTGCGTGGATCTGATCGCCGCAGCGTTCCGGGCGGAGCCGGACGCGAAGGAAACCAAATAAAACTCACGGTTGCGCCGGGTGGTTTCGCCCGGCGCAATTCCGGCCTGAAACGGAGGAACACATGACCTTTCTGCACGTCTCGGATTTGCACATCGGCAAAAAGCTCTGCGGGAAACCGCTGATGGAGGATCAGAAGCACATCCTCCATGAAATTCTGGACATGGCCGCCGCGCCGGATGTGGATGCGGTGCTCATCGCCGGGGATCTCTACGACAAATCCCAGCCCTCCGGCGAGGCCGTGGAGGCGGCAGGCGCGTTTTTGGCGGCGCTCTCCCGGCTGAACCGCCCGGTCTTTGTCATCAGCGGCAACCACGACTGCCCGGAGCAGGTGTCCTACTGCGCGCCGATCCTCGCGGGCGCAAACGTACATGTGTCCCCCGCGTTCACCGGCGCGCCCGCGCCGGTGGCGCTGCGGGACGCATACGGGGAGCTGCGGGTGTATCTGTTGCCCTTCGTGCGCCCGAGTCAGGTGCGCCGGGCGCTGCCGGAGCGCGCCGGGGAGATCCGGAGCTACGCGGACGCGCTGCGGGTGATCGTGGAGGAGATGCACATTGACGTCCGCGTGCGCAACGTGCTCCTGGCCCACCAGTTCGTGACCGGGAGCGCAGCCGTGCTGACGGATTCGGAGGAGCGCATGGTGGGCGGCGTGGACGAAGTGCCCTGGGAGGTCTTCCGGGACTTTGACTATGTGGCGCTGGGCCATCTGCACGCGCCCCAGCGGGCAGGCAGCGACCGGATCCGCTACGCGGGATCCCCGCTGAAATACTCCCAGTCCGAGGAGAGTCAGAAAAAGGCCGCGCTCAAGGTAACGCTCGGCGAGAAGGGCGATTTCCGCGTGGAGGCTCTCCCCTACCATCCGCTGCGGGACGTCAGGAGCGTGAAGGGGCAGCTGCGCGATCTCACGCGGGAGGAGGCGCCGGACCGGGACTATGTGTTCGCCACCCTCACCGATGAAGTTCCGCCCCTCGACCCGATGGGCGCGCTGCTGCAGCGCTATCCGAACCTCGTACAGCTCCGGAGGGAGAACAGCCGCACCGGTGGAAAGGTCGAAACCATCGCCGAGCGCGTGGAGGAGCGGAACCCGCTGGAGCACTTTACGGCCTTCTTTGCCGCGCAGAACAACGGCCAGATGCCCACGCCGGGCCAAATGGTACTGATGAAAAAAATCATTGAGGAAGCGGAGGTGAAGTCCGGTGCGTCCCATTGAACTGGAAATGACGGCCTTCGGGCCCTACGCGGGCACGGAGCGCGTGGACTTCCGCGCCTTCGGAGAGCAATGCCTGTTTCTGGTGACGGGCGACACGGGCGCGGGCAAGACCTCCATCTTTGACGCCATCAGCTTCGCCCTCTACGGCGAGCCTTCCGGGCGGACCCGGGAAGCCAGGGGATTCCGCAGCGATTTCGCGCCCCGGAAGCTGGAGCCCTGCGTATGCCTGCGCTTTTCCCACGACGGAAAGCTCTACACCGTGCGGCGCACGCTGTCCTGCTCCATGCCCAGGCGGGACGGAAGCGGCGAAATCCTGCGCCCCGGCAAGGCGGAGATGGCGTGCGAGGACGGGCGCGACTGGAGCGGCAGCCGGGAGGTCACCCAGGCGGTGACGGAAATCACGGGTTTGAGCGTGGACCAGTACGCCCAGGTGGTCATGATCGCCCAGGGCGAGTTCCAGAGGATCCTGCTGGCAAAGAGTGAAGAGCGCCGCCGCCTGCTGAGCCGCCTGTTCGGCACGGAAATCTATCAGGAGATTCAACAGCGGCTCAAGGCGCTCAACAGCGAGGCCCAGACGGCGGTGCGCGAGGCGTGCCGGGACTACGAGGCCGCCTGTGGGCGCATGCAGGCGGAGGGAACGGCGGGCGAACGCCTGCGCGCGCTCTCCCTGTCGCCGGAGAGCGCAGAGGCGCTCGTGGAGGCGCTGGGCGCGTACCTTGCCCGGGACGAACAGGCGCACGCCGATCTGATCGAAGAGATTCAAACCGCCCGGAAGGCCGAAGCCGCGCTACGGGAGGAGCTCGCCCGGGCAGAAAAGCAGAATCAGGGCGTGCAGCGGCTGCGGGAGGTGCGTGGTGCGCTGGAGCGCCTGGAGGCGCGCGCGGAGGAGATGCGCGAAAAGGAGCGGACGCTGGATGCGGCGGAGCGGGCGGAACAGCTCAGGGCCGCCGAGGACGCCTGGACGCGCGCCCGGGAGGAGCGAAAGCGCTCGGCGCAGGCCCTGGATCGCGCGCGCACGGAGGAGGAGCGCAGCGCGAAGGAGGCCGCCGCCGCGTCCACAGCGATGGCGGCCGTAGCGGACTACCCCGTCCGCCGGGAGGCGCTGGAGCAGCGCGCAAACCGGCTGGAGGCGCTCCTGCCCCAGTTCCGCACGGCGCGCAAGACACTGGATGCGGCGGACGCGGCGGCCCGGGAGGCGGCCGCGGCCATCGAGCTCCACCGTTCTCGAGCGGCGGAGGCCGCGCGCCTGCAGGAACTGTATCTGCTGGACCAGGCCGGAATCCTGGCCGACGCCCTGGCTGACGGCGCGCCCTGCCCGGTGTGCGGCTCCAGGGAGCATCCCCGCCCGGCGGCACACATCAGCGGCGCGCCGGACAAGGCGCAGGTGGACGCGGCCGCAAAGGCGCAGGAGCAGGCCGCCCGGGAGGCGGACGCGGCGGCGCAGGCCTGCGGACGCGCCCAGGAGCGGGCGCAGGCACAGCTTCAGGCCCTCCGGGAGGCGGACGATGCGATTCGCGCGGAAAACCTGACGGAGCGTGGCGTCGCCTGCCGGCGGGAGCTGGACGAGCGCCGCGCGGAGTCCGCGCGCCTGAAGGCGCAGTGGGAGGCGGCAGACGCCGCCCTGCGCGCATCTGAAACGGCGCAGGGTGCAGCCGCGGCCCGGCTGGAGGCAGCAGCGCGGGATGCGCAGGCGCGCGCGGAGCGGGAGGAGCAGACAAAATGCGCCTTCGCCGACGCCCTGGGTGACCTGGGCTTCGACAGCGAGGTGAAATACCGCGCCGCGCTGCGCGACGCCGCCGCGCGCAGGGCGCTGCGGGAGGAATTGAACCGCTGGCGGGGCGACCTTCAGGCGACCCAGGCGCTTATCAAGGATCTGGACGGAATGTGGTCCGGCCGGGTGGAGGTGGACACGCAGGCCCTGGAAGCGCAGGCACAGGCGCATGCGGAGGCGCTCCTTCGCATGGACGCGCAGGAGCACGCCCTGCTGGGGCGCTGCGAACAGAATCGGGGCGCGCTCGACGCGCTTCGGAAAAACCTGCGCCAGCTCAAGGCGGCGCAGGAACGCTTCGGCGAAGTCAACTCCCTGTACCTGACGGCGACCGGACAACTTCCCGGCGCGAACAAGCTGCCCCTGGAGAACTACATTTTGCAGTACTACTACACCCGGGTGATCGCCGCCGCGAACCGCCGCCTGGAGCGCATGTCCGACGGGCGCTACTATCTGCACAGCAAGGTGGAAAGCGTGGGCAACGTCAAGAGCGGCCTGGGCCTGACGGTTCTGGATCAGAACACCAACCGGGAGCGGGAGGTCTCCTCCCTCTCCGGCGGCGAATCCTTCATCGCCTCGCTCTCCCTTGCGCTGGGCTTTGCGGACGTGGTGCAGGCCGAGAGCGGCGCGGCGCGGGTGGAGGCGGTGTTCATCGACGAGGGCTTCGGCGCGCTGGACGAGGACACCCTGCACCGGGCGATCCACGCTCTGGAGGATCTCAGCGGCGGCAAGCGCCTGGTGGGCGTGATCAGCCACGTCGCGGAGCTCAGGGATTACATTGAGCCGCGCATCGTCGTGGAGAAGACGGCCCGGGGCAGCCGCGTGCATGTGCAGCCCTGAAAAATTTTTGGTTGATTCAAAAGAGTTTACTTGACTTTGACAAGAGATGGTATATACTGTTTTTATACGGTATATACTGTCTTTTTCAATAGGAGGCACTCATGTCTGCAACTCTCAGCGCCGCGGAGGCGCTTTTTGACCGTCTTCCCCGGGCACAGCTCGGCTTCTTTCCCACGCCCCTCTATCGCCTCGAAAATCTTTCGAAGGAACTGGGCGTCAACCTCTACATCAAGCGCGACGACTTCACCGGCATGAACCTCTTCGGCGGCAACAAGGTGCGCAAGCTGGAGTACCTTCTGGGCGCGGCGAAGGCGCGCGGCTGCGAAGCGGTGATCACCTACGGCGCGACCCAGTCCAACCACGCCATGGAGACGGCGGCCAGCTGCCGCAGACTGGGCATGCAGCCGATCCTCTACCTCACCGCCGTGGTGGAGCCCGACGAAGCGGACGTGCGCTCCAACCTCCTGCTGGATCGCATTCTGGGCGCGGAGATTCACATCGTGGACATCTTGCCCGGCGAGACCGAGGAGGACGCGGACGCGCGTGCGGCGGAGATGGGCGCGCAGCGCTGCCGGGAGCTCAACGGGAGCGGCCATCCCTGCATGGACATCCCCATGGGCGGCGCGAACGACCTGGGCTCCGTGGGCTTCGCCCGGGGCTATTTGGAGCTGCGCGCACAGCTCGATGCGCTGGGCATTTCGGCGGATTACATCTTCCACGCCACCGGCACCGGCGGCACCCTGGCCGGCCTTCTGGCGGGGCGGAGCCTGCTGGGCGGCACGGAGGAGATCGTGCCCGTGGCCGTCAGCTTCAAGGACGACGCCTATCGGGACAAGGTGTCTGGCATCGCAAACCGCGTGCTCGATCTGCTGGGCGCACAGGAGCGGGTGCGGCGCGAAGACTTCGAGCTGGAGCGGGGCTACTACCTGCCCGGCTACGAGCAGCCCAACGCCCATGCCTCCGAGGCCATCTCCCTCATGGCGCGGCACGAGGGCCTGTTCATCGACCCCGTGTACACCGGCAAGGCCTTCGCCGGCCTGATCGGCAACGTGCGCAGCGGCCGGGTGAAGCCGGGCAGCAACGTGGTGTTCTGGCACACCGGCGGCGCGACTGCGCTGTTCGCCGAGCAGCAGATCCTCGGCAAGCTCTACTGACGAAAAAGTGCATCCGCAAGGACGCGGAGAGGTGAAAATATGAAAACGCTGATACGGAACGGACTGCTGGTGGATCCGGCAAACCGCGTCTATGGCAAGCTCAACCTGCTCCTGGAGGGCGGAAAGGTTGCCGCAGTGACGACGGAGGCGCCGGCGGCGGACCGCGTGATTGACGCAACGGGCCGGGTGGTCTGCCCGGGCTTTATCGACATGCACATGCATGAGGATCCGATGGGCCCGGACGGGCGCATCCGCTTCAGCATTTTTGAGGCGATGTTGCGCATGGGCGTGACCACGGCTGTGGGCGGCAACTGCGGCATCAACGTCTGGGATCCCGCGCAGTATCTCAACGTCGTATCGCGCGACGGCGCGCCGGTGAATGTGGCGCTCTTCGCGGGCCATACCTACCTGCGGGAGCAGGCGGGCGCGACGGACAAGTACGCTCCGATCACGCCGGAGCAGCAGGCGCGCATGCTCGAGAGCATCGACGCGGCGCTGGAGGCGGGCTGCGTGGGCGTGTCCTTCGGCCTTCGCTATGTGCCGGGCACCGGCAGGGATGAATTCTGGGCGGCGGCGGCGCGCTGCAATCCGGGCCGCAGACTCATCTCCGCCCATGTGCGCGACGACGCGGAGCGCATCTTCGAGGCCGTGGATGAAGTCGCGCAGGCGGGCATCGCCAACGGCATCCCCGTTCAGATTTCCCACATCGGCTCCATGGGCGGCTTCGGCCAGATGGAGCAGCTGCTGTCCCAGGTGGACGAATACCGCATGAACGGCCTGGACATCGCCTGCGACTGCTACCCCTACTTTGCCTTCTCCACCCGCATCGGCGAGACCACCTACGACGACGGCTGGCTGGAGCGCTACCACTGCGATTACAGCGCCTGCATGCTCACCGAGGGCAAGTACAAGGGTCAGCGCTGCACGAAGGAGATCTTCGAGGAGATGCGCCGGGACTTCCCCCGCTGCATCACCGTCTGCTATGTGATGAAGGAGGAGGACATCCGCCTGGCGCTGGGGCATCCCAACGTCATGGTCGCCTCGGACGGCCTGATCGACAACGGCCAGGGCCATCCCCGGGCGGCGGGCACGTTCCCGCGCTTCTACGATCAGTTCGTAAAGAACGGCGGCATCGACCTCTACCACGGCGTCGAGAAGATGACCGCGCTTCCCGCCGTGCGCCTGGGCTTTGCCGACAAGGGCCGGCTGAACGTGGGCGCAGACGCGGACGTCACCATCTTTGACCCCGAAGCGCTGAAGGACGGCGCAACCTTCGAAAGCCCCATGATCGCGCCCACGGGCGTCGATTATGTGCTGATTGGCGGAGAAATTGCCGCAAAGGACTGCGCGATTGTGAATCCCGCGTGCGGAACGGCAGTTCGCGCCCACTAATTACAGAGGAGGAATCTCTATGGAACTGGGCTTCTGGTCCGTGGTCCCGCCGCTGCTGACGATCATTCTGGCGCTGGTGACCAAAAACGTGTTCATCTCCCTGCTCATCGGCATTCTGACCGGCGGTGTGATCCTGTCCGGCGGCTTCTTCGCCGGAATCAACGCTGGCATGTACTACATCGCCGAGGCTATGACCTCCAGCAACACCATCATCATCGGCTCCGTGCTGATGACCGCCGCCATCATCTACCTCGCGGAGAAGTCCGGCGGCATCGAGGGCTTCGTGCAGGTGGTCGTCAAGCGCAAGGGCCTGATCAAGACCAAGCGCGGCGCGAACATCTTCACCTGGCTGCTGGGTCTGGTGGTCTTCACCTCCGGCACCCTGAGCTGCATGGTGACCGGCTCCGTGTCCCGCCCCGTGAACGATGCGCTGAAGGTTCCCCACGAGAAGAGCGCCTTCATCGTGCACACCACCTCCACGCCCTGGTGCGTGCTGTTCCCGTTCAGCGGCTGGCTGGCGGCCATGGCCGGCTATCTGGTCAGCGGCGGCGTGCCTGAGGCAGAATCTGTCTCCATGCTGTTCAAGTCCATCTTCCTGAACTTCTACTGCATCCTGGCCATCGTGATGGTCTTCGTTCTGGCCATCACCCAGAAGGACTTCGGCCCCATGGCCAAGGCGGAGAAGCGTGCGGCGGAAACCGGCATGCTGGACGATCCCAAGCATGGTGCGAAGGCCAATTCCGACACCTCCGCAGCGGTGAGCGGCGCGAAGCCCCGCGCGCTCAACCTGCTGCTGCCCGTTGGCGTGCTGATCGCCGTGATGTTCATCACCCTGTTCGTCTCCGGCGGCGGAAACCTGATGAAGGGTTCCGGCATGCAGGCCCTGCTGTGGGCCGTGAGCTGCTCTCTGCTGGTCGCGGCCATCCTCTGCGTGGCTGAAAAAATCTTCAAGCCCGGCGAGGTCATCGACGAAATCTTCAACGGTATGAAGGGCATGCTGCCCATCGCGTTCGTGCTGCTCTTCGGCTTCACCATGGGCAACATCGTCAAGGCCCTGGACACCGGCGCGTACCTCTCCAGCCTCTTCCAGCGCTTCCTGAGCCCCGCGCTGCTGCCGGCGCTCACCTTCCTGATCGCGCTGCTGATCTCCTTCGCCACCGGCACCTCCATGGGCACCATGGCGATCATGTCCGTGCTGGCGCTGCCGATGGCCTACGACATGGGCACCAGCATCCCTCTGGTCGCAGGCGCGCTGTTCGCCGGTTCCATCTTCGGCGACCACGCCTCCCCCATCTCCGACACCACCATCATGACCTGCTCCACCACCGGCTGCGACATCATCGACCACATCAAGACCCAGTTCCCCTATGTGGCCAGCATTGCAGCGGTCTCCTTCGTGCTCTACATCATCTTTGGCTTTGTGATGTAACGCGCAAGCGCAGCCCTCAGGCTGCATTCCCGATGGAAAAGGTTTCACATCAGCATACGAATGAACCCCCGGCTTCGCCGGGGGTTCAAATCGTTGACAATGTCAACGATTTTCAAGACGCTGAAAAAGTCTGACAGCAGTATGTTTTTGAAGAACCTCTCCAAATCCAAGCAGGTTCATCAAGTCATTCACATAAAAGCATATGCGCGCCGTCCTCTAACAGCCCGGCCCGCATATGCTTTTGTATTGCAGAATTCTCCATCATACTATGAGAATTCTTTTTCCAAGAAATCCATACCTCAATGATAGCTCTCTCTGTCTACCCAAATCCAGAGCCAGTTCTGCTTATAAATCCTTATGAGAGAAACATGACGGGCCGATGCATGCGCATCGGCCCGGGTTTGCTTTATGCCGCCTTTCTGCGGGCGATGGGATGCTCGACAAAGTAGTTGAGCACCATGACCAGCAGCAGAACGGCGCCGTAGATCAGATTGATGTAGTAGCTGGAGATCTGCGGGAAGCGGTTGAGGCCGGTTTCCAGCAGGCGCAGCAGGATGATGGCCAGCAGCACGCCGCTGATCTTGCCGCGGCCGCCCTTGGGATCCACGCCGCCCAGCACCACGATCAGGATGCACTGGAGGGTGTAGACGCTGCCGTAGTCCGAGCGCGCGGAGTTGTAGTTGGCCAGCATGATCATGCCGCCGATGGCCGCGCAGATGCCGGAGATGGCGTAGGTCTTGATCAGCATCTGATCCACCTTCACGCCGGAGAAGCGGGCTACATTCTCGTTGGTACCGATCATGTAGATCTTCTTGCCGAAGGAGGTGCGCGCCAGCAGGAACCAGATGATCAGCGCGATGATCACGAAGAAGATCAGCTGCACCGGAAGCACGCCCTGCATCACCCCGCGCTTGCCGGGGATGATCTTGAGCAGCTTCTGGTTGATGGTCTCCGCGTAGTTCATGGGCAGATCGCTGACCGCATTGCCGCCGGTGATGACCATGGAGATGCCCGTCACCAGCTGGTTCATGCCCAGCGTGGTCAGAATCGGCGGAATCTTGATCTTGGAGATCAGCACGCCGTTGATCGCGCCGACCACCAGGCCGATGCAGATCGCCATCGCAAACGCGGCGATCATCGTGAAGGCGTTGATGCTGCCCTCGACCATCCGGCTCTTCATGAACATGCCCATGGTGATCGAGGTGATGTTGGCCACGCCCACGGAGGACAGGTCGATGCCGCCGGTGATCATGCAGAGCATGCCGCCCAGGGCCATGATGCCGAACTCGGGGAACTGGCTGGCCATGGTGGTGAAGTTGATGACGGTGTAGAACTTCGAGAAGCGGGTGATCGCCATGAAGATCATCCACGCAATGATCATGATGACCAGACGGGAGATGTGGCGGTCCTTGCGGTAGATGGCTTTCAGCTTGTTCATTTTACCGCCTCCTTTTTCAGGTTGCGAAGGCCGGCCTTGTTTGCGCGCGTCACCTGCATCGCGGAGATGCCGGTGCCCACCACGATCAGCGCGCCGACGAAGAAATCCTTCCACACGGTGGGAATCCCGATCAGGATCATGGAGTTTTCCACCATGACGATCAACGCAGTACCCAACATGCAGCCGTACAGCGTGCCGCTGCCGCCGACGATGGCGGTGCCGCCCAGCACGACGCCGGCGATGATGTTCATCTCCATGCCCAGCATGTTGGTGGGATGCATCTGCTGCATCATGCACACGCGGCACAGGCCCGCCAGAGCGGAGATCACGCCCACATACACCAGCATCAGGAAGCGGGTGCGCTTGACGTTGAAGCCCGCGCGATGGGCGCTGGTCGCGTTGCCGCCGATGGCGTAGATGCCGCGGCCGAACATCGTCTTGTTGAGCAGGAAGTAGGTCACGATCAGAACGGCGACGAGCATCAGAAATGTCGTCGGCATTCGGGAGGTCAGGCCGGAGCTCTTGTTCTCCGCGATGAACAGCGCGGAGGTACCGAAGGCGCGCATGCCCTGCGGAATCACGGCCAGCTGCTTGGAGTTCAGCGCGCCCTGCATCAGGCCCTTGAACACGGAGGAAGAGCCCAGGGTCACGATCATGGCCGGCAGTTCAAAGTAGCCGATGAACAGGCCATTGAACGCGCCCAGCAGGCCGCCGATCGCGATGGTGATCAGGATGGGCAGCCACACGCCGCCTTCCCAGCCCATGTCCAGCAGCATTTTGGTGGTCGCATAGCCGGTAAGAGAGGCCAGCGCCGGAAAGGATACATCAAAGCCGCCGGAGACGATGACCATGAACTCGCCGATGGCGAAGATTCCGGGCACGACCAGCGCGCTCAGGATGTCGACGATGTTGTTCGGGGTAAAGAACTGATGGGAGCGGACTTCAATCAGCAGGCACAGTGCGAGAAACACCAGCGTGATGTAGAATTCGCTTCTTCCGGTCAGCTTGCGGAGAGATTTTTTCAGATTCATGCACTTTCCCTCCTTACATCATGTGCGACAGCACGGTGGTTTCGTCGGTTGCCGCAGGCTCGAGCTGGGCGACGATGCGGCCCTTCTTCATGACCAGCAGCTTGGAGCAGTTCTCCAGAACCTCGGGCAGGTCGTCCGAGATGATGATGACCGCCATGCCCTGGTCCGCCAAGCGCTGCAGGATGGCGTGAATGTCGTGCTTGGAGCCGATGTCCACGCCCACGGTGGGGCCGTTGAGGATCAGCACATCCGGCTTACAGGCCAGCCACTTGGCCAGCACAATTCTCTGCTGGTTGCCGCCGGACAGCGTGGTGCAGGCGTTCTGCGGGTCAGGCGTCTTGATGGCCAGCTCCCTGACCCAATTGTCCACCTCATCCCTGCACTCCCTGCGCTTGAGCACGCCCACGCCGTTGGAGAGATGGTCGATCTCCGAGATGATGATGTTGTCCGCGATGGACTGGGTGAGGAACAGGCCCTCGCTGAGTCGGTCCTCCGGCACGAAGCCGATGCCTGCGGCGATGGCGTCGCGGGGATTTCCGATCTTCACCGGCTTGCCGTCCTTGATGATCTCCCCGCCGGTGGCCTTGCGCAGGCCAAACATGGACAGCGCAAGCTCCGTGCGTCCGGAATCCAGAAGGCCGGTGATGCCCAGGATCTCGCCACGGCGCAGGTTGAAGGAGATGTCCTCAAAGCTGCCGTCCAGCGTAAGATTCTTGACCTCGAGCACGTTTTCCTTGCTCTCGTAGCTGGGCTTGAAGGGCTCGCTCTCAAATTCGCGGCCGGTCATATAATAGGAGAACTTCTTGTCATCAAGGTCGGCGGTGTTGCCGGTGGCAACCATCTGACCGCTGCGCATGATGGAGAAGCGCTCCGAAATTTCAAATACCTCGTCGAGCTTGTGGCTGACGAACAGGATGGCGATGCCCTGGGCCTTGAGCTTCAGGATGATCTCAAAGAGGGCCTTGACCTCCTTTCGGGTCAGCGCCGTGGTGGGCTCGTCCATGATGATGAGCTTTGCGTTGAACATCAGCGCGCGGCAGATGGCGACCATCTGCTTCTCCGCAACGGTCAGGGAACCAACCAGGCGATCCAGCTCCATATCGAAGTTGATCTTGGAGAGGGCCTCCTTGGCGATCTGGCGCATGCGGCGCTTGTTTACGAGCTTGTGACCTGCGGCCAGCTCCGTGTTGAATGCAAGGTTCTCCATGACCGTCAGGTTCGGGAAGATGGAAAAGTCCTGATAGATGACCTGGACGCCCATGTTGATGGCCTCCAGCGGCGTAATTTCGGAATAGGATTTTCCATCGAATTCAATGTGACCGCCATCGGGCTTGTGGACGCCGCAGATGACCTTGATGATTGTAGATTTTCCGCAGCCGTTTTCGCCGGCAAGGCAGTGTACTTCGCCGGGTTTGATTTCCAGCGTGACATTCTGCAGCGCCTTGACTGCGCCGAACGATTTGCTGATGTCTACTGCTCTGAGCAGATATTCGGACATTGCCTGAATCCTCCTTACGGCGGTTTGACCCGCCGGGTCTCTTGGGGGGTGGCGGATGACTCCGCAAAATCCCGGCAGATTTTGCCTGAACAACGAGCCGTTCAGGCAAAATCTGCCGAGAAGATCTGCGGGGAGCCATTTGGCCCCCCGCAATTCACTTTCTGAAATTAGAAGCCGAAGGAATCAACGTTCTCAGCAGTGATGGTGATCCAGCCCTGGCCCTCGAACACGGTCTCGGAGCCTTCCTTGAACTGGAGCTCGGTGTAGCCTTCCACGCCCAGATCCAGCGGAGCAGAGATCTCTTCGCCAGCCAGGATCTTCTGAGCAAGGGCGACCATCGCCTGGCCCGCCAGCGCGGGATCCCACAGGGTCAGGTACTGCACGGCGCCGCTCTTGAGCAGCTCAGCATTGTCGCCAGGCATGCCGGTACCGGCGGTGAACACCTTGCCGGAGAGGCCCAGCTCCTCAATCGCGCGGGCAACACCGGGGGCGTCGAAGGAAGAGGTGCCCATGATGCCCTTCAGATCCGGATACTTCTTGAAGAGCTCCTTGGCAACGTTGTAGGCGGTGTCGCCGTTGTCGTGGGACTCAACGCGGGGATCGGACTCCAGCAGGGTCATGTTCGGATAGGCCTCGGTCGCGCGCTTCACACCGCCGTCCGCCCACTCGTTGTGGGAGCCGTTGGTCAGGTCGGCGACCATCGTGGTGTACACGCCCTCTTCTCCCATGGCGGCGGCGAGGTTGTCCATGATGAACGCGCCGTACAACTCGTTGTTGAAGGCCTCGATGTCGTAGTCGACGTTCTCAAGGGCAGCGCCTTCATGGGCGATGACCACGATGCCGGCTTCGCGGGCAGCCTTCAGAGAGGGCTCGATGGACTTGATGTCAACCGGAACCACGCAGATGGCGTCCACGCCCTGAGCGACCAAGTCGTCCACCAGCTGGGCCTGCAGGGTAGCGTCGATTTCAGCGGTGCCCTTCTGATAGATGGTGTCCTCGGTATGGGCGGCGGCGTACTCTTCAACGCCGGTGTTCATGCGGACAAACCAGGGGTTGGAAGCGTCCTTCGGGACGACGACGATCTCCCAGCCTTCCGCGAAGGCGCAGGTGCAGGTGAGCACCATGATCGCAGCGATGAGCAGTGCAACAAATTTCTTCATTGTGTTTTCCCTCCTTATATTTTTCACTCCTTGCGGAGCAAAACCCATCAGTCGTCTCCGCGCAGCTGGAAGTGCAGATCGTCCCTGCTCTCCAGCGACAGCGGATAGTCTCCCAGATGCTCGAGCTTGAAGCCGTTCTTCTTGTAGGTCTCGTAGTCGAAGGCCTCCAGCTCGTCGATGGCCAGCTTGTGGAACTCATAGAAGTTCTTCCACCACTCGTAGCCCGTGCCCAGCTCTGCGCCAAGATAGGCGTCTGCAATGTCGCAGCCCATCTGCGGCGCCACATAGAACGCGCCCATGGCCAGAACATTCACGCCGTTTCCGGTGATGGCGCGCAGCGCCGCCGGTACGGATTCCACCACGCCCGCGTGCACGTGGGGGCACTTGCTGGCCGCGATGTGAATGCCCATGCCGGTGCCGCAGAAGATCAGCGCGCGCTCAAACTCGCCCTCGGAGATCTTCGCGCCCACGCGCAGGCCCACGCGGTGGAACATGTTTTCCGTGTCCTCCACGTTGGGATCGGTCACGCCCACGTCCGTGATCGTCCAGCCCTTGGCGCGCAGGTGCGCGCACACCGCTTCCTTCAGCGGGTAACCCGCAAAGTCCGCGCCAACCAACAGTTGCTTATCTTTGATCGTTTTCATATTCCGCCTCCAATTCATAAATATGTCCGTGTTTTCACATTCTTCTTAACATATTCTGTATTATATCACAGGGCACTGGAAAATTCAACACAAACTTGCATGCGTGCGTAAATAAAAGATCTGTTTCACTTTACAATTCCCGGGGCGCAGAAAAGCCGCCGGAGCACAGGCTCCGGCGGCTCTCGGGTTCCCGGGAGAAATCAGATCTCCAGGTAGGAATCCGCGTACAGGTTGTTGTTCTTGATGATGTCGCAGCTCTTGATGGTCTCCATCAGGCGCAGGTCGCAGGGGTTGACGATGGCGCTGGTCAGGCCCTGCATCATGGACATGGCGACCATGGCGGAGTCCATGATCGGACGGATGTGCTTGGGCATGCCGTTGGAGTTGTTGGACAGGCCGCCGGTGGAGTTGAGGCCCATGTCGGAGAACATCTTGATGGCCTCCAGAACCTCCATCTGCTTGTCCTGCATGCCCTTGATGACCAGGAACAGCGGGTCGAACCACAGATCCTCGGCCTCCATGCCCAGCATCAGGCCGTGCTCGAGCATGTTCTGGCAGTGCATCATGCGCTCGTCGTTGTCCGCGGCGATGCCGTTGGCAGAGCACAGGGCGATGACGATGGCGTCGTTGGCCGCAGCCAGGTCGATGTAATTCAGGCGGTCGCCGGCATCGGCAGAGTTGACGATCGGCTTGCCCTTGGCGCGGTTGTACACCTTGATGCCGGCCTCGATGGCCTTCATGTTGGCGGTGTCCAGCGCCAGCGGCACGTTGTCGAAGTTCTCCTGCAGGAGCTTGACGCCCCACTGCATGAGCTCCTCGCCGTCGGACTCGGCGGGGCCGATGTTCAGGTCGAGGTAGGTCGCGCCGGCATCCAGCTGTTCCTTCGCGCGCTTGAGAATCGGCTCGGGATCGCGCTCGGCCATGGCCTTGCGGATGACGGGAGAGATGCAGTGAATTCTTTCACCGATGACGATAAACTTGCCCATTGTTCTTTTCTCCTTTTAAGTTGATGTGGGGAAAGCCGGGCGGGCGCATGCCCGTCCGGCACATCATCGCTTATGCGTAGTCCTTGATGAACTTCACCAGCTGGACGGCCTCCATCGGGCCGACGACGACGTTCCAGCCGGGCAGCTTGGCTTCGATCTCGCCCTTCATGACCGCCACCTTGCCGGGGATGATCAGCGTGCGGGACTTGACCTTGTTCTCGATGTCGTACTCGTCGAAGAACTTCTTGATGGTGCCAGCGGAGAACTTGCCGGCCGCCCACGCGGTCAGAACGGACATGCCGCTCGCGTCGGAGATCAGCAGATTGACCGGCGCCTTGGAGCGCTCGTACTCGCCGGAGACCAAGAAGTAGGTCAGCGCGAAGTCGACGGTCAGGGAGCAGACGGAGTTCTCGTCCGCACCGTTGAGGGCGTAGATGCCCGGCTCGACCTTCATCGGCTTCTGCGGGTCGGTGTAGATGTTCTGGCGCAGGCCGTAGAGCGCGAGGGCCTCGGCGTAGCCAACCTTGCCCATGACCAGGATGGAGCCATAGCGCAGGGTGAACATCGCGGCCAGCGCGGTCTGCATGTGGATGTCGCCCTCGGCAACCTTGTTCAGGTTCACGATGGACGGATAGCCGAAGGAGCGGTCGCCGTCCTTCAGGGAGGTGCGGCGCACCAGCACGGCGTTCTTCAGGGTCTCCTTGGCGTCCTTGCCGGTCACGTCCAGAACCAGGTTCTTGTTGCCGGCGGCCTCCAGGGCCTTCACGGTGTCATAGAGCTCCTCGATGCTCTCGGCGCCCACGCCCAGGGTCACGCCCGCGGCGGTGGCGATGGCGCTCATCTCGGCGGCGTTTGCCTTGTTGGCGCCGTTGAGGATGGGCTTGCCGGCCTTGCACACTTCCAGGGCAGCCTTGGCAGCCTCGGCGTCGGTGCAGTTCAGGATCAGCGCGCGGTCGGCCTCGACGGCCTTCTTGACCAGCTCGACATACTTGTCGGCGCCGTTGCCGGCGTAGTTCAGGAACAGGAACTCCACGAACTCGCGCTCACCGATGCGCTCGTAGTCGACCTTCTTCATCTCGGCGATGGCGGCATCCACTTCCTCGGCGCTCATGCAGGAGCACAGGGTCGCGGCATAGAGGTTCTTGTTGACCAGGGTCTTCTCGTGACGGAACAGCACGGTTTCGCCGCCCAGCTTGTGGGCATTGGCGCCGGTGCCGACCTCGATGGTCTTCATCAGGGGTGCGGTGGCCTCGGACAGGGTGGCCAGCGCGTCATCGGACATGTAGGGGCACTTGTCGATGGTGACCGCGCCCTGGGCGACCTTCATTGCGAACGCCATGCAGGTGGGGCTGCCGCATTCCTTGCAGTTCTTCTTCGGAGTCAGCTTAAAAATATCAAGACCTTTGAGTGCCATTGTGTTTCTCTCCCTTCCCAGCTTACATCAGGCTGTCGATGAACTGCGCAATCGTCTTGATTGCGGCAGGATGCTTCATGATCACCACGTCGGAGCCGCTGGTCAGGCAGGCGGCAGCGGTCGTGATTTCCATTTCGATGCCGCGCTCTTCGACGTCGCCCCATTCCGGAGCTTCCTCTTCGGAGAGCATCGCTTCCTTGACGTTCCAGGTCTCGGTGGAGATGGGCGTCACGATGGGCATCTGCAGCTGCGCGTCGTTCTGGGCCAGGGCGGCCGCCTTGACGCGGTCCAGGGTAGAGGAGAGGTACTCATAGCCGTAGCCGGCGCAGGAAGAGCCCAGATTCATCAGGATGCTCTGCGCGGGAACGCCCAGCTGGGAGAGGAGCACGTTGAGCTGCTTGGCCAGGTTGATGTCCACAGCAGACTCCGCGCCCACCTTCTGATTGTACGCCATGCCGGCGGAAGCGCCGACGGTCTTGTAGTCTTCCTCACGGGCGGAGAGCACGACGATGTTCTTGCCCTGCAGCGCCTCGGAGCACTTGGAGAAGATTTCGGCGTCCTTCTCGATGTTCTTGCAGCCCATGATGATGATCGGCAGGCTGGTCGCCTCGGCGACCTCCTTGGCGATGGCCACGCAATCCTCGACGGACTTGTTCTCGCCGTTGGGATCCGCGCTCTCAAAGTGCAGGCAGACGGCGGAAACGCCCTCGATGCCCTCGGCCTTCCTGGCCATGTCGGCAACGGTGGCGCAGCCTTCGAAGGCCGCCTTCATGCCGGGCATCTGAAGGGAAGAGACGCCCTTGTCAGAGATCTCCAGCGCAATCTTCGGGCTGTTGGCGATCGGCGCGTCAAAGGTGTAGAACGGAAGCACGTTCTCGCCGCCGACCACAATGCTCTTCTCACCAACGCCGAGCGTGACGGCATTGATGGAAGCGTTGTACGCCTGCTTCTTCGGATTAAAAGCCATAATCGTATCCCCCTAGTTCTTAGTTTACAGTCCCAGTTTTGCCATAATTGAACCGAGCGCGACCTTGACCGGGTTGTCCTCAGGGACCTTGGCGCTGGGCTTGCCCTCGCAGTCGTACTCGAAAACGGTATCGTCCTGCGGGAGAACGCCGACCAGATCCAGGCCGTGCTTTTCAATCTCTTCGAGAACCGCCGCGTTCAGCACCCCGCCGGGCGCGCGGTTGACGATCAATTTCATGTTGCCGGGATGGAGCTCGAGCTCCCCGACCATTTCGGCGATGCGGGCCACCGCCTGAATGCCCCGGCGGGAGCAGTCGCTGATGAGCAACAGGGTATCCACATGAGGCAGCACGCCGCGGCTGATGTGCTCGAGGCCCGCCTCATTGTCGATCACCATGTACCGGTAGTTGCCGTAATACTTGTCCATCTGGGCCTTGAGCACGCCGTTGACGTAGCAGTAGCAGCCCTTGCCCTGGGTGCGGCCCATGACGAGCATGTCGAAGTCGTCCTCCTCAATCAGCGCGGAGGAGAACTTCATTTCGGCGTAGTCCGCCTTGGTCATGCCCTTGGGGATGGGGCTGTCCTTCATCAGCTCCGCCCGGGCCATCTCCTCGCGGATGTCGCCCAGGGTGGTCTCCACCTCAACCCCCAGCACCTCGTTCAGATTGGAATTTGCGTCCGCATCGACCACCAGGATGGGGCCGTCCTGCTTCTTGCAAAGGTATTCGATCAACATGCCGCAGGTGGTCGTCTTTCCAACGCCGCCCTTGCCGGCGACCGCAATGGTGTGTGTCATTCTTTCGCTCCCGATTTTCCGCCCGGCAGCTCAAGCCGCCGGACGGGATGATTTGCGCGCTCAGACGAGATCCTTGATGCCGGATTCCTTCACCAGACGGGTCACGTCCTCCCACTTGTTCAGCGCGTAGAGGTGGATGCCGTCGATGCCGCAGGTGCGGTACTCGTCGATCATGCGGATGGTGTACTCCATGCCCGCCTCCTTGAAGGAAGCCTTCTTGGCGGCGATGGATTCCTCGGACTCGTTCGGCGCGAAGGGGTTCGGGAAGATCCAGTTCTTGGAGATGATCTCGCAGAGCTTGCGATCCATCACGCAGCCGTTGCGGGACAGGGCCATGTTGATGGTGGCCGCCGCGTCCAGCACGGGCATGATGCCCACGTCCACGGGCATCCAAATGCCTGCGCCGCGAATCTTGTCCATCCAGCGGCGGAAGGCGTCCATGTCCCAGCACAGCTGGGTCATGATGTAGTCCGCGCCCTCATCCTGCTTCTGCTTCAGGAAGGAGACGTCCGCATCCAGGCTGCGGCAGGCGATGTGTCCCTCGGGAGAGCCTGCGACCGCGATGGAGAACTTGTCGCCAAACTCCTTGCGCACGAAGGAGACCAGCTCGGTGGCGTAGTGCAGATCGCCGTTGGTGCCGGTCCAGCCGAAGGGGATGTCGCCGCGCAGGGCCAGCATGTGGTCGATGCCGTGGGCCAGATAGGTCTCCAGCTGATCCTTGATGCCTTCCTTGGTATTGGCGATGCAGGTGAAGTGGGTCACCGGGATGGCCTTGCCGTCCTTCTTGATCTTGTCCAGAACTTCGAGGTTCTTGCCCACATTCGTTCCGCCCGCGCCGTAGGTGCAGGAGATGTAGTCCGGCCTCAGCTCATACAGATGGTCCAGCACACCGCCTTCACCGCAGAGCTTTTCCATTCCAACATCCGTCTTCGGCGGAAATACCTCAAACGAAAAAGCAGAGCGCTCTTCCAAAATCTCGGGAACAGTCATTTGTTGTTTCCTCCTCATACTGTGATGTATAGACGAGCGAACCCATGGTCAGCTTATTATACTCTCTCATCTTATCACAAAATACACCGTCATGCAAGGGATTCACCCAGAATTTGCACATCTTTTCGTCAAATTTTGGTGAACAGGAAGCGCTGGGTCATTCCGGTGCTCTCGGCATAAACCGTCAGGCTGTCCGCGCCGTGCTCCTCCAGGGTCAGCACCGCGTCCTTCTCATCCTTCAGGAGCGCGCGCACCGCCTCCAGGGGATCGTCGGTCTCGATCTCGTCGAAGAACACGTCCCTCATCTGGTTGCGCGCACAGCTGTTTTCGATCTCCCGAACCACTTCATAGAGCGCCATGGTCCTCTCCTTTCCGCATTTCCGGCGCGGCCCTTGGGCCGCGCCGCACGCATCCGATTCGCCCACAAAAGCGCCGATACCCCCGCGGGATACCGGCGCTTGCGTTCAGCTGGCCTTTGTGCGCAGCACCACGGTGCCGCCCGTGAGATCCGCGCAGAGCACCTCGCCCTCCACGCGGGCTTCCCGGCCCATGATGTCCACGAGGGTCACGACGCCGCCCTCGCACTCGATGCGCATCACGTTCTTCAGAACCTCGTTTTCGGGCGTCTTTTCATTTTTGTATACGGTGGACAGACACATTTTTCTTCGCCTCCCGGTCTTTTATGCGTTGAGCGCGGCCAGCACGGTGGAGAGCCGCATGTTTCCCTTTTCAAAGTCCGAAACCGCCTGCATCACCTGGTCGTAGGCGACGCTCTCCCCCATCTCCTGGAGCCTGCCAGCCAGCTGGGCCAGCTCGTTGGCGTGGGCGGCGTTGTGGCCGACCATGTACTTCATCAGCGCGATCAGCTCCGCCCTGGGATCAGCGGACGCGCAGCCCGCGCAGTCGTGGCCGCAGCTCTGCTGGCCCGCGCACGGGGCATGATCGTGATCGTGGTCGTGCCCGTGGCCATGGGCATGACCGTGGTCGTGCCCGTGCGCATGGTCGTGGGGATGCACATGATCGTGGTCATGATCGTGCTCGTGGGTGTGCGCGATGCCGTGGGCGTGCATATATTCATGTTCGTTCTGATTCATTTTTCATCGCTCCTCGTTTCTGATGGTTTTTCCGCTTGCTGGAGTGATTATACCGCAAGCACCCGCATTTGTCAAAAAAACTGCGCTCCTCTTTTCTCTTTTCAACGCCCCGCGCGACATTCAAACAGCTTTTTCGAAAATATCCCCCCGGGCGGCTTGCAAAAGCTGCGCGCACAGCGTAAAATGGACAAAAGAGGTGATCCCATTGAACGACGAGCATATCCACGACGGAGCGGAGCACGACCACGCCTGGATGCACGAACACGGCGTGCCCCACGCGCACGATCACGCCCACAACCACACGCACACACACGAAAACACCCGCGCGGTGCTCAACCGCCTCTCCCGGGCCATCGGACACCTTCAGTCCGTCAGGCGCATGGTGGAGGAGGGCCGGGATTGTTCCGAGGTGCTGGTGCAGATCGCCGCGGTGCGCAGCGCCATCGACAACACCGGAAAGCTGATCCTGCAGGATCATCTGAAGCACTGCATCCTGGAGGCCGCTCAGCAGGGCGACCAGCAGGCCATCGATGACCTCTGTCAGGCCATCGACAAGTATATGAAATGAACGCCATCCGGCGCAGCCACATCCGGCGATCCGGCCGCGCCCGGCCGGGCCGCAAACGAAAACGTCCAACCGCCTCTGCTGCAGTTGGATGTTTTCATTTGCGAAGCGCTCAGCCGCCCGCGCCGCCCCGAAGCCGTTCCCGGCCCGCGCCGTCCCTTCGCTCCGCCGCCCGGAAGAGCGCCAACGCGACGAACAGCAAAAGGGCGTAATAGGCGATCATGACCGGCTGCTTCGGCATCGCGTCGAAGAGGGCGTTCCAATCCCAGACTGCGCCCATGGAATTGAGAAAGGCGTGGTAGAGCACGCAGGCGAACACGCTCCCGGTGAAGCGGTAGAGCGCCGCCGCGGCAAAGGCCCATACGCAGATCGTAATTGCAAACCCCGCGAGGCTGTCGCCATAGTGATTGGAGCTGGGCAGCAGCCACAGGGGCAGGTGCCAGACGTACCAGACTGCCGCCGTGACGAGCGTCGCCGCCGCCGCGGGCATCCTCTCCTCCAGCGCCGGCTGAAAAAAGCCCCGCCAGCCCACCTCCTCCACACCACCGCCGAGGATCATCAGGGGCAGCGCCGCGGGCATCAGATACCAGGGCGCGCCGGTGGGCGCGCCGCAGACAATTCCCGCGAGGAGCGCCGCCAGGCAGAATCCGGCTAGGGTCAGCGCCGCGCGCAACGGGCGTGCGCAGCGCAGGACGCGTCCGCAGAATTCGCGCGGGCCGCGGATCTCGCCCCGCCGCCGGAGCGCAATGTAGCAGGCCAGCATCGGGCTGGGCGTGGAGATAAATATCCCCATGAGGGCATAGATCACATAGCCCACGGTGACCCGCCCATCCCCGGCGAATGCGACGGAGCAGGGCTCCAGCAGCATGGATACGGCGGAGCTGAACGCGCTGAGCAGAAACAGCCAGAGGAGGAAGCTGCCGACCGGCGCGCGCTTGTCAGAGGACCACATTCCGCCGTCACTCCACGGTGATGCGCACATCGCCGCTGGTGGTGGATGCGCGGAATTCGCCCGCATCCCGGACGGACGACGGAATCTCGACATTTCCGCTGGCGGTCTTTACGTCATAGAGCTTATCGGAGAGAACGCTGCCCCTGACGCTTCCGCTGGTGGTGCGGATTTCAAATGCGCCCGCATCGGCGCGCTCCAGCCGAATGTCGCCGCTGGCGGTGTGCAGATCGGCCCTTCCCACCGCGTTCAGGTCGATCAGTGCGATGCCTCCGCTGGTGCTCTCCGCCTCCAGCTGTCCGGCGTTCACACCCTCGATCTCAATGCCGCCGCTGGTGGTCTCCACGCTCAGGCCGTCCGCCTCCGTGCCTTCGATGCGCACGCTGCCGCTCGTGGCGTCCAGCTCCGCCTCCCCTTCAAACGCGCAATCCAGCGCCTTTATATCTCCGCTGCTGCTCTTTGCCTCCAGCTCCCCCGCGCGCACATTCCGAAGAGTGAGGTTGCCGCTGGTGCACTCAAGCTTCATTTCGTCCGCTTCCAGATCTTCAATCTCTATGTCGCCGCTGGCCGTGCGCGCGTCGATGGCGCGGTAGCGCGCCTGCGGCAGCAGGACCGTCACCTCCGGCTGGTCGAAGCGCACACCGATCCTCTCGTACCACTTCTGCTCCCGTTGGATGCGCAGCACGCCGTCCTCCACCTCCACGGTGCAGCTGCCCGCGCGCGCCTCGTCGCACTGAACCCTGCACACGCCGTCCCCGGCGGGCAGGATGCGCACCAGCGCAAGATCGTCCCGTATCTCCACCCGATCGAAGTCCTCATCGGGCAGGTAGGGGGCCCGCACGAGGGAGTCGCCTCCGCCGAGCGCCTTCAGATCAAAGCCGCCGGCTGCGAAGGCCGCGACGAACACCAGCGCCCCCGCGCCGATGAGCGCAAGCGCAATACGGAGCCAACGCCTCTTTCCGTTTGTCTTCATTGTCCCTTCCTCCTGAACATCACTTTGATTCTATGAACGCCCCGGCTTCCCAGCCGCACGCACCCCACCGCCGCGGCATTGGCCGCAAGCGTCAGGAGTATGGCCCCTCCCGCGAGCAGGCAGGCCGTTCCGAGGTACAATCCGCCCTGCAAAAAATTCGCCCGGATCAGCGCGGCGGCCATCCCGGCCAGCGCGCCCAGTCCTCCCACCGCGAAGGCCGCGGCGCAGATGTAGAGCACGGCCGCCAGCACCCAAAGCAGCCCGTAGCCCACCAGCGCCAGCAAAAGTCCCGCTGCAACCAGCGGAACCCACAGCGGCGAACCCAGCGCCCCGATCAGCAGGCTCCATGCGCCCGGCCTTCGTCCCGAGGCGCGCATTTGGGGCGCGCCCTGAAGCGCCTCCGCCGCAATCTCCTCCATCGTCCCGAGCGCCGCCACCGCTTCCTCCTCCGCCATGCCCGCCTCGACGCGGTCGTCGATCATCTCCGCGTAGTAGGCCAGCGTCTGATCGCGCTCGGCCTCCGGCAGCGCGGCGATTCTGCCCTCGAGTTCCCGCAAAAATGCCTTCCTGTTCATGTTCCGCTTCCCTCCTGTGCGATGAATTGATGGATGCGCACAAGCTCCTTCCATTCTTCCTCAAATCCGGCCAGCCGCGCCCGGCCCGGATCCGTGATCCGGTAATACTTGCGCAGGCGGCCGTTGTGCTCCACGGAGTACACCGTCAGCATCTGCGCCGCCTCCAGCCTGCGCAGAATGGGATAGAGCGTGGATTCGGATATCTCCACATAGGGCTCCATCTCCCGGACGATCTGATAGCCGTAGGAATCGTGCCGCTCGATGGCGGCCAGCACGCACACCTCCAACAGGCCGCGTCTGAGCTGTACATCCACGTTCATACCTCCCTTCGCGTTATACTATATAACGCATAGTATTATGTGTCAATAGGTATTTGGAAAAGAAGCAGGAATTAACAAAGCGCCTGCGCTGCCGGGGACGATTCCATTGCAGGAGGATTGTGAGCCTCTCGCGCTCTCCCAAAGGTTTTTCGGCAGTCTGGAAACGCCCGCGCCGTTCCCGAGGAACGGCGCGGGCGCTTCGCTTTCGACATATGTAACCTCCGACGCGCGAAGGGACTTTGAATCTTTGCGCCAGGCGGGTGAAAAACCCGGGAGCGCGGATGCTCCTCCCCCTTCGCACCGGCCCGTCTCCGGCGGCGCGGATCGCCGCAGCCGGGCGGATCGGCGGCGGAGAGGCCCTTCAGGACGGCGATTGCTCCCCCGCAGGCCCGGGCCGGTCACTTCCGGCGCACGGGAATGCGCAGAACGGTTTTGCGCTTCTCAATCTGCGTTCTGCGGGGATCGCTCAGATAGATCTCATGATGCCGCCGCCCGCCTGCGTAGTCGGGCGCGCAGCCCTGCGCGTCTGTGAACTCCAGCATGCGCCGCATCGTCTCCGGCTCGCTGTCGTAGCTTCCCAGATGCATGCACTGCACGCAAAGGCCCTCCCGGTAGGAGAGGAGCTCCACAGGAGAGAAATCCAGGCCCTTCTTCCGCGCGGCGGCCTCCACCGCCCAGAGATAGTCTGCCTCCGTCACGAAATCCGGCAGGCGAATCATGGAAGTCCATTGAAAGTCCGCCTTCCGGGCGAAGTCGATTCCCTCTGCGCCCGGCTGCTCCCACAGTCCCTCCAGCGGCGGCACCACATAGGGAAAGTAGCCCTCGATGGCGCGCCCGGCCCGGGGGCTCATGCGCAGGGTGTAGGCAACGGCGTAGAGCAGCTCGAGCGCCGCCTGGTACGCGCCGCTGGGATCGTTGGGATCTCCCTTTCCCCGAACGGCCACAAAGCGCATCTCCGGCAGCTCAATCAGCCCCGGTTCCCGGGGCGGCAGATAGAATTCGCTGTATTCCTTTTTGAAATCAAATGCCACCCTTCTTCTCTCCCCTCCGTTTTTTCGGCTTCGGCAGCGGCAACGCGTCGCAGGTCGCCCGCGCCAATCGCGCAAGCGCTTCCCGGTCGTCCAGGTTCTCCGCAACCAGGCAGGGCTTCGCCCCGGGATAGGGCTCCGCCAGCGCAAGCTCCGGCGCGGCGCATCGACCCGCCCCGGTGTCCTTGAACAGCAGCTGATTGTCGCACACCATGGCAAAGAACTTGCCGTCCAGATAGAGTCCATACTCGCCAAACATGGCCCGGTAGCGGATCTCCCCCGCCCCGGAGAGCTGCCCGACGGCATATTGCACAAATTCCAGGCTGGAAGCCATCATTCCCCGCCCCCTTCAAAGGCAGCAATCTCGATCAGATTTCCCTCCGGATCGGCCACATAGCAGGTGCGCTGCCCCCAGGGCTCGGTGGTGGGCGGCATCACGCTCCTGCCTCCGGCGCGAACGACCGCCGCATAGGCGCGGTCAACCGCCGCGTGATTCTCCACGCCCAGCGCCACCTCAAAGTGGCCGCTGAGTCCCCGGGCGTATGCGTATGGCCTGCCGGTCATATTTTCAAAGTCCCGCCTGCGATAGAGCAAAAACAGTACGCCGTCCTTCACCAGATACACGTTCTCCGCCTCGTCTTCCTCCCGGATCTCAAAGCCCAGCGCATCCCGATAGAAGCGTACCATCGCGCCCATATTCTCCACAAAGATCCCAAAGCCCTCCAGCTTCATTCTCACCTCTCCTTATAAACCTCCGCCATGCGCCCAATCATCTCCCGCAGCTCTGCCCGCAGCGGCTCCGGCTCCAGCAGCTCCGCACGGTCGCCGAAGGTGAGCATCCAGCGCAGCAGTTCCTCCGCGCTGGAGTAGTCCGCCCGAAACAGAAGGCGACCGTCCGCCTGCTCCTCAAAGCAGGACGCGCCAAATTCCTCCACCAGCCGCCACCGGCACTCCGGCGCAAAGCGGGCCCGGGCATGGATGCGCCCGGGAAAGATGCGTTCGCTGCGCAGCTCGGGCAGCGGCGCGCTCCTGCGCGCAAAGGTCTCGCCCTCCATCTCAAGCTCCTCCATGCGGTTGAGCTTGAACAGGCGAAAGTCCTCCCGGGCGTGGCACCAGCCCCACAGGTACCAGCTCGACCAGCGAAAGACCAGATAGCAGGGCTCGACGCGCCGCACGCTCTCCCCACCCGGCGCGAAGTAGCGGAAGCGCACCGGATGCGCGCCGTCGATGGCCGATCGCAGCAGCGCGATCTTCGGCGCGAGCGTGTCCCCGTACCAGGAAGACAGGTCGATCAGCACGCTCTGCCCGCCGGTCATGAAGTCCGACGCGCCTGCGGAGAGCTTCTCCATCAGCCGTTCGAAGCGCCCGCTCGCGTCCACGCTGTTCAGGCTGCGCAGTCCCGCAAGTATGTCCCGCAGTTCCGAACGGGTCAGAAGCGTGCGATCCACGCGGTAACCCTCCATGACGGAGATTCCGCCGCCCCTTCCCGGCCGGGTCGCGATGGGAATGCCCGCCCGGCAGAGCTCGTCCACGTCCCGGCGTATGGTGCGCACGGAGACCTCGAAGCGCTCCGCCAGCTCGCCCTCGCGCACCGAATCCCGCTGAAGCAGCAGGGAGAGTATGCCGATGAGCCGGTCCATCTTCATCTTCGCCACCCCGATTCCATTCTAACATGCAAAACCAGACATGGGTATGTCCGGTTTCATTATACCAGAAGAACTTCTTCAGGAAAAGCGCAGTCCCCGCGGAGGTGCGCTCCGCGGGGACCGAACGGGGAGATTCAGGCAATATCGTCCGAATAGGACACGAGCTCGCCGGTCTTTTTGTCCAGCACAATGGTGGCGTAGCCCGCGCTGACCAGCGCGTCGTCGGCCTTCGCCTTGGATTTGGAGTAACCGTTCAGGGTCTCCATGCCGTAGGTGGAGTCGGGGTCCTCCGCCCTCTTCTCTGCAATGTTGGCCTCCAGCTCCGCTTCGTCCACAGTGTAGACCGCCACGGAGTAGGTGACGTTGGAATTGCCGAATCTGGGCAGGGCGCTCTCGATGACGGCGACCACCGTCTCGTCCGCCAGCGCGGCGTTGTTTTCAAGCACCACGTCCCGCATGGCTGTGTTGCGCTCCAGGCGCTCCTGCGCGCTGTACTTGGCGCTCAGGGACGTGGTATTGTAGCTGTACACGGAGTAGCCGAACACCGCCGCGACGCCCACGACGAACAGAACCGCCAGCACGACCAGGTTGCGCTTCGTGAAGCGCAGCTTTTCCGCGTCGCTGTAGATCAGTCCCGCGCTCTTCGTGGGGGGAATGACGGCGCGGAAGAACAGAATCAGCAGGAAGGACTCGATGGGGAACATGGCCAGGTTCTTGGCGATGCGCGGAAGATCCACCAGCGCATAGTACTTGCCCATGACCACCTTGTAGTACAGCCACATGACCGGGGTGTTGAGCACGATGTTCACGCCGAAGCAGATCAAAAAGCGCGCGAGTATCACGCGCAGCGAGCTGACGCGCGCCCGATAGAAGAACAGGGCGAAGATCAGCGAGCCGGCAATTTCGATGAAGATGAACGGGAAGAAGTAGACGCCCGTGGGAAAGAGCAGGCAGCCGAGGGTGTCCGAGATGGCCGCGGCCACGATGGCGACCACGGGGCCGAAGACCATCGCGCCGTAGGCGTTGATGAAGAACGCCGTGTTGATGCGCATGTCGACGCCCACGGGAATGCTGACCATCTTGAGCACCACGCGCAGAGCGATCATCAGTGCGGCGAAGATGAGCACCTTGGTCTTCTTGAGCTCGCGGGCCGCCTCTACCCAGTAGGCCTTGGAGAAGGGATGGGGAAAGAGCGCCGGATTGGAAACCTGGGACATAAAAAAACCTCCTTTCAGAGCATACACACATGCTGCATAAGGAGGTGAAAAATATTATCTCCATATGTGATTCAGCGGGTGCGGGCCTTCAACCGCGGCTTGCGCCTTCGTCCGCCAGACAACTCCCCATTTTGGCGGCACTTAACGAAGAAAGCCCTACTCTGTCGCAGGCATTATAACCCATCCTCCCAAAAATTGCAAGCCCATTTGCGAACACGGGTCGACGGTTTCGCGGAAAATCCCTTTGTGAAAAATGCGCGAACAGGATTGTAAAATGGCGAAAAGCATATTATAATAGCTGCGACGGGAGGGTAGCGCACAGATGGCCGGTGGGGTGAGATGCAGGTTCCCCATCAATTTTCGGGTCAGCTTCGGTTTTCAATCTCGCACTGTATGGAGTAGGAATGGCGCGTCAAGTACCGGCGGATGGGAGGTTGCCGCCGGGCGAAGAGATGTCGATCTCGCGATGCCATTATCGCATCCGCTGCTACAGCGCAGGCGCGCAGGCGCCGCTTGAGGTTCTATCGCGAAAATGAAATAGGACACGATCTTCAACCTCCTCCTTAAAAGACATTTTAGGAGGTATTTTTATGACCAATTCTCCCCGTAGGGGCATCAGCACCCGCCGTCTGACGATGAACGCCGTGTTCATCGCCCTTCACGTCGTACTCGACTTCGCTTCCATCTACATCGGCAACGAAATCAAGCTCTCCTTTGCCTCGTTCCCGCTGCTGTGCGCGGCCATGCTCTTCGGCACCGCGGACGGCATCTATGTGGCGGGCATCGGCGAATTCATCTATCAGCTGCTGATGTACGGCCTGGGCCCCACCACGCTGCTGTGGATGCTGCCGCCCATGCTGCACGCGCTGATCGCGGGCCTGCTCGCCCGCCGCTTCGGCCATGAGATGGGCGTCAGGCAGGTGGGCATCACCGTGCTGATCTCCGGCCTCATCGCCGCGCTGCTGACCACCCTGGTCATTTACATCGACGCGCAGGTCTGGGGCTATCCCTCCGGGCTGACCGCCGCCATGATTGGCTTCCGCCTGCTCAATACGCTGATCATGTGCGCCATCTACACCGCCATCGTTCCCAAAACCATCGTGCTGCTGCGCCGCGTGTACAAGCCCCGCGCTGAAAAGGCAGCCTGAGTCAAGAGAGAAGGACGATTCACTTGAATGTCAACGAAGCCCTGAACTACATTCACAGCATTTCCTGGATGGGCACCATCCCCGGCCTGGAGCGCGTGCGCGAGCTGCTGCGCCGCATGGGCAATCCGGAAAAGAAGCTCAAGTTCATTCACATTGCCGGCACGAACGGCAAGGGCTCCACTGCCGCCATGCTCGCCTCGGTGCTCACCGGGGCGGGCTACCGCACGGGGCTCTACACCTCGCCCTATATCCTGCGCTTCAACGAGCGCATGCAGGTCTGCGGCGAGGAGATTTCCGATGAGGAGCTGGCTGAAATCACCGAATTCGTGCGCCCGATGGCCGACGGCATGGAGGCGCACCCCACGGAATTTGACCTGGTGACCGCCATCGCCATGGAGTACTTCCTGCGCCACGAATGCGACATCGTGGTGCTGGAGGTGGGCCTGGGCGGCGAGCTGGACTCCACCAACGCCATCCCCGCGCCGGAGGCGGCGGTGATCTGCAACATCGGTCTCGACCACATGCAGCTGCTGGGCGACACCCCGGAGAAGATCGCCCGGGCCAAGGCCGGCATCGTCAAGGACGGCTGCGACTGTGTGCTCTACGCCCAATCGCCCTCCGTGGAGGCCGTGTTCGAGGAGGTCTGCCGGGAAAAGGGCGCGCGGCTGCACCGGGCCGGAATGGAGCCGCTTCGCCTGATCTCCCACGGCCTGGAGGGACAGACCTTCGACTGGAAGCAGCTCGCCGGCCTGCGCATTCCGTTGCTGGGCGAGCACCAGCTACACAACGCGAGCGTCGTGCTCACCACGCTGGAGGTGCTGGCGCAGAAGGGCTGGAACATCCCCGAATCCGCCATCCGCGCAGGCCTCGAGTCCGTGTACTGGCCGGGCCGCTTTCAGCTGATGCGGCGCGACCCCCTGTTCATCATCGACGGCGGCCACAATCCCCAGTGCCTGGACGCGCTGGTGCAGGCCTTCCGGGACTACCTGCCCGGGCGGAAGATCACCTTCCTGAACGGCTGCATGGCGGACAAGGACTACGGCGAAATGTTCCGGGATCTGGCTCCCTTCGCGAAGGAATTCGTGACCGTGACCCCGGACAATCCCCGCGCGCTGCGCGCCGACAAGCTCGCCGGACACCTCGCGCGCTACGCGCTGCCCGTCACGCCCTGCGAGAGCGTGGAGGCGGGCGTGCGCACCGCCATCGAACACGCGGGCGCGGACGGCGTGGTGTGCGCCTGCGGCTCCCTTTACATGATCTCGGAAATCTGCGCAGCCCTCGACCGGCTCCCGCCGCGCTGAGGGCGCGCCCCCGGCCGGAGCGGAGCCGCAGCGCCCCGCCCGGCCGCTTTTTGGAAACCGCGCCCGGCTTAACCGAATCAACGGTTGATTTTGGCGGCCGATTATGATACTATATAAGTTGGATAGTTTCAAGACTTTGGTCGTCCATTTGCTCGTTTTTTCACCAATCATTCAGAGGAGATGAAACCTATGTTCAAGATTGTCAAGAAGCAGGCCTTGAATCCGACGGTCACCCGCATGGTCATCGAGGCCCCCATGGTGGCCCGCAAGGCCCAGGCGGGACAGTTCATCATTCTTCGCGTGAACGAAGACGGTGAGCGCATTCCGCTGACCATCGCAGGCTATGACCGCGAGCTGGGCACCGTTGACATCATTTTCCAGATCGTCGGCGGCACCACGATGGAGCTCAACGCCAAGAACGAGGGCGAGTACATCCAGGACTTCGTCGGCCCGCTGGGCAAGCCCACCGACATCGAGGGCAAGAAGAAGGTCGCGGTCGTCGGCGGCGGCGTGGGCTGCGCCATCGCGTATCCCGTGGCCAAGGCCCTGCACGATGCGGGCGCGGAGGTGCACTCCTTCGTCGGCTTCCGCTGCAAGGATCTGGTCATCCTCGAGGATGAATTCAAGGCGTGCTCCGACAAGCTGTTCATGATGACCGACGACGGCACCTACGGCCGCAAGGGCGTCGTGACCGTGCCGCTGGAGGAGGCCATCGTGGCCGGCGAAAACTACGACGAAGTCATCGCCATCGGCCCGGTGATCATGATGAAGTTCGTCTGCCTGACCACCAAGAAGTACGGCGTCAAGACCGTCGTCTCCATGAACCCGATCATGATCGACGGCACGGGCATGTGCGGCGGCTGCCGCCTGACCGTGGGCGGCGAGACCAAGTTCGCCTGTGTGGACGGCCCCGATTTCGACGGCCATCTGGTGGATTTCGACGAGGCCATGAAGCGCGGCGCCATGTACCGCGATTTCGAGGCCCACAAGCGTGAAGAAACCTGCAACCTGCTGAAGAAGGAGGCCGAGTAATATGGCTGAGAAGAATATGAGCATGACCAAGTGCCCGATGCCCTCCCTCGCACCCGACTATCGCAACAAGGTGTTCGAGGAGGTCGCCACCGGCTACACCTATGAAATGGCCATCAACGAGGCCCGCCGCTGCCTGAACTGCAAGAATCATCCCTGCGTGTCCGCCTGCCCGGTGCACATCGACATCCCCGCCTTCATCGAGCGCGTGGCCAACGAGGATCTCGAGGGCGCGTTCGAAATCCTGCACAAGCAGTCCACGCTGCCCGCGGTCTGCGGCCGCGTCTGCCCCCAGGAGACCCAGTGCGAATCCAAGTGCGTGCGCGGCATCAAGGGCGAGCCGGTGGGCATCGGCCGTCTGGAGCGCTTCGTGGCCGACTGGCATCGCGAGCACTCCGACAAGAAGATAGAAGTTCCTGCGCAGAACGGCCACAAGGTTGCCGTGATCGGCGCGGGTCCGGCGGGCCTGACCTGCGCGGGTGACCTGGCCAAGCTGGGCTACAAGGTCACCATCTACGAGGCGCTGCACGTCGCCGGCGGCGTGCTGAGCTACGGCATCCCCGAGTTCCGCCTGCCCAAGGCCATCGTCAACAAGGAAGTTGAAAACCTGAAGGACATGGGCGTGGACATCGAGACCGACATGGTCATCGGCAAAGTGCTCACCATCGACGAGCTGTTCGAGATGGGCAACGAGGCCGTGTTCATCGGCTCCGGCGCCGGTCTTCCCCGCTTCATGGGCATCCCGGGCGAGAGCCTGAAGGGCGTGTACTCCGCCAACGAGTTCCTGACCCGCATCAACCTGATGAAGGCCTACCTGCCCGACAGCAAGACCCCCATCAAGCACGGCAAGAAGGTCGCTGTGGTCGGCGGCGGCAACGTGGCCATGGACGCCGCGCGCTGTGCCAAGCGCCTGGGCGCCGAGGAGGTCTACATCGTCTACCGCCGCGGCATGGCTGAGCTTCCCGCCCGCCGCGAAGAGGTGGAGCACGCCGAGGAGGAGGGCATCATCTTCAAGACCCTCACCAACCCCGTCGAGGTTCTGGGCTACAACAATCCCGACGATCCCCGCGATCCCCGCAACGGCGAGGTCTGCGGCATGAAGTGCGTTGAGATGGAACTGGGCGAGCCCGACGCCTCCGGCCGCCGCCGTCCGATCGTGAAGGAAGGCAGCGAATTCGTGCTGGACATCGACACGATGATCATGGCCCTGGGCACCAGCCCGAACCCGCTGATCCGTTCCACCACCCCCGGTCTGGATGCCAACAAGCACGGCTGCATCGTCACCCAGGGTGAAGACGGCCTGACCAGCCGCGAGGGCGTTTACGCCGGCGGTGACGCCGTCACCGGCGCAGCCACCGTCATCCTCGCCATGGGCGCGGGCAAGAATGCCGCCGCCGCCATCGACGAGTACATCAAGAACAAGAAGTAATTCTGCTTCAGAAACACCGCGCGCCCCGCAGAGATCTGCGGGGCGCGCCCTCTTGTCCGCATTTCCGGTTCGGCGGCACAGGCCGCGAAAATCAATCTCCGGTATCGGACACGATCCGGCCGTCCATGCCGATCACAACCACGCGCAGGGGCAGCGCCCTTCCGCTGTTCTTCAGCGCCTCCCGGAGCATGTGCTCCAGGCCTCCGCAGCAGGGCACCTGCATGCGGGTCAGGGTGACGCTGCGCACGTCGTTGCTCTGCAAGATGGCGCTCAACTTTTCGGCGTAGTTCACGCCGTCCAGCTTGGGACAGGCGATGAGCACCGTCCGGCCGTGGATGAACTTCTCGTGGAACGCGCCGAAGGCATAGGCCGTGCAGTCTGCGGCCACCAGAAGATTCGCACCGTCGAAGTAGGGTGCGCGCACCGGGGCCAGTTGAATCTGCACCGGCCAGTTGCCCAGCCGCCCGGGCGCATCCAGGCCGTCGCATGCGTCGCTTCGCCCCTCGCCGCGCATGGCCTCTCCCCCGCGGCGAAGATCCCTGGGCGCGCTTCCGGCGCAGCCGCAGGGCGCTGCCTTTTCCTGCGCTGCCTGTGCCTGTGCAGCGTCTGTCACTTCGGCGGATGCTTTTTTCGCCCTGTTGGCCAGCACCGCCGCTTCGTCATAGGGCGCGGCCTCCCGCTCGATGAAGCGTATCGCGTCCACGGGGCAGGCCGGCAGGCAGTCGCCCAGGCCGTCGCAATAGTCGTCCCGCAGAAGCTGCGCCCTGCCGTTGACCATGCCGATGGCGCCCTCGTGGCAGGCCCGCGCGCAGGCGCCGCAGCCGTTGCACCTCTCCCCGTCAATCTGAATGATCCTGCGAATCATATCTCCCATCCTTTCGATTCTTCACCAGCTTGTGATACATTTCCGTACCGATGCACGCCTCGGCGTGCTCGCACCACTGAATACAGCTCTGCAAATCATTGTAGGCCACGAAGCCGCAGCGGTCACAGGCGACGCTCACATCCGTGGAGAACAGCTCGATCACCGCGCCGCACACAGGGCAGGTCTTTTCCGTGATCGTAGGCACCTTCAGCCGGGACGCCCCCGGACAGCCGCTGTAAATCTGCGCCATGAAAATCGCCTCCCTCTTGATCTTTCGCGCATATTCTACTATAATTGCGGGGAAAAGTATGTTGGATTTCCAACAACAGGAGCCGCCATGGACGCATATTTTGATATTTTACAAAAATCCAGTCTGTTTCACGGCGTTGAGAAGGCCGGGCTTTCGGAGATGCTCGGCTGCCTCTCTCCGCGCCGCGCCCGCTATGCCCGGGGCGAGACCATCCTCCGGGCCGGAGACCGCACGAGCGCCCTCTGCCTGCTGCTCAGCGGCAGCGCGCTCATCGTCCAAGAGGACTACTGGGGCAACCGCAACATCCTCGCCGCGCTGGAGCCGGGCGAACTGTTTGCCGAGAGCTTCGCTGCCCATCCGGAGGAACCGCTGGGCGTGAGCGCGGTGGCCGGTGCGGAGGCGGAGGTGCTGTTTCTGGAGCTCTCCCGGGTGCTGTCCACCTGCCCGAACGCCTGTCCCCATCACCGGCGCATCATCGAAAACCTGGTCGCCACGCTGGCCGAAAAGAACCAGCGCCTGAGCGAAAAGCTGCGCCACGTCAGCCAGCGCACCACACGGGAAAAGCTCCTCTCCTACCTTTCCGCGGAGTCCCGGCGCAGGGGCCGCGACGCGTTTGACATTCCCTTCAACCGGCAGCAGCTGGCGGACTACCTCTCCGTGGACCGCAGCGCCCTCTCCACGGAGCTTGGCCGGCTGAAGGCCGACGGGCTGCTGGACTTCGAGCGCAACCACTTCGAAATGAAGCGCTGACGCGCCTCCGCACATCCGCGCGGCGGATACCGTCGGCGCGAACTCTCCCGCGTCAGCGTCGCCAAAGTCCCATCGCAAGGCGAAAGGCCGGGATCCCTTCATGCGCCGCAGATGCACAGAGCGGTCTTCGCGCGGACGCATCCGGGTCCGGCGCGCAAGGCCGCTCTTCGGGGCGCGGATTTCATCGCGCGCACTCCGGTTCTCCCTGCGAAGTCTGAAAGACGATGTGAACTGCGCTCCGGGGACCGCCGGACAGGCGGTCCCCTTCTCTTCAGCGCATCCAGCTGTGGCAGTCGCAGCGGGGCCTGGGCTTCCGGGGCGGCGGGCAGCAGGGCTTGCTCTGCCTGCGCACGCAGATGCTCAGGTTGCCATCCTCGTCCACGCACAGCTCCACATCCGCAAATTCTCCGGGGCAGGCCGGATTCTGAACGCGCACGCACTGGCACTCCTCCCGGGGCCTCCGACAGCAGTCGCAGCCGTCAAAGAGCGGCATGCTCACGCAGCTTCGGGGCGCGCAGGCGGGCGGAAACAGCGGCATTCGTCCGTATGTCATCGTCTTTCCCTCCTTCAGCCGGCAAATGGAACCGGCCTATCCCTTACTATGATCCGCCGCGCCGCCCGGTTCCGCCGGTTGAAGAAATGCGCCCAAAGTGGTATAATAGGAATGCAGGTCGCCCGAAACAGGGCGAATAAGACGATCCAATCCGGAGGTTTTCCATGCGCTTACTGCCCAAGGGCGAATTGAAAAACGCCATTTTCATCCTCTTTGGCCTCGCGTTCGGCACGCTGGGCTACAAGCTGTTTCTGATTCCCAACAACATCGCGGCGGGCGGCTTTACGGGCATCGCCCAGTTGATCAACCACGGCACAGGCCTGCCCATCGGCGCGATTTCCCTTGCACTGAACGTTCCGCTGTTCCTGGTTTCCATGAAATCCCTGGGACTGCGCTTCGGCATCCGTTCACTGATCGCCACCATCGCCTTCTCTCTGCTGCTGGACGGCGTGCGCCTGCGCTTTCCCGTGCAGGACATGTGGCTGGCCACGGTGTACGGCGGGCTGTTCTGCGGCATGGGCTTCGGACTCATCCTCCGGGGCAGCGCCACCACCGGCGGCACGGACATGCTCGCAAGCCTCATCCACCGCCTGTTCCCGCCCATCCGCGTCAGCGTGGGCATCTTTCTCGTGGACGGACTGGTGATCATCGCCTCGGCCTTCGTGTTCGATACGCTCAGCGCCATGTACGCCCTGATTTGCACGCTGATCACCAATGTGGTGGTGGACTTCGTGCTGGAGGGGCCCAACTCCTCTCACTCCTTCTTCATCATCTCCGATAAAAGCGACGAGATCGCCCAGCGGGTGATGTCCGAACTCGACCGGGGCGTGACCGGACTGGAGGGCACGGGCATGTACAGCCAGACCCACAAGCGCGTACTGCTCTGCGTGGTCAGCCGCATGGAGACCACACACCTGCGTCGCATCGTCTTCTCCGTGGATCCCCGGGCCTTCCTGATCTCCACCAGGGCCCACGACACCTATGGCGAGGGCTTCAAGGAAATCGGAGGGAAGTAAACCCTCCCGGCGCAGCCTGCGCGGCAGGCATAGCGAATCCCCGCCTGTTTCCCGGCGCATTGCGGGAAAACAGGCGGGGATTCGCTTCTCTGTGCGTCTGTGCGCCTTCGGGCGGCCTCAGACCTCCAGCTTCATCGCGCCGGACTTGATCCATTTCTTCTTGCGCATGAATTCGGAAATCAGCAGGCTCAGGGCCGCAGGCAGAACGAAGTGCAGCAGGATCATCTTCCACAGCACGCCGCTCTCCCCCGCCATGGCCGCCCAGGTGCCAAACTGGCCCACCAGGCCGGAGGTGCCCATGCCAGCGGCGGAACCCGCGTTCTTCATCTGGAAGATCGTGGTGGCCAGAGGGCCCAGAATGGCCGAGGTCAGCGTCGGCGGCACCAGAATCGCCGGGGAGCGCAGGATGTTGCCCACCTGAAGCATCGAGGTGCCCAGGCCCTGGGCGATCAGACCGGAGACGCCGTTCTCCCGGAAGCTGGAGACTGCAAAGCCCACCATCTGGCAGCAGCAACCCACCGTGGCCGCGCCCGCGGCCAGCTGAAGCCCCAGACCCATGGTCGCGCCCTCGGGCACGGTGAAGATCATGGCGGCCAGCGCCGCGCTGGAGATGGGCGCGGTGAGCGCCAGGCCGAACACCACGGACACGATGATGCCCATGGGAATGGGCTGGAGCAGCGTCACGTTCTCCAGGAAGCGCTGCAGGGCGTTCACACCCGCGTTGATCGCGTTGGCGGTGAGGCTGGTCACCAGGCCGCCCGCAACGATGACCACCGTGGGAACGACGATGATGTCCACCTTGGTCTTTCCGGCCACCAGGCCACCCAGCTCCGCGCCCACGACGGATGCGAGATACGCGCCGATGGGGCCGCTCATCTGATAGCCGAACGCGCCCGCCGCGGCGCAGGAGAAGATGGCCAGCGGCTTCACATGAAGTCCGTAGCCGATGGCCACGCCGATGGCCGCGCCGACCACCGGCGAGGAGGCCGACACCACCGCGCTGTACTGCTTCAGAAAGCCCAGCAACGGGATCGCAGCGAGCTGCGAGAGAATCAAACCGATGATCAAAGATGCGAACAGACCCATACCCATGGCGGACAGCGCATCAATAATATATCGTTTGTACGCCTTTTTCAGCCACGCCTTCATTGGTTATACCCCCTAAGGAATCATTTCCGTTGAATTATAGCACGGTTGCGCGCCGCGCGAGGGCAAATTCATGTTATATTTTAACTCTCATTTCTGTATTTTGAGCCACCTCCGCGCCCTTCCCGCGCTCCATGGCCGCCCGGGGCGGAAAGAGCGCGGTGTGGTCGCGGCCGTCGTCCGTCAGCTCGATGAACTCCCCCTCCACCGTTTTCCCGTCCAGCTCCACACCTTCCACGCCCCTGCGGCTCACCAGGCGGTAGCGGCTCTGCCCGTATTGCAGCTCGATTGCGGCCTCCGGCCAGTCCCCCAGCAGGGCATTCATGCGCACCCGCCGGTTCCGGCGTTCGTAGCCCAGCAGGCGGAGGATCGCCATCAGCATCCAGGCGGCGGAGCCGGTGTACCAGGTCCAGCCGCCGCGCCCGGCGTGCTCCGGCGCGGTGTAAATGTCGGCGGCCATCACATAGGGCTCCACGCGGTATTGCTCCGCCGCCTCCCGCGTGCGGGCGTGGTTCAGGGGCAGCAGCATCTCCAGGGCGCGGTGGGCGTGCGCCTCGTCCCTCTGGGCCGCCAGAGCGCAGAGCATCCAGCATGCGGCGTGGGTGTACTGCGCGCCGTTCTCCCGGATTCCCGGCGGATAGGCCGCGATATAGCCCGGGTCCACGCCCGCGCCGTCGAAGGCGGGGCGAAGCAGGCGAATCAGCCCCATCTCCCCGTCCGCCAGCTGCGCCCAGGCCGCGTCCATGGCGCTGCGACAGCGCCCGGGGTCCAGTCCGGCCAGCACCGCCCATGCCTGGGAGATCGCGTCGATTTTGCAGCACGGGCTCTGCGCGCCGCCCAGCTTCTCTCCATCGTCCGCATAGGCGCGCAGATACCAATCGCCGTCCCAGCCGTGGGCCTCCAGCGCGGCGCAGAGGCGCTCGTTGAGCGCCGTGAGCCAGGCGCGCTCCTCCGCTCCGGGCGCCACGCGGGCATAGTCCGCCGCGCAGGCCGCCAGAAACTCCGTCAGCCACACGCTCTCGCCCCGCCCCTGCGCACCCACGCGGTTCATGCCGTCGTTCCAGTCGCCGCAGCCCATGAGGCACAGCCCGTGCGCGCCGGTCTGCGCCGCGCGCCGGAAGGCGCGCATGCAGTGCTCGTGCAGGCTTGCGCAGTGGGGCGTGGGGCGCATGGGCGCGTAGACGTCCTCCGCGCCCTCGGGAATGGAAACGTCCTCCAGAAAGGGTGCGCTGTCCATCAGCACCGACCGGTCGCCGGTGACGGTCACATACTGCGCGGTCACATAGGGCAGAAAGAGCAGATCGTCCCGTATGCGCGTGCGCACGCCGGTGTAGGGCTCGTGCCACCAGTGCAGCACGTCGCCCGCCTCGAACTGCCGCGCAGCGCAGTACAGCAGGTGCCGCCGCACGCGCTCGGGCTCGATGTGAATCAGTGGCAGCATGTCCTGCAGCTGATCCCGGAAGCCGAACGCACCGCCGGGCTGGTAGAGCCCGGTGCGGCCCAGGATGCGCGCGTTGCGCAGCTGCGCCCACAGGAAACCGTTTGCCAGCAGATTCATGCCCGCGTCCGGCGTCACGATGCGCAGGCGCTTCAGATGCGCCGTCCATTCCCGCTCCCTGCGAAGCTCGCCGCTCCGGAACGCACGCGTCTGCGCGTAGGCCGCAGCCGGACTTGCTGCGCCGCCCAGCAGGAAGCGTATGCGCCGCGCCTCGCCCCGGCGCAGCCGCAGCGGCACGCGCAGCGTCCAGCCGCCCTGGGACACGTCCATCTGCCGGAACCCCAGCGGCTCCATGATCGTTCCTCCCGAGAGCAGACTCAGCCGGTCGCAGCCCGTCCGCGCGTGCAAATCGTCCGACGCGAACACGCCCACGCCCTCCGCCGCGCCGGAGGCAAAGCACGCCCCGAAGCGCGACCAGGTGCGCAGCGCGACGCCGTCCGCCGCGTCCGTTCCCATCAGCCAGTCCACAAAGCCGGCGAGTTCCAGCGTCCGCAACACTTCCCCCTCGTTCCGAATCTCAATTTCAAACTCCACGCCCTCCTTCAGCGCGTACGCGCGCGTCTCGAAGGCGAGATCCTTCGTCCGGCCCGCATAGCAGCAGCGCCCGGGCGAAAAGCGCACGGTGAAGTCCGTCATGGGTGCATCTCCCGGCAGCAGGCGCACATACTCGCCCCGCTCGCCGTCGATCAGATAGAACATCCAGCCCCAACCCTCCCGGAGGGGATCGTTCGCAAAGGCCACGAGGCGGCCGCTGCGGCTGCTTCCCCGCCAGGCGAAGCCGCCGCCCCGCTCGGTGAGGATCGCGCCCGCATGATCGGAGGCCAGCACGTTGCTCCAGGGCGCCGGCGGCAGCAGGTTTTCCTCCAGGGAAATCACATATTCCTCCCCGTCGAAGCCGCCATAGCCGTTGAAGAAGGCAAGCTCCGGGAGGGGCGGTTGCTCCCGCCGGGGCATGGGGCGCAGCGCGCGCGCCTCCCGCAGCAGCAACCGGTCCAGGCCGTCGCGCAGCTGCGCATACGCGTCCTCACTGGCGTTCAAATGCAATGCCGCGACGCGGCGCAGCGCCGCCACGGTTTCATCCGAGAGATTCTGACGCTCCAGTACAAACGCGCCGCCCGGTACGGAAAAACAGCCGTTGAGGTGGCTGGAGGCGATCAAATCCCCCAGCGGACCCCGGGCGGGCTGAAGGTAATCGCTGCCGTGGTTGTTGACGATCACCAGGTCGCACCTCACGCCCATGACGCGGTAAAATCCGTGAAGGCGCACGGCCTCGCGCACGCAGTCCAACCGACCCGCATCCCCGGTCTCTACCAGCAGGATGGGCAAATCACCGGAGATTCCCGCGCTCCAGAGGGCGCCGCGGGAGACCGCGTCGCAGGCCTCGCCCCGCTCCAGCAGGGCGGGGCGCAGCTTCGGATCGAACAGGAAGGCGCTGGCACGCTGGGCCAGGGCGTAGCCGCGCGCATCCATCCCCACGTGGGTCAGGACGGCCCGCGCATGGGTGGCAGCGAGCTGCACGGCCCGGTCCGCCGACGCATCCGCCGCGCAGCGCTCGATGGCCGCGTCGATCTCCTCACCAGAGGCGGCCAGCAGCGCGAAGTGCAGCCGCGCCGTTTCCCCCGGCGCGATTCGCGCGCGCACCCGCAGCGCCGCGCAGGGATTGAGGGTGTTTCCTGTGGTCCCGGTCAGGCGGCCGCTCAGACCCCCGGGCATGCCCAGCGAGCCCGTGCGGCCCACGAGCTTCTCCAGATCCGCCTCGCATTCGCAGGCAGCGCCGCCGGAGGCCAGGTAAATCAGCTCCGGCAGCGGCACGCCCGGCTCCCGCCGCCTGCGCTGGAACACCAGGGCGCGTCCCGCCCGGCATTGGCTCTCCACAAACAGATTCTGAAACACCGGATGCGCGCGCATGTCCCCTTCCGCCGCGAGGGCGACGGCCAGACAGCCGGTGATCTCCACCTCCCGCGCCTCCTGACCCGGGTTTTCAACCTCCATCTGCTGGTACAGCGCGCCGTCCTCCGGGGAGACGGCTATGCGCATGCGCACATGAAGGCCGCAAAACTCCTCCCGGAAGCGCGCTCCACCCGCGTCGAAGCCTGCGCGCCTCCCCTGTCCGACGACCGTCTGCGCGTCGCTTGCCACATCCCTCAGATGCACATACATGCCCTCGTGGGGATTGAGCAGATCGCCGGAGAAGCGGTTCAACAACAGTCCACGGCTCCAGACGAACGCGCCGCCCCGGGCGGTCACCAGCGCGGTGGTCTCTCCGCCGTGCAGAAGCTGCACGTCCACGGCGCTGCGGCTGCGCGCGCGCCGGAAGAAATCCGTCTCCGCTCTCTCCTGCGACCTGCGGGCGCGCAGCGGTTCGGGACTGCGGCGCAGGCGCAGGCGCGCGCCCGGCTTCTCCTGAAGCAGCAGGCGCAGCGCCCGGGCCTCGGGAATTTCCATGAAGCGCCGGGAGAGCACGTCATCCGTCAGCGCGTTGCATATGGCGCACAGCGCCATGCCCTGGTGATGCGCCATGTAGCTGCGCACCAGCCGGGGCGCGCGCTGGCCGTCCAGATGCATGTAGTCCGCCGCCTCGTACATGCCATACGCGCCCTGCCAGCCCAGCGCGCACATCTGCCGCAGATTTTCCGCCGCAGCGCAGGGATCGCAGCACAGGGCCAGCGCCGCGGCATAGGGCGCGACCACATCCTGCACGGCGCTTCCGCTCAGGGCAAGCGCCCGCAGGCCAAACGCCCGGTACTGGTAGTTAAGGTGCAGATCGAAGGCATAGTAGCCGGACTCGGAGACGCCCCAGGGGCGGTTCAGGGCGCGCCCAAAGCGCCGTTGGCAGGCCGCCACGCCCATCCGGCTCTGTCCCGCCAGAGTCCGGGCGTGGGTGTGCAGCAGCAGCTCCGGCATCAGATATTCAAACATCGTGCCGCTCCAGGAGAGCAGCGCCTGCTCCGCGCCCACGCGCACCGCAGGCCGGGACAGGTGCTTCCAATGGCTCGTAGGAACCTGGTCCAGCATCATCGCCGCAAAGCTAAGAATGCGGGATTCGGAGGCGTAGAGATCGTAGTGGGATTCGCTCATGTGCCCGCTTTCCACGTCCGCGCCGATGCGAAAGAGCTTGCGCTCCCCGTCGTACAGCGCGCAGAGCCGCATGCCCTCCGCCAGGGCGCGCATGCGCCGGGAGAGCGCCGCGTCCGCCTCCTCCAGCATGCGGGCGCACAGCAGCAGCGCCCCCGCCAGGTTGCCGCTGTCCACGGAGGAGACGTAGCGCGGCCGCAGAGGCGCGAGGCTGCGCGTGTCGTACCAGTTGTAGAGCTGGCCGTTCCACTTCTCCAGCCGCTCCAGTGCAGCGGTGGTGGCCGTCGTGCGCGCCAGAATCTCCTCCCTGCGCACAAAGCCCAGCTCTCCCGCAGCGAGGCAGGACATGAGATACAGAGCGATGTTCGTGGGCGAGGTGCGCTCGGCCACGCCCACGCCCGGATCCTCCTGCACGTTGTCCGGCGGCAGGCCAGGGCCGTCCAGGGGCACATAGACCTCAAAGAAGCTCCAGGTTCTGCGGGCAATGTCCAGAAGCAGCGCCGCCTGTGCGGCGCTCAGACGGCTGCGCCGGTCGCTTCCGGTGCGCGAGAGCTCCTCGGCCCAGTCCGCGCCCACGAAGAACAGCGCCGCCATCGCCAGCACGGCGGGAATCCAGAAGGGGCGCAGCAGCCCCGGAAGCATCAACAGCGCCGCGGCCCGGCCCGCCGTGCGCGCGCGGGCTCCGCCGCCCTGGGCGTCCGCCGCGGGCACCCACTCCATCAGGCGCCTGTGGGACACGAACAGCCGCCACAGGGTGCGCAGGATGGCGTCCAGCGCGCAGGCGGCCCTGGCCGGAAGCACCGAGAGCTGCAACAGCGCCGCGCGCCACAGTCGCGCGCAGCCGCGGCCCGGACGAAGCAGCGGATTCAAAAACGCCAGCGCCAGCGCAACCACGAAGGCCACCGGCGCGTCCACCCACGCGGCGTGCAGAAACAGCCCCAGCAGCGCGGGCTCGTACAGGCTGCGCAGGAGGTTGCCCAGCAGCTTCATGCGGTCCAGCGCGCGCAGCGGCAGCCGGGAAAAGAGCACCGGAAGCAGCTGCCAGTCGCCCCGGATCCAGCGGTGCATCCGGCTCAGCTCTGCTCCCAACTCCGCAGGACAGCCGTCATAGAAGCAAATGTCGTTCACGAGTCCCGCGCCGCAGAGCACGCCCTCGATTAAATCGTGGCTCAATATGTCGCTGTCGGGTAGCCTGCCCTCCGTCGCCTCGGTGAAGGCGCACACGTCGTAGATGCCCTTTCCTGCAAAATTGCCCTGACCGGTCAAATCCTGATAGAAGTCTGAAATGGACACGGGATAGCTGTCCACGCCGCCCTGCCCACACGTGAGCTCCACGTAGGCGTTGCCTCCGGCCGTGCACTGCATGGCGGGCTGAAGCACGGCGTAGCCCCGGCGCGCGCCCGCCGGGCGGGGCCGGTTCAGTGGGTGCAGCATGGTTCCCACCAGCCGCTGCACCGTTCCGGGCAGGTATTCGGTGTCTGCGTCCAGGGTGATCACATAGCGGTATCTCCCGGCGAGGCGCGCGGCGCAGCCTCCCTCTGCGCTGAAGGCCTCCTGCGCGCCCGGGCGGTTCAGAATCAGTTTGTTGAGCGCCATGAGCGCGCCGCGCTTGCGGTTTTCGCCCATCCAGCGCCCATCCCGCTCCCGCAGCGCGCGCGCACGGTGCAGGTAGTAATACTTCTCCCGCTCCGCCCGGCGGTTGAGCGCGGCCACGCCCGATCGGGCCTCCTCCAGGATCTGCGCGTCCTCCCCGAGGGCGGCGCTGTCTGCGTCCCGGAAGTCGCCCAGGAGCAGGAAATCCACGTTCTCATCCCGCTCCAGACAGCCCAGCGCCTCCATGTGCGCCACGATCTCCCGGGCCCGCTGCGGGCTGCTGAGCAGCACCGGCAGCGCCACCAGCGTGCGCGCATCCTTCGGTGTCGCATCCAGCTTCAGCTTCAGGAGATGTCCGGGCCGCACCCAGCGTGTGTAGAAGCGCCCCACGAGGCGCGTGGTCAGTCCCCAGGCCAGGGGCAGGGCGTAGAGCATCAGGTACGCGCGCTCGAAGGTTGCAAAAAACAGGGCCATCGCCGCCAGCGTGCCGCCCGCCAGCAGGCAGACGCTTCCCCGGCCCGCGCTGTCCTTGACGATCCGTCCCGGGGCGCGCCGCGCGCCCGCCTCCCGGCAGAGCGCCGTCCGTCCCGCATCCTCGTAGAGATACCAGCACACCGTGGCGCGGGGATCGTCTCCGCCCGCCTCCAGTCCGGCGCTGCGCGCGGCCTTCAACGCGTGGCGCGCCACCACAATCTCCGGAATGTGCAGCCAGCGGGAGAGCTCCTCCACGCACGATCGCACCCGGGCCCTGGAGCTCTCCTCCATGGCGGGATAGACCCCCGCCGGATCCGCGCACAGCTCCTGTTCCGTAGAGGAGAGTTCCTCAAAGCAGGCCAGATAATCCAGTCCGTCCAGCATGAGACGGAGCCCCATCAGGTTTTCCAGCCGCAGGCAGTTGTCCGCGGCGGCGCGGTGGGCGCGCTCCAGCACCCAGTCCGTCCGCCGGCCCGAGGCGGCAATCATCCGCTCCAACCGCGCGTGCAGCCCGGGCCGCTCCAGCTCCGCGCTCAACTGAAGCGCGCGCTCCAGAAAGGCCTCGTCCGCGCCAAAGCGCACCCGGCCGCGCCCTCCCGATCGCACCCAGTCCTCGGCGGCGTCGCGGGCGCGGGCATGGCGCAGCGCATCCTCCGCCGCCGTCTGCAGGGCCTCACAGAGGGCAATGTTCAGCGCTGCAGGCATCAGCAGAAGCTCCCGCATGCGCAGATCGCAGCCTTCGTCAAAGGCCCGCACGCCCGCCATCAGGCACTCCCGGGTCAAGCGCCGCTCGCCGCCGCAGACCAGCGCGCGCGCCAGCACCAGCACCCGCGCGCCGCCCCGAACGCAGGGGGCGTTCAGGCCGGAGTCCGCCTGCGCCTGGCGGAGGCAGGCCTCGATCCTGCCCTCGTTCGCCTTCAGCAGGCGCAGCGCTTCGTCCCCCGCGCCGTCCGCGCCCACGGCCCGGCGCATCCACTTCCGCAGGGCGAACGCGCAACCCGGGCGCAGCCGCATCCGGCCGGGGCGCACCCGGACGGACTCCGCCCCCCGGGCGCGCAGCTGCCGCTCCAGCGCCGCGCCGTCCACGGCGCATGCGCATCCGATCGAGTATCTCCGCTCTCGGTTCATACACAATCCTCCCGCAATGTTGCAATGATAACGGGGGAAGTATGCCCTGATCGGGCCGCTTTCATGCCAAAACCTGTCAATGACAATCAAAAAGCGCCCCGCCGCTCCCTCGTGGGGAGGGCGGGGCGCGCGCTTCTGTGCCTTTGCAGAGCCGCACGCCGGCCGCAGCGACACGTCCGGCTGGAAAAACAACAAATCCGCCGCATCTCTACGCCGGATCTGTCGTCTGTCTGTCTCGCGCCTGGCTTATTCCGCGTCGTCGCCCAGTTCCGCGCGACGGCGGCGAATCGCCTTGCAGGCCTCGGTCAGCTCGTCTTCCACGGAGGAGAGGAGCTGATAGGCGTCATGGTTTGCCTTCAGCCGGAGCTCGCTGGCCTCGACGCGCGCGTCGTTCTTGATGATGCGGGCCTCCTCGCGCGCCTGCCGCACGATTTCATTTTCGTCCACCATGCGGTCCGCGCGGTCCTGCGCGTCGGCCAGAATGGCGTGGGCCTCGTTCTCCGCGTCGGCTACGATCTGCTCGGCCTCGTTCTTGGCCTTTTCCAGCGCGGCGTTTGCGCGCATCTCAGCGGAGGAGACGCGGTTCATCGCCGCCGTCTCCGCATTTCCGAGAATGCGGTCGCGCTCGGAGAACATCTGCATGCCGTACTGCACAGCGTCCGGCAGATTGCGCTCCATATCATCAATGATCATCAGGCATTTTTCCGCATCGATGATTTTCTTATTGGTCAGCGGAACGTTGGCTCCCGACCGGATGGCGGCGCGAATGTGCTTGAGGAGCTCGAGGAAGTACTTCATATCGTCGATATCTTCCCCGACGCTGGGCTGCTGCGCTTCCGCACGAACCTCCTGATCCTCATCTTCGTAGAACTTTTCCTGATCGTGATCCATTCTAGCCCTTCCTTTCCGCACACGGCGCAACGCCGTATGCAGCGTAGATTTTCCCGACGATCTCCTGCGGCACCATGGCCCCTATGGGCGCGCCGTGGGCGGCGCAATCCCGCACAATGGTGGAGGAAATCATGCTGTATTCGGGTAGACAGCTGATAAATACCGTTTCAATTCCGCCGATCTGCCGGTTGGCCTCGGCCATCTGCATCTCGAAGAGCAGATCCGAGGAATTGCGCAGCCCGCGCAGGATCACATCCGCGCGCTCCCTGCGCACCACGTCCACCAGCAGTCCGGTGTCCGAAATCACGCGCACATTGGGAAATGCCCGCGTGATCTCAATGAGCATCTGCCGCCGCTCCTCCGGGGAAAAGCGATACTGCTTCGCCTCCTGGGAGAGCACCGCGACCACCACTTCGTCAAACATGGCGCTGGCGCGGCGAATGATGTCCAGATGCCCCTTTGTCGGCGGCGAAAAGCTGCCCGCGTACACCGCCTTCATTGTTCCCGCCTCCGTCGCACAAAATCAACGGCCGTCTCGCCGTACTGGCGCGTATCGAAGATTTCAAAATCCTCCGGAACGGAGATGGACGCATCCCGCCGCCGCTCTGCGACGACGACCGCATCCTCTGCGAGCGCGTCCGCACGGCTCAACCGCGCAATCGCGTCCCCATAGGCGTCCAACATGCGGTAGGGCGGATCCAGAAACACCAGATCAAACTTCCTGCCGGACACGCTGGAGATTGCGCTGCGGTAATCCGCCTTGAGGATGAGCGCCCGTTCGTCCAGCGCATCCTTGAGCACGTTTGCCGCGTTGCGGCGTATCACTTCAATCGCAGCGCGGGCGCTGTCTGAAATCACGGCCCGCGCAGCGCCCCTGCTGAGCGCTTCAAGGGCCAGCGCGCCGGTTCCCCCGAAGAGATCCAGCACCTCGGCGCCCTTGACGCATCCATTCAATATATTGAACAGCGAACCCCTGATTTTATCCGAGGTCGGCCGCGTCTGTTCGCCGGCGGGCGCAAACAGCGTCCTTCCCCGCGCTTCGCCTGATATAATACGCATATCTTCACCTATGATATTTGTCTAAATTATATCACAATTGCCCACGGTTTGCAAACCTTATTTTCGAAATAAATTCAAATTTCTTCATCCCAAGGGATATTTCATCAGAAATTTACCTGATTTACCAGCCCTCGGAGGCTCCAGGGACCCTTCAGAGCTCCAGATCGTCCGCATAGCAGCGCCGCACGCGCGCGGAGAAGCCCAGCATGATCTCGTAGGGTATGGTTCCGGCCAGCGCCGCCAGCTCGTCCGGCGTGATGCGCTCGCCGCCCTGCGCGCCCATGAGCACCACCTCGCTGTCCAAATTTGCCCCGGGAATGTCCGTCACGTCCAGCATCAGCATGTCCATGCACACGTTTCCGGCAATGGGCGCGCGCCGACCGCAGACCAGCGCTTCCGCGCGGTTGCTCAGGATGCGCGGGTAGCCGTCGCCATAGCCGATGGGCACGGTCATGATGCGGCTGTCCCGCCGCGCCACGAAGGTGCGCCCATAGCCCACGCTCTCCCCGGCGGAGATCTCCTGAATGCGCACGGGCCGCGCGCTGAGGGTCTGGGCGTAGCTAAGCTTCCCCTCGAGGCCCGGAGCGAGGGTTCCGTACAGGCCGATGCCCGCACGGATCATGTCGTACTGAAAGTCTTTTCCGGCCATGGCGGAGGTTGCCGCCGCGTGGACGACGGGCGCAAAGCCCGCGGCGCGCACCCGCGCCAGCGCTGCGCCGAAGCGCCGGTTCTGCTCCGCCGTGAACGCCGGATCGCTCTCCGCCGCGCAGAAGTGCGTAAAGATGCCCTCCATCTCCACGTCCGGACAGTCGTTGCGCCAGTGCGCCAGCAGCGCGTCCAGGGCATGGCCGTCCCGAACGCCGATGCGGGACATGCCCGAATCAATCTTCAGGTGCGCCTTCGCCCGCGCGCCACGCCGCCGGGCCTCGTCCTCGAGCACGTCCAGCATCTCCGGCGCGTACACGGCCTGGGCCGCGTCCGCCGCCACCGCCGCACGCAGCGCGGCCTCTCCGCCGCCGCCCAGAATCAGAACCGGCGCGCGGACGCCTGCGTCGCGCAGCTGCTGCGCTTCCTCGGCGATGGCCACCGCAAACGCGTCCGCTCCCGCCCGGAGCATCAGGCGCGCCGCCTCCACGCTCCCGTGGCCGTAGGCGTCCGCCTTCACCACGCACATCATTCGAACCCGCTCGGGTATGTTCTCCCGAATGGCGCACGCATTTTCATACAGCGCGCGCCTGGAGATCATCATCTGGGTCGTCCGCATCCGTCGCACCCGCTTCCTTCCGTATTTCCGGCCCGCCGGAGGGAATTGCCGCCCGGCAGGTTCCCTATATTATAATCGCCTTTCGCGCCAATTGCAACCGCATTGCTGCTGCGCGCGGTTGCAATTGACAAAAACAGCGTGTATACTGAGTGTAACGAAGAATGGAGGTCAGCTCATGGGCAAACGCGGTTTCTTCAGCAACTATTTCTACGGCCGTCCCGGACAGCGGGACTATACGCAGGCCGATCAGCCCCACAACCGAAAGCAGCTGTTTCAGGAGGTGCTCCGGGCACGCAGAGGCAATCTGCTGAGCCTGAACCTTCTGTATCTGATCATCTGGATTCCGGCGATTCTGTGGAGCTTTCTGAACCTCGTTCAGCTGAACCTGATCGCCTCGGGAGGCTCGGACGCATCCCTCGAAAGCCTGACCCTCACCTACCTGCTCCTGCTCTGGCCGATGGTCGCCATCACAGGCCCCTTCAACATGGGCGTGAGCTACGTCCTGCGCAACTGGGCGCGGGACGAGCACAGCTTCCTCTTTCTGGACTTCAAGTCCGCCCTGCGGGAAAACTGGAAGCAGGGTCTGCTCTACGGCGCGATCAGCGGCGCCGTGCCGCTGACCGTCTACATTTGCGCCTACTTTTACGGCCAGATGGCCGCCCGCTCGCCCCTGTTCTATCTGCCCCTGTTCATCGTCCTGGCCGCGGCGTTTTTATGGGCGCTCGTCTCGCCCATGCTGCCCACGATGATCGTCACCTACCGCCAGGGCTTCGGCGGCCTCGTGCGTAACGCGCTGCTGATGACGCTTGCCGCGCTGCCGAAGGCCATCGGCGTGCGCCTGCTCACCCTCGCGCTGCCGCTGTTCCTGTTCGTCTGCGCGCTGGTCGCTCCTACGGTGCTGCGCTGGGCGGGCCTCGCCGCGCTCCTGCTCTATGCGCTCATCCTTCCCGCCCTCAACAAGCTCATCTGGGCCAGCTATGCAAACGCCCTGTGCGAAAAATACCTCAACCCGAAGATTGACGGCGCGCGCACAGACATCGGGCTGCACACGGAGGACGACGCATGAGGCCGCAACGCTTTGAGCTGCTCGCCCCCGCGGGAGATCTGGAGCGGCTGGAGGCCGCGCTGCGCTTCGGTGCGGACGCGGTGTATGTGGGCGGGCCGAAGCTTCAGCTGCGCGCCGGAAGCGTGGGATTTTCGCCGGAGGCGCTGCATACCGCCGCGCAGACGGTGCACCGCCAGGGAAAGAAACTGTATGTGGCCATGAACGCCTTTGCCGACAACCGCGAGGTGGACGAGGCCGGGGTCTACGCCCGGGAGCTGCGCGATCTGGGCGCGGACGCGGTCATCGCCTCCGACCTGGGAATCATCGCCGCCGTGCGCCGCGCCGCCCCGGAGCTGGACGTGCATGTGAGCACCCAGGCGAACTGCCTGAACTTCGGCGCGGCGCAGGTCTATTGCGATCTGGGTGTGAAGCGCGTGGTGCTGGGGCGGGAGATGACGCTGGAGCAGATTCGCGAACTGCGCTCGCGCGTGCCGGATTCCCTGGAGCTGGAGGCCTTCGTCCACGGGGCGATGTGCATGTCCTATTCGGGAAGATGCATGATCAGCGCCTATCTCACCGGGCGCAGCGCCAACCGAGGCGCGTGCACCCAGTCCTGCCGTTGGAAGTATCACCTGATGGAGGAGACCCGGCCCGGAGAGTACTTTCCCGTGTTCGAGGATGCGCAGGGAACGACCCTGCTCTCCTCCTTCGATCTGAACTGCCTCTCCTTTCTCGATCAGCTCATGGACGCAGGCGTCTGCTCCTTCAAGATCGAAGGCCGCATGAAATCCCCCTTCTATGTGGCGACCGTGACCAACGCCTACCGCAGGCGCATCGACAGCCTGCTGCGGGGCGACGCGGACGCGACCTCGCTCGCGCTGCTGGAGCGGGAGCTCTGCGCCGCCAGCCACCGCCCCTACGCCACCGGCTTCTACTTCGGCGAAATGAAGCGCCACGCCCCGGACGATGGCGCGTACCTTCAGGACACGGTGTTCGTGGGCGCGGTGCGCGGCGCGGACGGCGGCCGCGTGACGCTGGAGCTGCGCAACCGCATCCGCTCGGGAGATCGGATTGAAATTCTCTCCCCCGACAGCCTGGGCCTGAGCTTCGTCGCCCGGGAAATCCGGGACGCGCAGGGCGCGCCCGTCGAGGCCGCCGTCCGCCCCGGGGAGCTCTATTCCATGGCCTGCGAATGTCCCGTGGCCCCGGGCGACCTGCTGCGGGTGCGCACGGCAGAATCTGAGGAGGGAGGTGCGCCGGATGCGTAGAGCGCTGTCTTTTGCGCTGACGCTGCTCCTCTGCGCGCATGCGGCGGCGGAGACACTGCGCATTGAGGACGTGCTGACCCTCGAATATCCCGACGAATGGCGCGACTTCGGCGCGGACGACAGCTACGACGAGGAAAACGCTTACTACAACCTCGCCTTCATCGGCGGCGCGGGCGATACGGAGCTCTGCCTGAGCGTCGATCTCTATTACTACGAAGAATACGCCGACATCCGCCTCTTCTCGGCAAATGAAGCCACCATCGACGACTTCGCCGGATGGCTGCTGGAGGGCTGCGACGGCACGCTGGAGGCAGTGCGCCGGGTGAGCGATTATCAGATTCCCTTCGTCGTGCTGCGCACCCGGGAGGACGGCGGGACGGTGCTCAGCGCCGATACCCTGACCAACGGCTGGGACCTCTCCCTGTCCGCCTACGCCTACGCGGATGCGTACAGCGACGCGCTGCGCCCGCTGACGGACGCGGAGTGCGCGCTCTTTCTGGAGATTCTGGACAGCCTGGAGCCCCTGCCGGACTGAGGAAACCAATGATGAAGAAATGCCTGATCGCGCTGGCGGCGCTGCTGTTCGCCACCATCCTTTCTGCCTGCGCTTCCGCAGCGCGAACCAACGTCCTCGTCTACATGAGCGGCTCCGATCTGGAGAGCGAGAGCGCCAGCGGCACGGCGGATCTGAACGAAATGGTCGCCGCCGGAATCGACCCCGACGCTGAAGTGACCGTCCTGGTGGAGACCGGCGGCGCGCAGTACTGGCACACGCAGGGCGTGTACGCGCGCGCGAACCAGATTCATCGGGTCACGCAGGAGGGCGTCTCCACGCTGAAGACCCTGCCCGCAGCGAGTATGGGATCGGGCGAAACGCTCGCGGCGTTTCTCGCCTTTGCCCGGGAGAACAATCCCGCGGAGCGGACGCTGCTGGTGCTCTGGGGCCACGGCGACGGGCCCGACGGCGGCGTATGCTTCGACGATCTCCACGACGACGACGCGCTCACGCCGGAGGAAATCGCCGCCGCGCTCGCGGATGTGGAGGCCGCCGGACAGCGGGTGGAGGCCGTGATTCTGGACGCCTGCCTGATGAGCTGCGCGGATCTTTTGCACGCCCTCGGCCCCCATACGGACTACATTGTGGCCTCGCAGGCCTCCACCCTGGCCAGCGGCTGCAACTATCGGGACTGGCTGGGCCTGCTCGCGGACGCGCCGGAGACGGACACCGCCGCGCTGTGCGCCCGCATCGCCCAAAGCTACATCGAAACCACCCGACACGGCGCGTTTTCCGTCGCCTCCACCATGAGCGTGCTGGACGCCCGCCAATCGGAAGCGGTCTGGCGCGCGGCGGAGGCGCTCTACGCGCGGCTGGATGCGACCCTGCCCGCGGGCCGGGACGCGCTGTTCGCCGCGCGCGCCGGCGTCACTTCCTTCGGCGAGGAGGACGACGGCGCCGCCAGCAATCTCGTGGACGCAGACCGGCTCTGCGTCGCCCTTCAGGACATCGCGCCCAAGGAGTGCGCCGCGCTGCGCGCCGCCGTGAAGCGCGCCGTCCTGCTCTGCGAAAGCTCCGGCAAAATGACGGGCAGGGTCTGTGGACTCTCCCTGTACATGCCCGATGAGAGCGCCGCCCGCTCGTCCTTCCTCTACGCCCACTACCGGCCCAAGCGGCAGGAGAGCGCCTACGCCCGTCTGATCCTCTCCATGGCCGATCTGGCGCGAAGCAGCCGCGGCGCTTCCTCCGCCGCACAGCGCACGCCCGCCGTGGACCGCTTCCACATCTGGCAGGGATTGGGCGCACCGCGTCCCTATGCGGGCGCGCTCTGGGAGGGCCTGGAAGCGCCCTCCACCTGACGTGCGGTGCGAAGCCTCTTGGCGCATCTCACAACTCCGACTGCCTGAGCGACCTTGGCCTGACGTGCGACGCGAAAACGGACGATCGGAGACTGCCCGTCCGGAGACCTCTCACAGGCGCTCTCCTCCTCCGCCCGCTTCGGACCGCAGCGCGTTGCGCGCACCCCTGCGCCTCCCAGACCCGGCCCATTCCGCTCCGTCCCGAGCGCATAAAAAAACCGGGGCTGTCCCACCTGAGACAGCCCCTTTTTTATGCGCTCCGGGAAGCGGCGCTTAGCCCTTGCCGCCCATGGCGCGCTCCTGCGCCTCGATCATCTTGCGGACCATGTTGCCGCCGATGTGACCTGCGTCCTTGGAGCTCAGGTTGCCGTTGTAGTCCTTGTTCAGGGTGATGCCCAGCTCGTTTGCAACTTCCTGCTTCATGTTGGCCATGGCCTGACGGGCCTCGGGCACGTTGATCGAATTGCTGTTCTTCATTTTGCGAATCTCCTTTATCCCGCGCCTGTCGCGCGGCGCTTTGATCCCGACTGAACGCTCCGTTCTCAGGTGGAGCTGTGCTGACGCTGATAATCCTCGACCATGCGGCGAACCATCTGACCGCCGATGTGGCCTGCGTCCTTGGAGCTCAGGTTGCCGTTGTAACCCTTGACCAGGTTCACGCCCAGCTCGCGGGCAACTTCGAACTTCATGTTCTCCAGTGCGGACTTGCTCTCGTTGTACTGCATGCTCTCTCACCTCCTCGCTTCAGTCTGATCGTATTTTGGCCGTGAGAGATTCTTTTACTACTGGAAATCATCGCCTGGTAAACATTTGCGCGACATGAAAAAAAGCGCGCCCCGGCGCTTATTCTGCCGGTCGGCGCGCAAAAATAAACCGCAGCCGGCGCACCGGGAGCGATTTATTTTTCATCGATTTCAATTGACGGCTGCCTCGCGGAACTTCTTCAGATACGCCGCTTCAGCCAGACGGATCACGGACTGCGCCTCGTCGCTCTCCGGGTGGGCGAGCAGGCTGCGCGCCTCGTCGTGCACGGTCTTGAGCAGCTGTGCGTCTCCCGCCAGCGTGCCCACGCCGCAGACGATGTTGCCCGACTGCCGGGTGCCGAACAGGTCGCCCGGGCCCCGCAGCTCCATGTCCCGCTGGGCGATTTTGAAGCCGTCCGTGGTAGAGGCCAGAAAGCGCAGGCGCTCGTTGGGCTCGGCCATCAGAAAGCACCAGGCCTCGTCCGTGCCCCGGCCCACCCGGCCCCGGAGCTGGTGTAGCTGCGCGAGACCGAACCGCTCCGCGTTCTCGATCACCATCACGCTCGCGTTGGGCACGTTCACGCCCACCTCGATCACCGTGGTGGAGACCAGCACATCCGCCTCGCCCCGGTGAAACTTCTCCAGCACCGCGTCCTTGTCCGCCGCCTTCATGCGGCCGTGTACCAGCTCAATGCGCAGATCGCTCAGATCCCGATTCCTCAGGTTTTCGTACACCTGCTCCGCCGGCAGCGCGTCCACCGCCTCGGATTCCTCCACTAGCGGACAGACCACATAGATCTGTCTGCCCTTCTTCACCTCGCTGCGCAGGAAGCCGTACATATCCCTGCGCTTGTCCTCCGGCACGATGCGCGTGCGCACGCCCTTGCGCCCGGGGGGAAGCTCGTCGATGATGGAGATGTCCAGATCGCCGTAGAGGATCAGCGAAAGCGTGCGGGGAATCGGCGTGGCGGACATCACCAACACGTTGGGCGCGTCCCCCTTCTGCCCCAGCCGCGTCCGCTGGCTCACGCCGAAGCGGTGCTGCTCGTCGGTGACGGCCAGTCCGAGCCTGTGGTACTCCACGCCCTCGGTGATCAGCGCATGGGTGCCAATCACCACGTCCCACTCCCCCGAGGCGATGGCCTCGTGCGCCAGCCGGTGCTGCTTCGGCGTGAGGCTTCCGGTAAGCAGGCCCACCCGCATGCCCAGCGGCTCCAGCAGGGCCTTCGCCCCGGCGTAATGCTGGCGCGCCAGCACCTCCGTGGGCGCCATCAGCGCGGCCTGATAGCCGCTCGCGTGCGCCAGATAGATCGCGCCGAAGGCCACGGCCGTCTTGCCGCTGCCCACGTCTCCCTGCACCATGCGCGCCATGGCCTCGCCGCCACGCAGATCCCGCGCCACCTCCTGAAGCACGCGCCTCTGGGCGCCGGTGGGCGAAAAGGGCATGCCCGCCCAGAATTTCTCCGGCGCATCGTCCGCAAATTCCATCCGCACGCCCGGCTCCCCCCGACCCCTGCGCAGCGAAATCGCCACCTGGTAAAGCAGCAGCTCCTCGAAGGCGATGCGCCGCCGGGCGGTCTCCAGCGCCTCGCGGCTGGCGGGAAAGTGGGCGTTTCGCATGGCGAAGTTGCGCTCGCACAGGCCGTGCCTGCGGCGCAGATCCTCCGGAAGCTCGTCCGGCCACTGGCCCTCGCAGATCTTCAGCGCCGCTTCCACGCATCCCCGCATGGCCTTCGCGGGCACGCCCGGGATGCTCCGGTACACGGGCAGCAGGCCCTCCTCCTGTTCGATGGTCGGACTGCTGATCTGAATGGTGCCGCCCCGGGCCTCGCAGCGTCCGCAGAGCATCATCTCCCGCCCCCGGGTCAGCTGCTCCTTCAGCCACGGCTGGTTGTACCACACCACCGGCAGCGTCTGCGTGTCATCGGTAACGTACACCTTCGTAATCACAAGCTTGCGCGCGCGGCGCTGGGAGGGCTCGCCCGCCACGCGAACCTTCACGGAGACCGTCTCCCCCGGCTTGATCTCGCTCAGCGGCGTGAACGCGCTCAGATCCCGGTAGTCCTTCGGCAAAAACATCACCAGATCCCGCACGCTGTCTATGCCCGCCTCGTGAAAGGCCTTCAGCCGCGCCGGGCCGATGCCCCGGATGCCGCTCAGGGAAACATCCATGCAGCGCCCTCCTCTCGCCCTTTTCCTGCAAATCCATAGAAAAAATCCGGCGCGCGGAACGCCGGATTCGTCTTCAACTCCAGTTTCACTCCACCGCGATCAGGTAGTAGTAGAGGGGCTGGCCGCCGCTCTGCAGTTCCACATCGCAGTCGGGATACTGCTCCGCCAATTCGTCGCAGAGCTTCTGCGCATCCGCCTCGGTAACGTCGCTTCCGTAGTAGACGGTGATCAGCGTCGCGTCCTCGTTGACCATCTTTTCGGTCACGTCCAGGCCTACCTGGTGGATGTCTGCGCCCAGGACGCTGAGCTTGTTGTCGATCATGCCCATGATGTCGCCCTGGTGAATCTCCCGGTCGTCGTAGGTGGTGTCGCGCACGGCGTAGGTGATGGACGCGGTGTGCACGTTCTCCGCGGCTTCGGTCATGGCGGCGGTGTTCTCCTCCACGCTCATCTCCTGGGAGAAAGCCAGCATTGCGGAGATGCCCATGGGCACGGATTTCGTGGGCAGCACGATCACGTTCTTCTCCGTCAGCTCCGAGGCCTGCTGGGCCGCGAGGATGATGTTGGTGTTGTTGGGCAGGATGAACACGTTCCGGGCGTGAGTGGCCTCCACGGCCTGCGCCAGATCCTCAATGCTGGGGTTCATGGTCTGTCCGCCGTCCACGATCTGATCCACCATCAGCTCACGGAAGATGCGGGAGAGTCCGTCGCCCAGGGCCACGGCCACCACGCCGTACTCCTTGGCGCGGGCGGCCTCCGCCTCGGCGCGGGCGGCCTCGCGCTCGCGGGCCTCCTCGAACATGTTGTCGATCTTGATGGCGTCCAGCTCGCCCAGCTCCAGCGCGTACTGAATCGCCTTGCCGGGATCGTTGGTGTGCACATGCACCTTCACCACGGAGAGGTCGGAGATGACCAGCACGCAGTCGCCAATCTTCTCCAGGCGCTTGCGCAGGCGCACCACCTCGCTGTCCTTCATGTCCGGATGGGGATGGGAGACGATGAACTCCGTGCAGTAGCCGAATGTAATCTCATCCAGGCTCATGGCCTCGTGCTCGTCCACGAATTCGCCGGGCATGGCCTGGGCGGCCTCCCCGCCGGCCTCGCAGCCCGCCTCCACACTCTCGCCGGTGAGCGCCGCATACATGCCGCGGAAGATGACCATCAGGCCCATTCCGCCGCTGTCCACCACGCCGGCCTGCTTGAGCACGGGCAGCATCTCGGGGGTCTTTTTGAGAATCGCGTCGCCCGAATTGAGCAGCAGGCGGAAAAGATCCTCCAGATTTTCACACTTCGGTCCGGACTTCTCCAGATCCTCCGCGATCACGCGGATGACGGTGAGTATGGTGCCCTCCTTGGGCTTCATCACGGCCTTGTAGGCCGTATTCGCGCCCTGGCGCACCGCCTGAATCAGCAGCGGGCCGTCAATCTCCTCGTGTCCGGCCAGTCCCCGGGCGAAGCCGCGCAGAATCTGGCTGAGAATCACGCCGGAATTGCCCCGGGCGCCGCGAAGCGCGCCGCGGGCCACCGCGTCCGAAACGTCCGCTGCGGAGGTGTAGCGCTTGGCGTTCATCTCCTTGATGGCCGCCGTGATGGTCTGGGACATGTTCGAACCCGTGTCGCCATCGGGCACCGGAAATACATTCAGGGCGTCGACGCTCTCTCGATTCTGCACCAGCAGGGCAGCGCCTGAGGACAGCATCTCCTTGAGCATCATGCCGTCTATCTTCGTTATAGCCATTTTTTCCTCCAACTGTCGCAGCGCGCTCAGACGCGGATATCCTCTACGCAGACGTTCACCCGTCCGACCGGGATACCCGTGAGATGCTCCACCTTGTATTTCACAGTCTCAATGATCGAGGCTGCGACCGCGCTGATTGAAATGCCGTATTCCACAATGATGAACAGGTCGATGTCCACCTTGTCGCCGGAGGCGCGCACCTTCACGCCGCGGCCGAGATTTTCCCTGCCCATCAGCTGAACGATACCGTCCGTGGAGCGCTTGGACGCCATGCCGACGATGCCGTAGCAATCCAGCGCCGCGTAGCCCGCCACGCGCACGATCACATCGTCGTTGACAGTCACGAGGCCAAGATCGGTTGTAAACTTGCAATCCATGTCAAAACCTCCGTTCAGGTATTGAGCCTGCGCGCCGGCAGATCCCGCGCGCACATTGCAGCGGATGATAATTCCACTCGCTATCAGTATAACTGCTTTTGTCCGATTATGCAAGCGTTATATGAAAAATCCTGAAACGAAGCGGCGCGATTTTTCCGTTAAACCCGCCCCGTCCCGGAAAAAAAAGTGCGAATTTCAGAACTTTTACACGCGACCCACTTGCGTTTTGGGCCAAGCGATGCTATAATCTAAATGTTTTGATGTGACATACCCTTGAAGGAGGTGTGATAGAGTATGAGAAAGTTTTGTGAGGTTTGCGGCAAGGGCGTCGTTTATGGAAACAACGTGAGCCACTCCAACCGCAAGACGCGCCGCACCTGGGCTCCGAACACGCAGAAGGTCAAAGTTCTCGTTAACGGTGTTCCCAAGAGCATGTCCGTTTGCACGCGTTGCCTGCGCAGCAACAAGGTCGAACGCGCTCTGTAAGGTTCAAAATCAAACGGGTGGGCTTGTCGAAAGTGGCATGCCCGCCCGCTTTTTTTATCCCACCGCGCGCCCGGACGCTCAATTGAACCGCCATATGAGAAAACCGATGCTGATCAACAGCACGGCCAGCACCGAGGTCCACACCCAGTAGGGCACGAACAAAAGCAGCACCAGTATGCCCACCGCCATCAGAATCACGCCCGCGATTTTTCCCTTCGTGTCGCCGCCCCCTCCGCCTCCGCAAAACCTGCGCATGCCATCGCCTCCCGTCATTGCGCGGCCCATGCCGTACACTTTCAAGGATATGCTTCTTCCGCACCCGGCGTTCCGCAGGGGCGCAATTTCTTCCGGGGCGCTTGTTGGAACGGTCGAGATGTGGTATTATAAGAATGGTAAATTGTATGCGAGGATAAGACTATGCAGAAGATCAAAACCACCGTGCGCATCGCCGGAAGGGATTACGCCATTTCAAGCTATGACTCCGAGGCCTACGTTCAGAGCGTGGCGGCCTGGGTGGACCGCCGCATGCGCGAGCTGAACCAGGCCACGCGCCTGCCCGGCGGCCAGCTGGCCGTGCTGGCCGCGGTGAACGCCGCCGACGACATGATGAAATCCCGCGAGGAAAACCGCAGGCTCAAGCGGGAGCTGGAGGCGGCGCGCGCCGAAATCGAGCGCCTGAAGCGCAATGAAAAGGCCTGAGCTCCTCGCCCCCGCGGGCAGCGGCCCGGCGATGGTCGCGGCGGTGCAGTGCGGCGCAGACGCGGTCTATCTGGGCGCGGGCGACTTCAACGCCCGCCGCAGCGCCGACAACTTCGGCGGCGAGCTGGAGGGCGCGGCGCTCTACTGCCAGGCCCGGGGCGCGAAGGTCTATGTAACGCTGAACACCATGGTGCGCCAGGACGAGCTCGCCCGGCTGGAGTCCACGGTGGAAGAGATCTGCCGCGCGGGCGTGGACGGCGTGATCGTGCAGGACTTCGGCGTGGCCCGGGCCCTTCGCCGGATGGCCCCCTCCCTTCCCCTGCACGCCAGCACGCAGATGGCCGTGCACAATCCCCAGGGCGTGGAATTCCTGGTGAAGAACGGCTTTTCCCGGGTGGTGCTCGCCCGGGAGATGACCTATGAAGAGATCGCGCGCTGCGCGGGCCTCGGCGCGGAGCTGGAGGTGTTCGTCCACGGCGCGCTGTGCGTGTCCTGCTCCGGGCAGTGCCTGATGTCCTCGATGATCGGCGGGCGCAGCGGAAACCGCGGCATGTGCGCCCAGCCCTGCCGGATGAAGTACAGAATGGACGGCCGAGAGGGCTATCTGCTCTCCACGAAGGATCTGTGCAGCCTGGACGGCCTGCGGTCGCTGATCGAAGCCGGCGCGGACAGTCTCAAGATCGAGGGCCGGCTCAAGCGCCCCGAATACGTCGCGCAGACCACCGCCGTCTATCGCGGCGCCGTGGACGCCATCCTGAGCAACACCCCCTTCGACGCGACGCGCGCCCGGTTGGAGCTTCAGCAGATGTTCAATCGCGGCGGCTTCACCCGCGGCTACGGCTTCGGCGTGGACGACTGCGAGCTGATGTACGCCGAACGCCCAAACCATCTGGGCGTGGAGATCGGTCAGTGCCGCAAAAACGGCGAGGTGGAGCTTCAGGCGGATGTGGACGGCCGGGACGCCCTCGTGCTGCGCCGCCCGGGCCAGGAGGATCTTCCCGTGCATCCGGGCGCGCTGCGCCCGGGCCGCGCGCCCCTGAGCGAGGCCCGGAGGGGCGACCGCCTGGTGCGCCTGGTCTCCCAGGCCCAGCTGCGCGCCGCCCAGGAATCCTTCTGCGGGGAGAGCAAGAAATTCCCCGTGGACATGACGCTTCGGCTGCGGGTGGGCGAAGCCGCGCGCCTCACCCTCTCCGACGGTGTGCACCGGGTGGAGTGCACAGGGGAAGTCGTGCAGGCCGCCCGGTCCCGCCCCGCCGACCCGGCGCGCATCCGCGCCCAGATGGAGAAGCTGGGCGACACGCCCTTCGCGCTGAGCGGCTGGAGCGCCGAAGTCGACGAAGACGCCTACCTGCCCGTATCCGCGCTCAACGCGCTGCGCCGCCGCGGCGCGGAGGCACTGATCGAAGCGCGCGGCGGCGCGCCCTACGCCTGTTCGCCGCTGGATGTGCCCCGGGCGCAGGCCGCGCCCCGGGAGGAGACGGAGCTGAGCGCCCAGAGCGGCGATCCCGAAGTCCTGATTCGGGCGCTGGCGGCGGGCGCGGACAGCGTCGCCTTCGCGCCGGAGGATCTCCGTGCGGAGGCCCTGCGCGCCGCCGCCGCAGCGCTTCCCCCGCGCTTTGATCTCTCGCTGCCGCCGGTCATGGGAGAAGACACCCTCGAAACCGTTCACGCCTGGGCGGAGGAGAACGCCGCGCGCATCCGCCGCACCTACCTTTCAAACGTCGGCCAGTTCGGCCTTTCCTGGCCGGGAGAGCGGGCGGGCGACCTCCACCTGAACGTCGCCAGCACCCTCTCCGCAGATCAACTGGCGGACTGGGGAATGGCGCTCTACACGCCCTCCATCGAACTTAACCGGGCGCAGATCGCCGCGCTGGGCGGCCGCCGCGCGCTCATCGTCTACGGCGCGCTGCCGCTGATGCTCTTGCGCCACTGTCCGCTGCGGGTCGGTCTCGGCCTGCGCGGGGCGCACCGGGACTGCCGCCGCTGCGACGCATGTCCCCCGGAGGCGCGCGCGGGCGCGAAGGCCTTCGTGGACCGCATGGGCGCGGCCTTTCCCCTGCGGCGCACCGCCACGCCCGAGGGCTGCGTGCTGCGGCTGATGAACTCCGCAAAGCTGATGCTGCTGCGCCGCGCGTCCTCCCTGCCGGAGAGCGCCTGCTGGCGGCTTCTGCTGGATGCGGAGGACCCCGTCGAGGACGTCGTGCGCCTGCACCGCGCCTGTCTGGACGGAAAAGACTTCCGGGCGGACCCCGCGTGGCGGACGCTGGAAGAGATGCAAACCACCACGGGACACTATTTCCGAGGAGCAGAATAATGATGAACGAAAAATACCTGCGCGTGCTGGAGTTTCCCAAGATCCGGGAGCGCATGGCGGCGCTGGCCACCACGGAGCTGGGCCGCGCCCGCGCCCGCGCCCTGCAGCCCTCCAGCGACGCCTCGCTGGTGCGCCGCCGCCAGGCGGAGACCGAGGAGGCCGCGACCGTGCTGGCCTACAACGGCTCCAACCCCATGTCGCCCTTTTGCGACGTGCGCGAATTTTTGAAGCTGGCGCAGATCGGCTCCACCCTGTCGGCCAAGTCCCTGCTGCAGATCGCGGACGCCATCAAGGCCTCCCGCCTGGTGCGGGGCGCGCTGGTGACCGACCGGGAGGACACGCCGCTGCTGACCCAGCTGGGCTCCACCCTCTACACAAACCGCCGACTGGAGGAGAACATCTTCGACGCCATCCTCTCCGAGGACGAAATCAGCGACCACGCCAGTCCGGAGCTCAACGACATCCGCCGCCACATCCGCCTGCTCAACGACCGCATCCGCGACAGGCTCAATTCCATCGTGCGCGGCGCGTCCACTTCCAAGTATCTGATGGACACCATCGTCACCATGCGCAACGGCCGCTATGTGGTTCCGGTGAAGGCGGAGTGTCGCAGCAACGTGCCCGGCATCGTACACGACCAGTCCGGCACCGGCTCCACGCTGTTCATCGAACCCATGGCCGTGGTGGAGGCGGGCAACGAGCTCAAGCAGTGGGCCGTGAAGGAAAAGAACGAAATCGAGCGCATCCTCGCCGCATTCTCCGCCCAGATCGGCCCGGACGCGGAGATCATCGACGACAGCCTGTCCACCCTCGCCGAGGTCGACATGATCTTCGCCCGCGCGGCGCTGGGCCGCGCCATGCACGCCGTGCCGCCCAAGCTCAACGAGGAGGGCCGCGTGAACCTCATCCGCGCGCGCCACCCGCTGATCGACCCGGAGAAGGTGGTTCCCTCCAACCTCTGGCTGGGCACGGACTTCACCACGCTGGTGATCACCGGCCCGAACACCGGCGGCAAGACCGTGACCCTCAAGACGGTGGGCCTGCTCACGCTGATGGCCCAGGCGGGCATGCAGATTCCCGCCGCCTTCGGCTCGGAGCTGGCCATCTTCGACGAGGTGTACGCCGACATCGGCGACGAGCAGAGCATCGAGCAGAGCCTGTCCACCTTCTCCTCCCACATGACGAACATCGTGGGCATTCTGGAGAATGTAACGGAGAATTCGCTGGTGCTCTTCGACGAGCTGGGCGCGGGCACCGACCCCACGGAGGGCGCGGCGCTGGCCATGTCCATCCTCAACCACCTTCTGGAACGGAAGGTTCGCACCATGGCAACCACCCATTACAGCGAGCTGAAGGTCTTTGCCCTCACCACGTCCGGCGTGGAGAACGCCTCAGTGGAGTTCAACGTGGAGACCCTGCGCCCCACCTACCGGCTGTCCATCGGCGTGCCGGGCAAGTCCAACGCCTTTGAAATCTCACGGAAGCTGGGCCTCCCGGAGGCGCTCATCGAGAGCGCCCGGGCGCGGCTCACCCGGGATCAGGTGCAGTTTGAGGACGTGATCGCCAACGCCGAATACCACCGCCAGATCGCCGAAAAGGAGCGCAAGCTGGCGGAGGAGGCCCATACCGAAACCCAGCGCCTGCGGGACGAGGCGGAAAGGCTGCGCAGCGACCTTTCCGCGAACCGGGAGCGGGAGATGCGCAAGGCCAAGGACGAGGCGCGGCGCATTCTCCAGCGCGCCCAGCGGGAGTCCGAACAGCTGATCTCCGACCTGAAGAAGAAAAACAGTGGCGAATTGAAGGAGCACGAGCTGCACGCCATGCGCGCAAAGCTCCAGAAATCCATCGACGACACCGCCGAGCATATCGGCGGCGCGCCCAGGGCCGGCGAAGCCGTGCAGGAGGTGCATGTGGGCGACACCGTCGAGCTGACCACGCTGGGCGCGAAGGCCGTCGTACTCACCCTGCCAGATTCCCGGGGCGAGTGTACGGTGCAGGCCGGCGCGCTGAAGCTGAAGGCAAAGCTCACCGACATGCGCACCGCCGCGCCGGACAAGCAGGTCAAAAAGCAGAAGAGCACCGGCAGCCGGGTGCAGATTTCCAACCGCCCGGTGGAAACCGAGTGCGACGTGCGCGGCTGCAACCTGGAGGAGGCGCTGATGGCGGTGGATCTGTTCCTGGACGGCGCGGTGCTCAACCGGCTGCGCAGCGTGAGCATCATCCACGGCAAGGGCACGGGCATCCTGCGCGCGGGCATCCACAAGCATCTCAAGAGCCACCCCGCCGTGAAGGAGTTCCGCCTGGGACGCTACGGCGAGGGTGAGGACGGCGTGACCATCGTCACAATGAAATGAGCAAAGCACAACCGAATCCCGCACCGGGAAGAAAGGAGCGCGCATGTCCAAGCTGAAGATATTGCTGGTGGACGACGATCCCAACATCCGCCAGCTGGTGAACCTGTATCTGGAAAAGGAAGGTTTTGAAGTCGCCATGGCCGATCGCGGCGACGAGGCGCTGAAGCTGTTCCGCGAATCGCCGCCGAATCTGATTCTTCTGGACGTCATGCTGCCCGGCATGGACGGCTGGCAGGTGTGCCGCGAGGTGCGCAAGACCTCCAACATTCCCATCATCATGCTCACGGCCAAGGACGAGACCTTCGATAAGGTGCTCGGCCTGGAGCTGGGTGCGGACGACTATGTGGTCAAGCCCTTCGACATGAAGGAGCTGGTGGCGCGCATCAAGGCCGTCTCACGGCGCTTTCAGGCCGCCGAGACCCCGGACAGGGAGCTCTCCTTCCCGGGCCTCACCATCAACATCAACCAGTACAGCGTCAAGTACATGGGCAAGGAGCTGGAAATGCCCCCCAAGGAGCTGGAACTGCTCTACTTCCTGGCCAGCCACCCCGGCATGGTGTTCACCCGGGAACAGCTGCTGGAGCAGGTGTGGGGCTACGACTACTTCGGCGACTCCCGCACCGTGGACGTGCACGTCAAGCGCCTGCGGGAAAAGCTCACCGAGGGCGAACGGCTCGGCTGGATGATCAAAACCGTCTGGGGCGTCGGCTATAAATTCGAGGTGAAGTAGGCCCATGAAGAGCGGACTGTTCTGGCGCTTGTACAGCGCGATCCTTGCCGTGGTGCTGGTGACGGTGGTCCTCTTCACCGCAATCCTGCTCACGGTGCAGCGCAACCGCGCACAGGACACTTATGAAACCGAGGTGCGCATGCAGGCGCGCCAGGTGGCGGAGTACATGCAGCAGCTCAACCAGCTGAGTCTGGTGCGCTCCAACGCCACCATACAATATCTGGTGAACGAAAAGATCGCCGACATCTACAATCAGTACGACGCGGACATCTGGATTGTGGACTTCAGCTCCGGCCGCCTTCAGTACATCGACCGCTCCTGGAACACCTCGGAGGGCATCGCCTCCGAAAAGGTGCAGGAGCAGCTCAACCGCATCCTCGCGGGAAATGAGATCCGCATCACGGGCCTGTTCGAACAGCTGGGCGACCACATCGTCACCATCGGCGTGCCCTGGACCTACTCCAACGGGCAGGTGGTGGGCGCGGTGCTGCTGCACATCCCGGTGGACCGGCTGACGGTGCCCCTGCTGTCCGTGCTGCCCCAGGCAGCGCTTCCGGCGGGCATTTCGCTGCTGCTGGGCGTCATTCTCGCCTTCGTGGTGGCCCGCAGCCAGACCCTTCCCATGCGGGAAATCGAGGGCGCGGTGCGCGCCTTCAGCCACGGCGACCTCTCCCGGCGGGTGGAGCTCCACTGCGGCGGCGAGCTGCAACAGCTGGGCGCTTCCATCAACCGCATGGCCTCGGAGCTTTCGAGCCTGGAGGAATCGCGCCGCAGCTTTGTGGCGAACGTCTCCCACGAGCTGCGCTCCCCCATGACCAGCATGAAGGGCTATGTGCAGGCCATGCTGGACGGCACCATCTCCGACGCGGACCGGCCCAAATACCTCCAGGTGGTGCTGGATGAGACCAACCGCCTGACCGATCTGGTGCGGGATCTGCTGGATCTGAGCCGTCTGGAATCCGGAAAGTTCCCCATGGAGATCGCGCCCTTCGACGCAAACGAAATGCTGCGCCGCATCCTCATCCGCTTTGAGCAACGCATCGAGTCCAAGTCCATCGACGTGGACGTACAGCTCGCGCAGGACCCCTGCTTCGCTCTGGGCGATGTGAACCGCATCAACCAGGTGGTGAGCAATCTGGTGGACAATGCGGTCAAGTTCATGAACGGCGAGGGCAGCCTGCTCACGCTGCGCACCCTGCGGGAGGGCAACCGCGTGCGCTTCGAGGTGCAGGACAACGGCCCCGGCATCTCCGAGGCCGATCAGCCCCGGGTCTTCGACCGCTTCTACAAGGTGGACAAGGCCCACACCTCCGGCATGGGAACGGGGCTTGGGCTCTCCATCTCAAAGAGCATCCTGCAGCAGCACAGCAGCGAGATTCGCCTGCGCTCCCGTCCGGGAGAGACGGTATTCTCCTTTGAACTGTCCGCCGCAGGTCCGACGCAGCGCGCGCCGGAGCCAGCCTGCGCCCCCAACTTCCAAACCACTTTGTAAAGCGAGGAACAAAAGTGATGCTGAAAAAGCTCTGCTCCCTCCTGCTTCTGGCGGCCCTGCTCCTCTGTGCGGCCGCGGCCGAGGGCTACGACGTGGTCTACTCCGCCTCCAATCCCATCCCTGAAATCGCCGCGCGGGTGCGCCCCGCCGTGGTTCAGGTGACCAGCCTGCAGCAAAACTGGGATGCTTCCACCCGCACCGCCTCCGAATCTCCGCTGGGCTCCGGCTCCGGCTGCTACATCCGCGAGGCCGACGACGGCGCGGGCGGTTACATCCTCACGAATTACCACATCATTGAAAGCGCGGACCTGTGCCGCATCGAATGGCTCTCCGGGGAGGAAATGGATGTGCGCGTCGTCGGCCACGACGACGGGACCGACATCGCCGTCCTTCGCTTTGAGCAGAGTGCGCCCGCGGACGCGCAGCCCATTCCCCTCGGGGACTCCGACGCGCTACAGATCGGCGAGCTGGCCATCTGCATCGGCAATCCGGGCAACGCGCAGAGCGTGCTCCCCGGCACGGTGACGGCGGGCATCGTCTCCGGCCTGAGCCGCGAGGACATCAACGCCAACAACTTCTCGCGCAGCGTCTCCGTCATCCAGACCGACGCGGCCATCAACACCGGCAACTCCGGCGGCGCAATGCTCAACGCCCGGGGCGAGCTGGTGGGCATTCCCACGCTGAAGCTCATGTACTCCGCCACGACGGTCTACGAGGGTCTCGGCTTCTGCATCCCCATCAACAGCGTGCGCGACTTCATTGACCAGCTCATTGACACCGGCAGCGTGGTGCGCCCGCGCCTGGGCATCACCGTGGCCGACATCGACGGCCCCGACGAGCCCATGCGCCGCTATCCGCCCATCGGCGCCCAGGTCTACACGGTGGAGGAGGGCGGCCCCTCCGCCAAGGCGGGCCTCCAGGTGGGCGACGTGATCACCGAGGTCAACGGCGTGCGCATCAAGGGCTATATGGCGCTGTTGAAGGAGCTGGACAAGTGTGCATCCGGCGATCGGGTAGAGCTGAAGATCTACCGCTACTACGACGCGGAGGGCAACCTCACCGGCGACTACGAGGAGCTGTTCTTCACCGTCCGTCTGGAAATGCTCAAATAAACCGCAGGCGCGGCGCAGGCATTTGCCGCTCCGCTACCGATGCTTTTCACGCAAAGGGCCCCGTTCGCATCCGAACGGAGCCCTTGTCTGTACGCTTTCCTCTCAAGGAAACGAATCCGGGGATTTCCGGCAAGTGCCGCCCCCATTTCCCGCGGCGAAGCCGCGCATTGCGCGCCGGGATTTCCGCGTCCACCCGGTCTCCTCCGGCGCATCCGTGGCAGCAAAGCTTGCATTGCGCGCCGGGGTTTCCCGCACTACGCGGCGCCTCGCCCACCTCTCAGGCGGCGCCAGAGCCGCGCCAGCAGCCAACCGGTCAGCGCGCCCAGCACATTCATCAGCACGTCGTCCACATCCGTCACGCCGGTCATCAACAGATATTGCATCAGCTCGATGGCGGCGGAGAGTCCAGCCCCGGCCAGCAGCGCCGCCCAGGCGCTCCGCTCCCGGCACATCCAGCCCAGCGGAACGAACCAGAGCATGTTGCCCACCACATGAAAGATCAGCGGCCACGCGCCCCGCCGCAACTCCTCCAGCGTCGTGTGCAACAGCGCCAGCTGCGGCGCTTCCCGGCTGCCCCGGAGCACCGCGGCAGAGTCCACGCCGCCCCGGAGCACGGTGATCTGCACCAGCGCCGCCAGATATCCAATGCACAACAGCCTGCGCAGGCGAAGCCTCCGGCCGCCCAGCAGGCACAGCAGCGCATGGAATCCGCAGACCGCCGCGGCGAAGGCCCCTGCCCGCAGGCTGTAAAGCGCGATGCCGCCGGGGCTCACTTCCGCAGCGCTCCCTGAAGCGCCGCGATCAGCGCGTCCACCTGCTCCCGCGTGGTGGCCCAGCTGGTGCAGAAGCGCACGCAGCTGTGCGCATCGTCCATGCGCTGCTGGTAGGAATAGCTGAAATCATTTTCCAGCGCCTTGAGCGCCGCGTCCGGCAGAATGGGGAACTGCTGGTTCGAAGGGCTGTCCACCAGGAAGGACACGCCCAGCGCCTGCAGCGCGCGCCTGAGCTCCATCGCCAGCTCCACCGCGTGGCGGGAGAGCTCGAAGTAGAGATCGTCCCGGAGCAGCTCGTTGAACTGAAGCCCCAGCAGGCGGCCCTTGGCCAGCATGCCGCCCTTCTGCTTGAGCGTGTAGCGGAAATCCCGCTTGAGTTCATCGTTCAGAATCACCATCGCCTCGCCGAAGAGCGCACCCTGCTTCGTGCCGCCGATGTAAAAGGCGTCCGCCACCTGCGCCAGGAAGGGCAGATTCACGTCGCAGCCCTCGCTGGCCATGCCGTAGCCCAGGCGCGCGCCGTCGACGTACAGGTACAGGCCCCAGGCGTCGCAGGCCGCGCGCAGCGCGCGCAGCTCTTCCCGGTTGTAGACCGTCCCCAGCTCCGTGGCCTCGGACACATAGACCGCCTTCGGCATGACCATGTGCTCGTGCGCGCCGTCCGTAAAGTGCAGGCGGCAGAATGCGTCCACCTGCTCCGCGCAAATCTTGCCGTCCACCTGCGGCAGGGCGATGACTTTGTGGCCCGTCGCCTCCACCGCACCCGTCTCGTGCACGGCGATGTGCGCCGTCTCCGCGGCGATTACGCCCTGATAGCAGCGCAGCGCGGCGGCCAGCAGCGTAAAGTTCGCCTGCGTTCCGCCCACCAGAAACTGCACGTCCGCCTCCGGCGCCGCACAGAGCGCGCGGATGCGCGAACGCGCCTCTTCGCACACCTCGTCCTCTCCGTAGCCACAGGTCTGATCCAGATTGGTGCGAACCAGCGCCTCCAGAATGCGCGGATGCGCGCCCTCCTGATAGTCGCAGTTGAAGCGTATCATTTGTCTTCCCCCTTAAGCATTTCCATCAGTTCTCCGATCCGGCTCTCGCCGTAGACCGCCATGCCGCTCTCCCTGAGCATCTGCGCCGCCACACCGTCCCCGGGGGCGCGCACATGGGAAAAGCTCCCGTCGTAGATCTCCCCCGCCCCGCAGGACGGGCTGCGCTCCTTCATCAGCGCCGTGCGGACGCCAAAGAGCTTCGCCAGGCGCAGCGTCTCCTCCGCGCCCCGCGCGTAGGCCTGCGTCACATCCACGCCCGCGCAGTTGATCACCCGGCCGCCCCTTCGCTCAGCCGCCGGTCGCGGCGTGGGCAGGCCGCCCAGCGTCTCCGGGCAGACGGGAATCAGCTCCGCCCGCTCCATCAGCGCCTCCAGCTCCGGCAGCACGGTTCTCTCCGCATTGTACCGGCAGCACACGCCCAGCAGGCAAGCGCTCACCAGTATCCTTGGCTTTGACATGCGCCTCTCCTCTCCGCAGCCCTTCCGCAGCCGCTTTGCCGTTCCTCCGCCCTTCCCGCGGTTCTCCCGCAAAAAAGCGTTCCCGTCCATTATAGCACGTCCTCGCCGTTTCGACAAGGCAGCGGCGCCGCACAGGCCGCAGTGTGAAATTTTGGAGAAATCCTTGACAAGCGCACGGGCGCGTGATACACTTTCCACAGTTAGGGAGTTAGCAAGCCCTAACTACATTTCAATCCAGTGGTTAGGTCGTACTAATTCAAGGAGGCGAGTCTATGATGCCCCTGGCAATGGCCGAAGTCGGCGAAACGAACACCATCAAGAAGATCAGCGGACGGGACGAAGTCCGCAGGCACCTGGCGGAGCTCGGTTTTGTGGTGGGGGAAGAAGTGCATCTGGTGAGCCGTCTCGGGGGGAATCTGATTCTCTCGGTGAAGGACAGCCGCGTGGCGCTGGACAAGTCCATGGCCCTGCGCATCATGATTTGAGGAGGAATGGGAAGATGAAGACATTGCGGGATCTGAAGGTGGGCGATCACGGCGTGATCGAACGTCTGCACGGCGAGGGCGCGCTGAAGCGCCGCATTATGGACATGGGACTGACCCGCGGCACGGAGGTCTATGTGCGCAAGGTTGCGCCCCTGGGCGATCCCATGGAGCTGACGGTGCGCGGCTACGAGCTCTCCGTGCGCAAGGGAGACGCGGAACTGATCGAGATTCGCTGAGACATTTTTTTGAGCAGTTGTTAGGTTGAACTAACATCAAAGTTAAAGGAGGAACAGCTCATGGCGATTCAAATTGCGCTGGCAGGCAATCCGAACTGTGGCAAGACCACCATGTTCAACGACCTGACCGGCAGCAATCAATACGTCGGCAACTGGCCGGGCGTCACCGTGGAGAAGAAGGAAGGCCGTCTCAAGGGAGAAAAGGACATCGTCATTCAGGATCTTCCCGGCATCTACTCCCTCTCCCCCTACACCCTCGAGGAAGTGGTTGCCCGCAGCTACCTGGTCAACGACAAGCCGGACGCCATTCTGAACATCGTGGACGCGTCCAACATCGAGCGCAACCTGTATCTCACCACCCAGCTTGCGGAGCTGGGAATTCCAATGGTGGTGGCGCTGAACATGATCGACGTGGTGCGCAAGAACGGCGACCGCATTGATCTGCGGAAGCTGGGCGAGGCCTTGGGCTGCACCGTAGTGGAGACCTCCGCCCTCAAGGGCGAGGGCAGCCGGGACGCCGCGCTCAAGGCCGCCGAGCTGGCGAAGGCGGGGGCAAAGCGGGAGCTCCCCCATGTGTTCGCGGGCAGCGTCGAGCACGCGCTGGCGCACATTGAGGATCTGATCACCCACAACGACGGCCAGCAGGCCGTGCACCACCATCACGCCGACGGCAGCACCCACGAGGGCGGCATCGTCGCGGCAAACCTCTCCCGCTGGTACGCCATCAAGCTGTTCGAACGGGACGAGAAGGTGCTCGCGGAGCTGAACCTGCCCGAGGACATCAAGGCGGCCATCGAGGAGACCATCGCCGACTGCGAGCGGGAGATGGACGACGACTCCGAGTCCATCATCACCAACCAGCGCTACGCCTGGATCAGCCGCATCATCTCCACCTGCGTCAAAAAGGGCCGCGCCAAGGGCACGCTGACCGCCTCCGACAAGATCGACCGCATCGTCACCAACCGCATTCTGGCGCTGCCGATCTTCGTGGTGGTCATGTTCCTGGTGTACTACATATCCGTCACCACCATCGGAACCATCGTCACCGATTTCACCAACGACACCTTCGTCGCCGCCTGGATTCAGGAGCCCGTGATGGCATGGCTGGAAAACATCGGCTGCGCGGGCTGGCTGGTCGGCCTGATCGGCGACGGCATCATCGGCGGCGTGGGCGCGGTCATCGGCTTTGTGCCGCAGATGCTAGTGCTGTTCTTCCTGCTGGCCATCCTGGAGGACGTGGGCTACATGTCCCGCATTGCCTTCATCATGGACCGCATCTTCCGCAAGTTCGGCCTCTCCGGCAAGAGCTTCATCCCCATGCTGATCTCCTCCGGCTGCGGCGTGCCCGGCGTAATGGCCAGCCGCACCATCGAGCAGGACCGGGACCGCAAGATGACCATCATGACCACCACCTTCATCCCCTGCGGCGCGAAGATGCCCATCATCGCGCTGATCGCGGGTGCGCTGTTCAACAACGCGGGCTGGGTGGCCACCGCCGCCTATTTCATCGGCGTGGCGGCCGTCATCTTCTCCGGCATCGTGCTCAAAAAGACCCGTCCCTTCGCAGGCGACCCGGCGCCGTTCGTCATGGAGCTCCCCTCCTATCACGCTCCCTCCTGGAAAAACGTGCTGCACAGCATGTGGGAGCGCGGCTGGAGCTTCATCAAGCGCGCGGGCACCGTGATTCTTCTCTCCTCCATACTCATCTGGTTGACCTCCAACTATGGCTGGGCGCCTGCGAAGGTGGAAGCCGGGGTTGAGGGCGACGCCGCCGTCGCAGCGGAAACCGTCGAAACCGTCGAGAGCGGCAAGCTGGTCTTCGGCGCGGTGGAAAACAGCGACGAGAGCATTCTGGGGCGCGTGGGCGGCTTCGTCTCCCCCGTGTTCGAACCCCTGGGCTTCGGCGACTGGAAACCCACGGTGGCGACCGTCATGGGCCTCGTGGCCAAGGAGGAGGTCGTCAACGTCTTCGGCGTGCTCTACGACACGGATACCGATGACATGGACACCGCCACCCTGCTGGACGAGGGCGACGACGCGCAGATCGAGAGCGGCCTGTCTCCCATCGCACAGGGCTTCAATGAGACCAGCAACGGCCACGGCAGGCTCGCCGCCTTCGCCTTCATGCTGTTCAACCTCCTGTGCGCGCCCTGCTTCGCCGCCATCGGCGCAATCCGGCGCGAGATGAACAGCGCGAAGTGGACCTGGTTCGCCATCGGCTATCAGTGCATCTTCGCCTACGCCGTGGCGCTGGTGGTCTACCAGCTGGGCCTGCTGTTCGCGGGAGCGGGCTTCACCCTCGCCACAACCGTCGCGCTGGTCGTGCTGGCCTTCATGCTCTACATGCTCCTGCGCAGGAACCGCTACGACGAAAACCATCTCTCCCGGAACGTGTAAAAAGTGAGGAGGCAAACCTATGGCAACGTGGATTGTGGGCGGCATCGTCGCGCTGGTTGTGGCGGCGGTTGTCTGGAAAATGATTCGTGACAAGCGCGTCGGCAGGGGTGCGTGCAGCTGCGGCGGCGACTGCTCCTGCTGCCACGGCTGCGCAGGAGAACCCTCCGACAAAAACTGACCCTCCGCCCCCCGGAGCGAATTCGGGAAACAAATGCCAAAGCGCCGTCCGGCAGATCGCATGCCGGGCGGCGCTCCCCTTTTTCGCGGGCGCGCGTCAGTGGCGCTGCTCCTCCAGTAGATCCCGCACGAGCACCTGAATGAACTCCCTGCATTTTCCACAGCCCGTGCCGAATCGGAGGCGCTTCTCCACCTCCTCATAGCTGGAGGCGCCCTGCCGGATGGCGTCCTCGATCATGCCGTAGGTCACGTCCTTGCAGCTGCAGGCCAGTTTTTCCCGCTTCATGTTTTTCCCTCCCCTGCGTTTTTCCCTTATTATACCAGCAATGCCATCCCCGCACAATCGCCGCGCGGGCGCCCTTGCACGGGCCCGCAGTTCTGCGCTCGTCAAAGCACCGGAGGGCTCCTGCGCGGCAATGCGCTGGAGCCCTCCGATGCAGTTTCACCTTTTACAGGAAAGGATTGCGTCACGCGGCCTTCTTGCGGGCGCTGCGCTTCTCCTCGATCTTCGAGACGACGACTGCGCAGGATGCGTCGCCGACGATGTTGAGGGTGGTGCGACCCATGTCGAAGATCTTGTCCACGCCATAGATCAGGGCGATGCCCTCCACCGGCAGACCGACCGCCTCCAGAACCATGGCCAGCATGATCATGCCCGCGCCGGAGACGCCGGCGGTGCCGATGGAGGCCAGGGTCGCGGTGAGCACCACGGCGAGCATCTGGCTCAGGTTCAGCGTCACGCCGTAGCAGGTGGCGATGAAGATGGTGGCCACACCCATGTAGATGGCGGTGCCGTCCATGTTGATGGTCGCGCCCAGGGGCAGGATGAAGGAGCTGTACTCCGGGTTCGCGCCCATCTTGTCAGAGCACTCCTTGGTCAGCGGCAGCGTGGCCACGGAGGAAGTGCTGGTGAAGGCGAAGATGATCGCGGGAATCATGTTCTTGAAGAAGGTCACGGGATTCATGCCCGCAATGGACTTCACTGCGACGGAGTAGACGATGAACATGTGCAGGATGTATCCGAGGTACGCCACGCCCAGGACGATGGCCAGGGAGCCCACGATGGCGGGGCCGTTGACGGCGACCACGTTCACCATCAGGCAGAACACGCCGATGGGAGAGCACTTGATGATCAGCATCATGATCTTCATGAACACCTCGTAGGCGCTCTCGACCACAGTGACCATCGGCTGCGCCTTCTCGCCCACCAGCAGGATGCCCGCGCCGATGAACAGCGCGATTACGATCACCTGAAGCATGGTGGCGTTCACCAGCGGAGCCCACAGGTTGCTGGGGAAGATGTTCACGATGGTATCCATGAAGTTGGAGGAATTGGCCGTATATTCCGCGCCGGTGGTGTCCAGCAGCGGGAACGCGCCCTTGAAGATGTTGGCCACGGCCAGACCGATCACGATGGCGATCAGGGTGGTGATCATGTAGTAGACGATGGTCTTCCAGCCGATGGCGCCCACCTTTTTGATGTCCTTCATGGAGATCATGCCGCAGATCAGGCTCAGCAGCACGATGGGCACGACGATGAACTTCAGCAGGTTGATGAAGATGGTTCCGATGGGCTTGATGTACTGGGTGGTGAGCTCAGGCTTGCCCAGGAAGCACAGACCCACGAGGATACCGGCCACCATGGCGATGAAGATCCACGCGGCCAAACCGAGCTTTTTCCTGTTTTTCATGATATTCCCCCTCTGCAAAAAATAGACACCTTGATTATACCGTAAAAAACATATTTTGTATACGGTTTCTTAGCGGAATCATCGAATTTTCTTTGATTTATTTCATGTTTTACGGCATAAATCGGCGGAATTTGCATCAAAAGATGCACATCAATGTATAAATATACCGCGATCCGTCGTTTTGACCGCGCTCCGTTGCGCGCCGGTTAATTCTCGCGCCGCCCATTGACAGTTGTGTGCGCCTGCGCTATACTAAAACATAGTTGCAGAACATAGTTTTAAAACAGTTGTTTTTAAGGAGGATGTACAATGCCGCCCAAACCAAAGTTCACCCGGGAGGAAGTTGCCGCCGCCGCGCTCCAGATCATCCGGGAGGCAGGCGTGGACGCGCTGACTGCGCGCAGCCTCGGTGCGCGCCTCGGAACCTCCGCCCGGCCCATCTTCACGCTGTTCAAGGGCATGGACGAGGTCCGCTGGGCCGCGCGCGAGCTGGCGATGCGGAAATTTGAGGCCTACATCGGGGACTATGAGGCGTACACCCCGGCGTTCAAGCGCGTCGGCATGCAGATGGTCTCCTATGGAATTCACGAACCGGAGCTCTATAAGCTGCTGTTCATGCAGGAGCGCCCCGCGGGCCATCGCTTCGAGGATGCGCTCCGCGAGATGGGCGGCATGGCGGACACCTGTACCCGACTGATCGAGCGGGATTACCACATGACCCACGCCCAGGCCCGGACGCTGTTCGAGCAGATGTGGGTGCACGCCTTTGCCATGGGCGCGCTCTGCGCCCTGAAAGTCTGCGACTTCACACAGGAGGAGATCTCCCAAAGTCTCGGCCAGGTGTTCGTCGGCCTGGGCATGGCCATCCACTCGGGCCGCCTGGAGGAGTCCATTCGCCAGCCGGTCCGGGACGGCCATGCGCCGAAGGGAGGCCCCGCGCAATGAAGCGAATCTGGCTGCTCCTGCTCGCGCTCGCACTGCTCTGCAGCTGCGCCGCGAAGCCGGCGTTCAACGGCAGCCGCATCATGAACGCGGATCTCTTTGAAATGGAGTACACCGCCCTCAACGGCACCATCTCCCACACGCTGGAGCTTCACGACGGCGACGTCCTCGACGTGTACATCGAAGACATCGCCGGTCGCCTGGATGCGAGCGTCCGGCCGGAGGGCGGCGCGCCCATCTACCGCGGCGCGGACATACCCGACGCCCGCTTTCAGCTGCCCATCTCCGAGGGTGGCCGCTATGAAATCTCCGTGACCGGCGACGGAGCCCGGGGAAGCGTGCGCTTTGCGCGCGTCCGATCCGAAGCCGCGGCTCCGGATTCACAGTTCACCGACAGGACAAAGGAGGATTGATTTCCCATGAAGATACTCGCCTTCAACGGAAGCCCCAAGCGGGAGGTCAGCGACACCCTGCACCTGACCCGCGCCTTTCTGGCGGGCATGGACGACTTTTGCGAAAACCGGACGCACCTGGTGCACGTCGCCGACTGCCACATCGAATTCTGCACCGGCTGCTTCTCCTGCATGCGCAACGGCGGCAACTGCATTCACGACGACGACATGCGCGGCATCCTGGAGGAGATTCTCGCCTCCGACCTGCTGATCTTCAGCTTTCCGCTGTACTGCTACGGCATGCCCGCACCCCTCAAGGCGCTCATCGACCGCACCCTGCCCCTCTCCTCCCTGGCGATGCACAGGGTGGACGGCCGCTACGAACACGAAGCGCAGGCGGACTTTTCCCACCTGCGCTATGTGATGATCAGCGGCTGCGGCTTCCCCAGCGGCAGCAACAACTTCGAGCCCATGGAGCAGCAATTCCGGCGCATGTTTCCCAACAACGCCACTGTGCTCACCGTGCCGGAATCGCCCATGTTCAGCGCCCCGGAGGCCGCGCCGGTCACGCGCCCCTTCCTGGAAAAGGTGCGCCGGGCGGGCTTTGAATACGCCCGAGACGGCGTAATCTCCGCAGCGACCCGCGCGGCGCTCTCCGTACCCATGATTCCCGAGGCGGACTATGTGGCCATCGCAAACGCCAGCGCGCGGGGATGACGGAGGCGAACCCATGATTCGAATCAACTGGGACGGCCTGTGCGCCGTGGCGATCCTGATGCTTCCCAACATCGCCTTCGCCCTTCGGGGAAGGGCGGGCTTTCAAAACCTCTGGCACAACCGCGCGGTGGAGCTCCTCGAACAGATCGGCCGCTTCGGCTGCTTCCTCTTCATGTTTCTGGAACTCCCGGCGCTGTGCCCGGGCTTCTGGTTTGCCGGCGGGCGCGCCGCCTACCGCATCGCCGGAGGCGCGCTGCTGCTGCTCTATTGCGCCGTCTGGATTGTGCTCTGGCGGCGCGATTGCCTGTTCCGCGCGGCGGCGCTCTCCGCACTGCCCTCCGCGCTGTTCCTGTGCTGCGGCGTCCTGACGCGCAACCTTCTCCTGAGCGCTGCCGCCCTCATCTTCGCCCCCTGCCACATCCTGCTGAGCGTCAAAAACGCCGCGCGAAAGCAGTCGGAACAGAGCAGCCATGCGTAAATCCCAGCTCCCCAACCTTCTGAGCGCGCTGCGCATCCCGCTTTCGCTGCTGCTGTTCGCCTTCGCGCCGGACTCGGCCCCCTTTCTCGCCCTCTATACTCTGTGCGGACTCAGCGACATGCTGGATGGCTTTCTTGCCCGCCACCTGAACTGCGCAAGTCCATTCGGCGCGCGGCTGGACAGCTTCGCGGACTTTCTCTTCTTCGCGGTCGCGGCGCTGCGCCTGCTGCCCGGGCTTCTGCCGCGCCTTACACCCCTCCTGTGGGCGGGCGCGTCGGGCGCGCTGCTCCTCCGGCTGGCCGGCTGCGCTGTGGCGCGGGCGCGCGGAGAGTCCCTTGCGCCGCTCCACAGCCGCCTGAACCGCCTGACCGGACTTCTTCTCTTTCTGCTTCCTCTGCTGCTCCCCACCCACGCCTTCGCGCCCATGGCCCACATTGCCTGCGCGTCGGCCCTTCTCTCTACCCTGGACGAGCTGTTCGCCCGCCTCCGCGGCGCTTCACCGATCCCGGTTCCCTTCGGCGGAGCGAAGGCGCGCGGCTCGGACGGAAAGCCCGCGCGCACCCGCCCCGCCCTGCGGCGAAGGGGGCGCAGGCGCTGATCAATCCCCCTGAACGCAGCCTTTGCTTGCCGGAAACCGCACAAAAAGTCGAGCATTTCTTCGTCCGGCGATGTAGAATGGAGCACAAGTCTTATACGCTGAAAGGGGTTCATTCCATGTCCGCACAGGATTTCATCACCATTCAGGGGCTGAATCAGAACAACCTGAAGAACATTTCGCTGAAGATACCCAAGGGAAAGATCGTGGTCTTCACCGGCGTGTCCGGCTCCGGCAAGTCCAGCATCGTGTTCGACACCATCGCCGCCGAGAGCCAGAGGCAGATGAGCGAGACCTACACCGCCTTTATCCGGGGCCGCCTGCCCAAGTATGAAAAGCCCCGGGTGGACAGGATCGACAATCTCTCCGCCTCGGTCATCGTGGATCAGTCCCGGCTGGGCGGCAACGCCCGCTCCACTGTGGGCACCATCAGCGACATGTACGCCGCGCTGCGCCTGCTCTACTCCCGCATCGGTGCGCCCCAGGCGGGCACGGCCTCCTTCTTTTCCTTCAACGATCCCAACGGCATGTGCCCCCGCTGCTGCGGCATCGGCAAGGTGCTGGACGTGGACGTGGAGTCGCGGCTCGACCCGGAGAAGAGCTGGAACGAGGGCATGGCCGATCTTCCGGCCTTCCACACGGGCAACTGGTACTGGAAGCAGTACGCCGAATCCGGCCTCTTTCCCCTGGACAAGAAGTGGAAGGACTTCACCGAAACCGAGCGCAACCGCCTGCTCTACGGCGCGGACGCGCCCGGCGGCCCACGGCTCTCAAAGCGCGTGGAGGGCGTGTCCGTGTATCTGAACCGCATGCTCATCAAGCGGGACACCTCCGATCTCAGGGAGGCCTCCGTAAAGCGCCTGATGTCGCTGGTGCACGAAGCGCCCTGCCCGGAGTGCGGCGGACGGCGGCTGAACCCACGCGCCCTGGCCAGCCGGGTGGCGGGCTACGGCATCGACGAGATGTGCGATATGGAGTTTACCGAACTCGTCCGGGTGCTCGAAGGGATCGACGATCCCCGGGCGCGCACGATCGTGGATGCGCTCGTGGCCTCCCTGAAGCGAATGATCGACATCGGCCTGCCCTACCTCTCCATGAACCGTGAGTCCGCCTCCCTCTCCGGCGGCGAAGCCCAGCGGCTCAAGCTCGTGCGCTACATGGGCAGCGCCCTCACCGGCATGATTTACATCTTCGACGAGCCCAGCACCGGCATGCATCCCCGGGACGTGCACCGCATGACCCGACTGATGCAGAAGCTGCGGGACCGGGGAAACACCGTTCTGGTAGTGGAGCACGACAAGGACGTGATCTCCATCGCCGACGAGGTGATCGATGTGGGGCCGCTGGCGGGCAGGAACGGCGGCCGGATACTCTTTCAGGGCAGCTACGAAGCCCTGCTCGCCTCCGGCACCCGCACCGGCAACGCCATGCTCCAGCGCATCCCGCTGAAGGAGCATCCCCGCGCGCCGAAGGGCTTTCTGCCCATCCGCAACGCGCGGCTGCACAACCTGAAGGACGTATCGGTGGACGTGCCCCTGGGGGTGCTTACCGCTGTCACCGGCGTAGCGGGCTCCGGCAAGAGTTCGCTGATCCGGGACGTGTTCGCCCGGCAGTACGCCGACCGGGTGGTGCTGGTGGACCAGTCCCCGGTCACGGCCACGGGCCGCTCCACCCCGGCCACCTTCCTCGGCTTCTTCGACGACATCCGCCGTCTGATGGCTGCCGCGTGCGGCGTGGACGCGGGGCTGTTCTCCTTCAACAGCCGTGGCGCGTGCCCGGCGTGCCACGGCCGCGGCGTGGTCGTGACGGAACTGGTGTTCATGGATCCGGTGACCACCGTGTGCGAGGCCTGCGAAGGGCAACGCTTCAGCCGCGAGGCGCTGTCCCACCGATACCGCGGAAAGAACATCGTGGAGATCCTGAACCTGTCCTCAGAGGAGGCCTGCGAATTCTTCCGGGATCAGCCAAAGCTCCGCCGGGCAATCCAGGCCATGGTGGACGTGGGTCTGCCCTACCTCTCCCTGGGCCAGCCCCTCTCGACTCTCTCCGGCGGCGAGCGCCAGCGGGTCAAGCTGGCCAAATACCTGGACAAAAAGGGAAACATCTACGTCCTGGACGAGCCCACCACGGGGTTGCACGCCTCGGACGTGCAGGGCATCATGCATCTGCTGGACGGCTTCGTGCAGCGGGGCAACACGGTCATCGTCATCGAGCACAACCTGGACGTGATGAAGCAGGCGGACTACATCATCGACGTGGGCCCGGATGGCGGCACCGCCGGAGGTCGGGTGGTGTTCACCGGCACGCCCCGGGAGATGGCGGAGCACGGAGAGACCATCACCGCGGACTACCTGCGCCGCGCCCTCGCATAGTGCACGTTCGCAAGCAGGGTCGAGCGCTTTTCAATTTGAAGCGCTAGAATGGAACGCGTCGGGAGGCGAATGAACATGACGGAGCAGATACTGGCCGTGCAGCGCATGCAGGATTACATCGAAGAACACCTGATGGACGAGATCTCCCTGGCCGACCTCGCCCGCGCGTCCCTCTTTTCTCCCTGGCACGCCCACCGGCTGTTTCACCGGCTCACGGGCCTCACCCCGGCGGAGTACATCCGGCGGCTGCGGCTCTCCCGCTCCGCACTGCGCCTCAAGTCGGGCGGCCTGCGGGTGGCGGACGCGGCCTTCGAACTGGGCTTCGGCAGCGTGGACGGCTATCAGCGGGCGTTCCGCCGGGAATTCGGCTGCAATCCGGGCGAATACATCCGCACGAAAGTTCCCCTGCCCCTGTTCATTCCCTACGGCGTCAAATTCCGCGAACTCAGGGAGGAGTCATTCAATATGGAAAATTCGCAAAGTGTATTCGTTCAACTGGTGCGCAAGGGTGCGCGCGACGTGATTCTCAAGCGGGGCCGCAGCGCCGGGGATTACTTTGCCTACTGCGAGGAAGTGGGCTGCGACGTGTGGGGGCTGCTCACCAGCATGGACTCCCTCTGCGGCGAGCCCGTGTGCCTGTGGCTGCCGGAGGCATACCGCGCACCGGGCACCTCCACCTATGTGCAGGGCGTGGAAGTGGACGCCGCCTATGACGGACCCGTCCCCGAGGGCTTCGACCGCATCTCCCTGCCCGAGGCGGAGTATCTGGTCTTCCAGGGCGAACCCTTCCGGGAGGAGGACTACTGCGCCGCCATCGCCGCGGTGCAGCACAGCATGGACCGCTACGATCCCTCCCTCATCGGCTACCGCTGGGACGACGACAGCCCCCGCATCCAACTGGAACCCCGTGGCGAGCGCGGCTACATCGAGCTGCGCGCCGTGCGGCCGCTGAATGCACTGGCGTAAAGCGATCCTGCGGCGCTGTGCATCTTCCCACAGCCCTGCAGGAAGAACCCGTCCCGATATTCGCCCCGGAGCAATTGCAACTGCATCGATCTACGCACCCCTCTGAAGGATGCGACCTGACGGACTCTCTGAACACGCCCCGAAGCGCGCGCTGAAGCGAACGCCCCAGGGCGTGTTTACCATGGCACAGTCCGCGCCGTGGAGGCGCAGGATGCTCCGCACCAGATACAGTCCCAGTCCGCTGCCGCCCGAGCTGCGGTTGCGGGACTGCTCCACCCGGTAGAAGGGCTCAAAGAGCCGCTCCAGCGCTTCCTCCGGAATGTGCGCGCCGCTGTTTTCCACCCAAAGCTCCCCGCGCTCCAGACGCACCCATATCTCCGCGTCCCGGGAGGAGTAGAGAATGGCATTCATCAGTACGTTGTCCAGCGCGCTGGCGAGCAGGCTTTCGCTCCCGCGCAGCGTGACTCCCGGCGCAATCTCCGTACGGAGGCGCAGGCCCCGCTGCTCCATGAGCTCCGCATCCTGACGGATCTGCGTCCCCAGCAGCGCGCTCAGATCGACCGGCGCGTCCCCGATCTCAAATCCGTCCCCTTCGATGCGGCTGATGGTGAGTATCTCCCGCACCAGGCGCTCCATGCGCCCGGAGACCTCCAGCGCCCGGGCCAGATACTTCTCCCGATCCCGGTACACTCCCACCTGCGCCAGCATGCCGCTCAGCTGCCCCCGCAGTATGGTCAGCGGGGTCTTGAGCTCGTGGGAGGCGGCGGAAAAGAAGGCGAGCCGCTGCCGCTCCAGCGCCCGCTCCCGCTCCATGTCCCGCCGGAGCGCACCGTTTGCCGCCCGAAGCTCCGCCATCGCGCCGGAGAGGCTGTCCGACAATCGGTTCAGGCTCTCTCCCAGCGCCCCGATCTCGTCCCGCCTCCGGCCCGTCCACCGGGCGCAAAAGTCCTGGCCCGCAATGCGCCCCGCCAGGCCGCTGATCTCCACGATGGGGCGGGTGATATAGCGGGCATAGAAGAAGGAGCCCAGCAGGGAAAACGCCAGCAGGACCAGCATCAGTCCGGGCAGCAGGCGCGCCATGGCCTCCGCCGTCTGATTCACTGCGCGCATGCCGCCCCGAACCGTCAGCGTCGCCTCCCGTCCGTCCAGATAGCGAAACGCATAGACCTCTTCTGTGAATGTGCCTTCAAGGTTCTCAGCGAACGTCACCTGCCCGACGGCCCAATCCGGCTCCGCCGCCGCTTCGCGCGCACCGGTGCTCTCCTCCATCACATCCTCCGCTTCCACCCGTGTCACGGTGCAGGCCTCCACGGCGGCAGCCTCCGGCACATCCACCTCCCATGCCGTACCCGCCATAGCAACGGCCCCGTCTGCGCCCAGCGTATCGTAGAATACCACGCCATCCCCGGTCTCCAGGCGCATGTCCGCGCCGGTTCTTCGGGCAAAGCTGCGCAGAACCGCTTCGCTTTGCTCTGCCGTGCCCTCGGACAGGGTCTTGACCAGCTCCGCACCCGCCCGGCGCAGCTCATCCTCCAGCAGAGAGGTGTAGGAAATGGGCGTCAGATAGGCAATCGCGGCATAGGTCACCCCACAGGCGGCCAGAAGCAGCGCGCTCGTAATGAGAAAGATCCTGGTCGTCAGGCTTCGGCTAAGCCTTTTCCACACGGTAGCCCACTCCCCTCACCGTCTGTATGTAGTCCGCGCCCAGCTTGCGTCGCAGGTTCTTGATGTGGCTGTAGATCACCCGGTCGTCGCCCAGATAGTCGTAATTGCAAATGCGGTTGACGAGCATCTGGTAGGTCAGCACCCGCCCCTGATTCTGCAAAAGCTCCCGCAGGCACTCGAACTCCCGGTTCGTGAGGTTCAGTTCCCGTCCATTCCGCGTCGCGGTGTAGGCGTCCAGATCCAGCGTCAGATCCCGATAGACGAGCACATTCGCGGCGCTTCGGCCGCCGCTGCGCCGCAGAATCGCACCGATTCTGCGCAGGAGCACCGGCATGGAGAAGGGCTTGGTCACATATTCGTCGATCTTCAGATCGTAGCCCCGCAGCTGCTCCGCCTCGCCGTCCAGCGCCGTGAGCATCACGATGGGCACATCCGAGCGCCTTCGAATCCACTCACACACGCCGAAGCCGTCCAGCTTCGGCAGCATCAGATCCAGCAGCACCAGATCAAAGCGCGCCTGACCAAAGCGCTCCAGCGCCTCCAGCCCGTCGCCCGCCAGCGTCACCGCGTAACCCGCCTCGCCGAGCCAGCTCTCCAGCATCTCTGAAATATCAAAATCGTCCTCTACAACAAGTATGCGTTCCACTGCCATCCCCCCTCGCCGCAAGTATAGCACAGTTCTCTGGATTTTGTCTGAATTTGCAGAAACATCGGAGATATTTATATTGTCAAAACGCCACACACCTTCGCCGAATCCCCCGCCACGCGCCCTCGAAATCCCGAAGGTCGCTCCGTCTGCGCCGCCGACATCTTTCTCCGACAGAACGGGCCGGAAACCCCTTTGGTCTCCGACCCTCGCAAGTTTATATCCCAACCGGATGTATATTCAATCTTCTCCTCAAACACCAGCCCGCCTTGCGTGCGATGCGCCCTTCTCGCAGCTCAACGGATTTCCGCCACGCGCAGGCCCACGAGCTTTCCGTCACCGTCCGCATCCGGGCGGCTCTTATCCCGTATGGTCTCCACGTCCACTTCGCCGTCCTCATCGTACAGGTGGGTCATCACGCCCTTGAAGCGTCCGTTCCCCATCGACTCGCCGTTGCTCTGTCGGACGTCCACGAAGTCGCGCACGCGGCGCTCGCCGTAATAGAGCGCATTCTTCTCCACGTCATAGCGCAAGCCAAAGGCCTCGTAGGGCGCGTAAAACGCCTTCATCTCCTCGGGATCAAACGCCCGTTCCCCTTCCATCGCCACGCAGCTCGCCTCTTGCTCTCTGACTGTCCAATCCTCAAGTTTCCGCGCGGCAAACTCTGCGTCGCTGAGCACCTCCAGACCGACGATCGTGCCGCCGGGATTCCCGTAACCGTCCGCGTTGTTGACCTGTCGCGCCGCGTCCCGCAGGGCGCGCACGTCGATCTCGCCCGCAGCGTCAATGTGCTCCCGACGCGCATTGCCCTGACCGCCCAGCGCGTATTCATCCTCAAAAATGCGCACGCGCCTTCCCTGATAGTAGAGCGCGTCCTCGCGGGCATCATGGCTCAGGCCGAAGCGGGCGTATTCGCTCCAGTCCTCCGCCGCGCTCTCCGCGCATGCAGCGCCTTCCACAGCTTCCACCACACATTCGGTGCGCGCAACGCCCTCGACATTCTCATCATACGCAAAGAAGACGGTCTCCTCCACAGGGAGCGCGGGGCCTGTAACAATCTCAACACCCTCAGCGCCCGTCTCCAGCGACAGCACCAGATCCTCCTTCCCCGCCTCGCGCACGGTCACCGTGTTCTCCTCAATGATGAAGGTTCTTCCATCTGCCTCGTAGCTTCCCTCCCCGCCGGGAAAGACGTAGATCCCATCGTCCAGCGCAATTCCCGTGGTCTGCGCCAACGCAGATGCAGCCACAGCCGTCAACAGAAGCGCTCCAAGTACAAGCATCCAAGTTTTCTTCATTTCGATTCATCCTTTCTCCGCTTGGGATGAATCCATTGTACCCTCCGCCTCTGGAGCGTATCTGCACGCCGCATGAAGATTGTCTGAAGAATGGCTATTCCCCCAGTCGCCTCCTGAGCTCCGCCGCCCGCGCGTCGGGGTCGGTGGATTGGCGCAGGGCGGCAAGTGCCTCCGGAAGCTCCCGTTCCATCAGGCGCAGGCTGGCCGGGGCGCGCTCCAATTCGTTCAGGAAGATCACCCGGGCGTGCACGTTCCGGAAGGCGTTCGCTGCAAAGGCGAGGCCGTTTTCAAATGCCGCGCGCAGTCCGGGCAGGGCCGATTGCGCCCGCTCCCGCCGCGCGTTCACAAACCAACGCAGCGCATCCGCCTTGTCCTCCGCGCCCGCGCAGGCGGCCATCGCCTCCCGCGCCGCGCGGAAGAGCGCCCGCTCTCCCGCCTCGGCGGCAGGCTCCAACGCCCCCACCTCCGCGCGCACCTGAAGGGCGTGCTCCATGCGCCCCAGGTTCCTCCGGCAGGCCGCCAGACAATCCTGTGCAGCTCCATCCGGCGCTTCCGCACCCGCGCAGCCCTCCGACTCCCGCAGCGCGCCGTCCACGAAGCTGCCGAGCCGCGCGGCCGTCTCCGCCGCGCGGGCCGCTTCGGCGGAGCGGCTGTTCAGGCAGTCCGCCAGCAGCATCGCCGCGCACAAAGCCTCGTCAAAGGGCGCCGCAGCGAAGTGCCGCTCGGCCTCGGGCTCCGCACCCTCCAGCACGCGCTCCAGATTGAAGCGCTCCGAGACGCCCCGGCACATGCCAAAGTAGAGCCCGAAACCCTCCGCAATCGCCGGACATTGCAGGTACTGGGCAAACAGCGCCTGCCCCGGCCGCTCTCCCAGCGCCTCCAGCGCCAGCATCATATCCGAGAGATCCGTCCAACTCCGGGGGCTGACGATGCTTTCCCCGGCGCAGGCGCAGAAGTCGTCCGGCTTGAGCCGCAGGTAGCCCCGCACGGCGGGATGTACGCCCCGCGCCGCGGCGTAGTCCATCCACGCGTCCAGCTCCGGCTCCACGCGAATCACCCGCAGCCGGTCCATCATCACCGGATCGAAGGCGTGGGCGGAGCGGTTGTAGGCCTCCGGATTGCCCGCGCACACGATCACCCAGCCCTCCGGCACGGCGTACTGTCCAAAGCGCTTGTGCTGCAAAAGCTCCAGCATGGCGGGGGTCAGCGTCTCCGAGACGCAGTTGATCTCATCCAGAAACAGTATGCCCTGCCGCACGCCGGTCTCCTCCATCTGCCGGTAGATGCCTGCGATGATTTCGGACATGGTATACTCCGTGCAGGCGTGAACCTCGCCGCCCAGCTCCCGCTCCACGATGCGGGGAAGCCCCAGCGCGCTCTGGCGGGTGTGGTGGGTCATGGTGTAGCTCACCAGCCCCACGCCCAGCTCCGCCGCCACCTGTCCGGCGATGGCCGTCTTGCCCACGCCGGGCGGGCCCACCAGATACACCGGTCGCTGGGCGGCGCGGGGAATCAGCGGCATGCCGTCCTCCCCGCACGCGGTGTAGCTGCGCACGGCGCTCTTCAACTGTCCGATGGCCTCGCGTACATTCATCTCCATCGCTCCTCAGTATTCGTAATACTCGCCGCCCCTGGGCACGGGCGCGTCGATCACCAGTCGCCGAACCCACCCGGGCACGTCGATGTCATCGTATCTGTGCTTCAGAAACACAAAGGTCAGCTCATACTCCGGCGGCTGCGCGGGAAAGATGCCCCGGCCGTCGGAGAAGTACAGCGCGCCCTTCAGCCCGGGCAGCGCGCCCTCCGCCACCAGGCGGTCGATGTGCCGGATGGCCGGGCGGAAGTCCGTCCCGCCGCCCCCGGTCACCACCAGGTTCTCTATGTAGCGCTCGAACTCCGCAAAGCTCGTGATGCGGTCGTCCCGCTGCACCTTCGCGTCGCATTGAAGGATGTGCAGCTCAAAGCGCCGGAAGAACAGCCCCTTCTCCAGAAGGATGTCCCGGGTCAGCTCCAGAAAGCGCTGGGTCAGTCCCCGTGCACAGGAGCCGGAGGTGTCGATCACGATTGCCAGCGCGGCGATTCCCCGCTCCTCCCGGTACTCCAGCGGCTCCAGAATCGGCGCGCCGTCCAGCGCCTCCATGCCGTAGAGATACCAGGCGTACTGAAAGCTGTCCGGATCGTCCCGGGCGTTCTCCCGCAGCGAGGCGTAGCGGCTCAGCGCGGCGGCAAACGCCTGCCGGGGCCCGGAGCCCAGCCGCATGCGCGCGCTGCGCGCGCCCGCCTCCCGGCCCACGGCCTGTCCGCCCGCGCCCCGGCGCAGGCAGCGGGCCGAGCGCCTCCACGCCGCCTCCAGACCTTCGCCGCCGCAGGCGCGCCTCTCCCGCTCCGCGCCGCGCGCCGCTGCCCAAAGGCTGTGATCGTCCAGATGGAGCATCGAGCGCATCCCGTCGCGGTTTTTCAATACATAGTCGTCCCCGGCCATCGACTCCGCGAGCGCGCGCACGTCCTGCACGTCGCCAAAGCGCCGGTTCAGCTCCAGAAAGCGCCCGTCCCGGCGCGCCTTGAACAGCTCCGGCGCGCTCTCCGCCGCCAGCTGCCGCGCCTGAAAATCGCAGGCCAGCTCCAGCGCCCAGTCCAGCTGTGCCTCCGCAAAGATATGTCCCAGCAGGCAATGGGCCAGCGCGTGAAAGAGCGCCTCCCCCAACCGCCCCTCTTCCTGCAAAAAAGCTTCACGGGCCCATTGGGGATTGCACCGCATCCGCGCGCCGTCCGTAGCGACGGTCACCACGCCCGCGTCCTCCACCGGCTCCAGCCGCTCCAGCGCCAGCGCCAGATAGGGATGGTCGCGGCAGATGCGATCCCGCGCGAGCCCCATCAGCTCCCGCACCCAGTTTTCCATCGCCGCACCCCCTCTGCGCCGCGGTTCCGGGGGACCGCTTCCCCCGCACCGTTCCCGTTCAGTATACCTCCATCCCTCCACCGCGTCAATCTCCGAAGCGTTGCGCAGCAACAACGTTTGTGCTAAACTGAATGTAGCACTTTCAATACTAGGCTCCGGTCTGCCGGAGCATGTCCGGCGATTTGTCTGCAGCGCAATTTGCAAGGAGGTTTTTGCATGCACCCGGAAATTCTGACCCTGTTCGGAAGCACGTCCGGCGGAATGGAGCTCTATACCGCCCTCGAAACCACGATCCTCGAGCGCTATCCCGGCACGGAAATCCGGCCCCGGCGCACGCAGGTGGGCTTCTTCGACGGCTGCGGCTTCGCCTGGGCCTGGCCCGCGCGCAAAAAGCGGGATCGCGACACGGGGCGCATCGGCCTGACCCTCGGTCTGGGCGCACCCGTGACCTCCGCACGCATCGCAGAGGCCGTCGAGCCCTACCCCGGCCGCTGGACCCACCACCTCCTCCTGTCCTCTCCCGCCGAGATCGACGCAGAGCTCCTCGGCTGGCTCGACGAGGCCCACAGCTTCGCCGCCTCCCGGAGTCAGGCCCGATCCTGAGCGGCGCGCGGCCTCAGTCCCCGGAATTGAGATCATTTGCGTGGACAACCCGAAGCAGCGCCGACTCCGCCATGCGTTCGCAGCCATCCGCTCCATAAAAATAACGCCCGGATGCAGCCCTAATACTTGGGGCCGCATCCGGGCGTTGCGTTCCTGCGCGCCGCTCATTCCTGTTCCTTGTAGCGCCGCGCGCAATCCCGGACGATTGCGTTCATTGCGTCCATCTTCTTCAGCATATCCTTCGCCAGCGCAATCTGGCAGCGCGTCCGCACCAGATTGTGCCCCGGATAGTCCGTCTTGAAGTACTTGTCGCCCACGAGGTAGTCGTCCAGGAAGCGCGTCGCCAGCTCGCACGCCAGCACGAAGCAGCTCAGGCCCAGCGTCTCCACCTCGCTCTCGCAGAGCTCCCGTGCCGTCTGCTCCAGGAAGCCCTCCGCAAACGCCCAGAAGATGTTCAGATTCAGCCCGGCCTTCTCCGCCTCCGGGCAATCCTCCTCGACGAAGTTCGCTGCGAAGCGAATCGCGTCGCCGAAGTCGTGGCCCACCAGACCCGGCATCACCGTGTCCAGATCAATCACCACCAGCGCCCGGCTCGTTTTCTCGTCAAAGAGTACGTTGTTGATCTTCGTATCGTTGTGCGTCACCCGCAGCGGAAGCTCACCCCGCCGGTACATGTCCGTCATCCGGCAGGCCTCCTCCTCCACCGAGAGCAGCCAATCCAGCTCCGGGCGCACCTCCGCGACTCTTCCGCAGGGATCCGCCGCCATGTCCGCCTTGAGCTTCTCATAGCGCTTGCGCGTATCGTGAAAGTCCGGAATCGTATAGAACAGCTTGCTCGCGTCAAAGTCCGACAGCATCACCTGGAAATCGCCGAACGCCTGTCCGGCGTTGCGCACCACATCCAGATCGTCGCAGGTGCTGTAGGTCACCGACGGCACATAGTTGCTCAGCCGCCAGAAGCCGTCCGTATCCATCAGATAGTTCTTCCGCTCCGCCGTGTGGTGGAAGTGCAGGCTCACGGCCTCCGGCCGCTTCTGACGGATGTGCTCCGTCACCTTGTCGATGTTCTGCATCAGTTCCACCGGATGCTGGAACGCATAGGTGTTCACCCGCTGCACCAGGTACGACTTGATCTTCGCCATGCCCGATCCATCGTCACGAATGTAGTTCACCTTGTAGCTGTGGTTCACGTTGCCCACCTTGATCTCCTCGTAGGAAAAAAACGGGCCCGGAATCCGGAACGCTTCGCCCACAGCCAGCAACTTCCGCATCGTCTCTGGATTCATTTCCGGAATGTTGATTCTCATTGCGAACAATCCTTTCATTACAATCGTTATCTATCCCCGTTGAATGGTCTCTCCTCCGCCACGCGGCCCGAAGATTCCATGATCATTCAATATTCAATCGCATCGCCGCTCCAGGGAGCGGCAGGGCGCGCCCCAACGGCGTCTCCGTCCGCATTGCCCGGCCGGTGCCGCTGCTTCCCCGCGCGCAAACCGCGACAGCTCATCCTATACGCGGATGAACAGATTTAGAATCGCTGCGGGCGCGCACGCCGGATTCAGTCAAGCTGCGGACAGCGCGCGCAGCCTTCGCGTGTCTTATGTTGAATCTGTACTTACAGATTTGATTTCTCCGTCAACGATCTATGAAAAAAGGGTGCTGGAATACTTTCCTCCCGAAATGGTTTTTGCCACATTTTTCCCCTGCCGCATGTCGGAACGGGACGCACGGCAGGGGAACTGATCGCTTGCTTATCCGCTTTTATTCGCCGTAGATATATTCGTGCAGGAGCGCCTTGTTCTTTTCGAGGTCAGGCTTGATCATCCAGGTGCCGCTGAAAGTACCGGACTGGAAGGTGCCGTCCACGGGGACGCGGTTCTGACCGACCTCGGAAACCTCCATGACCATGAAGGCCGTCGCCAGGGACTTGATTTCATCCTCGGACAGGGTCGTTTTGACGATGTCATAGATTTCGCCGGCGACCTGCGTCAGCTCGTCAATTTCCATGTTCTGCGCCTTCTCCGCCAGCGCGAGCATCACCTTCTGCTGGCGCATGACGCGAACATAGTCGCTGTCGATCAGGCGAATGCGGCAATAGCTCATCGCCATGAGGCCGTTGAGGTGCACCAGACCGGTCTCGCCCAGCCATTTTTCGCCCTCGTAGGAAGACGCGCCGGCGACCTCAGACATATAGCTGCTGATATAGTCGTTGATCTGGTTGCGCTCCTTCTCGGTGATTTCAATGTCCACGCCGCCCAGAAGGTCCACGATCTGGAGCCAGTCCTCCATATTGATGATCACATAGTCTTCAATGTCGGTGCCGAAGCTCTGATTGACCGTCTCGACCGCCAGTTCCGGACCGCCGTAGACGTTCGCGGCGTTGATCTTGTCGCTCCTGCCCATGCCCGGAATCGGAACCCAGGTGTCGCGCATGACGCTGGTCATCTTCACCTGTGCCTCGTCGCGGTTGATGGAGAGAATCATCATCATGTCCGTGCGGTCATACTTCTCCATGTTGCGCGCGTCGCCGCCCAGCAGCAGGATGTTCTTCCAGCCGCTCTCCTGTTCCTCGGCAAAGGCCGCACCCATCGAAAGCGCCAGAATCAGCGCAAGCACCAAAACCAGAATTTTACGCATCTCGAATTACCTCTCTTCCCGATCCTCAATTTATCTGACCTCTCCGCGCCACGTTTCTTCACGGCTGCGGACAGGGGCCTTTCACACCAAGCGCTCATTTTGCAGGAATATCAAACAGAAGATGTCCGTCGGTCAGCTCATTTGCATATGAAGCTCCGAATTCCTTCTTCAACAGCTTCCATGCCTCCTGCATGTGCACACACCGAACCGTTGAGCTGTGCGCGTCCGTCGCAATCGCGTCAATCATATCCCAGTCCAGCAGCTTTTCAACGAAGCGGCGCGTCGTGGCGTCCTTCTTCGTAATCAGGCTGGAGCAGTTCACCTGAAAGTACACGTCCATCTCCTGCTTGACCTTTTCGGCCCTAGAGGGATGGGTGGACAGGCACTGATAGCGCTCCACATGGGCGATGATGGGCAGGTAGCCGTGGCACTGCAGTGCATCCAGCGCGTCGCAGAAGCGGTCAAAGCGCACGTCCGGTGAAAACTCCACCAGCACATGATCCGTGCCCGCCATCGTCGGAACGCGGCCCTCCATCAGAAAGTCACAGGTCTGTCCGGTGTAGAGGATTTCCGCGCCCTCATAGAGCTCAATGTCAAGTCCGTGACCCCGGCAATAGTCGCGCGCCTCCTCCAGGGAGCGCTGGTACTGTTCCCGGTTGAACCGTCTCACGCCGGGGGTCACATGCGGCGTTGCCACAATTCTTCCGATTCCATCCTCGGCGGCCTTTTTGAGCATCGCATGCATCTCTTTCGGGTTCTGCGCGCCATCGTCCATGCCGTAGAGAATGTGGTGGTGTATATCCGTATATCGTCTCATCCGTCTCCCTTATTTTCGGGCGTCCTGTCTCCCGCCTCGCGGCTTTTTGCCGTCGGAGGGCTTGTAGTAATCGGAATTGTAGTGGGTGTAGTAGGACTTGTTGTAGTACTTCTTGCTGCTCAACGCTTCCAGATCCACGTCGTTGAGCACCGCGCCGAGCACCTCGCAGCCGGTGCGGGCAATCTGGTTCTTCGCCTCGAGAAGCTCCCTGCGGCTGATCATGTTGTAGCGCACGGCAAAGATGACGCCGTCGCAGGACTTGGCGATTTCCGCAGCGTCGATGATGACGCCCACAGGCGGCGCGTCCACGATGACGAAATCGAATCTCTCCTCCAGCGCGTGCAGCATCTGCTTCAGGCGCGGCGTGCTCAGCAATGCCAGGGAGTTGGAAACCTCGCGGCCCACGGGAATCATGTAAGCGCCGGGGATGCTGGTCTCATAGATCACATCGTTCAGGCTGCACATGCCCGCAAGATAGTGCACCGTGCCGTAGCCCGTGCCCTCCTGAATACGCACGCCATACTTGGCGGCAATCTGGGATTTGCGCAGATCGCAGTCCGCCAGGACGACCTTCTTGCCCAGCTGGGCGAGGGTGCGCATGATGTTCATGGAGAGGAAGGACTTGCCTTCATGGGCCTGGGTGCTGGTGACCATGATGATGCGCTTGTCGTTGCCGACGAAGGTCAGGTTGGTGCACAGGGTATTGATGGCTTCCTTGCAGGCATAGTCCAACGTGCGGAAGCGCACGAGTTCAAGCTTATTCATAATTCAGTCAACGCCTCTGCTTTCTTTCGCTCTTGCCATTCTTTTCCCGACCGCTGCGCTCGGATTCCCCGTTCGTGGGCACCACTGCCAGCGTGGGCATGTCCGCATACTTGCGGATGTCCTCGGCGGTCTTGATCTTGTCGTCCGTCAGGAACTGCACCGTGACGATCGCAATCATCACCAGCGCGCCCAGCACAAAGCCCAACGCGCAATTGAACAGCTTCCTCGGGCTCACGGGATCCTTGGCGGGGAGCGCCTTGGACAGAATGCTCGGCTTGTCGGTATCCATGGTGTCGGAAATGTATTCCCGCGCGACTGCGGCAAACTCATTGGCGATCGCCGCAGCCTCCTGCGCGCTCTTGGAGGTCACCGTGATGTTCAGAATGCGGGTATCGCTGGGGTTCGTGATCTCGAGCATATCCGCAAGCTGTTCATAATCGTAATCCAGATTCAGGTTCTGCAGCACCTGCTCCTGAACCTCCCAGGTGTCAAAGACCTCCTGATAGTCCGAGGTGAGATAGGAACCAATCTGCAGGTCGGACAGATTGATGGCCGAATCGCTCGCGCTCATCACATACATCTTGCAGGTCGATTCGTACATGGGCGTCGCAAGGATGAAGCTGTACAGCGCAAAGATCAGCATGCCTGCCAGCGCGGCGGCGACGATGCTCTTTGCCTTTTCCACCAGGCGGTAGAAAAGCTCCATGAGGTCAATTTCCATCTCTCCATTGGCCTCCGTGCCGTTGGCCACCATATCAACGCGCTGCAATTCTTTCTCGTTCATATCCGTCTCTTCCACCTTGTTTGTATTTTTGACAAAACCGGTTTAACCGTTCTGGTTACCACTTGCTCTCCTCGTAGAAGGCTTCAATGACCAGGGCCAGCGCGGCCTCTTCGTCCACCCGCAGGTATGCGCCCTCCGCGGCCTGCGCCTGTTCATCCTGCCCTTCCTCCGCCAGCGTGGGCAGCGGAACGGAGTGGAGCATCTCGTAGCGCTCCGCCTTGTCTGCAACCTTCATGGCCGCGCCGCTCTTCATATCCGTAATGATGTAATCGCTCAGCAGCGCATACTGCTTGTTGAGATCATCCAATGATCTCGTCTCCAGCACCGCCTTGAGCGCGCGCAGCTGGGCTTCGGTGTCGCCCTCCACGGGAACAAAGCCGTCCACGGCGAGCGCGCCCTCGACCTCAAAGGCGAAATAGTCGTCGATCAGCTCCTCGCCCAGCAGACCGTTCACCGCATCCACCATGCGCAGACAGTTTTCCTCGCCGTCCTCGCCCAGGGCGTAGACCTCGCGCAGCGGAAGTTCAACGCCATCCGCCTCCGCCAGCAGGTTCCCGGCCAGGCGCACCGGCGTGATCTTCTTCTCGTTGTCGTCGATTACGATCAGCGCCGTAAAATCGGACACATCCTTGCCCAGCGCCTCGTCTGCGGCGATGCCCATGAGCAGAACCGTGGTCAGTCTGTTGCGCAGCGCGTAGGTCGTGCCCTCGTATTCCACCTTGGGGATATCGTCAAAGCGCTCAGAAAGATCGCCGCGCACCACCTCTCCAAGGGCCGCGCTCACCATGAGGCTCGCGCACAGCAAGGCCGCCAGAAGCAGCCTGAACGGACATTTGCGCATTTGCGTACTCCTCGTCATTCAGCAATTCCTTGAATCCAGCCGCGTTCGCGCCCGGGCAGCCTCCGGACAGCGGTTTCCTGTCCCGACGCTCAACGGCCGCCGCTTTCCTGCCTGAATGACAGGAGATGCAGCCGTAAGCCGCATCCCCAGTTCATGGTCGTCAGAGAAATGCGGATTCCCGAAGGCCTGGCACAGCGCTTCGAATCACGATCGCCTCTGGAATTGATGCTTTCTGCTTTTCTTGAACTCCGGCGCGCCGCCGGCCCCGCGCCTGCGCGCGTACGTCCCGGCTCCGAAGCACGCGTTCCTGTTGCCATAGAAACAGCACGTTCCCACAGGCACGCATTATTATTTTACGGCCTTTGTTCACATATGTCAAATAATATTATTGTTAAGTTAGCTATCTATCCATTTTTCGCCCGTGCGCGGGGGAATTGCCGCACTTGCGCGCCTGTGGTATACTCCTTCTATGAATTCTTCTTCAAAGGAGGGGGACGGATCATGATCGCTCTCATCGCCGCCTGCGCACGCAACCGCTGCATCGGCAGAAACGGGCGCATCCCCTGGCACATTCCCGGGGAGCAGAGGCGCTTCCGGACGCTGACCATGGGCGCCGCCGTGGTTCTGGGAAGGCGCAGCTTCGAGGAAATCGGCCGCGCGCTGCCCGGAAGGCGCACCATCGTGCTCTCCTCCTCGGGGGATTTTCGCCCCCTCGGATGCCTGAACGCCCGGTCGCTGACGGAGGCGATCTCCCTCGCCGGCGAGCTCGACGTGTTCATCTCCGGCGGCGCGGCGGTCTACGCCGAGGCGCTGCCCCTGGCAGAGAAGATCTATCTGACCGAAATTGACGCGGACTTCGAGGGCGACGTCTTTTTCCCCGAATTCAACGGCGAAGAATTTATCAGATCATTTGACGAATGGGTTGACGGCCCGGTTCCCTATTGCTATGTAACTTATACGAGAACCGCGCGGAGCGCCGCGGAACCCGTTCCCGGCCCCCGGCCGTAGGAACCGGCGACCCGCCCCACAGCCGCCGCGGTCTTATCACGCTCTTTACCGGAGGAGACTTGCCGAAAGCCGCTTCCCATGCTAATATGAATGAAATCCACACGGAGGTAACAGCGCTATGCCATCCAAGCTTCGCAGGCTGATCGGAAGCCGCGCGTTTTACGCCATGGTTCTGGCGGTGGTCATGCCCATCATCGTGCAAAACGCAATCACCAACTTCGTCAACCTGCTCGACAACCTCATGGTCGGCCGCATCGGCACGGATCAGATGTCCGGCGTCGCCATTGCGAATCAGCTGGTCTTTGTATTCAGCCTCACCATATTCGGCGCGGTCTCCGGCGCGGGCATCTTTACGGCGCAGTTTCACGGCGCGGGCAACGCGGACGGCGTGCGCGCCTCCTTTCGCTACAAGCTCTATGTGTGCCTGCTGCTGACGACGGCTGCGCTGATTCTGTTTGCGTGCGCCGGGCCAAGGCTGGTGTCCCTCTATCTCAACGACACGACCGATCCGGAGCGCGTGGCCCGCACGCTGGATTTCGCCATGCAGTATCTCCGCGTGATGCTCCTGGGCCTGCTGCCCTTCGCGCTGACCCAGTGCTACGCGGGCACGCTGCGCGAAACCGGCGAGACGGCCATGCCCATGTTCGCCAGCATCCTGGCGGTGACGGTAAACCTGTCCTTCAACTATCTGCTGATCTTCGGCAAGCTGGGCTTTCCCCGCCTGGGCGTGCGCGGCGCGGCCATCGCCACCGTGCTCTCGCGCTATGTGGAGCTGATCTTCATCGTCATCTACACCCACACCCACTGCAAAAAGCACCCCTTTGCCGAAGGCCTCTACCGCACGCTGCACATTCCCGTCCGCCTCGCCCGGGACATCACCACCAAGGGCATGCCGCTGCTGGCCAACGAGCTGCTCTGGTCCATGGGCATGGCGACGCTGACCCAGATCTACTCCCTGCGCGGACTGGACGTTGTGGCCGCCACGAACATCACCAGCACCATGTACAATCTCTTCGCCGTGGCCTTCCACTCCATGGGCAGCGCCGCGGCCATCATCGTGGGACAGGCGCTGGGCGCAAACGCCATCGACACCGCAAAGGATTACGCCGCGAAGCTGATGGCCTTCTCCGTCGCCATCAGCATGTTCTTTGGCGGACTGCTGCTGTCCCTCTCCCACTGCATCCCACTGCTGTACAACACCACGGCCTCCGTGCACAGCCTCGCCACGGCGCTATTGCGCGTCACGGCCTGCGTCATGCCCCTGAGCTCCCTGGTGCACTGCGCCTACTTCATCCTGCGCTCCGGCGGCAAGACCGGCGTCACCTTCCTGTTTGACTGCGTCTTTATGTGGTCGATCAACATCCCCGTGGCTTTCGTCCTGGCCCACTTCACCGGCATGGGCATCGTCGGCATCTTCCTGTGCGTCCAGCTGATGGAGGGCATCAAGGCGATCATCGGCACGCTGCTGGTCCGAAAGGGAATCTGGATTCACAACATCGTCTCCAACTGACGCGGTATTCTTCACCCGTCATGCCCATAAAAAAGCTGCGGCCGGGCGATCATCCGCCCCGGCCGCAGCCTGTGAAGCGCTTCCCGTTCGGTCGCGCCGCGCGCTACCTTCCGAAGAGCTGTACCCAGTAGAAGACGCCTCCGATCTTCAGGCAGGCGACGCCGATAGAGCCGTAGCTTGCGCGCAGGATGTTCCGGCGGTGTCCGTCGGAGCTCATCCAGGCCGCCATCACCTTGTCAGCGGTCCTCTGGCCCCGGGCGATGTTCTCGCCGTAGGCCGCGGATGAAACCGTGCGCCACGCGCTTCCGTCCGGTCGGGTGTGGCTGAATTTCCGCGCAATTTCCTGGGCGCGCACCTGTGCGGCGCGCGTGAGCTCTGCATCCAGGCGCAGCGCGCCGAGGCCGCGCGCGGCGCGCTCCCGGTTCACCTCGCCGACCACCGTGCGCGCGTAGCCATCCATGTAATCCGCGGCCTGCGCCGCGCTCAGCGTCAGCGCCAGAATCAGCGCCAGCAAAACTGTGATGCGTTTCAATTTCATTTGTGACTCATCTCCTCGCGTAATTTAATTAATTTGAAATATATTTCATAATTATTTTACGATTTACACCAATCATCGTCAAGCAGATTTGTGCGATTTGCCAGAAATTTCCAGCGGACGGGGAATGTGACACGCGGCAACGCGCACTGTGCGGGCGCGAATTCAAGCGAAAGCGGAGGGCTTTGAAATGGATGAAAACACATACATGCGCGCGGACGTGGCGCTGTGCGCCCGGGGACTCGCGCCGAGCCGGGAGCGCGCGCAGGCGCTGATCGCCGCGGGCCTGGTCTACGCGGGGGAAACGGCGCTGAAGAAGTCTTCGCAGAAGGTGGGCCCGGACGACGCATTGAGCGTGCGTGGCGAATGCTGCCCCTATGTGAGCCGGGGCGGCTTCAAGCTGGCGCGGGCGCTCACCCGCTTCGGCGTATCTCCGGAGGGAAAAACGGCCATTGACGTGGGCGCCTCCACCGGCGGCTTCACGGACGTGCTGCTTCAGGCGGGCGCGCGCAGGGTGTACGCCGTGGACGTGGGCACGGCGCAGCTGGATCCCCGGCTGCGGGAGGATCCGCGGGTCATTTCCATAGAGCAGACGAACGCCCGGGCGCTGACGCGGGAGATGTTCCCCGAGTCCCCGACTCTGGGCGTGATGGACGTATCCTTCATCTCCATTCTGAAGATACTGCCCGCGCTCCGGCGGGTGCTGGGCGACGATGGGCGGCTGATTTCGCTGGTGAAGCCCCAATTCGAGGCCGGCCGGGACGCGCCGGGCAAAAAGGGCGTGATTGCAAGCGCCGCCGTGCACGAGCGCGTGTTGCGCCAGATCGCCGCCGTCGCGCCGGAGACCGGCTGGCGGATACGCGCGTTCGACTACTCCCCCATCGCCGGAACCCAGGGCAATCTGGAATTTCTGGCGGATTTTATCCCCGACGACGGCGCGACGCCCCTGCCGGACATGCAGGAAATCCGCGCGCTGGTGCGGCGCGCCCATGAAGAAATCCGGCGCAGGGGGTAGCCCTCAGCACAAAAGAGCCTCAGGTGCATCAACGGAAGAATCACAATCACTTCTTCGGATAGTGCTGCGCAGCGCAGAAGAATCGCAGGCGCGACGCCGCAACCGGCGCGCACCTGCGATTCTCTTTCCCAATAATACCAACGCCCTTCCGCGTGTGGCAAGGCCTGCAAATCGCGGAGAAAAGCCACAAATCAGCGCGCGTCCCCCCGGCGCGCTTCACGCCTCCGCCTCCAGCGCAAATTCCCGCAGCGCGTCGCGCACAGCCTCTGCGCTGTCCAGAAGATTGATCCTCTCCCGGAAGCGGGCCGCGCCCCGCAGGCCGGAGACATACCAGGCGATGTGCTTGCGCATCTCCAGCATGCCGCCGCGCTCGCCGTGCAGCTGCGTCTCCAGTTCGAAGTGGCGCAGCGCGGTTTCCACGCGCTCCCGGCCCGTGACCGGCGCACAGCTCTCCCCCGCCATCGCCGCACGGATCTCCCGGAAGATCCAGGGATTTCCCTGGGCCGACCGGGCCACCAACACCGCGTCGCAGCCGGTCTCCTCCAGCATGCGCACCGCGTCCGCGCCGCTGCGCACATCCCCATTGCCCAGCACCGGCACGCCCACGCTCTTCTTCACCGCGCGAATCACCGACCAGTCGGCCCGCCCCGAATATTGCTGCATCCGGGTGCGCCCGTGGACGGCGATGGCCGCCGCGCCCGCCTGTTCGCAGATCCGGGCCACCTCCACCGCATTGACGCTCTCCGCATCCCAGCCCGCGCGGATCTTGACCGTGACCGGCACGCGCACCGCGTCCGTCATCGCGCGCACGATGCGGCCGATGCGCTCCGGCTCCCGCATCAGCGCGCTGCCCTCGCCGTTTCCGGTGATCTTCGGCGCGGGGCAACCAAAGTTGAGGTCGAAGAACTCAAAGCCCGCGTCCGCAAGTTCCAGCGCCGCTTCCGCCATCAGCTCCGGCTCCCGGCCAAAGAGCTGAAGCGCGGCGATTCCCTCTCCAGTCAGGCGCGCCAGCAGCTCCCGGGCATTCCGGTTCTTGCCCTGGGAGTAGAGCCAGCCCTTGGCCGAGAGCATTTCGCTGACGCTCCAGGCCGCCCCCTGCTCGTGGCAGAGCAGCCGCATGGCCGCGTCGGTCACGCCCGCCATGGGCGCGAGGCCCGCGCCCGCCGGTATCGTCAATTCGCCCAGATGCATATCATCCCTCCGCGTTTGTTTCGGCATATCGGGTTTTATTATACCATCCGCCGCAAAACTTCGCAATGCGGCGCGCCCTTTTTGCGCGGCGGCTTGCATTTATACCGCCCCATCGTGTATAATATAGTTGGATAAATTTCACGCTTCTCTCCCGCGTCGGTTCGGAACGGACGCGATCCTGCATATCGTTGTAGCAAACGGGGATATGCGGGGTGATACAATGAAATCCACAAAGTCGCGCCGGAGGGCGGAAGCGCCCGCGTTGGAGTGGCTGTGCGACCTGTCCGGACGATCAGCGCGGGTCACCTCCATCGGGAACCGCTCGCTGCTGGTGGAGAACCACTGCGGCATACTCGAATTCACTGCGGAGCGCATCGCCCTGGCGAGCCGCTGCGGAAACATCGAGGTGGAGGGCGCGGAGCTCTCCCTGGCTGAGGTGCGCCGGGACGCCCTGGTGATCCGCGGCGACATACGCAACGTCCGGCTCCCCGGCGGGGAGGCGAGCCTCCATGAATCGTGACGTCTGGCTGCGCGTGGAGGGCTCCCTGCTGGAGCGACTCCTTCAGCGCGCGCTGAAGCAGGGCGCGCACTTTGCCCGCGTGCGGCGCACGGGAAGGCGGACGATCGTCGTCGCCTCGGACGCGCGCAGCGCAGAAGTGCTGACCGCACTGTGCAGGCGCTACGGCCTGGACTGCCGGGTGCTGCGCCGGGGCGGCTGGACCGCACTGAAGGATGTGCTGCGCGCGCGCTGGACGCTCGCGCCGGGCCTCCTGCTCTGCGTCGTCTGCTGTGTCCTTGCGCTCTCCCGCATCTGGCTGGTGGACGTGCGCTTCACCGGCCCCTGCGCTGCCCTGGGCAATCGGAGTGAAATCCTCGCCTGTCTGGACGCGGCGGGCGTCCGGCCGGGCATGTCCGCCGCGCGCCTCGAGACGGAGCTGCTTCAGAAGCAGCTCATGGCCGGAGCCGAAAACTACAGCTTCATCGGCGTGCGCCGCCAGGGCATACGGCTGCTCGTGGAGGCTTCCCCGGAGGTTCCCGCGCCGGAAATCTACGCCCTCGACCGCGCCCGGGATCTGGTCGCAGCCCGGGACGGCATCATCGAATCCATCACGGTGCACGCGGGCGAGGCCTGCGTCGCGCGGGGCGACACCGTCCGCGCGGGGCAAATTCTCATCCGCGGCGAGGAGGCCCGGAGCCAGGAGGAAACCGCGCCCGTGCGCGCCCTGGGCGAAGTGATGGCCCGCTGCTGGGTGGACGGCAGCGCAGAGGGCGAGCTCACGCATGTCGAATCGCGCCGGACGGGCCGCAGCGCCGTGAATTGCAGCCTCAGGCTGATGGGCCTGCGCCTCGCCCTTTCCGGGGCGCCCCCGTTTTCCAGCCAGGAGGCGCAGGCGGAAATTCTCCCCGTAGTCGGGCTGTTTCTGCCGCTGGAAATCGAGCGAACCACCTGCTTTGAGACGGCGGAGGTTCGCACGGATGTGGACGCGCGCCAGCTGGAGGCGCAGCTCAAGGCCCTCGCCCGGTCGGACGCGCTGCGAAAACTCCCCGACGGCGCGCAATACAAAATCGCAAATTCGTGGACGGATGTGCAGCAGGATGAAAACCGCCTGCGTCTGCACGCGGTCTATGAAATATACGCCGACATCGCCGTTACGCGGGATGCCCTGATTGAGGAGGTTTACTGAACTTGGAAAACACCGCACATGAGGCTGTGGAGCGCATGCCCATCGAATCCGCAGAGGAGTTTATCGGCCTGTTCGGTCTGCGCGAGGAAAACATCGCCCTGTTCCGGGAGGAGCTGGGCGTGGAAATTCAGGCGGGCAGCGGTGAAATCGTGCTCAGCGGCGACAGCGACAAGGTGGAGCTGGCGAGGCTGACGCTGGAGAAGATGAGCGAGATCATCCGCAGGGGCGAGACGGTGGACCGCACGCGCATTCGCTATGCCATCGGCCTCGCTTCGGAGGGCAACGCCGACCGCATCGGCGAAATCATGCGGGACGTGATCGCCATCACGAGCCGCGGCCGCCAGGTCAAGTGCAAGACCCTGGGCCAGAAAAACTATGTGGACGCGATTCGTCAGAACACCTGCACCTTCGCCGTAGGACCGGCCGGAACGGGCAAGACCTACCTGGCCATCGCCATGGCGGTGGTCGCCATGAAGAACAAGGAGATCGAGCGCATCATCCTCACCCGTCCCGCGGTGGAGGCCGGCGAAAAGCTGGGCTTTCTGCCGGGAGACCTGGCCCAGAAGGTCGACCCGTATCTGCGTCCGCTCTACGACGCGCTGCACGAGATGCTGGGGCTGGACGCCTACCAGCGTCTGGTGGAGCGCGGCGCGATCGAGGTCGCGCCCCTGGCCTACATGCGCGGGCGCACCCTCAACGACGCCTTCATCATCCTCGACGAGGCGCAGAACACCACCAGCGAACAGATGAAGATGTTTCTCACCCGCATGGGCATGGGCTCGAAGATGGTCATCACCGGCGACGTGACCCAGATCGACCTTCCCATCGGCAAAAAGAGCGGACTGGTGGAGGCGCTGGAGGTGCTCAAGGGTGTGGACGACATCGGCATCGTGCGCCTGACCCACCGGGACGTGGTGCGTCACGAGCTGGTGCAGGCCATCGTCCGGGCCTATGAAAAGTACGCCCAGCGAACCGACCGGCGGGGCGGGCCCGCCCGGGGGTAAAGGAGAATTCCCATGAAAAAGCTATCCGAATTCAGAGTCAGCCGCCTGAGCGGCGTGATTCAGTGCGTCGTCACCGCGCTGGTGACCTTCATCCTGCTGTTCGTGCTGATTCTAGCCGGCATATCGCCCGATCAGTACGACATCCATGTGGGCGAACCCGCCAGCAAGGCGGTCTACGCCACCAAGGACGTGGAGGACACGGTGACCACCGAGGCGCTGCGCGAGGCCGCCGCCAACGCCGTGGAGCCCATCTACAGGAGCATGGATCCCAGCGTGAACGCCACCGTGCTGGAGGATATGGAGGCCGCCTTCAAGGCGCTTGCCGACATCCGCGCCGAATACGCGCCCCAGGCGGAAAGCGGCGTGAGCGAGGATCTGCTGGACAGCGCAAACCGCCAGTCCCCCGTGACGATGACCCAGGACATGTTTTCCGCCCTGCTGGAGGCCGGCGACGACACGCTCTCCGCGCTGGCCGCTACCTGCACCGACGAGGTACGCGAGACGCTGAACTCCACGCTGCCCGAAGGCCAGGAGAGCGCCGCCGTGACCCGCATCACCCGCAACCTGCTCGACGATGAATACCCCGCCGCACTGGTGAGCACCTACGCCGAGGCGATGCGCGCATGCATCCAGCCGAACATGCTCATCGACACCGAGATCACCGAGGCAAACCGCCAGAAGGCCCGGGAGGCGGTGGAGCCGGAGGTGCTGGTCAAGCGCGAGGTCATCGTGCGCGAGGGCGAAATCGTCACCGAGGCTCAGTATCAGATGATCGCGAGCCTGGGCCTGCTGGCGGACGACGCGCTGGACGTGCCCCTGGCGGGCGGGCTTGCGCTGCTGGTGCTGGTGCTCTGCGGCGTGATCGCCCTGTATCTCTGGCAGTTTGACGCCTGCGTACTGCGCGAATCCCGAAAGCTGCTTCTGCTGTGCATCATCATCGTGCTGGAGCTGGCCATATCGCTGCTGGTGCGCAGCGTCAATACCTATCTGATGCCCGTTGCGCTGGGCGCGATTCTGATTTCCATCCTGCTGGACACCAAGACGGCCATGTTCGTCAACGCCGTTCTGAGCTTCATGGTGTCCATGCTGGTGTCCGCCGACGGCCTGTTCTCCATGGCGATGTTCTCCATCCTGCTCATGGCCTTTGCGGCGGGCCCGGTGGCTTCGCTGATTCTCTCCCGCAGGCAGTTGCGCACGGGCACGCTGCTGGCCGGCTTCGCCATCGCGCTGGTGAACTTCGCCATCGTGCTGGCCATCGGCCTGGTGGCGAGCACAAATCTGCGCACGGCCATCACCAACGCCTTCTGGGCCATCGGCGGCGGCGTGTTCAGCGCCGTGCTGGCCATCGGCCTCCAGTCCCTGCTGGAGTGGCTGTTCAACCTGGCTACCAACGCCAAGCTCATCGAGCTGTCCAACCCCAACCAGCCGCTATTGCGGCGGCTGCTGATGGAAGCGCCGGGCACCTACCACCACTCCATCATTGTGGCGAATCTCGCCGAGGCCGGCGCGACGGCCGTGGGCGGAAACGGCCTGCTGGCCCGCGTGGGCGCGTACTATCACGACGTGGGCAAGCTCAAGCGACCCATGTACTTCAAGGAAAACCAGATGGGCGACAATCCTCACGACCGCACCGACCCCCGCGTCTCCACCGCGATCCTCACTGCCCATCCCCGCGACGGCGCGCAGATGGCCGCCAAGGAGCGCATCCCCGCCCCGGTGGTGGACATCATCCGCCAGCACCACGGCGACTCTCTGGTGCTCTACTTCTACGACAAGGCCGTCAAGCTCTACGGCGAGGACATCGACATCTCCTCCTTCCGCTACGAGGGACCGCGCCCACGGAGCAAGGAGGCCGCCGTGGTCATGCTGGCGGACACCATCGAGGCCGCCACCCGCACGCTGGCCAATCCCAGCCCGGAGCGGATGGAGCAACTGATCCGCAAGCTGGTGCGCAAGAAGATGGACGACGGGCAGCTCAACGATTCCGCGCTGACCTTCAACGACCTGGACAAGATCTGCTCCACCTTCGCGACGGTGCTCACCGGCGTGTTCCACGAGCGCATCGAATATCCCGACATCGCCATACCGCCCCGCCAGGGCGTTCCCGCGCCGCAGGAGGAAGCAAGCTCCGCGCCCGCCGCGGCGGAGGACGCCGGCGCGCAGGCCGGGACTCCGGCCGAGCCGGACGCGGCCGAAGCGCCGGTTGAACCGCAGAAGACCCGGGAGGCGACCGGCGAAGATGCGCCGGTTGCGGGCGTCGCTCCGGCGCAGGAGGTCCAGAATGCCGATTGAATTGCAGTGCGAGGTCCCCGGATGTCCGGAGAATCTGGAAGCGTTTCTTGCTCAGGTGGCGGATAAGTGCATGGAACTGGAGGGCGTGCAGCGCGCGGGCTTTGCCGTGCGCGTGGTGGATGACGAGGCCATACGCGCGCTGAACCGGGAAATGCGGGGCATCGACAGCGCCACGGACGTGCTCTCCTTCCCCACCGTGCGCTACCCCGCCGGCACCACCGCCCGGGACAACCCCCGGCGACTTCGTCGGGAGTACGATCCCGCGATCGGTTACATCAATCTGGGCGACTGCGTGCTCAACCTGAACCGCGCCCGGGAGCAGGCCGCCGAGTTCGGCCACTCCCTCGCACGGGAGCTGGGCTACCTCACCGCCCACTCTGCCTTTCATCTGATGGGCTACGACCACATGACCGACGCGGACAAGCGCGCCATGCGGGCCATGGAGAAGCGCGCCATGCAGGCGCTTCAGCTCTGGCGCGCGCCGAAGGAAGAGATGGAGGAGGATGAAAATGACGCATCGGGAGCTCTTTGAGCGCGCTTGTGCGGCGCGGGAAAACGCATATGCACCCTATTCCGGCTTCCGGGTGGGCGCGTGCATCCTGACGCAGGACGGCTCAACCTTCAGCGGCTGCAACTTTGAAAACGCATCCTACGGCGCGACCATCTGCGCGGAGCGCTGCGCGGCGTCCTGCGCCGTCGCCGCCGGACAGCGCCGCTTCATGGCCATCGCCATCGCCGGAAACAGCGCGGCCTGGCCCTGCGGCATCTGCCGCCAGGTGCTGCGGGAATTCGCCTGCGGCCCGGAGATGCCGGTCATCGTCGGCGCAGCGGGCGGAGAATTCACCGTGCGCACCCTGGAGGAACTGCTGCCCGAATCCTTCGGCCCGGAATACCTGCTGGGCGAAGCGAAAGAACCCAAGAACAGCAAGACAAACGGAGGAAAATAACTTGGCAGATCAAAAATTCCGCTCGGGCTTTGTGGCCATCCTGGGCCGCCCGAACGTGGGAAAATCCAGCATCATGAACCGCATCGTGGGCGAGAAGGTCGCCATCGTCTCCAACCATCCCCAGACCACCCGCAACAAGCTCCTGGGCGTGGCCACCGGGCCGGACTGGCAGCTGGTGTTCGTGGACACCCCCGGCCTGCACAAGCCCCGCACGAAGCTGGGCGAGTACATGATGAAGAGCGCCAGCGACGCCCGGGAGGGCGTGGACGCGGTGCTGGCCGTGGTGGACGGCCAGAGGATCGGCGGCGGCGACCGCGCGGTGCTCGCAGACATCCAGACCATGAACTGCCCCCGCTTCCTGGCGGTAAACAAGATCGACGTCGTTCCGCCGGAGAAGCTGATGCCCCAACTGGCGGAACTGAACGAATTCAGCTTCGATCAGATCTTCTCCGTGTCCGCGCGAACGGGTGAAAACATCGACCTCCTGACCCGGAAGCTGATCGAAGCCATGCCGGAGGGGCCGAAGTACTTCCCGGACGACATGATCACCGACCAGCCCGAGCGCGTGATGTGCGCGGAGATCATCCGCGAAAAGGCGCTGTTAAACCTGCGGGATGAAATTCCCCACGGCGTGGGCGTGGAGATGCTCCAGATCAGGAAGGCCAGCGACACGCTGACGGAGATTCACGCAAACGTGTACTGCGAACGGGATTCACACAAGTCCATCATCATCGGCAAGCAGGGCGCCATGCTGGGCAAGATCGGCCGCGAGGCCCGCGCGGACATCGAGCGCCTGTTGGGCACGAAGGTGATGCTGAAGCTGTGGGTCAAGGTGCGCGTGGACTGGCGCAACCGCGCGGGCGATCTGCGCGCGCTGGGCTACGAGGACTGAGCGATGGCAGCGCTATCCACGCCCGCGCTGGTGCTGCGGCGCGCGGACTATTCGGATTATGACCGCATGGTCACGCTGTTTTCCCCGCGGCTGGGGCGCATCGACGCCATCGCCCGGGGCTGTCGGCGGTCGAAATCGCCCCTTCTGAACGCCTGCGAGCCATTCACCAGCGGTGAATTCCAGCTCTACCAGCGCGGGGAGCGCTTTACGCTGGAGCAGTGCCAGATCTCCGAGAGCTTCTTCGAGCTGCGCATGGATTACGACCGGCTCACCCACGGCGTGTACTGGCTGAAGCTGCTGGAGGCGGCGGTGATGCCGGACGTCCCCATGGAGGATCTGTTTCTGATCACGCTGCGGGCGCTGGCCCATCTGAACTACTCCCAGCTTCCGGTGGAGCTGCTGACCATGGCCTTCGAAATGCACCTGATGGCCCAGTTGGGCTACGCCCCCCGGGTGGACGCCTGCATGCGCTGCGGGCGCGCCATCGACGACGACGCACACTTCGACGCGGACCGGGGCGGCTGCGTGTGCATGAACTGTCCCTCCGGCGCGCCCTTCATCACCAACGGCGCGCGCCGGATTCTGCTCAAGCTCCCCCGCACCCGTTACGATCAGGTCAAGCTCCTGGACGGCCATCCCGACTGGCCGGAGGCAGCGCGGCTGTTCCGGCGCTACGTCGAAACCCGCGTCAGCGCGGGCACATTTGCGCCTCCGCTCCCCTGAAGTCGAGAATTTTTTCACAATTTTTTCGCCGAAGATGATTCAAAATCACACGGAAATGGTATATAATAAGCGTAAGCCAATTTGAAAGGCAAGATCAATATCACAGGAGGAAGAATCAATATGAAGAAGTTTGTTTGCTCCGTTTGCGGTTATGTTTATGAAGGTGAAGCGGCTCCCGCGGTTTGCCCCGTTTGCAAGGCCCCCGCTGACAAGTTCGTCGAGCAGAAGGGCGAAATGGATTGGGCCGCCGAGCACGTCGTCGGCGTCGCCAAGGGCGCTCCGGAAGAGATCCTGGAAGGCCTGCGCGCCAACTTCACCGGCGAGTGCACCGAAGTCGGCATGTACCTGGCCATGGCTCGCGTCGCCCATCGCGAAGGCTATCCCGAGATCGGCCTGTACTGGGAGAAGGCTGCCTATGAAGAGGCTGAGCACGCCGCGAAGTTTGCCGAGCTGCTGGGCGAAGTCGTGACTGACTCCACCAAGAAGAACCTCCAGATGCGCGTCGAAGCCGAGAACGGCGCCACCGCCGGCAAGACCGAGCTCGCCAAGATGGCCAAGGCCCTGAACCTCGACGCCATCCACGACACCGTGCACGAGATGGCCCGCGACGAGGCCCGCCACGGCAAGGCGTTCGAAGGCCTGCTGAAGCGCTACTTCAACAAGTAAGAAATCCTTATCAATCAAGGGTTTTCAAGGGAATCACTCTGAAAAGGGTGGTTCCCTTTTTGTATTGCGCTGCCATTTCACTGCTGGTTTGGGCTTGTTTTCGCCCCTCCTTTATGTCATTCCTATGTCGCGCCCAAACCACTATGTCATGCTATGTCACCAACCTTGAATCGCTGCTGCTGAAAGAATTTCCTTCAAATGACATGACCAAACCACTCAATGCCATTATAAATGTAGCAAATTTTTCTGTCAATTTTCCTTTACAAAGAAAAAAGGGGCGCAACTTACTGCGACCCTTTAGAATCTTCATATCTTTTTTCAACAGCAGCCAGCATCTCTTTCATGCCATCTACAACTGACTGAGGACTTTCAATTGTCACCATGTTCTTCAGACCAAACACCCAGCCATAGAACTGAGGACTGATAGCGATGGGGACAGTGATTCTGAAGTGCCTGTCATCAGCCTTCATGAGGGTGACTTCTCTGCCAAAGCGATCCAGCACAGTGCCAACCATGTTGTTGGGGAAGCGCATGGTGACAGATTGAAGTTCGCCACTGTACATACCAAAGGTCTGCTTGGTGAAGTCAGAGAGCTTGATCTTCTTGAACTCCTCCAGCCCCTCAGCCTCCGCCTCTTCAACCTCCACCCCTTCCATGTGGTCAATGCGATAGACTCGCATCTTCTTGCCATCATAAGCCAGGAGATAATAGAAGTTGTTGTCATAGATAACTGCCCAAGGACTGATACACTTGATGTCTTCCTTGTAGCGATACTTGCGCTGCTTTCTTAAATCATAGTCAAAATATGAATAGGAAATCTGCTTGCGCTCATTGATCGCCTGGAAGATCTTGTCCAGCTCATCTCTGGACTCATCATTGTCAGTGCGAGTTCTGTTCTGTACAACAACTTGCCTTGTCAGCTTGCTGCTGTCATACACAGTACAGAGCCCCTTCAGCTTTTCAATCAGATTGCGCGCTTGGCGCTCACTCAAAAACTTAGAAGCAGACACACAGTCAGCAATCATGCGCACTTCATTGTAGGTGAAGTCAGGATTTTCAAGGTAGTACCTTTTGCCATTGGGTTCGCGATGAACAATGAATCCATAAGCCTCCAGCGCATCGAAGTCATCATAGATCGCCTTGCGATCAGGCTCATGATTGCTCAGGTGTTTTGCGAGTTTTTTCTTGATTTCTGACATGGAGATGGGATGCTGCGCATCTGTCTCTCTTCTGAAAATGTTCATCAGATGGACGATTTTCAGTTTGTGTTCAGCATTTGCCATTAAGCAACACCAACTTTCTGTATCATCTGGCAACTATCATACAAGACTGTACAGATTTCTACAACTTTCTGAAACTCATATGAATCCAATAGCATCTTTGGTGAATGGTTACGCTTCAGCAACTCGTCTGACTTCATCAAAATCATACAAGCGAGTATTTTGATAAGGCTTCTTGTCCCAACCTATATCAGTAAAGCTTACTGCTACACAGGCAGGGCCTTGTTCGGTTTCAGGGTAAATTTCTGTAACCTCACCAATTCTTCCTAATGGGAAAATGCTATCATCATGATGAATGAGGGTTTCTACTTTATCGCCAAGGCGCAGTGAATACTTTTTACCCCACCCCATTAGCTCATCAGCACAAGACTGCCATTCGCCTTCGGAGAGAGGGCAGCATACAGCAATGTATTCACTAAAGGTTCCATCATACACTTTCAAGTCTACAGAGTAGAGGGATTCAGATCTTTTTATGTGTAATGAGATGAAAGGAATCTCTTTATATAGCCCATAAAAATCCATGTCCAGGCTATCCCTTACACCATATTCCAGCTCTTTCAGTTTTTTGTTCAGCTCTTTGATGTCATCTACAAAAATGTACTCTTCAGAGATAGAACCCCATCCATCTGGATTAGAGTAATTCCAGTAAATCTTCATGATTTCCACTCTATCTCCATTGGAAGAGTGGTGAGGTTCATCAGACACAAAACAATAATGATCGCACTCAATAGTGATTCTTGTGTCATGAGATTCAAATGTCATAGGCCATCCTCCTTCCATCAACAGATCTAAGTCGATAAAACCAAGGTTGCTCCAAGAGCCAAACGCCTTCCACAGATAATAGAGAGATATAATATAATCTCTGGAAAACCTTTGGTTCTTCCCCCTCACAACTCGTCATTTCTCGTCAGAGTCGTCGTCTTCAAATCCTCCGCCCCTCAGAAATTTCAAAGAACTGTGGTCAAAGTGGCTACATCGCATTACATCCCTTTTCAAGTATAGTAGAGGGAGAAATCCCCAACTATGAAAGGAGAGATGCTTATGAACTCAATTCAAGTTCGCATTGATTATGATACCAAGCTCCAGCTCATGCGCGATGCTGAAGCCAACAAATTGACCCTATCCACCCTCATGCGCAGACTCATCAACCTTTATCTGACTGATGAATCTGTGCGCCAGAATGTACTATGAAAGGAGGAATCACTATGAATATCAATCGCCTTGCTGCCAAGCGCGCCCTTGACCTCCAGCGCAGCGCTGGAATCTTTGATCACCCTCAACATGATTAGATGCTCTGTAATTATGCTGACGCTGCTGCTGAGGATGTCATGAAGGAAATCCAGGAGCAACTGCCAAAGATCGTCTCTGAGACTGTGGATCGCTACATGAACTCCAAGAGTGTAGAAGTCAAAGTCGATGAGGCCAGTGTGAAGAGCGTCAAGAGCAAAATCACAGACCTGTTGAGTGGTCTTTTTCGTTGATCTTCGTAATTCAAAATAAAAAGTCGATTTGGTGGGAGTATTGTCCAGGCAAAGGCCTCTTGCGCGAGCGCGCCCAGAGGATCCCAATATTGTACCCCCCTACCACCAGTAAGGCGAGAAGCCCATGCGAGAAATCGCAAAGGCTTCTCGCCATTTTTTTGCTTTAATGCTTTTTCTTATACTTTTGTGCCATCAGGGAACTCAAAGCCAAAGAAATACTTGCCCCCCAGGATTTCGCCAATCTTCTCCAGTTCCTCAACTGTAAAGGTACAGCGCTTTAGCTTCTGGTTGAAGTTGGAGGGGGTTGTTCCCATCTCGCGCGCCAAAGCTGCCTGGCTCATTCCCTTATAAGCCAGAGCCATGCTGATCTTCTGCTCCATTGTCATGGTTATCACCTCATGGATAGTATAGCACACTTCACGAAATAAAGCAATCACTGTATATAATCTGAAAAAGAGTAAAAATAATTTAGAGAAAAGTTGAATTTATGCTTGACATCATTAAGCAAACGCTATATAATAACAATTGTTAGGAGGGGCGTCAAGCAACTCCACAAGAAAAGGAGGAAACAAAAAATGTGTGCTGCTACTTCTCAGATGGTTGCCAAGGTTGCTGAACTGATGGAACTGCGCAAGATGATCGACGACCTGAATGCTGAGGCTGAACTGATCGCTGATGAGATCAAAGCCTATATGGGCGAAGAGGAAACCATGACTGCTGGATCCTATGTGGTTCGCTATCAGAATGTTGTCTCTCAGCGCTGCGATACCAAGGAACTCAAACTCCTGGGCGACGCCCTTGACCCCTACATGAAGAGAGTTGAAAGTCGCAGATTCTCAGTAAAGTAAAAAGCCTGAACACCTACCACAGCATTCAGGCAAATGCCCACCACTGAACCCTTCACAGAACAGGGGAGCAAGGATATTCTACCACAAGTCCTTGCTCCCCACAAGAGAAAAGGAGCAAGAGCATGGATATTTACAAGGAAGTCACTGATCGCATTGTTGC
>SFTH01000039.1 GCA_004563405.1 bacterium
AATCTGACTGTTCTTTCTTCTTGATCTACTCTTCGCTGTATCGTTTTCAAGGATCGTCGCTGCCGTTCTCGCGGCAACAGATAGGATTATAGCAAAAACTCACCCCACTGTCAACCCCTTTTTGCAAGTTTTTATGCGTTTAACATGCCTCCCGATTTTCCATCATTTTCCGGCAAACTTCAGGTAAATACGGGCTGAATCTGGCGGTTTTCGAGGGCGAACGCAGCGCTTTCGGGGATTTTCCCGAAGTGGGCGACGACAGAATTCGGCTTGTTTTCCGGGTCATCCTGCCGAAAGGGCACGAAGAAAATGTGCTTTGTGTTCATCAATTTTCCGATGTGGATCGCGCTCGCGCCCAGCGCGTCGTTGGTGGAGACGGCGACGAGCACCGGCCGCCCGTTGCGCAGGTGGGACTTCACCGCCAGTGCCGCCGGGGTATCCGTGATTCCGTTGGCGATCTTAGAGAGCGTGTTGCCCGTGCAGGGGGCAACCACCAGCAGATCCAGCAGCTTCTTTGGGCCGATGGGCTCCACCTGCGGGATCGTATTCAAAATTTTTCTACCACATATATTCTCAAACAGAGCGACGGCCTCCGCCGCCGGATAGAAGCGCGTGTCCAGGCTGCATGCGTTGAAGGACATGATGGGCGTGAGCTCCGCGCCCGCGTCCTTCAGCGCGCGCCACGCCGCGAACACCGGCCGGAAGGTGCAAAAGGAGCCCGTCATGACGCAGCCGATTCTCGCGCCGCGCAGGCTTTCATTCAATTCACGCACGTTCCTCCGCCTCCTCCCAACGCAGCACCGCGCTGTAAATGGCCCGCGCCGCGCTCAGCGGACAATAGCGCCCCGGCAGGCCCGGCTCCCGCCAGGCGCGCAGCTCCCGCCGCCGTGCGGCCTCCAGATCCACGCCGTAGGGCGGACTGGCCAGATCGACGATGGCGGCGTCCGCGTCCACATGCGCCAGCACGCCCTCGTCCATCACCAGCGCCGGGGGCGTGGAGAAGATCAGCTTCCGCCCCGGCACGGCCCGCGCCGCATCCTCCAGGGCGGCGGCCTCCGCGCCGCTCTCCCGGGCCATTCGCCGCTTGCCCTCCCGGCTGGAAACCACCAGCACCCGCGCGCCCAGGTTCAGCAGGATCTCCGTCAGCGCCCGGCCGATGCGCCCGTAACCCACGACGGCGCAGGGCAGCTCCGCCACCTGAAGCCGCGTGTGGCACATCGCCATGGCCACGGCAGCCTCCGCGGTGAGGTAGGCGTTCTCCTGAAGCAGCGCCTCGTCCTCCCAGAGGTTCACATACTGCAAATCCCACCTGCGCTCCCGGGGAAACCGCGGCCCACAGAGCAGCAGCGCACTTCCCGGGGCGATGTTGCGCAGTATTTCTCCCTCGTCCGTCTCCACCCGGGAGAGCGGCCAGCGCATGGGCCAGTTGGAGATGACGCAGCTGTACTTCCCCAGCTCCTTCAGCACCCGCTCCGCGCCGCCGGCGCGCTCCTGCAAAAAGCCCGCCGCCTCCCTTCCGCCCTCGTTGAGCATGCTGGTCAGATGCGCAAAGCGCATATCCCCGCCGATTACCGCATAACGCATTCTATCGCCGCCTTTCATTTTGGCATGGTATGCGCCGGGAGCGGAAAATGTGCGCAGACGGATTCGGGGCGGCCCCGTCTTTCGATCGTGGGCCGCCCCGAATGAAACCGGATATGCTTCTGCCGCTTCGGAGGCCGGAATCAGCTCCGGCTGTTCAAATAGGTCTCGATGGCGGCCACGGTGATTTCGTAGTCCTGCCGGACCTCCTGAAGCAGCTCGTCCGCGCCCTCGGGAATCGCGTCCTGCTCCGGCCGCAGCAGCTCCGTCAGCCGTCCCGCGGAATCCATCAGCCGATCGAGGCCCAGATTGGCGCAGACGCCCTTGAGCGTGTGCGCGGCGCGGAACGCCTCCTCCCGCCGCCCGCACTCCATGCCGGCGCACAGCTTCGCAAAGCTGTCGTCCCCCGGAAAGCGCGCGAGAAAGCGCTCCACCATGCCCGCGCTGGGCAGGCGGCGCGCCACCTGTTCATAGCTTCCACCCAATGCAACGTAACATTCCTGAATCGTCATGTTTCACCCTCTACTCTCCTGAATTTCTATTCTGAACGCTTTTGTAGCTTCATATGCCCCCGGCCCCTGCGCATGCGCGCGACGGCAATGAATCGAGTATACCATATCCTATGCAATCACACAACGCGAAAGTTGTGTGATCGGGGACATATTCTGTCAACATTGCCGCCCGGAGCCGCGCCGCCCTCTTCACGTTGACGCAATCGCGCGCGGTGCAGCGGAGAGCGGGCTGCTCCGCGCGCTCCGGCTTGACCTCCGGGGGGCCTTGAATTATAATAGGTGGAGAAGGGAGTTGTGCAAAATGATGATTTCCACACGGGGCCGCTACGCCCTGCGTGTCATGATTGATCTGGCCGAACAGAACGCCGACGGATTCGTTTCCCTGAAGGAGATCGCCGCGCGACAGGAGATCTCCGAGAAATACCTGGAGAGCATCGTCAAAAATCTGGTCCAGAGCGGCTATCTGGAGGGCCTGCGCGGCAAGGGCGGCGGATACCGTCTGGTCCGGCGGCCGGAGGAATACTCCGTGGGCGAAATCCTGCGGATCATGGAGGGCAGCCTCGCGCCCGTCGCGTGCCTGGAGGAGAAGGCGTTTCCCTGCAACCGCGAGGAAAAGTGCAAGACGCTGCCCCTGTGGAGAAAGCTGAGCGCACTGATCGAGGACTTCCTGAACGGCGTGACCCTCGCGGACCTGGTCAGCGGCGCGCCTTCCGGCGACGGACAGGTGGTCTGAGCCCGCAAAGCGATCTGCGCGCAACAGGAACCGAAGGAAAACAGAATGTCCGGCCTGTGCGGACTGAATTTTCAGAATGCCCGGCAGAGATCTCCTCTGCCGGGCACAGCTATTTAAGTAGAAGAAACGGATACCTCCCCATCGTAGAGGCCCTTGCTGAAGTAGCGGTCGCCCCGGTCGGGGAGCACGGCCACCACATTTCCCCGCGCGCCCCCGGCGATCAGCTTCAGGGCCGCGGCCAGCGCGCCGCCGGAGGAGGAGCCCGCAAAGATGCCCTCGGTGCGGGCCAGGTCGCGGGCGGCGCGATAGGCCTCCCGGTCGGTGACCTTGACCACCTGGTCCACCAGACTCATGTCCATGGTCTCCGGTATAAAGTCGTTTCCGATGCCCTCGATGTCATAGTCGCCATGTTCGCCGCCGCCAATGGTGGAGCCCACCGGGTCGGCGAGCACGCCGCGCACCGCCGGCCGCAGCTCCTTCAGATAGCGCACGATGCCGGTATACGTTCCCCCGCTGCCCGCGCCTGCCACCAGATGGTCCACTCTTCCCTCCAGATCCCGCCAGATCTCCGGGCCGGTGGTCTCGTAGTGCGCCTGCGGGTTGGCGGGGTTGTGAAACTGTCCGAGGGAGACCGCGCCGGGGATGGCGCGGATCAGCTCGTCCGCCCGCGCCTGCGCCCCCAGCATGCCCGCCTCCCGGGGCGTATGGACGATCTCCGCGCCCAGGGCGGCCATCAGCGTCTGCTTCTCCCGGGAGAACTTCTCCGGCACGACGAAGATCACGCGGTAGCCCCGGTTCAGCGCCGCAAAGGCGATGCCGATGCCCGTGTTACCCGCCGTCGCCTCCACGATGGCCCCGCCGGGCCTGAGCAGCCCCCGACGCTCCGCGTCCTCCAGCATGAATCTGCCGATCCGATCCTTGATGCTGCCGGCCGGATTCATCAGCTCCAGCTTGGCGTAGAGATGCACGCCTCCGGGTAGCCCCTGGTGGCGCAGCTCCACCAGCGGCGTATTTCCGATCATTTCCTGCATGGATGAATAGAGCGCCATAATCAACCCTCCCTGCTGGCTTCAATCGCCTGTTCGAGATCTTCAATGAGGTCGTCCACATGTTCAATGCCCACGGACAGCCGGATCAGGTTGTCCGATATGCCCATCCTCAGGCGCAGCTCCCGGGGAATCGAGGCGTGGGTCATCGTCGCGGGATGGCAGACCAGCGACTCCACGCCGCCCAGGCTCTCCGCCAGCGTGATCAGCTTCAGCGTGCGGAAGAAGGTCCGGAAGCTGTGCTGCGGCCGAAGGGTGAAGGAGATCATCGCGCCGCCGCTCTTCGCCTGCCGCCGGTTGACCTCGAAGCCCTGCGCGCCGGGCAGGCCTGGATAGTACACCCGCTCCACGGCGGGGTGGGCGCTCAGCCACCGCGCAACCGCCTCCGCGTTCTCCACATGCCGGTCCATGCGCACGGCCAGCGTCTTGATTCCGCGAATCAGCAGAAAGCAGTCGAAGGGACCGGGCACCGCGCCCGTGGCGTTCTGGATGAAGCCCAGGCGCTCCGCCAGATGCGCATCCTTCACCACGGCCAGCCCGGCCACCAGATCGCTGTGGCCGCCCAGATACTTCGTCGCGCTGTGCACGACGATGTCCGCGCCCAGCTCCAGCGGCCGCTGAAGATAGGGCGTCATGAAGGTGTTGTCCACAACCGTCAGCACGCCGTGGGCCCGCGCGATGCCGGCCACCATGGCCAGGTCGGTGACGGTCAGCAGCGGATTGGCCGGGCTCTCGATCAGAATCGCGACGACGTCCCGCGCCATCGCGGCCTCGACGGCCTCCGGATCGGCGGTGTCCACGATATCGCACTTCAGGCCGAAGGGGGCGAAGACCTGCTCGAGGATGCGATAGGTGCCCCCGTAGACGTTTCCCGAGATGAGGATGCGGTCGCCGGATCGGAACAGGTTCAGCACCGCCGCGATCGCCGCCATGCCGGAGCCGAAGGCAAAGCCCGCGCTTCCGCCCTCCAGCTCCGCAATCAGCGCCTCCAGCGCCGCGCGGGTGGGATTGCCCGTGCGGGAATACTCCCACTTCGGCTTGCCCTCCAGCTCCGTCTGTGCATAGGTGGACGTCTGATAGATCGGCACGTTCACGCTGCGGGTCTGCCCGTCCTCAAAGGCGCCGCCCCGGATGAGCGCCGATTCCATCCTCCTGTAGTTTCCCATAGCTCCGTCTCCTTTCCCTTCGCAAACAAAAAAATGCCCGCCGTCCCATTTCCCCCGGAAACCAGACAGCGGGCGTTCATACAGTCCTTGCGTCATTGCATGAAAAACAACCCTCTGCCGGGGCTGAAACAACAACAGGCGAAAGGACGGTTGTACTTCATGTGTGCGCTCCTTTTTTCCTACTTTTTTACTAGGTTTATATGCGCGGCCCGGCGCTTTGTCAACCCCCCGGGGAAGATTTTTCCGCGCGCGGAAATTTTTAACGAAACCCATTGACGCAATAGGTATTTTAATTGTATAGTGTATTCTGGAACTGTGGAGCGCGCCGCCCGGACGCGGCGGTTCCGGAGGAAGGAGACCGATTTGCAGATATGACGCTTCAACAGCTGAACTACATCATCACGATCGCCGAAATCGGCTCCATGAACCGGGCTGCGGAGAAGCTCTATGTGTCGCAGCCCTCGCTGACCAGCGCCGTAAAGGAGCTGGAGCGGGAACTGGGCATCACGCTGTTCAACCGGACCGGCCGGGGCATCACGCTGACCGCCGAGGGCGCGGACTTCCTCCCCTACGCCCGTCAGGTCTACATTCAGTATCTGAACCTGATGGAAAAATACGGTCGGGCGGAAAAGCGCAAGCAGAAGTTCGGCGTGTCCTGCCAGCACTATTCCTTCGCGGTCAAGGCCTTCGTGGAGATGGTGAAGAGCTACGACGTGGCGCAGTATGAATTCGCCCTGCGCGAATGTAAGACGCTGAACGTGATCAGCGACGTGGCCAGCATGCGCAGCGAGATCGGCATTCTCTACATGAGCGACTACAACCGCAAGGCCATCGCCAAGCTGCTCCATTCCAACGGCCTCGGCTTCCACCACCTGATCAACTGCAACGCCTACGTCTATCTGTGGAAGGGACATCCCCTGGCCGGGAGAGCGTCCATCTCCTTCTGCGACCTCAAGCCCTACCCCTGCCTCTCCTTCGAGCAGGGCGACGACAGCTCCTTCTACCTGGCGGAGGAGATTCTCAGCACCAACGAATACCCCCGCAGCATCAAGACCACCGACCGCGCCACCAGCCTGAACCTGATGACCGGTCTGAACGGCTACACGCTCTGCTCCGGCATCATCTGCGAGGAGCTGAACGGCTCGGACTTCATCGCGGTGCCCTACGAGGCCGACAGCAACAATCCCAACAGCATCATGGAGATCGGCTACATCGTGCGGAACAATTCCGTGCTGAGCTCGGTCGGCGAGCGCTACATACTGGAAATCAAGCGCTATCTGGGCATCGGGGATCCGGCGTAGTCGCCGGGGCCAGCGCAAGAGGCCGGAGCCACGCGCGGAGGATTCGCAGCGACCCCGGCCTTTCTGCGTCCCCCGCGCAGGCGCGCCCTAGCGGAGCATGTTCAAAAACTGGGCAATGCGCGGCACGCTGCCGTCGTTCATCTCGTCCCAGCTCCCCTCCCGCAGGATTTCGCCCCCGTCGAAGAACACGATCCTGTCCGCCACCTCCTGGGCGAAGGACAGCTTGTGGGTGATGATCACGATGGTTTGCTTCTCCGCGCAGAGCCGGCGGATGATGTTCAGCACCTCAAATTCCAGCTCGGGGTCCAGCGCGCTGGTGGGCTCGTCGAACAGCAGCAGTTCCGGCTTCATGGCCAGCGCCCGGGCGATGGCCACGCGCTGCTGCTGGCCGCCGGAGAGATCCCGGGGCCAGGCGTTGCGCTTGTCCGCAAGGCCCACCTTCTCCAGCAGCGCCTCCGCCTCCCGCTCCGCCTGCCCCCGATCCATACCGAGCACCGAAACGGGCCCCTCGACGATGTTTCCCAGAACCGTCCTGTGGGGAAAGAGCTGGAAGTTCTGAAACACCATGCCCGTCTTTCTCCGAAGCGCCCGCACCGCGCCGCCCGCGTACTTGGGCGGCGCGCCGCTGCCGAAGCGAAGCTCCGTCCCGTTCAGGTGCACGACGCCGGAGTCCGGCATTTCGAGCAGATTGATGCAGCGCAGCAGGGTCGTCTTGCCCGATCCGGAGGGGCCGATGAGCACCGTCGTCCGATGCGCCTCAATTTCCAGTGAAACGCCCTTGAGAACGTGGTTTTCGCCGAAGCTCTTGTGTATATCCCGAACATAGTACATTGCGCGTTCGCCTCACTTTCCCACCCGGAGCCGCTTTTCACACATCTTTTGCAGCCCGTTCAGCAGCGTACAGAACATCAGATAGATCAGCGCCGCCTCCGAATAGATGAGCAGGTACTTCAGCGAGCTGGCCGCAAACTCCTGTGTCTTGCGGAACATCTCGGCGATCATGATGTTGGAGGCCAGGGAGGTGTCCTTCACCAGGCTGATGAAGGTGTTGAACAGCGGCGGCACGGACACCTTTGCGGCCTGCGGCACGATGATGCGCCAGAAGGCCTGCGAATAGGTCATGCCCAATGAATAGCCCGCCTCCCACTGTCCCCGGTCGATGGACAGTATGACCGCGCGGATGGTCTCCGAGGCGTATGCGCCCACGTTCAGCGACAGCGCGATCACGCAGGCGATGAGGTTGCTGATCTTCAGCGGATTGCAGATTCCCCAGTACACGATAAAGAGCTGCACCAGCAGCGGCGTTCCCCGGAAGATCCACACATAGAACCGCATCAGCTGCGCCAGCAGCGGAATGCGGTTGATGATCAGCAGCGCGCTCAGTATGGCGATGACCATACGAAGACCAGACTCAGCAAGAGGGTACTTGCCATTTCGCAAATCGCGCTTCCCTACGTTCAGGAGGCAAAACAAAAAGCAGGGAGCAGGAGCGATTTTCTGTTCGGAGGCGCAGAACCTCTCACCTATACCCAGCATCGCCGGATGATGCGAAGGATTTGCGACCAGATGGGAGTGAAGGGCGTGACAGGCTACATTTTCGCCACACAATCATCACAGACATTTACGAGGCGACGCACGACGCGAATATTGCCTCTGCCGTGGCGGGTCACAGCAAGACCAGCATCACGATGAACCGCTACTCCCACGCACGACGGGACGCAGCGAAGCAGGGAATGCGGGCCATCGACGAAGCCTATGATTTGTGATCCGTTCCGTGATATGTCATTTCATGCTGTATATATAGGAAGAAAAATCGGCTCTATAATAAAAGTTGGGGTGCGACCTAAAAAGGGAAGACAAAGTAAGCCCAAACAGGTAAAATGAAAATGCGACAATCCACAACCTGGAGGGA
>SFTH01000008.1 GCA_004563405.1 bacterium
GCGGAAGGCGTCCGGCGTCGACCGCCTCGCTGAAACCACGGACAAGCTCGCCGAAGATCCCCTGTTTCAGGCAGCCCAGATGGCCTGCCGCAGCATGGACGACATCAACCGGATCTTCTCACTGCTGCGCGCAAACGAGGATTACATCCAGAAGCACACACAGAAGCGCGCGGAGGAGGGCAGCCTCGAAGCGCGCGCCGCCCGCGGGGACAGGAAGGCCCAGTTCAAACTCGCCGAGAGCTATGAGGCGGGAACGAACGGCATGCCTCAGAATCGCGCGAAGGCGGCCGAATGGTACCGCAGGGCCGCGGAACAAGGCCTCGCTGAGGCGCAGTTCAACCTGGGCGCAATGTACGCCAACGGCAGAGGCATGACCCAGGACTTCACCGAGGCGGCAAAGTGGTATCGCAAAGCAGCCGAGCAGGGCCACGCGCGGGCACAGAACAACCTGGGCGTGCTCTATGAAAACGGGCAGGGCGTGCAAAAGGACTATGCCGAGTCGGCAAAGTGGTACCGCAAGGCAGCCGAGCAGGGACATGCGCTGGCACAGTACAACCTGGGCGTTCTCTATGAAAACGGCAGGGGCGTGCAGATGGACTGCGCCGAGGCGGCAAAGTGGTACCGCAAAGCGGCGGAGCAAGGACGCGCGGATGCGCAGACCAACCTGGGCTATCTGTACGACAGCGGCAAGGGCTTCAAGGAGAACGGCGCCGAGGCAGCAAAGTGGTACCGCAGGGCCGCCGAGCAGGGTTTTGCGTTGGCACAGAACAACCTTGGCATACTCTATGAAAACGGCAGGGGCGTGCAAAAGGATTTCACAGAGGCGGCAAAATGGTACCGCAAGGCGGCAGAGCAGGGGCGCGCAGAGGCGCAGACCTGCCTGGGCTATCTGTACAACAGCGGCCTGGGCGTACAGAAAGACTTCTCCGAAGCTGCAAAGTGGTACCGCAAAGCCGCCGAGCAGGGCCACGCCCGGGCGCAGAACAACCTGGGCGTGCTCTATGAAAACGGACAGGGCGTGCAGAGGGACTGTGCCGAGGCTGCGAAGTGGTACCGCAGGGCCGCCGAGCAGGGCCACGCGCGGGCGCAGAACAACCTGGGCGCGCTCTATGAAAACGGGCAGGGCGTGCAGAAGGACTTCGCCGAGGCTGCGAAGTGGTATCGCAAAGCCGCCGAGCAGGGCTATGCGGATGCGCAGACCTGTTTGGGCTATCTCTACGACATCGGCCAGGGCGTGATGCAGGACCGCGCCGAGGCGGCAAAGTGGTACCGCAGGGCCGCCGAGCAGGGCCACGCCCGGGCACAGAACAACCTGGGCGTGCTCTATGAAAACGGACAGGGCGTGGCGCAGGACGGCGCTGAGGCGGCAAAGTGGTACCGCAGGGCCGCCGAGCAGGGCCACGCGCGGGCACATATCAACCTGGGCTATCTGTACGACAGCGGCAAGGGCATAGCGCGGGACTTCGCCGAGGCGGTAAAGTGGTACCGCAGGGCCGCCGAGCAGGGCGATGCCAGCGCGCAGTATCAATTGGGCTTGCACTATGAACTTGGAATCGGCGTAAAGAAAGACCTCGACGCGGCATTGAAGTGGTATCACATGGCCGCAGAGCAGGGACACAAAATCGCCCAATCCTCCGAGGAATCGCTCTTGAGACGTCATTGAAAAGCGCCTTGCGGAGCGCAAAGCCGCGACGGAATTCAAAAGGGGGGCCTCTTCCACATTCGGAAGAGGCCCCTCGTCTGTTTGGGTTCCGGTGCGCGCCGTCACAGGATCGGCGTTCCGCAGAACGGGCAGCTCTGCGCATGGGCGTCGATCGCCTGTCCGCAGGTGGGGCAGGGGCGCGTGGCCTCCGCGCCGGGCTGAACCGGAGCGACGGGCGCATAGCCGCTGGGCTTGGGCGACCACGTCGTCGCTGGCTGCACGCTGGGCTGAGAAACGGCGGCGGGCACCATCTTCTTCAGCGTGCGCAGCTTGCCGCGCAGATCCTTGACGGAATCCAGGATGCCGTCCACCTTCTTCTCCAGGTCGCGGAAGCGTCCGGCTTCCTCGCCGGTCATGCCGGCGGCGGCCTTGGGCTGGCTGGCGACCGCCTGCGCCGTCGCGACGGCGACCTCCGCATAGCGGTCGTCGCGGTTGCGGTCGATGCCCAGGCGGGTCATCTCCAGCGCGGTCTGAATCTCCAGCAGCGACTTCTTGAACTCCTCCGCCCGATCGGCGAGGCTCTCCTCCCGCTTCAGCTGCTCCTCCATCCGCCTGGCCGCGGCCTGGGCCTCGGCGATGCGGGCGTCTGCGTCCGCCCGGGCCTGCGCCTTCTGCACGTCCGCGCCCTGCGCGCCCGCGGCGGTGTGGTATTGCAGCTCCGCGCGCAGCTTTTCGAGGTCAATCTCCCCGCCGCGCATGGCGAGCTCGTGATCGTATTCCAGCTTCAGCTTTTCGATCTGCTGGGCCGTCTGTTCCCGGCGCTCCTGCAGGCCGCGCTCGAAGTCCAGCATTGCGCTGCGCTCCATGCGCGCCTCGTTGGCCTGGGTCTCGCGCTCCTTGCGGTCCTCGGCGTAGCGGCGGACGCGCTCCAGCAGCTCGGCCTCCTCGGCGTCCAGACGGATCTTCCGCCCGGCGGTCTCGTAGTACCACTCGTCCTTGTCCCGCTGAATCTTCAAATCGGCGTCCGCCTGGATGCGCCGGACGTCGGCCTCGGTCTCGGCCCCGACGCACCTGCGCAGCCGGTCGTACTCGTCCAGCTTCTGCCTCCAGTCCAGATCGCTCTCGGCGATCTTACGCATGATGTCGTTCAGGGCGCGCTTGTTTTCGGCCTCGTTCAGCCTGCTCTCAAACTCCGCCCGCTGTTTGCGGCTCTGGGCGTCGATCTCGCCCTCCTGGGCGATGCGCTCCTCGCGGATCTTCTGATTCAGCTCCTCCTCGCGAATCCGGAACTTGCGCTTGTATTCCTCCAGCGCGGCTGCGCCGGCGCGCGCGCGCTTACCCTCGGCAATCTCGTCCACCAGCGCGTCCAGGTCCGCGCCCTTCTGCAGCTTCGCGATCTCATACTGCCGCTCGCGCTCCAGCCTGCGCAGGGCGATCTCGTCGGTCTTGGCTGCGACGCTGTCACTGATCTCCTGACCCCGGATGCTCACGCGGCCGTCCTCCTCCATGACGAAGAGCACATGGTCGTTCTGCAGGCGGCGGATCTCGTCGTCCAGCCGCAGGCCGGAGCGGGTCTCCTCCAGGGCGGCCTGCTTGTCCAGGTTCGGGGAGGCGGCAACGGTGTCCACGCCGTCCATGTCCAGAGATTCCATCTCCAGTCCCCAGGCGTCGATTCTGGGCGCCATGCCGGCCAGAACGCTCTCCTTCAGCATGAAGGTGAAGCGGCTGATCTCCCGCACGTCGGCGTTGGTCTGGTCCACGACGCTCTGGGTGATGCGGCTGAGCACCTCCCGGAACACGGGCTCGATCTTCCGGGCGAAGGCTTCGGTAACGGCTGCCTCTCCGGGGAAGCGGGTCGCCTCCATGAAGCCCTGCACGTCGGAGCCCGCAAAGAAGGTTTCCTCATCCCGCAGACGCAGCCTGCACAGCCCGCGGAAGGACAGATCCACATAGACGGACTTGTCGTCCTTCAGGTGCACGCGTATGGGATTGGTTTTGAGGGAAAGAGCGGATTCCACCGCGCGCCGGACGGCCTGACGGCGCTGGGGCTGCTCCAGATGGACGCTGAGCGCGTCGGACCTGACCACGTTCGTGGGCATGTTGACGCTGAAGGCGCTCAGAGCCAGGCCCTCCGGGCCCAGTTCCTGGTTGACGCAGTCCCGCGCCCGCTCCCGCAGCGTGAACACATACTGGTTTCGATCCAGGATGTCGGTGATGACGCCGCGGTCGATCTGCTCCTGGGCGGCGATCGCCAGCGAATTCTTCAGAATGTCCTGCACCTTGCGCTGGAAATAGTCCTTCGCGCCGGTCTGGCTGATCTGCTGCTGCGCGACGAGGTCGCGAACCTCGCTGGTCTCGAAGAAGCGCGCCTCGTCCACGATGCGCAGGCGGCAGGCGCCGTCAAAATCGAGCTCGGCGTAGAGGGCGCGGTCTCCGCGCACGTTCACCCGCGCGCCCTTCACGCTCCAGTTGAATTCAGCCTGGGCGCAGGCGCGGATCTGGTCCGCCACCACGGAACCGCCGGTCTTGCTGACGTTCAGGGCGTTGATCCACAGGGTCTTTACGCACATGCCCAGCTGGGCCAGGCGGCGGTTCAGCTCCATCGTCAGCCGGTCGCGCACGTCGTTGGGCACAAACTGCTCCAGCGCCTCTCCGTCCATGCCGTTGAGGCAGGCGTACATGGATTCACTGATCATGTCCCGCGCAGTCTGAACCAGCGCGCCGTCCTGGGAGCCGGGCGCGTCGTTTACGTCCATCAGGCTGGAGATCGAGACCGGTTTGAAGCCCAGATAGCGGGCGTAGGCCTTCGCGTCGCACACCTGCAGCACGATGCGGCCGTTGCCCCCGGCGCAGTAGACGGCCGTGCGCTCCCGGTTCTGGAACTGCTCCACCGAAGCGCCCCAGTTCATCTCGGGCAGATCCTGCAGGATGCAGTAGATGTCGGTATTGAACACCGTGGAGGAATTCTCCATGGCGGCGTCGAACTTCTGGGTCCTTTCAAGCTCGGAGTCCTCCAGCAGGTAGCTTCCGGGCGCGCAGGGCTCCATGCAGCTGCCGTTCTGCAAAAACAGCGCGCAGGTACCCTCGCTGACCTGCATGCGGCTCTTGAAGGGGAAGGCCGTCTGCGGATGCTTCCAGATGGCCCGGTCCTCCTGAAGCATGCGCGCCACGTCGGGCAGGCGGATGTACTGCTCCGTCTCCACGCTGCTTCCGGCCAGCTTTTGATTGATGTAAACGGCGGAGAGCACCGTGCCGCAGATGGAGCAGGCGCAGTCCCCCCGGCTGTCCTGGGGAATGGCGACCATCATGCCGCACTCCGGACATTCCACATGGCCGCGCACGCAGGCCTGCTGCAGCGTCTTGTGGCAGCTCAGGCAGCGGTTGTCCTCCGTGCGCTCCACCAGCTTTCCACAGTGGGGGCACTTTGCCGTCTCGAGACCCTTGAGCCGGATGGGCTTGTGGCACATGGGGCAGTTCCCCTTGCTGTCCTTCAGCTGCCAGCCCGTCTTGAACAGGCCGGAACTCCATCTGGCGGTGACTACGGTCCCACAGCTCTTGCAACTGAATAAGCATTCGTTGTTCATCAATTCAGACATCGTACACCCTCCCATGTTCTCTGGCAATATTTTACCATTTCGAAAAGACTCTGTCAAACCGGTCAGCGCTCCACGACGGTCCTTCCGGACGCGAGCAGCAGCTCGCAGCCCGGGTCAAAGGCGTTGCGCCCGATGCGCTCCACACAGGCGGGTATGCGCACCGAGCGAAGGCGCGGACAATCCGCGAAGGCGCGCTCGTCGATGAAGCGCACGCCCGCCCCGATCTCCACGCGCTCCAGCGCGGCGCAGCCGGAAAAGGCGAGCCGCGGCACGCGCTCCACGCAGTCGGGAATCTGAATCCGCTTCAGTCCGCTTGCGCAGAAGGCGCCCGCCCCGATCTCCTGAAGGCCGTCGGGCAGGCGGACGCCCTCCAGATTCGCGCAGCTGTAGAAGGCGTAGCCGCCGATGCGCAGGATGGAGTCGGGCAGCGCCACCTGGCGCGCGCCGCAGCGCTCCATTGCGCGCTCCGAGATGTGCCGCACGGCGTGCCCCCGCCAGACGGGCGCAATGCGCACGCGCTCCGCACCGCTCTGCAGCACCCGCCGGACCGTGACCACGTCCCGCTCCAGCGCGTACTGCACCACGCCGCTGTTCTCTACCTCGATCTGCGCATCCTCCTCCGCCGGCGCCGCCGCCAGGGGCGCGCCGCAGGCGGGACAGGTCCCGCCGTCCGCCAGCTGCTCCGGGGTGAGCCGGTCGTAGCCGCAGTGGGGGCAGCGGGCGGCGCGGGGCCGCTCCGAAAGCATCGCGACGGCCCCGCTTCTCAGCGCGCGGGCAACGTTTATGAGCTGACAGGGCTCCCCACCGGCGGCGATCCGCTCCCGGATGCTCCGGACGGACTGGGCAAAGCCCTCCTGACGGTAGCTGCACAGCGCCGTGGCCTCGCACAGCGCGAGGGCGCCGGAATCCATCATCCGCAGTATCTCCGCCGCATCCTCCAGCACGTCGAAGGCCGGAACCGTATCTCCGGCGAAGCATCCGGCGGCCATGTGGCCGGGAAAGAGCAGCAGCGCGGGGGCCCTGCCCCGGCACCACAGCAGCGAGGCGAGCAGCAGGCTCAGATCCGCGCAGCTGCCGCCACGGCTGAGGACATAGTGCATCTCCGAGATGCGCTCGCAGTCCGGATAGCGGGTGCGCACCGGCGGCTGATAGCTCAGCTGGCGCTCCAGAAGCGCATTGTACAGGCCGCGCAGCGCGTCCTCCTCCGGCGCGCCGGAGAGCGCCTCCGCCGCAAAGCCGCGCAACTCGTCATCCTCGCGGATGTAGGCTGCCAGCAGAACCGAGCGCACGAAGTCCGTGGGGATCATCCGCGCATCCAGCACCTCGAAGTCGAAGGGCAGCTCGCACTCCCCGTCCGAATCGCAATAGACCAGCAGCCGCCCGGAATGGCGGCCCGGCTCCAACGTCCTGGGCGCGCACAGCGCCGATCGGAGCTCCCGCTCAATCTCCGCGGCACGGGCGTCGTCGCCGGACGCAAGCTCCCGCACCGACTTCTGGCGCACGCGCCGTCCGTCGATCTCGAGACTCAGGCGCAGCCAGTTCGCCCGGGTGCCGCGCACGTTCCGGACGTGCGCCAGCCGCAGAACCCGTGCGGCGCCGCTGGCGACCTCCGCCAGCACGAAGCAGGAACCGAACATGCAGTCCAGCTCAAATGAACCGATACGCATTGCGCATTTCTCCTTCTTCCGCGCGTTCAGAAGAACACGAGCTCCAGCGTGCAGAAGCTGTCCGGCGGCAGCTCGATCCCGACGCGCCGTCCCGCTTCCAGCGCCGCACGGCGGGGCTCCTCGTCCTCCGCCAGCAGGGCACATTCGCAGCGGGGCTCCCCGTCGCCGAGGGCGAGCAGCAGCTGTCCGTCCCTCAGTTCGAGGCAGAGCGCGCCGCCGTCGTCCAGCAGCCGCCGTCCCTCCTCCTCCGGGTTCAGGGCGTACTTGTTCGCGCAGCCCTCCAGCTCCAGCGTGTCGTCAATGAACGCGGCCTCCTCCGCGCCGCTGTCCACGCACACGCACAGCCGGCCCCGGGGGCCGTCCGCTGCCCGGACGGGACGATCCGCAGAGGCCACCGCCCGGAAGGCGCTCTCCCCCGCGCGGCGCTGTTCCGCCGCGCCGGCCGCGGCCCGCGCCGCAGCCTGAAGCGCCATGCCCTTTTCATACAGATCCCGGCAACCGGCGCATCCGTTGACGTGGGCCATGACCCGATCCTGCAGGCGCATCCAGTTCGCGTCCCGGCGCTCCGCCGAAAACAGCGCCATCCAGTCCTGCCGGGAAACGTGTCCGCCGCTCATGCTCTATTCCTCCCTCTCATCCGCCAGATCCGATCGCAGCCGCGTCAGCATGCTGTTCTTGCGATTTGCCAGCGTTCTGGCCGTCAGGCCGTCGATCCTGCGCGCATGCCCGTCGCCGTCCAACCGCCGCATCAGGCCGTCCAGCGCCGCGCTGTCCACGCCGTACGCGCCCAGCAGGCGCTTCATCGCCCCCGCGACCGCCCCGACGCTCATGCCGTTGAGCTGTTCTGCGTAGGCCTCCAGGGACCGGTGCACGCCGGTCAGGCTCTCTGAAAGAATCACAAAGCCCACCGCCGCGAGCAGCTCCGGCGCGTTGTTCAAACCGAAGAAGGCGCGGCACGCCTCCTCGAGCCGCTCGTTCATGAGCACGCGCGCCTCAGGCCCGTCGCGCTCCGAAGGTATGAAGTCGCCGACGCTTCCCTCGCTCCCGTCCGCCAGCTTACGGTCCAGCGAATCGACGGCGCGGTACGTTCCCCGCTGCTCTCCGGGAGAGAGCGCGTGCCTGCGGATTTTGTCCCGCACATGCAGCAGCGCGTGATACGCCACCCGGTGCGCCCAGGCCTGCCGCTTCACCGGCGTGTAGCGCTCCGGCGCGCCGCAGGAAGGATCGTTGAGGGGATTGCGCAGAAACGCGCCGAGCTTTTCCAGGGCGTACAGCACGGCCTCCTGCTTCGCGTCCTGCCGGTCCTCCGGCGTGAACATCGCGAAGGCGGACTTTTTGAGTTCCATGGCGACGATGGGTTCAAACCCCCGGTAGGCGAGCTCTGCCAGCCGCTCCCGGTCGCCGGACGCGTCGGCCTCCTTCAATTGAAGGAAGAACGCGTCGTCCCCAAAGCTGTAAGCCATGCCGCACCTCCCACATCCTTAAACGTCCGTTTCGGGAAAATATCCTTCCGGCGAAAAAAATTCTTTTTGGCGGATATTTTCGGTTTTTTGTCGTTGTAATAGTAACACAGCGCATGAAAAAAATCAATTGTGAAAAGGAGGCGCGACATGGAGAACACGATCGCCGGCATCCGCCGGATCGAACGCAGGGCGCGAAGGGAGGGCGCGGAGCGCATCCCTCCGGAACAGGAACGCTTCCTCCCGGGCGGCGCAGGGGCGCGGGCCCTGCAGCGCGGTTTCAGCTTCAGCGGCGTGGCGGGCGCGGGCGGCGTCCCCGCCCCGGGCGGCGGCTCCCTGTGCGGCTGGTTCAGCTTCCGCTGCGCGCTGCTCTCCCCCAGGCGCTTCGCCCTGCATTGCGGAGAAGCGCTGCCGGACGACGCCTCTGCCGCCGTGCTGCTGACGCGCCTGGCCCGGGAGGCGCTCGTCGAAGCCCTCCGGCAGGGCGCGGCGCTCCCGCCCGCGCAGCTGTGGGCGGTGTGCAGGCGGACGCTGGAGGAATCGCTGTTGGAGCTGGGCTGGCAGCTCACGGCATACCGGCCCGGTCATCTGGCGCGCGGGGAGGCGGCTCCGGCATGAATCAGGGCGCATGGATCGCAGCCGCGCAGGCGCTGGATCGGGCGGCGGCGGAGACGCGGGAGCTGGAGTGGATCGCGCCTCTGACCCTCATCCGGGATCAGATCCTGTTTCTGGCGGAGGACGGCGCGCCGGAGGGCTTCGCGGACGCGGTGGAGAAGTTGTGCGCGCACATCGCCCGGTCCAGCGGCACGGGAGAACCCCTTCCGCCGGACGCACCCCGGAAGCTGCTCTTTCAGATCTTCGACGCCGCCTGCCCGCCGCAAGTCCGCCCGGACGCGGACGCGCTGCGCCGCCAGTGCGTGCGCTGTGCAGCGCTCCTTCGATCCGTCCGGGCGGCGCGGAGGTCGTTTCAGCGGGCGTGGCGCAGCTATCCGATGGAGGTGCGCCGGGAGGAGGAGGCCGCCTTCGAGGCGGAAGCGGCAGAGCTGGAGGGCATGTTTTCCCAGCTTCTGCGCGCGTGGGACGGCGCAATTCGCGCCGGAGGCGTGCGCGCACGGCTCCGGCAGGCCCGCGCCGCCCAGCAGGCCCTGCTGGAGCTGCCGGAAATTGCGCGAGCGCCTTTCTCCGAAGCCGCCGAAACGCCCCCGCGGGAAATTTTCCCGAAAAAATGCGCCGAAGCGCGCGGATATCCGGCGGAAACGGACGTTTAATGGATTGTAGATCGAACGCAAGGAGGAGATCAGAAATGTTTCTGGAGGATATTTCCCGCCAGCGCCGCACAAGGCAGCGGCAGCAGCAGATTGCGGACGACGTGCAGTACCGGCAGAACCTGAGGGAGGTCAACGTCGGCAAGCGCCGCTTGCAGGCGCTGGTGGACGACTGCGCCGGACGGGCCTGCGCGGCCGAGCAGGCGGGCGCGCACGACCGCGCGGTGCGTCTCGCGCTCGATGCGCAGCGGCTCAGGCGCTACCTCTCTTCCAACGCCGACGTCAGCGCCTCGCTGGAGGCCGCCCACGCCGTCGCCACCGCCAACCGTGCGCTCACCGGAATCCTTCAGGCCTCCGGCTCTCTGGCGGATCGGGTCGCGCAGCAGATGGATGCGGCTGCCCTGGGCGCGGCGCAGGTCAACCTGATGAACATCAACGGAAGCATGGAATTGATGATGGAGCAGAGCGAAATGCTGCTGGACGGCCTGGGCGCGGAGGAGATCTGTGACAGCGAGGCGGGCGAGGCCCTCCTTCAGGAGATCCTGCACAGCCAGCGCAGGGACCGGCGCAGCCGCCTCCTGGAGGACACCAACCGTCAACTGGATCGCCTACGCCGCACCCGCGACGCGGAGAATCGAGAGGAGAGATGAAATATGAAGCTTCTTGACAGACTGTTTCGCCGGTCGGGCCGCAGGGCCGACCAGCAGGATGAACTGGACTACCGCATGGCGCTCTCCGAGGTTCGCCGCCAGGCTGCGGCGATGCGCAGGGAGGTCGAGCGCTGCCGCAGCGAGGCCTACCGGCTGGAGATGAGCGGCGACCACGCCGCGGCGGTCTCGAAGGCCGCGGAGGCCGCCAACAGCGAAAAGGCCTACGAGGCCGCCCAGAGCACCCTGCGCCGCTGCGAGAGCATGCGCGCCCAGGCCCGGAGCCAGAAGATGCTCACCGACCTGCTCACCGTCTGCGAGCAGATGTCCACGAGCGTGATGCGCCAAATCGACACCGGCGACGCGCTGCGCGTGCAGGCCCTCCTGCAGCAGACCACCGTCGCCATGGAGGAGGCGCAGGAGGGCATGACGGCCTTCCAGGAGGGCTTTGAGCCCAACGCCGAGCCCGCCCTGCGCATCGCCGCCGGGGAGGAGGCCCTGGCCGGAATCATGGCCGAGCGCGCGGCGAGGGCCGAGCCGCCGTCGCCGCCCGCCGGCGAACAGATCGCCGCAGCGGATGCGGACAGCGCTTCCCGCACCGAATGGCTGCGGGAGAAGCGCAGGGAGCTTGCGGACATCGTCTGAGGCGGGCGCGACGCCCGCCCCGGACGCAGACGCGTCGGGAGGTGCGAATATGTATCAGAATCAGAATGAAGAACTGTATCAGCGCTATCAGACCCAGCTGCGCGAGGCCATGGACGCGGACGAAAGCGCGACGGCGGCGCTGCAGCGGGGCAGGGCGAAGGCGGCCGCAGAGCTCTACGCCCGGGCCTCGGCGCTGTACGCGGCGGCCGCGTCCACGCTTCTGGACATGGGCGAGGCCTCAAACGCGGCGGAGCGGGGCAACATCGAGGCAAGCGTGGAGCGCCTGATCGAGACATCAAAGGAGCTGAAGGCCTACGCCGCGCAGGTGGCGCAGCGGCCGGAGGCCATCGGACAGCCCTCCCAGAGCGCCCCGGCGGACGGCGACGATTCCGGGGATGCGCGGTTCGTTCCGGTGGGCGCGGTGCCGCAGGAGACCTTCGACGACATCGCAGGACTCGCGGAGGCCAAGCAGATGGTGCTGGACGAGATCATCAACCCGCTGGTCTACGGCGAATTCTACCGGCGCTTTCACATCGAGAGCAACGGCGGGCTGCTGCTGTTCGGCCCGCCCGGCAGCGGCAAGACCATGATGGCCCGCGCCATCGCCAACCGGGCGAACATGGCGTTCTTCCCGGTGCGCTGCTCAGACATCGTGGGCAAGTACTTCGGCGAGGCCGAAAAGCGCGTGCGCGCGCTGTTTGCGGCCGCCCGGGAGGCCCGGAACGCGGTGATCTTTCTGGACGAGGCCGAGGCGCTGGCCTGCCGCCGCGGGGGCAATTCCACGGTCATGAACCGCCTGGTGCCGGAGCTGCTCTCCCAGATGGACGGCTTTGAAAGGTTCGACGGGCACGTCATCGTGATCTTCGCCACCAACCGCCCCTATGACATCGACCCCGCGTTTCTGCGTCCTGGGCGGCTGCCGAACCACTGCTACATTCCCCTGCCGGATCTGAACGTGCGCCGGGCGTTTCTCGCCCGGAAGCTGGAGGGCCTTCCGTGCGGGGAGGAGATCGACGTCGACGCCCTGGCCCGGCGCACCGAGCGCTTCAGCTGCGCCGACCTGACGAACCTGATCAAGCGCGCCTGCCAGCGGCCCGTGAACCGCTGCATCGCGCGCCGGGAGTCCGGCGCGGAAAGCCCCGAGGAATTTCTGCGCCTGACCGATCTGAACGCGGCGCTGGAAGCGCTGCATCCCAGCGTGGAGCCCGCGGAGATCGAGCGACTGGAGAAGTGGATGCAGAGGATCGGCATCCCGCTGCCGCAGGCAGTTTGACGGACAGAGAGGGAGGAGAAGAGAATGAAGACGCTGTTTCGCCCCAGAACCACCGGGCTGGACCGGAAGCTCCAGACGCTTCGCGAGGAGCGGGAGCAATGCATGGCGCGCATCCGCAACCTGCGCGGCGACATGGACGCGCTGGTTCAGCGGGCGCTGGACGCCGACGACCTGGATCAGAAGATCCTCTCCCTGGACTACGCCGCGATGAAGGGTTCCCTGAACGTCGAGAGCGAGCGCTTTCAGGATCTGAGCCGCCTGATCACCCGCATCCAGGACGTTCAGGCGATGGAGGCGCGCGGCAGGCGGATGGACTTCCTCGCGTCCGTCCGGGACGGAATCGACGAAGCGGCGCTGCGCCGCGAGGAGGACGAGATTCAGATCCGCCGGGAGATGATGGAGGAGGAAGACGCGCGCAACGCCCTGGACGGCGCGCCCTCCGCCCTGAGCGAGACCGCCTTCGTGCCCGATGCGGACTTTGCCTGCCGCCTGACCCAGGCGCGCCGCCAGCGGCAGGCGCAGGAACGGGCGCGCGCCGCCGCCGAGCCGGAGGCGCAGGGCTACGCCTGAGCATCGCGCTCAGCACCCCCGGCGCGAATCCGCCGGATTCTCGCGAATTCCCTCAATTAAACAGACGGGCTGAACGCCGCCATGCGCGGCCGCTTCAGCCCGTTTGTGTCGTTATGCATCTGGAAAAAGCCGCCTAGCGCCGCCGGCAGGTCAGGGCGACCACGGCGTTGATCAGCAGCGCGGTCAGCAGGGCGCACAGGAAGGCGGGCGCGGGAAAGCCGCGCACCATCCGGGCGCTCAGATAGATCAGCGCCACGTCAATGGCCGTGCCGGAGAGCCCCAGCGTGAGACAGCCCAGGGGCGCGGTGATCAGCCGCAGGATGGGCCGCAGCACGATGTGCGCCACGCCCAGCACCGCGCCCACCGCGAGATAGGGCAGCAGAGCCTCCCCGCTGTGAAAGTCGGGAACGCCGTCGACCAGACCGGACACGGTGGGCACCGCCAGCACGCAGGTCAGCAGGGAGATTGCATAGCGCGGCGGCCTTACGCTTCGTCCCATGCGTCCACCTCCGAAATGCGATCGATCTCCGGCAAAAAGCGAGTCCAGGGCGCCTCCACGGGCGGGGGCGCGCAGAAGCGCATGCGCTCGCGACGGGTGGGGTGCTCCAGCACCAGCCGGTAGGCCCACAGGGCGATCTGCCGCCCGCGCTCGCCGTTGCCGTAGCGCATGTCGCCCCAGAGTGGATGGCCCGCATGGGCGTGCTGCACGCGAATCTGATGGGCGCGACCGGTGAAGAGCTCCACGTCCATGAGCGAAAGCCCTTCCCGGCAGGCCAGCGGCCGGGAGACGAGCCGGGCGTGCTTCGCGCCGGGCGCGCCGGGCGCGGCCACCCGCACCATGCCGGTGCGGCCGTCCTTGATCAGATCGTCCTCCAGCTCCAACGGCGCGTCCACCGCGCCCTCCACCACCGCCAGATAGCGCCGGTCCTGGGCGTGAACGCGGAAGGCCTCGCTGAGCCGGGCCGCCGCCTTGGAGGTGCGGGCGAACACCATCGCGCCGCCGACGGGGCGGTCCAGCCGGTGCACAAGCCCCAGATACACCGCGCCTGGCTTGCGGTATTTTTCCCCGATATAGCCCTTCAACGCGTCCAGCAGGCTCAGGTCGCCGGAGCTGTCCCCCTGGGTGGGCATATTCGGTGGCTTGACCACCACCAGCAGGTGGTTGTCCTCATAGAGCACAGGGATGGAAAAGCGCCCTGCGCGAACGATTTCTCCCATGGCGCGCCTCCTTCACTCGCATTTGATCCGTCCATCGCGCCGCCCTCAGCCCAGCGCCACGTCCAGAATCAGCATCAGCGCAAAGCCCAGCGCCACGCCGATGGTGCCAATGTTGCTGTGCTCCCCCGCCTGGGATTCGGGAATCAGCTCCTCCACCACCACATAGATCATCGCGCCTGCGGCGAAGGAGAGGATGTAGGGCAGGACGGGCTCCACCAGGGAAGTGAGCAGCACGGTTGCCAGCGCGCCCAGCGGCTCCACCACGCCCGAGAGCAGCCCGTAGAGGAAGGCGCGCCTGCGGGTCACGCCGGTTCCCACCAGGGGCATGGAGATGATCGCGCCCTCGGGGAAGTTCTGGATGGCGATGCCGATGGCCAGGGCGAAGGCGCCCGCCGCGGTGATGACCTGGCTGCCGGAGAGCATGCCGGAGAGCACCACGCCCACGGCCATGCCCTCGGGGATGTTGTGCAGGGTCACGGCCAGCACCAGCATGGCGGACTTTCCCAGGGAGCTCGCATGGCCCTCGGGCCGGTCGGAATCCACGTGCAGGTGGGGAATGAGGCTGTCCAGCGCCAGCAGAAAGCCCATACCCGCCAGAAAGCCCACCGCTGCCGGAACCCAGGCGACGCCGCCCGCGGACTCGGCCATCTCGATGGACGGAATCAGCAGCGACCACACCGAGGCGGCGATCATCACGCCTGAAGCAAAGCCCAGCAGCGCCTTCTGTAACCGGGGGCGCATGCTGCCCCGCATGAAAAAGACCGTCCCCGCGCCCAGGGTCGTGCCCAGAAAGGGAATGACCGCGCCCAGAAATACCATTGCCACATTGCTCATTGCGCATTATCCTCCGTGACGGGCGGCGAAAGTGAGGCGCGCGCCCGAAATGATGTATGAATAGATTAGCACAGTTTTCCCCGCCACGCAAGGTGAAAAGCGCGAAAATCGTTGCGCGCGAAAGTTGCAGCCAGATGTGCGAAAGAAAAGATGCCAAAACCTATTGACGTAACCGACAATTTTCGGCATAATATAGAATAGAGTTTCTGGTTCTGCAATATGGCGGTAACATGCCGCCCATCTGAACTGTGCGGCGGCGTCCCCGGCGGGCGGCGTTGACGGAGGCGGGGAGAGTGGTTGCAATGGAGTGGACGCAGATGGATGCGCGCAACGCGCGGGAGAATCCGCATCCGAAGCGCTATACCTTCACCCGGGAGGAAATTGCCGCATGCATGCGCGCGCTGAGCGACGTGTTCGATCTGGTGCGCCTGGTCGAGGTGCAGAGCTGCACCCAGTACCAGCTGACGCCGGAGGGATGCTTCGAGGCCAAGGACGATCGCTGCTTCGCGATGTGGAACCGAAGCGAGCGCTGCGCCAACTGCATCAGCCAGCGCGCGATGCGGCGCAACGAGCGCATTTCGAAGGTGGAATTCTCCCGCTCCGAGCTCTACCACATGATCTCCAAGTATGTGGAAGTGGACGGCGAGCCCTATGTGCTGGAGATGATCAACTCCATGTCCGGCGACGCCATTCTGGACGGCTTCGGCCGCCAGGAGATCATCAACTCCATCACGGCCCACAACCGCCGCATGTACATCGACCCCCTCACCGGCGCCTACAACCGCCGCTACTATGAGGAGCAGTGCCGGAGCCTGCACAAGCGCCTGGCGCTGGCCATGCTGGATCTGGACGATTTCAAGCACATCAACGACACCTACGGCCACGAGGCCGGGGACGAGGTGCTCCGGCGCTTCGCCGAAGCGGTGCTCACCTGCATCCGCAGCACCGATTCACTGATCCGCTACGGCGGCGACGAATTCCTCATCCTGCTGGAGTCCATTCCGGAGGCCCTGCTCCCCAAGCGGCTGGAGCAGATTCGCCAGAAGGTGGAGTGCCTGCGCTTCGACGCCTACCCGGAGCTTCGCCTGACGGTGAGCATCGGGGCCACCTCCGCGCCCCTCTCCGTGGCGCGGCTCATCAGCGAGGCCGACCAGCGGCTCTACCGCGCCAAGGCGCTCAAGAACTGCGTGTGCATCGACGGCCTGATCGTCTCCAACGACTGATCCAAGAGGCGCGCCGGAATTTCCGCGGCCAACGCCCCTTCAAACGCCGACCGGCTTTCGCGCCGGTTGGCGCTTTTTTGCGCCCATCCCGCGCTTGCAATTCTGCCAGAATCTGCTATAATGTTTCCGTTGCGCCAAAGGCGCAATGCCCGCTGCGCGAAAAGGAGGGCAGAGCCGGAATTCGCAGCAATCTCTTGTTGGAGCCCATACGCGGGCTCGGCCATTTTTACAGCGCGGGGAGTATTCCCCGTAGGTAGCGCGGGAGCCCGTCTCCCACCCGTACTTGTGTAAAACAGCATGAGAGTAGTAAAAGTAGCAAGTTCCAGCAGAAATTCTGTAAAAAGCGAACCCATCACTATATAGACTCAATTGATCCGTAAATTGAATCTGTCGAAGGGCGGGCGCGCCAGCGCCCAATCAGCAAACGAGACAATCACGGTGCCTGTGACAAGTACAATTACTTTTTTTCAGGAGTGAGAAAGAATGAAAAATTGGATTGTATGGTTGCTTGTACTCTGCATGTCCCTGAGCCTCGCCGCCGCATGCGCGGAGGGTGGCAATTATACCGATGAAATGAAATTCGACGACGGCTGCGACCTGAGCGCCGAGGACGGCGCGGACAGCGTCGAACGCCTGGGCGACCACGCGGACAGCCCCTACTTCAGCCGCCTGGACTTTTACAACATGACCTCCACGGACACGCTGACCATCCTCACAAATTTCAGGACGATTCAGCAGTCCAGCGAATGGAGCTGCGGCGTGGCCAGCGTGCTGATGACGCTGGAATGGTACGGCCTGCGCGGCGACTACAATGAGCAGACGCTGGCGCAGCTTCGCTCCAACGGCGACGCGCCCGGCGCGACCAGCCTCTCCCAGATGGTCGACATGTTTGACGGCGTGGGCGGCTTCAGCTGCTACTCCGCCATCGACGCGGGCGAGGATGTGTACGTCGTCTTCACCCTCGACTACATTCAGCAGACGCTCGCCGAAGGCAAGCCCGTCATCATCGGCTGGAACGACTGGGGCGGCCACTGGCAGGTCATCATCGGCTACGACACCATGGGCACCGAGACCACCCAGGACGACGTGATCATCGTGGCGGATCCCTACGACACCACCGACCACAACCAGGACGGCTACGGCGTGTACTCCGCCGAGCGCTTCCTGTACAACTTCACCTTCTACAACTTCTTCGATGAGGCGTCCGGCGAGCTGAACGACATGTGCTTCCTCGTCGCCACCCCCGAAGCCGCATAAGCTGTCCACCGGCTCGGCAGAATCGCGCGCAGAGGGGAATTGAACGAACCCACGCGCCGGGCAGACGATGCGTCTGCCCGGCGTTTGCGCATCCAAAAAGAATCTGGACGCACGGGCGGACGGAGAAGCGTCTCTCCCGCCCCCTGCGCGACACGCCGTTGACAAGCGGCCCCGGGGCGGGTATCATAGCAGCAGGACGCGCCCTGCGCGCGGGATTATGCATCGAGGTGACAAGGATGGAACTGAACGGAAGATCGGTCTTTCTCACGGGGGCGAGCTCAGGCATCGGCCGGGGCACGGCCAGGGTCTTCGCGGCGGCGGGGGCGCGCGTGGCGCTCTGCGCCCGTTCGGCGGACAAGCTGCGCGCGCTGGAGGACGAGATTCTCCGCGCAGGCGGCGAGGCGGCGGCCTTCCCGGCGGACGTGACCGACGAAAAGGCGTTGGAAGCGGCCCTCCGGGGCGCGGCGGCGCGTTTTGGCGGCGTCGACGTGGTGGTGCACTGCGCGGGAACCAACGTCAAAAACAAGCTCGCGGACACGGACGACGCGGCCTGGGACCGCATACTGGACACCAACCTCAAATCCACCTACCGCCTGGCGCGGCTGGCCCACCCCTATCTGAAGAAATCGGCCGAAGCGCGGCCGGCAAAGTTTCTGGCCATCGGCTCCGTGGGCAGCTATCTGGGCATCCCCCTCTCCGCGGCCTACTGCGCCTCCAAGGGCGGCCTGGTGCAGCTCATCCGCGCAATGGCCGTGGAATGGGCGTCAGACGGCATCTGCGTAAACGCCGTTTGCCCCGGCTACATCCGCACGCCCCTCTCCGAGGCCGCGTTCAAAATCGGCGACACCTACAACAAGGTGCTCTCCCGCATCCCCATGAAGCGCATTGGCGCGCCCGAGGACATCGGCAGGGCGCTGCTCTTCCTCGCTTCCGGCGATTCGGACTACATCACGGGCACCACGCTGAACGTGGACGGCGGCCTGCTGGCCACCGCGCATACCATGGACGACTGACGCGCGCCGCACTTCAGCCGCAAACACAGCAATGCCCGCGCGGTGGGAAACAGCTCCCTCCGCGCGGGCACAATCCTGCGTCCGCGCGCTGCGGCATGTGGGCGCTCAGGAAACCACGTTGACCGGCGCGCCCCGCAAAAACGCCCGAACGTTCTCGGCTGCGATGTCCAGAAGCCGCGTGCGCGCCTCGAGGGTCGCCCAGGCGATGTGGGGCGTGAGGATCATGTTGGGCAGGCCCAGCAGCGGATTGTCCGCAGTGATGGGCTCCACCGCGGCCACATCCGCCCCCGCGGCGTACACCTTGCCGGACCCGAGCGCCTCGCACAGGGCCAGATCGTCGATCAGCGGGCCCCGGGAGGTGTTGAGGAGAATTACGCCGTCCTTCATCTTCGCAATGGTCTCCCGGTTGATCAGCCCCCGGGTCTCCGGGAAGAGGGGGCAGTGCAGGGTGATCACGTCGCTGACGCGCAGCAGCTCGTCCAGGGAGACGCACTCCGGGTCCCGGGGCGTGCGCGTCCAGGCCACCACCTTCATGCCCAGGCAGCGGGCCAGCTCCGCCACGCGCCTGCCGATGCGCCCGTAGCCGATGACGCCCATCGTCTTGCCCGCCAGCTCGATCAGCGGATAGTCCCAGAAGCAGTAGTCCGGGCAGGCCGACCAGCGCCCCTCCTGCACGGCCCGGTCGTGCGCGCCCGTGTGGTGGCAGATTTCCAGGAGCAGCGCGATCGTCATCTGCGCCACGGAGTCCGTGCTGTACGCGGGCACGTTGGTCACGGTCACGCCCAGCTCCCGCGCGGCGTCCACGTCCACCACGTTGTAGCCCGTGGCCAGCACGCCCACATACCGAAGCTTCGGCGCGGCGGCCATCCGTTCCCGGGTGAGCGCGGTCTTGTTGGTCAGAACCAGCTCCGCGTCCCCGATGCGCGCGGACACCTGCTCCGGGGCCGTACGGTCGTACACCGTCAAATCGCCCAGAGATGCCAGCTTCGCCCAGCTCAGATCTCCCGGGTTGGCCGTATAGCCGTCCAGAACGACAATTTTCATTCCTCATCAACCTCCTGTATGCGCGTTGCCTCCATTATAGTCGAAACGTCCCGGCCGCGCAAGGCGAAGGAATTCTACAAAAGCTTAATCCGGGAATCATTTTGAGGGATTATAATGGTCTCAGTTTCATCAACAGAGGTGTTCTGCATGGCTCTTGCGCCGGAAAACTTTACGCTTGCAAACTATCACGCCCACACCACCCGCTGCCAGCACGCCCGGGGCACGGAGGAGGAATATGTGCTTCAGGCCATCGAGACGGGCTTTGAGATTCTGGGCTTCGCGGACCACAGCGCATGGCCCTACCGGTCGGACTTCGTGGCAAACATGCGCATGCGCCTGGACGAGCTGGACGGCTATGTGGAGACCGTGCGCGCGCTGAAGGAAAAGTACGCGGGCCGGATCCGAATTCACCTGGGCATGGAGTGCGAGGCCTTCCCCGAATTCTATCCATGGCTGCGGGAAATCCGCGCGAAAATGGGCTTTGATTACTTCATCCTGGGCAACCACTACGATACCAACGACGAGACCGGCGGCTTCTACTTCGGCCGCTGCGCGAACCACGCCCAGATCCGGCGCTACATGGAGACCACCATCGCCGGCATGGAGAGCGGGCTGTTCCTCTACCTCGCCCACCCGGATCTGTTCCTGTACCGCTACCCCGCCTTCGACGCGGAGGCGAAGCGGGTCTGCCGCGCCCTCTGCGAGGCGGCGCTGCGGCTGGACATGCCCCTGGAATACAACCTGCTGGGCCACCGGCGCAACCCCGGCGCGCGCAGCCAGGGCTATGTGGGCTACACCAGCCGGGAATTCTGGGAGGTTGCGGCGGAGACCGGCAACCGGGCGATCATCGGCGTGGACGCCCACGCGCCGGAGGATCTGGACGCGGGCTGTGCGGAAACCTACCGCCGGGTGCGCGGCATGCTTCAGGGCATGGGCGTCGAGGTGCTCGACGTCATGGACAGCGTGGAGCGGACGCGGTAAAACCCATCCCCTCCCCCGCACGCAAAACCGGACCCCCTGTTATCCGAAATGGAACAGGGGGTCCGGTTTTGCGCTGAAACGGCCAACGCCCAGCCAGATGTCTGAAGCGGCGTCAGGCGGTAAACTTGAAGCCCATGCGCACGCCCATGAGGATCAGGTAGGCGACGATCATGACCGACAGCGTGATGACCAGCGCGACGCGCAGCTTCGGAATCCGGCGCAGGCCCTTCTTTTCGAGGCTGTTGGGCACCAGCATGGCGATCACCACGGCGATGATGAGCGAATAGGAGAAGCCCTCCTCCTTCCCGCTGAAGCTGTCCCAGAACAGCGACACGCCCGCCAGCAGGCCCAGCGCCACGCCCACAATTCGCTGCGTCAGCGTCCAGCGCTGCTCGTCCATGCGGGCAATGAACTTCTGGAATCCGCTCATGCCGGAGTCCTCCAGCAGGCTGTCCTGAAGCTCGTCGTCGCTCATCGCCTGTGAAACGGGAACGGGATCGGGATCGAGCGTCGCGTTGCGCTCCTCAATGTCCGGGGTTTGCTGTCTGTCTTCCATAGCGGCCTCCGAATTTTCAATTTGAAGTACTTCTCCTATTATGCCTGAAAATCCGCGTCAGCGCAAGTATTTTTTTCTGCGATGCCCTCGCCGTTGATTTCCCGGTAGATGCTCTGCATTTCCTCGTCCAGGCGGGCGCTGATTTCGGCGCACCTCTGCAGGCGCTGGCGTAGCTTCTGGGTGGTCTCCTGGTCGGATTTGTAGCGCAGCTGGTGCTCCAGCGAGGCCCAGAAGTCCATGGCGATGGTGCGGATCTGCACCTCCACGGGCACAAGCTCCGTGTGACTGGAGAGGAACACGGGGATGCGGATCACCAGGTGCAGGCTGCGGTAGCCCGACTCCTTGGGCTCCTGGATGTAGTCCCTGCGGCGCACCAGCTCCACGTCCCGCTGGTGAATCAGCAATTCCGCCACGCGGTAGATGTCCTCCACATAGTTGCACACGATGCGCACGCCCGCAATGTCCGTCAGGTGCGCCTCCGCCGCCTCCAGCGTGGGCGGATAGCCCTTGCGGGCGAGCTTCTCCGCAATGCTGGCAGGGGACTTCAGGCGGGTGTCGATGTGGTGAATGGGGTTGCGGGCGTATCTCACGCGGAACTCCGAATCCAACACCTCCAGCTTTGTGCGCACCTCGCGGATCGCGCCGTCGTAGAGCTGCATCAGCTCCCTGTATTCCTGTTTCACGGCGGCCACCGAGGGCGGCTCCACCGGTATCATCGCTTCGTTCATTTCTTTTGCCTCCATTTGTCATTCTATGCGCAGTATATAAACCTTTTATAAACGAAATTCCATCGCATATTCGACGCAAATGGAGTATAATAGGTTCGGGTCTTCGGTGCGTCCAGTTCATATTCGGTTCACACCCGCGCGTCAAAATGGTGTACAATGAGGTGAGCGTATGTTTCATATTCTTGTGGTCGAGGACAACGACAATACCCGCAAGCTGATGCAGGCCGTGCTCTCCCAGAACGGCTACGAGCCGATTCCCGCCCGGGACGGCGTGGAGGCGCTGGAGATTCTGGACAAGAAGCATGTGGACCTGATCGTTCTGGACATCATGATGCCGCGCATGGACGGCTACGAGTTTACCGAGACGTTGCGCGCCTCGGGCTGCGACCTGCCGATCCTGATGGTCACCGCCAAGGAAAAGCCCGCGGACAAGCACAAGGGCTTTATGATCGGCACGGACGACTACATGGTCAAGCCCGTGGACGAGGAGGAGATGCTGCTGCGCATCGCCGCGCTGCTGCGCCGCTCCCGCATCGTCAACGAGCACCGGCTGGAGATCGGCGATACGGTGCTGGATTACGACTCCCTGACCGTCACCTGCCCCCAGGGCGTGCTGGAGCTTCCGAAGAAGGAGTTCATGCTGCTGTTCAAGCTGCTGTCCTATCAGAACAAGATCTTCACCCGGCGGCAGCTGATGGACGAGATCTGGGACATGGACAGCGAGTCCGACGAGCGCACCGTGGATGTGCACATCAACCGCCTGCGCGACCACTTCCGGGGCAACGACGATTTTGAAATCGTCACCGTGCGCGGCCTGGGCTACAAGGCGGTGAAGCGGGGATGAGCCGCAAAAAGCGCGCTCCCCGGCGCAAGCCGCAGCGCAAACGGGAGCGGGGAGGCTCGCTGAGCTGGCTGATGATCACCTTCATGCTTGCAGTGCTCATCAACGCCGGACTGATGACCAGTTCCTCCTACATGCTGATGCTGCGCATGGGCCTTTTGAAGCCGCTGATGCGCACCACCCTCTGGCCGATGCTGCTGGTGCTGCTGTGCATCCTCTTCGCGGTGGTGCTCACGGCGAGCTTCGGCGGACAGAAGCTCCAGCCCATCCACCGGGTCAACAGCGCCATGAAGAAGGTCTCCCAGGGGGACTTCAGCGTGCGCGTGGACGACAGCGCCTGCGCGGGCGAGATCCGGGAGCTGGTGCAGAGCTACAACCACATGGCGGAGGAACTGAGCGGCATCGAAATGTTCCGCACGGACTTCATCAACAACTTCAGCCACGAATTCAAGACCCCCATCGTGTCCATCCGTGGCTTCGCCAAGCAGCTGGAGCGGGAGGATCTGACCGACGAGCAGCGCCGGGAGTACACCCGCATCATCGTCACGGAATCGGAGCGTCTGGCCAACATGTCCGCAAACGTGCTGCTGCTGACCAAGCTGGAAAACCAGCAGATCGTGACCGACAAGGCGCGCTACCGTCTGGACGAGCAGATTCGCAACTGCATCCTGCTGATGGAAAAGCAGTGGGAGGAGAAGGAGATCGAGCTTCAACTGGATCTGGACCCGCTGGAGTACGACGGCAACGAAGAGATGATGAACCACATCTGGGTCAATCTCATCAACAATGCCATCAAGTTCTCCCCCCGGGGCGGCGCGCTGGAGGTGAGCTGCATGCAGGTGCAGTCCTTCATCGTGGTGCAGGTGACCGACCACGGCGAGGGCATGGACGCGGACACCCAGGCGCGGGTGTTCGAGAAGTTCTTTCAGGGCGACACCGCCCACGCCACCGAAGGCAACGGCCTGGGGCTCTCGCTGGTCAAGCGCATCGTGGATCTCTGCGCGGGCAAGATCGCGGTGGACAGCGCCCCCGGAGAGGGCACGACCTTCTCCGTCTACCTGCCGCTGGAGGAAGCGGGGGCGCATTGATTCTCGCAATGTTTCATGACGGAACCTCTCGTTCTGAACCAGTTTAAAGAAAGACTGCACGCGAATCTTTGGCCTGCGTCGTCTGCCGATCAATTCTAAGGCCCAAAAACATTGCGCGATCTGCGGAAGGGAGGATTGGGGCTATGTCGCTCGTATTGGATCATCAACTGCGAGAGCAGATGGAACATGACACAATGACGTTTCCGATCAGCTACTTTGACGACGAGCTTCCGATGCTTCCCAACCGGGTCGTGCCATTGCATTGGCATCCAGAATTTGAGTTTGTCACCGCTGTTTGCAATGCGCTGAGCTTTCAGATCGGCATGGAGCACATTGCGCTTCAGGCAGGGGAAAGCATCTTCATCAACAGCAACATGCTTCATGGAATCCAGCAGAAAAGCGGCGATACCTGTGATCCGATGCCGAACATCGTTTTTTCTGCCTCGCTGATTTCACCGGAGAGCAGCCTTGTCTATCAGAAATACATACTGCCCATACTCCGCTGTGACGAGCTCCCCTATGTGATCTTTCGTTGCACAGACGACTGGCAAAACGAGGTGAACTGCCTGCTCTCGAATGTATACGAACGCGCAAAGAGACAAAATACCTGCTATGAAATGTCCGTTCAGCGCGATTTGAATCGCATTTTTGAACTGTTGTTTCTGAATTTCAGCAAATTGCCGAGACGTCCAATGACGCGCCTTCAGCTGACCATGCAGATACGCATCCAACAGATGCAGACCTATATTTCTTCCCACTTTGCAGAACAGATCAGCCTAAACGATATTGCCGCTTCCGCAAGCATCAGCCGAAGCGAAGCAAACCGCTGTTTCAACAGCTATTTCGGAATATCTCCGATTGAAGCGCTGCTTCGGCACCGCCTCTGCGCCGCGCAAAAGCTGCTTCTGGAAACGACTCTTCCGCTTCGGGAAATCAGCCGCCTGTGTGGATTCAACTCCGAGAGCTACTTTTCACGCTGCTTTCGGAGGATGTACGATTGCTCTCCCGGCAGTTTTCGTAGTATGAGAAAATAGTGCATAAAACAAGGCATTTATTATCTTGAAACGCCCCCTGTTTAAGAATATAATTCCTTTCAGAACATATTGAAAGGAAGTTTGGTCGATGATGATTGATGGAAACCCCACGGAAAAAGAAGCTCTGCATCAGGCGAAACTGGGCAATATGACAGAGTGTTATCGACTTGAGGCTGCGTTTATTGAAGAATTCCACGCAGCCTATAATGATAGCGATCATTGCCCCTGCAATGTGGCATGCAAATGGCACGGAAAATGCAAGGAGTGCGTGGCGATTCATCGCGCGCACATGGATCACCTGCCCAACTGCCTGCATCCTCTGGTGAATGCCAAGTTGTGCGCGCTCTCGGAGCTGACCGAGCATACCGTCGCATTTGAAATCACTCCGCCGGAGCATCCTCTACTTAAAAAAATAAAGGATTCAAATGATTATGCAGAATAATTACAACCGCACGATACGAACCTGCTTTGTGGGCTTCGCGGTGCAGGCCATCGTCATCAATTTCGCCCCCCTGCTGTACCTGACCTTTCACACCACTTACGGCGTTCCGCTGACGAAGGTCACGCTGCTGGTGACGGTGAACTTCCTGCTTCAGCTGTGCGTGGACGCGGCGAGCGTGGGCTTCGTGGACCGCATCGGCTACCGAATGAGCGCGATTCTGGCCCACGCCTTCGCCTGTGCGGGCATGGTGCTGATGGCGCTGCTGCCGGACGCGCTGGGCGACCCCTATGCAGGCCTGCTCATCGCGACGGTGGTCTACTCCATCGGCAGCGGCCTTCTGGAGGTGCTCATCAGCCCCATCATGGAGGCCTGCCCCACCGAAAACAAGGATCTGGCCATGAGCCTGCTCCACTCCTTCTACTGCTGGGGCCATGTGGCCTGCGTGCTGCTCTCCACCCTGTTCTTCACCGCCTTCGGGGTTGAAAACTGGAAGATTCTCACGCTGATCTGGGCCGCCGTCCCCCTGCTCAACCTGATTTCCTTCGCCCGCGTGCCCATCGCGCCCCTGCTCAAGGACGGCGAGCGGGGCATGTCCCTGCTGGAGCTGGCGAAGAACCGGCTGTTCTGGCTGATGCTGCTGGCCATGGTGTGCAGCGGCGCGAGCGAGCAGGCGGTGAGCCAGTGGGCCTCGGCCCTGGCGGAAAAGGGCCTGGGCGTGAGCAAGACCCTGGGCGATCTGATGGGCCCGATGTTCTTCGCCGTCGCTATGGGCCTCTCCCGCATACTCTACAGCAAAATGGGCGACCGGCTCCCGCTGGAGAAGTTCATGCTGGGCTGTTGCGGGCTGTGCATAGTGGCCTACCTGATGATCGGCCTGGCACCCTGGCCCATCGTGGGCCTGGCCGGCTGCGGCCTGTGCGGCTTCTCCGTGGGCATCTTCTGGCCCGGCACGCTGAGCCTGGCCTCCGGAGCCATGCGCCGGGGCGGAACGGCCCTGTTCTGCCTGCTGGCCCTGGGCGGCGACCTGGGCTGCTCCGCCGGACCCACCCTGGCCGGCATGGTCTCTGCCGCCGCGGGGGACGACCTCAAGACCGGCGTGCTCGCCGCCCTCGTCTTCCCCCTCGTGCTCACCCTCTGCGTGCTGCTTCAGCGCCGCCGCACGACTGCGGGAAAACTTCCCTCGTAGCGCACCGGAGCGCTGGAGAAGCCATACCCGGCGACAGGCGCAAAAAATCCCAACCTCTTGCCGGTTGGGATTTTTTGCGTCCGCCCTCCGCCGGATCACAGCTCCTGCGCGGCGATGAAGGCGCCCACCTCGCGCACCTGGGGACTCTGCGATTCCAGCAGCGCCCGGGACATGGGCGCCGCACCGAAGGGCGCGCCCAGCAGGCGGCGGCGAATCTCGCCGGTGAGGTTCGCATCGATGGCGTCGGAGTACACGTCCAGCGCGTCCACCCGGCTCTGGCGCAGGGTGAGCAGCAGCTGCACGTTGCCCCAGGGGAAGCGGTTTTCAATCTCCAGGTCGAAGCGGGGCGTCCGGCCCAGCCGCCAGGCCTCGCTGGCCTGCTTTTCCACATAGGGCGCGACGGCCGCCTCGTCCAGATCCTGTGCGCGCAGCTCCTCGTAGGGCCCGTACTCCGCCCGGAAGGCCGCCTTCAGCGCCTCAAGCATCCGCGCGCAGTCGATGTCCGGCACAAATTCGCTCAGATTGCACACCCGGGAGCGCACGGACTTCGTTCCCTTGGCCTGGAGCTTGCGGGGATCGACGTTCAGATAGTTCTGCAGCCGGGAGAGATCCGCGTTCAGAAGCAGCGTGCCGTGGTGCTGGCGCACCCCGCCCCGGGCGCAGAAGGCGTTCCCGGAGAACTTGCGCCCGTCAGCCAGCAGGTCGTTGCGGCCGCTGAATTCGCAGGGAATGCCCAGCGCGCGCACCGCCGAGAGGATCATGCCCAGCTGGCGCTCCACGCTGTAGATCTTCTCCCCCGCGATGAAGGAGAAGTTCAGGTTTCCGGCGTCGTGGAACACCGCGCCGCCGCCGGTGATGCGCCGCACCAGCTGCACGCCGTCCCGCTCCATGGCCGCCAGGCGGCACTCCGCCCAGGGGTTCTGTCCGCAGCCGATGATCACAGCATTCGCATTGATGTAAAAGTACAGCAGTATATCCTCCGCGCCCATGTGGTCGAGAAAGTATTCGTCCACGCCCAGATTCCGCCAGCCGTCCGGCGAGGGGGATACAAAGAGTTTGTTCGCCATGCGCGCCCCATCCTTCTCTGGTTTCTGTTTCCATTATAGCCGATCCCGCGCCTCCGGGCAAGCGGGTCCGGCGCGTTGCAAAGGTTTTCCAAAAACATGCTTCATTCTTCATGCGCGCGTGCTACAATTGCCCCAGTCTTTTGGGGGAGGAATGTCTATGGAGCGTTCCGGCAGGCGCGTCACCGCCTCCTATGCGCTGATTCAGAGTCTCTACTGGGTGACCTCCGGCCTGATGTTCAACTTCGCCTCTGCGTATCTCCTGGACAGGGGCTTCACAAACGGCGGCATTGGCGCGCTGCTGGGCGCGGCCTACGGCCTGTCCGCCGTGCTTCAACCGCTGCTGGCCGCGCTGTTCAACCGCGCGGGTGTGCGCCTGAGCGCGGCCCTGGCCTGCGCCTATGTGCCCGTCGCACTGTGCGCCGCGGCGCTTCTGGCGCTGCCGCTGAAGGGCGCGTCCCTCGCCGCCGTGATGATCGCGGCGCTGACGCTGCAATCCGCCCTTCAGCCCTCGGTCAACTCCCTCCACCGGGGCTTCGAGCTGAGCGGGCTGAAGGTGAACTTCGCGCTGGCCCGGGGCATCGGCTCCGCGGCCTTCTCCCTCTGCTGCTTCCTGATGGGGCGGCTGCTGCGCCGGACCGCGCCCTCGGTTCTGCCCGCCTGCTACCTCGCGACCCTGCTGCTCATGGTGCTCTGCCTCGCCCGCTTCCGCTCCCCCGGCCTCGGCCCCGTGGAGCCGCAGCGGGCGCGCCGCGCGGGGGAAGCGCCCCTGCTGCGCCGCCAGCGCCGCTTCGCGCTGTTTCTGCCCGGGCTGATCTGCCTGTCCTTCGCGCACCTCTTTGTGGACACCTTCATGCTGCAAATCATGCGCAGCGTGGGCGGCGACAGCGCCGGTCTGGGCGCGGCGATTGCCGTCGCGGCGCTCACGGAGCTCCCGGCGATGCTCCTCTACTCCCGCGTCCGCGCGCGCCTGGACAGCTTCTCCCTGCTGCGCTTCGCCGGCTGGGCCTGGGTGGCGAAGATCGCGCTCGTCACCCTCGCCCGCAGCCCGCAGGCCATCTGCGCGGCGGAGCTGATGCAGTTCTTCAGCTATGCCGTCTACGTCCCCGCGGCCGTGGACTACATCGCCCGGACGCTGCCCCCGCAGGACTTTCTCAAGGGACAGGCGCTGGCGGGCAGCGCATTCACGCTGGGCAGCCTGCTGGCGACCTTCCTGGGCGGGCGGCTGGTGGACTGGATGGGCGTGCGCGGCGCGCTGCCGCTGATGTCCCTCGTCGCGCTCTCCGGGGCGCTGCTCTTCACCGCCGCTGTACCCCGTGGCCGCCGGATTGCGCATGCCGGAATTTAACCAAATCTTTCGTTGACAACGCGTCAATTCGGCGTATAATGTTTTCCATAAAAAATGTATAGCCAAGAGCGTTCATTGTAGCCGGAGGGGGCCAAGTGCCCCCATTGAGGCAGCGGTGGACGCTCCGTTTTTTGTTTTGGAGGGTTCGCCGCCCTGTTTTTTGATTCGCCGGCTGCGGATTTTCCGCCCGCGCATGCAATTTTAAGGAGGAATCATCATGGCAAAGTACATCTTCGTCACCGGCGGCGTGGCCTCGTCGCTGGGCAAGGGCATCACCGCGGCGTCCCTGGGCCGCCTTCTGAAGGCGCGCGGCTACTCCGTCACCATCCAGAAGTTCGATCCCTACCTCAACGTCGATCCCGGCACCATGAATCCCTATCAGCACGGCGAAGTGTTCGTCACCGAGGACGGCATGGAGACCGACCTGGACCTGGGCCACTACGAGCGCTTTATCGACGAAAACCTCACCCGCTATTCCTCCGTCACCTCCGGCCAGATCTACTACTCCGTGCTCAACCGGGAGCGCAGCGGCGGTTACAACGGCGGCACGGTGCAGATCATCCCCCACGTCACCAACGAAATCAAGGACAAGCTCTACCGCGTGGCCAACGACCGGGATGTGGTGATCACCGAAATCGGCGGCACCATCGGCGACATCGAGGGTCAGTCCTTCATCGAGGCCATCCGCCAGTTCCAGTGGGAGGTGCCGCGGGAGGACGTGCTGTTCATCCACGTCACGCTGATTCCCTATCTGAAGTCCTCTCAGGAGCTCAAAACCAAGCCCACCCAGCACTCCGTCAAGCAGCTCCAGTCCCAGGGCATCCAGCCCAACATGCTGGTCTGCCGCAGCGACTATCCCGTGCCCGAGGAGATGCGCCGCAAGCTCGCCCAGTTCTGCAACGTGCCCGCGAAGTACATCATCCAGAACCTGGACGCGGAATCCCTCTACCAGGTGCCCCTCATGCTGGAGGAGGAGGGCTTTGCCGACAAGGTCTGCGAGGCCCTGCACATGGAAAAGCGCGAGCCGGATCTCAAGGACTGGCGTGAGCTGGTGAACCGCTTCCAGTATCCCGCCCACGAGGTCACCATCGCGCTGGTGGGCAAGTACATTGAGCTGCACGACGCCTATCTCTCCGTGGCGGAATCCCTGCGCCACGGCGGCATCGCCCACAACGCCCGGGTGAACATCAAGTGGGTGCAGGCGGACGAGCTCACCGAAGCGGGCGCCGATCTCGACGCAATCTTCTCCGGCGTGCACGGCATCCTGGTTCCCGGCGGCTTCGGCAGCCGCGGCGTGGAGGGCAAGATGCTGGCGGCCCGCTACGCCCGGGAGCACGGCGTACCCTATCTGGGCATCTGCCTGGGCATGCAGATCGCGGTGATCGAATTCATGCGCAACGTCTGCGGCCTGAAGGACGCGTCCTCCACGGAGTTCGACCCCGAGACCCCCGACCCGGTGATCGACATCATGGCCGATCAGAAGGGCCTGGTGCAGACCGGCGGCACCATGCGCCTGGGCCACTACCGCTGCGCCCTCAGGGAGGGCACGAAGGCCCGCGCCCTCTACGGCGTATCGGAGGTGGAGGAGCGCCACCGCCACCGCTTCGAGTTCAACAACCGCTATCTGGAGCGCATGGAGGCCCGGGGCATGATCGCCAGCGGCCGCAACGAGGAGCGCGACCTGGTGGAGATGATCGAGCTCACGGACCACCCCTGGTTCGTGGCCTGCCAGTTCCACCCGGAGTTCAAGTCCCGCCCCAACCGCCCCCATCCCCTCTTCGCCGGCCTCATTGGCGCAGCCCTCGAGCGCGCCGGACAGGCCTGACGTGCCCGCCCCGGAGCGCGCGCAGGCAAGAAGCTTCCAACCGGCCTTCGCGGCCGGTTGGGAGCTTCTTTGTCCCTTCTGTTCCACATGCGTGGAAGAGAGTGCCCTCCCCCGCGCCACCCCATGTCAGATCTCCAGGTAGGAGTCGGCGTAGAGGTTGTTGTTCTTGATGATGTCGCAGCTCTTGATGGTCTCCATCAGGCGCAGGTCGCAGGGGTTGACGATGGCGCTGGTCAGGCCCTGCATCATCGCCATGGCCACCAGGGCGCTGTCCATGATGGGGCGGATGTGCTTGGGCATGCCGTTGGAGTTGTTGGACAGGCCGCCGGTGGAGTTGAGGCCCATGTCGGAGAACATCCTGATGGCCTCCAGAACTTCCAGCTGCTTGTCCTGCATGCCCTTGACCACCAGGAACAGCGGGTCGAACCACAGATCCTCGCTCTCCATGCCCAGCATCAGGCCGCGCTCCAGCATGTTCTGGCAGTGGGCCATGCGCTCGTCGTTGTCGGCGGCGATACCGTTGCAGGAGCACAGCGCCACGCAGATGGCGTCGTTGGCGGCGGCCAGGTCGATGCGGTTGATGCGGTCGCCCGCGTCGGCGGAGTTGACGATGGGCTTGCCCTTGGCGCGGTTGTACACCTGAATTCCAGCCTCGATGGCCTTCATGTTGGCGGTGTCCAGCGCCAGCGGCACGTTGTCGAAGGTCGCCTGCAGGAGCTTGACCGCCCACTGCATGACCTCCTCGCCGTCGGCCTCGGCGGGACCGATGTTGACGTCGATGTAGTTCGCGCCGGCCTCCAGCTGCTCCTTCGCGCGCTTGAGGATGGGCTCGGGATCGCGCTCCGCAAAGGCTCTGCGGATGGCGGGGGCTGTGACGGAAATGCGTTCGCCGATGGTGATGAACTTGGCCATGAATCAGTACCTCCTGAATATTATCGTGCGCGTCCGGCCCATCGGGCGGGCAGGACGCATTCTCCGCGCCCAATCCTGCGCGGAAAAGTTCGAACGCAGCGGACTGTGGCGGCGCTTCCCTTCGCGGACAATGGGCAAACCGCGCAGGGTGCGGCGCTCCCTTCGCCCCAGTCGAGGCCCGATGCTGCGCCTGAGCCGGTGAAAAACCGGCGGCCGGGGCCCAACCGGCCGCCTCCATCTGTATTCGTCGGGGGATGCGACGATGGCGGACGCGCTTCACGCTCGCCGTCCGCGCAGGATGGCTCCATTTGCGGGCGAACCGGGAGCAGCTTCGCCCGCCGCGCTTCCGCAGCGGCCGCCGGGGGAGAAAAAGACTTTGGCATTGCTCAAAACTCCATCCCGGGGCGCGCAGGAAACAAAAAACAGAACCGTTCAGATTCTTCGTCCAATCGGTTCTGTTGGGTGCATAAGCGGGCTGCGGGCAAAGGAAACCGCAGTTTCCAGCGGCATCGCCGCCGGAAGACCGTCTGTCTCGGCGTTTGCAGACGGCCCAGGCACATATCGTTCTTTAGTCCGAAGAAGCTGATACGCAATTCGCAGGCAGGTCTTCTGACTCAGCATCACCGCTCCATGCAGCCTTCTCAGCCCTTCGGCCAATGGTAACCCGCATGAAGCTCCGCTTCACAGCAGCGGTCCTGTCGGAGACTCTCACTCCGTTCCCTTTTCACCCGCGCGATGCGCGCGGACACCTGCAAACTCCCATGTATTCTGTTTTTTCAATTGGAGCGCGCTGGGCGCGGCCGGCAAGCCGCGCGATCCGCGCGCAGAGACCCGTCAGGGTCGAAAGGTGCCCTCTCCGGGCGCGGCCTCCCCTTCAGGACGGGTACGCGCGCCCGGGAACCGGCGACGGCGCGCCCTTCCGCTCACTGCGCCGGGGCGATGGATGCGGAATCGAAGCGCAGGGAATAGGCCATCTCCACCGGCGCGCCCAGGGCGGTGCTGTCGATGGTCACGGCCAGATTCCAGTCGAAGCAGGGCACGCGGGCCTCGAAGGCGGCGTTGCCCTCGCCCTCCAGCGCCGCAGCGCGCGCGCCGCACAGGGACATGTCGGCGTACTTTTTGCTGCCCCAGACCACGGTGGCGAAGGCCTCGCCGTTCTCCACACGCAGCTGCGCGGGGCTTTCCACCTTCGCCTTGCCCGCGTCGCCCACCAGGCGCGCGTCCACGCTGTACAGCCCGTCCTCCAGTCCCAGGGCGGCGACGGTGGTCAGCGCGCCCTCGCGGAAGGCCTCCAGCGGCAGGGAATCCGCGCGGAAGAGCAGCCTGCGGTCATACCACTTCTCCTTGCGCTTGCTGAAGGCGGCGCAATCCACCGGCGCGTCCAGCGCGGGCACCGGCACGGTAAAGCTGTGCACGCCCTCTGCGTCCTCCTCAAAGGGGATGCAGTCCGCCTCCGAAGCGGAGACCGCCTCCGCGCCGGTTCCCATGAACAGCTTCAGATACCCCGTGCCGCTCATGGTCATGGTGGCGCGCATTTCTCCGTTCTGCACCTCCAGCGTGCAGGACACGATCTTGAACATGGAGGAGCTGGAGCGAACCTCGACGGGATAGACGCCGTCCCGGATCATCTCACCGCCGATGGGCACCATGCCCTCCTCGACGACCTCCTGGGCCTCCACGGTCTCGTCGCCGGAGGCCACCTCCGCCACGGCGCACGCGCCCAGCATCAAAATCAGGGCGAGAGCAACAATACGCTTGAACATCTCTGAACATCCTTTCCGTCGGGAGGCGGCGGCTCCCCGGGGGAGCCGCCGCAGCTTTGAACTGGATTGACTCTGCGCTTATTCGGCCAGGCTGTCGATCGCATCCTGGGCGTGGGCCACCAGCAGCTGCTGAATCGCCTCCAGCTCGCCCAGGCCCTTGATCTCGCAGCTCACCTCGTAGCCCGCGGCCTCGAAGGCGGACTTCCAGGAGTCCTCCTCGTCGCCGGCCATGTCGTTGTTGGCGTGGTCGCCGGCAACGATCATCAGGGGGCGCAGCACGACCTTCCTGTAGGAGCCGGCCTGCACCGCCGCCAGCACGTCCTCCAGCGTGGGCTCCGCCTCGACGGTGCCCACGAAGTAGTTGGCATAGCCTGCGTCCGCCATGCACTGCTGCATCTTCGCGTACACGCCGTTGGAATCGGCCTCGGTGCCGTGGCCCATCAGGCAGATGGCGGTCTCGCCGTCATCGTACTGGGCGGTCGCGTCCACCACGGCCTGCATCACGGTCTGGAAGTCCGCGTCGCTGGTGAGCAGGGGCGCGCCGATGGCGATGTTCTCAAAGGCGTCGGCGTAGGTGGCCAGCTCGGTCACCACGTCGTTGTACTCAAAGCCGTCCATCAGGTGCGTGGGCTGCACAACCAGCGTCTTCACGCCGTTGGCCACGGCGCGGTCCAGCGCCTCGGTCACATTGTCGATGACCTCGCCGTCGCGGGACTTGACGTGGTCAATGATGATCTGGCTGGTGAAGCCGCGGCGCACCGACCAGTCCGGGAAGGCCTCCTCCATGGCCGCCTCGATGGCGCCCACGGTCAGGCGGCGGTTGTCGTTGAAGCTGGTGCCGAAGCTGATGACCAGCAGTTCGTTCATACCAATCTCATCTCCATTGCGGGGATTGTCCAGCGAAGCGTCGCCGGTCTCATAGTTTTCCTCGTCCTCGGCCAGCGCGGTCAGTCCCGCAAAGGCCAGCAGCAGCGCCAGAAGCAGTGCAAGTACCTTCTTCATAGAAAAAACCTCTCTTTCTGAATACACGAAGAACGTCCACCGGCGCTTCGTTTGAATCTCAACAATTCGTTCCGATACGCCGACGCACGCTCCCCTCCAGTTCATAAGAGAGATCCGTCTCCGCTTCGTCAGAACCAGGATTCAAGACCCGAAATCCGAAATTCCACCCTGCGGGCAGGTCTCCTGGCTTCGTTCATCGCCCTTTCTCTCTTCCCAGCCTGAGCCAGTGATTTGTGAGAAGGACTCCCGTACACAGTGACGGCATCGCTCCGGATTCTCACCGGATTCCCTTTTCATCCCCATCCCGGGGACACCCGCGGGCCACAAAGCCCGATATTCTTTTTTCGTGCGAAGGGCTTTCCCCTTCCCGTCTATTATAGGCCCGCCTCCGCGCCCTTGTCAATATCCGATGAAAAATATCCCCACCCTTTGCACGGATTCTTTACATTCAAAGCCCTTGACAAATTCCGCCGGCGGCGGTATACTATATGAGCACTTTGAGAGAAGCGCAAGGTCCCTTAGCTCAGCTGGATAGAGCGTCTGGCTACGGACCAGAAGGTCAGGGGTTCGAATCCCTTAGGGTCCGCCAAACAGAAACCGCTTGATATGCATCAGGCGGTTTCTTCTTTGTCATTTTCACCGCCACATCCCCCGGAATCGGGCCGGCCCTTTCCAAATGCCGGATGGTTTCCATGATTCGGATGTCCCCATCGGATGACTACATCTGCTTGGCTCACAATTCAGTCAAGCCTGGCAGCTCTTTGGCCTTTGTGCCGGCAATATATCCTCAATATGCTTAAATCTGTCAAGATCCATAGAAATGCACCCACGATCAGAAAACTGCTTATGATTTCTGTTTCAACGCGGTTCTTCTTTATATTGGAATATGTCGGTTCAAATGATACATACTCTTTCCCATCGCAATTCAGCTCCAGAACGGTCGGAACCCGGTCATTGCTCCAGTATTTGAAATCGACCTTCTTTCCCTCGATGCTTTTTAAAGCGGCCCTTAACTCCTTTAAGCCACTCGCTTCGATCTCTGAGAATGTTCCGTTGATGATATAGCTTTGTCCATCCACATCCATCTTGATCATATCATTGTATTTTACTTTCATGCGAATGTCTGATTCATTCAGAATTCCGCTCGCCTGACAAACGATGCCAGTCCCACCCATGAAGCAAAGAAAGAAAACTCCCATGAGCGCAAATAGAAACGCAATGACCAGCCTTACCCTTACCTTTTTTCTTCTGCAACGCCGAATCGTTCTTTGTATGTCAAAGGCGATTTTTACTTTAATCATGATGCAGCCTCCGCAATACTGGGGAGCATACCGGTTTGAACCCCTCAACCGGAGCAACAATCGCTCGTCTTTTCCGGAAGGCGGCTTCTGCGCAGCCTTGAAGAAGGGCGCAGGATCGGGATCTGAACTTGCCACAGTGCGATGACCTCCGCCGAATCCCCGAATCTCCAAGGTCTGATCCTGCCTGAATCCGGATTCGGGCGCGCCTGCGTCGGGGTCAGCCGGGAGATTTTCGGTTGGATTTCTCCCGGCTGCGCGCGTCGCGATCCGGTTCCGCATTTCCCGGCAGCTCAATCCGAAACTCCGTGCCGAGGCCGGGCGCGCTGTGCAATCCGATGGTTCCGCCGTGGGCCTCGACGATCCATTTTACGATCGACAGGCCCAGGCCGGAGCCGGAATTGTCGCCGGATTTTCGGACCTGATAGAACCGCTTCCACACCTTCGGCAGATCCTCCTCGGCGATGCCGATTCCGTCGTCGCGCACCGACAGCGCGACGCCTGCGCCCGTCCGCGTCAGGCGCAGCCAGATGTGCCCGCCGTCGCGGCCGTACCGGATTGCGTTGTCGAGCAGGTTCGTCACGGCGCGCATGAACAGCAGCTCGTCGCAGCGAAGCGCGACGTCGGGTTCAATCGAGCAAAGGATGCTTATGTTTCGGGCGTCCGCCAGGGATTGGGTCTCCTGGGCGAGGCGCTCGACGAGCTCGGAGACGCAGATCCGTTCCATGTTCAGCGGCAGCCTCTGAAAGTCCATCCGGGAGAGCAGCAGCATCTGGGAGAGCATCTGCCCCGCCTTCCGGCTGCGGTCGAGGATGACCTCGAGCGCCCGGTCCTTCTCCCCGACGCTGCGGTTTTTGTCCAGGGCGAACTCACTCTGCGCGCGTATCACGCTGATGGGCGTGCGCAGCTCGTGAGAGGCGTCCGAGATGAACGACTTTTCGTTCTGCACGGATTGCTCGAGGCGCGCGAGCATCTTGTCAAAGGCGTCTGCGAGGCGGGCGACCTCGTCCCTCTGCCCCGGGCGGGAAAAGCGCTGTCTCAGGTCGCTGGTGTCTGAGATGCCCTCGGCGATTCCGATCATGTTGTCCAGGGGCTGGAAAGCCTGCTTGGTCAGGCGAAAACCGCCAAAGAGCACCAGAACGATCAGCAGGGGCACGATGATGGCCATCGAAATGGCCAGAACAGCGTTGTTTCGCTCCTCCAGCGAGCTGGAGATGTAGCACCGGATCCATATGGGCGTTCCGTCCCGGAGCACATGGCGCGCATCCTGGATGTACCAGTAGTTGTCTTTCGAGCCCACGCGCACGCGCAGTTTATCTGCGTTGAATTCACCGCCAAAGGTCTTTTGCCCCTGCAGAAGCTCGCCGCCCTCGCTGAAGATGGAAACGGACACCTCCGTCCGCGTCTGCGTGTCGATGTCTTTCAGATCTTCCAGGGTCTGAACGGACGCAATGACTTCGTCCCTCGCCCGGGTCAGGCGGTCGGTGTAGAAGTCCCTGGACGATAAGTGCTGGCTGATTATCAGTACGCCCAACATGAGCGCAAACATGAGCACGACAAAAATTGCGTACCACATGGTGATGCGCACCTTGATGCTTCTGTGGATCGAAAGCTTCATCCGCACTACTCCTTGATGGTGTATCCGACCGAGCGGATCGTATGTATCAGTTTGTGCTCAAAGTCCGCGTCGATCTTTTTCCGCAGTCCGCTGATATAGACCTCGACGATGTTGGAATTTCCGATGTAATCATAGTTCCATATGTAATGCTCAATCTGCTCCCGGGAGAGGACGATGCCGGCGTTCCGGACGAGGTACTCCAGAATGGCGAACTCCCGCTGGCTCAGTTCAATCTCCCTGCCGCCGCGGCAGACGCTTCTCTTCATGATGTCCAGCGTCAGATCGGCCACATGGTAGAGATTGTCCCTGTTCTGCGTGACCCTGCGCGACAGCGCGCGGATGCGCGCGGAGAGCTCCTCCAGGGAGAAGGGCTTGGTCATGTAGTCGTCCGCACCGGCGTCCAGCCCCGAAATGCGGTCCTCCACGGAATCCAGCGCCGTGAGGAACAAAACCGGCGTATTGTTCCGGTTCCCCCGCATCCACCGCACGACGTCCAGGCCGCTCTCCCCCGAGAGCATGATGTCCAGAACGATTACGTCATAGCAGGACGACTGCAGAAGCTGCCGCGCGGCGCCCGCGTCCAGGCAGGAATCCACATCGTAGCCCGACGACACGAGATGTCTGGAGACGACGCTGTTCATATCCCGGTCATCTTCCACAACCAACAATCGCATAACCCATCCCTCCCCTGATCCATTATAGCATACACTCCGTTGCTTAAAACAATCTGAAAAACCAAAGTCATAAAGTTGTCACCGCAGGGAACGCCTGATTTTACATAGCGTCTGCGCATTTTAAGGATCACTTAAGAATTCACGCTTATGATAGGCATGTATTGGGCGATGCGATCGCCCATTTGCCGGATTTCCGGCGAGAGACTGTTCCCCGGGAGGTGTGATTGCGCTGTCGTGGCTAACGATGCAAAAACCGGCCGCCTGAAGAGGCCGGCCCTACGGATTGTACTCTTCATCGGGATCTTCCTGATCCTGTTCGCGCCCACGCTGTGGCTGTTTTCCAACCACCCGGATCATCGCGTCTATCAGATGATCGGCGGCTTCTATGAGGAGCCGGAAGACAGCCTCGACGGCGTATACATCGGCTCCAGCACCGTCTACGCGTTCTGGAATCCCATGGTCGCATGGAACAACTACGGCCTGGCCATCTACCCCTATTCGAGCGGATCCCAGCCGTTCTACGCGACGGAATACATCATCCGCGAGGTTCGAAAGACGCAGCCGGACGCCGTCTGCGTCGTAAATCTGAACAGCGTCGACGGGGGTGAGCTCAGCGCGGCGGACATTCACAATCTGGTGAATTACATGCCGGATTCTCCAAACAGGGATGCGCTGATCGACGCGCTCAGCGACCTGATCGGGTATTCGCAGATCGAACGGCTGGAATTCCGGGTGCCATGGCTCCGGGCCCGGGCATACTGGCTGGATTACATCACAAACGGCTTTTTCCCGGAGCTGGACGGCCTGAAGGGAACCAGCAGGTATCCCACCTATTTATATTCGGGCGTGGACATCTCGTCCTCCTACATCCTTTCGGACGCGCAGTCGGACATTCCCGCGGAGCTCGAGGCGTGCATCGACCACCTGCTGGACTACTGCGACGAGGAGCAGGTCCGTGTACTGTTCGTCGCGGTTCCCAGGGCGGAGGTTTCCGAAGCGTCGCTCGGCCGGATCAACACGGTCTGCGAGATGATCGAGGCGCGGGGCTACGACGTCCTGTATCTGACGGACAAGGCCGGTGAGCTCGGGCTGGATCTCACGCAGGACTACTACAACGAAAAGCACACCAACATACACGGCGCCATCAAGTTCACCAACTGCATCTCCGAATACCTGGTGGAGAACTGCGGCCTGTCGCCCCGATCAGGCGACGCGCGCAGCGACAGCTGGGACGCCGCGTGGGACGCCTATGCCGCCGAAATTGCTCCGGCCGTTCTGGACTTCGAACTGGACGCCGCCCACAGGGACTTCTCCCTCGCCGCGCCCCGGGAGCTTCGGGCCGCGGCGGACGAAGGCGGCGTGATCGTGGAATGGAGCGCTGTAGAGAGCGCGGACGGCTATGCGCTGTACCGGAAGGCGGGCGACGACGGCCCTTGGGAGGCGGTTTCCGCCTTTCAGACACAGACCCGCTACATGGACGCCGATTGCCTCCCGGGAACGCAGTACACCTACACGGCCGTGCCCGTGCGCACCCTCAGGGGCGAGCGATGCTACGGAAACTTCTCATACGGCGGCGCAAGCATCCTGCGGTAGAGAATCTGACCATCGGACGGGACGGGAAAACAAATGCACTATCAATCACTGCAGTTCATCCTCTTTGCAGGCGTCGTCCTGCTGGTCTACTATCGGGTAAAGCCCGCGCGCCAGGCGCACGTTCTGCTGCTGGCCAACCTCATTTTCTACGCGCTTTCGGGCGTGGAGTACCTTCCCTTCATCGCGGCCACCGCGGTCTGCACCTTCTGGACGGGCAGAAGGATCGGAAGGATCTACCGGGAGACGGACGCGCAGATCGGGCAATGCGGGGATCCCGCGCAAAAGAAACAGCTGCGCGCACAGTCGAAGGCGCGGGCCCGGCGCGCGCTGGTTCCCGGCATGGCGGTGACCATCGGCCTGCTCTGCGTCTGCAAGTACGCGCTCTTTGTGTCGGAAAACGTAAACGTGCTGCTCTCCGCCCTGAATATCCCCCGCATTCCGACCTTCCGGATGATCCTGCCGCTGGGCATATCCTTCTATTCGTTCATGGCGCTGAGCTATGTGCTGGACGTGTACTGGAAGCGGTACGAGGCAGAAGAGCGCTTTCTGGCCTACGCGACCTACCTTTCCTACTTCCCCCACGTCGTGCAGGGACCGATTGACCGCTTCAACGAATTCAAGGCCCAGCTTGCGGGCGGCGTGACCTTCTGCGCGCGCAATCTGACCTTCGGCGCGCAGCTGGCGCTGTGGGGCTTCTTCAAAAAGCTGGTCATCGCGGACCGCCTCGCTCTGTTCGTGGACACCGCGTTCAGCCACTTCAGCGAATACAGCGGCCCTGTGCTGGTCGCGGCGGTCGCGCTGTACTCCATACAGATTTACGCAGACTTTTCCGGATGCATTGACATCGTCACCGGCGTCTCGGAGATGTTCGGAATTCATCTGCGGAAGAACTTCAACCACCCCTACTTCTCCAGAACCATGGGCGAGTTCTGGCGCAGATGGCACATCTCCCTTCAGGAATGGTTCAAGGATTACGTCTATTTCCCCGTGTCCGCATCCAACCTCATGCGCAGGGCCAAGAAGCGCTTCAGGGAACGGGGAATGAAGCGCGCCTCCGAGCTGTTCGCCGCCTGCTTCCCGATCCTCGTCGTATGGATGATCACGGGACTCTGGCACGGTGCGGCGTGGAAATACGTCGCCTGGGGGCTGTTCCACGCAATCCTCCTGATCGGAAGCAAGGTGCTGGAGCCCGCTTTTGCAGCCGTCAACCGCCGCCTGCGGATCAACGCGGACTGCCGCCTCTGGCGGCTGTGGCAGATGCTGCGCACCTTCTTCCTCTGCTGTGTCGGAAGAATCTTCTTCCGTGCGGCGGATTTGAAGACCGCCCTCGCGATGATTCCCCGGATGCTGCACCTGAAGACCACGCTCCGCGCGCTCGTCAACCCGCCGGTGCCCTACGGCATGAGCGGCGGGGACATCCTCGTGGCGGCGGCCGCGATCCTCGTTTTGCTGATCGTGGACGTGGTTCAGGAGAGAACCTGCATCCGCAAATCTCTGGAAAAGCGCAATATCGTGCTTCGATGGGGCCTGATCTACGCCTGCCTGTTCGTCGTGCTGTTCTTTGGAATCTACGGCCCCGGCTATGGCGCGAGCGGCTTTATCTATGAACAATTCTAAGGAGAGACGAAAATGGAAGAGCTCAGGAAAATGCTTCAGGAAAAGTTCCCCGCCATTGATTTTGACCGGGAAACGCATCTGATGACCGACGGAATTCTGGATTCCCTGGCGGTGGTGGGCATCATCGCGGAGATCGAGGAGCGGTTCGACGTCGGCGTGACCATGGAATACATACAGCCCGCCTGCTTTGAATCCCTGGAGACCATGTGGGAGATGATCGAGGAGCTGCGCGCATGAAGAACAGCCGGAGGATCCACCTCCTGATCGGCCCGCTGCTGTTCCTGGTGTGCGTCCTCGCGCTGCCGGGGGCGGTGTTCAGCCGCCTGGAATCCCGCGCGGCCATCGGAAGCGTGGCATGGATGGCCTACTGGTGGATCACCGCGCCGGTGGACTTTGCCGTCACGGCGCTGCTGCCCATCGCGCTGAACGCGGTCTTTCAGATGGCCAGCATGTCCGCGGTCATTGCCAACTATGCGTCCGAGACCATTCTGCTGCTGCTCGGCGCGTCCATACTGACCGTCTCCTGGGAGGAGACGGGGCTGGACCGGCGCATCGCGGCGAAGTTTCTGTCCCTCGTCGGCAGCAGGCTGCGCCACCAGGTCGCGTTCTGGTTCCTGCTCTGTGCGGCGCTGTCCGCCGTCCTGCCCAACGCGGTCGTGTGCGCGGCCGTCACGCCCATCGCCGTATCCATGCTGCGCTACGCGGGTGAGGAGGACATTGCGCACAGCCGCAAGGGGTCGCTGCTGCTGTTGACCATCGCCTACGCGACGGGCGTGGGCGGCCTGGCTTCTCCCCTGGGCGGGGCCATGAACCTGGTCACGGTGGAGTATCTGGAGCAGGTGACCGGCAAGGAATACATGTACGCCTCCTGGGTCGTCCGCTTTCTGCCGGTCATGGCCGTGCTGGTGCTGAGCAACATCGCGATGCTGATGCTCGGGTGCAAAAAGGCGGACGAGCTGGGCGGCTCAAAGGAGTACTTCGTCCGGCAGTACCGGGAGATGCCCCGCATGTCCCGCAAGGAAAAGTGGTCGCTGGGGTTGTTCCTCGCCGCAACCGTCCTGTCCTTCACGCGTCAGCTCTATCAGGCGTATCTTCCGGGAATGAAGCCGGCCTACGTCTTCATCCTCTGCGCCATCGTATCCTTCCTGATCAACCGCGAGGACGGAAGCCGCCTGATGATGTGGAAGTCCGCGCAGAAGAAGATCGGCTGGGAGCTGATGTACGTCTTCGCGGGCGGCCTCGCCGCCGGCACGCTGATCAATGAGAGCGGCGCAGCCGCGGAGATCGGCGGCCTGGTGGCCCGATCCAACCTGGGCGGAGGCCTGGGCACGGTCTTTGCCATCATACTGCTCACGGTGCTGCTGTCCGACGTGACCAGCAACACGGCGACGGCCGCCGTCGCCATGCCCATCGTCATCAGCATCATTCAGGGCATCGGCGAAAACCCGGTTCCCTACATCTACATCGCGTCCATCGGCGTGAACCTCTCGTACATGTTGCCCACGTCCATCCGCGCCATCCCGGTGGGCTATGGCCTGGAGCCGCGCTACATGTTCCGCAAAGGCGTGCCGATCACCATCGTGGTCATTCTGCTGATGACCGCCCTGAGCTATCTGCTCATGACCTGCTGGCCCCTGTTCAGCACCGTCTGAAACACCGCCCGAAGGGGAAGATATCATGTTTGATTCCATCGTAGAAGCCGTATTCCATCACGCCGGGCGCCAGCCGGACAAGCTGTGTCTGGCCGACGATTTCCGCAGCGTCACCTACCGGGAATATGCCGAGACCATCTGCCGCTATGCGAACCTGTTTGAAAAGCTGGGAATCTCCCGGGAAGGCTACGTCGTCGTGGAGGCCTGCCAGACCATCGACTATCTGGCCATCCAGATGGCGCTGCAGCTCAACGGCGCGATCTTTGTTCCGTTGGAGCATAACTGTGCGCACGACAGGATCCAGGCCCTCGCCACGCGGATGGAGGCCGAAATGATCGTCGCCTGCCGGGACCGGGGCTTCGATGCGCCCCTCTTCTACACCCACGACCAGCTGGGCAGGATGGCCGGGGCCGAACCCGCCTCCTTCTCCGCCGGCTTTCCCAACAGCGCGGAGATCAGCGAGATTCTGTTCAGCACCGGCACCACCGGAAGGGAAAAGGGCATCGTGCTGACCCACGCGAACGAAGTCGCCCTCGCCGGAAACGTCATCGAGGGCGTTCAGATGGAGCGGGACAATGTGGAAATGATTTCCTCCCCCATGAACCACTCCCACGGCCTGCGCCGGTACTATGCCAACATGTACAACGGCAGCAGCGTGGTTCTGCTGGGCAGCGTTCTGAACATGAAGCTGTTCCTGGAGAACATGGATAAGTACCGCGTCAACTCCCTCGACCTCGTCCCCTCCGCGCTCTCCGTCATCTTGCAACTCTCCAGGGACAGGCTCGCCGGATACCGGGGCCAGATCCGCTACATCCAGTTTGGCGCAGCGCCGATGCTGGAGGCGGACCGGCTTCGCATCTGCGAACTGCTGCCCGACGCCCGGCTCTACAATTTCTACGGCAGCACCGAGAGCGGCTGCAGCTGCCTCTACAACTTCAACCGCCCCGACAGCAAGAAGAACTGCATCGGCAGGCCCGCCTGCAACGCCGAGATCTTCATCGTGGACGAGAACCGCAGGGAGATCGCCTCGTCGGCGTCGAACACGGGACTGCTGGCCAGCCGTGGCCCAATGAACATGCTTCACTACTGGAGGGATCCGGCGGAGACGGAAAAGGTGCTGTGCGACGGCGTCCTCTATACGAACGACGTGGCATACATTGATGAAGACGGGGACGTCATTCTGCTGGGGCGGAAGGGCGACGTGATCAACGTGGGCGGAAACAAGGTTTCGCCCGAGGAGATTGAAGACGTCGCAAAGCACATTCCCGGCGTCGCGGACTGCGGCGTCATCCCCGTCGACGATCCCGGAAAGGGCAGCGTGCCGAAGCTGTTCGTTCAGATGGCGCAGGGCGTGCCCTTCGACCCCGTCGCCATCCGGAACCGGCTCTCCGAGGGGCTGGATCCCTACAAGGTTCCGGTCTACATCGTGCAGATCCAGGCGATTCCCAGGAGCTTCAACGGAAAGCTCTTGCGAAAGGAACTGAAAAAGCAATAGGGAAACCCCGCAGCGCAGGCGCCGCGCGCCCAAAAAATCCCGGCGCATCTACAGATTTGCACGCAACGCGCAAGCCGCCGGACACAATCAACCCGCGAGAGGACTTCGGCCCTCTCGCATTCATTTTTGTTCTCCCGATCGCCGAACGCAAGAAATCCGGCCCATAATCTACGGGCCGGATTTCGCACATGTACATTCACCCCTTCAGAAACGCAACAAAGGACTTTTGCCCCTTGAATCTATGGGGGCAAAAGTCCGTCGCTTCCGCGCGGCAGCTGGTGTCAGCGGGCACTGCCCGTCGGCAGCTGGTGGCAGCGGGCACTGCCCGCCGCCCGCCAGGGTCTATTGGTTGTGAACGCGCACCGCTTCGACGAAGCTCTTGGGCGTGCAGCCGCGGATTTCCTTGAAGCACTTGATGAAGTAGGACATGTTCTCGAAGCCGCTGGCGTAGCCCGCTTCGCTTACGGTCTTGCCGGCGAGCAGCAGCATGCTCGCGTTGTAGACCCGCACGCGCTTGACATACTGGATGTAGTTCATACCCGTATTCTTCTTGAACCACTTGCAGAAGTAGTGCTTGCTGAAATTCACCACCGCCGCAGCCTCGTCCAGCGAGATTTTTTGTGCAAAATTGCTGTGCGTCCAGGAGATGAGAACCTTCAGCTCCTCCTCGGACGCATTGAGGGAATCGACGCACGCATCCGCGCTGGGGATGTGCTGCGCCAGGACCTCGATGATGGAAAGTATGGCAATATTGCGCCGAAAAACATTCTGATCGCATTCAAAGAGTTCGGCGAACAGCGCGCGCAGGCGGTCGTACTCCGGAATGGTCATGGGCGCGTTCTGAAGGGAGAGCCCCTTCTCCGCAAGGAAGCTGTCAATCTGGATGTAGTGGGCCATGGATTCGATGGAAATCTGCAGGCAGTAGATCTTGCCCGAATTTCCCGTCACCCAGCCGCCGTGCACCGCCATGGGGGGATTGATGACGACCGTGTTGCCTTCGACGTACAGGTGGCGGTTGTCCACAACCACGTTGCCGGAGACATTCTCGTAGAGCACGATTTCCAGGCTGGAGGCGCAGTGCAGGGGTACGTCGTCGTTGGAAAACACGTCCCGCTCCGTCAGGCGGTAGGGCACCATGCTGGAGAAGGGCAGCGTCTCGTTGAAATAGCGCGGCCGCCGCGATTCATTTCCGATGCGGTTGATGGTCCAGAAGCTGGGTACACTGTCATAACTCTCCACGGGATACGAAGACACCGGCATACTCTCCTTTGACAATATCCTTTTATTATTGACCAATATATTGAAAGCTTTTGGCGCGCGCTTCAACGTATAATCAAATCAGGATGGAATGTTAAGAACCGCGATCCATTATAACACAAGATTGCCATCCGCGCAATCGGTTTTATTGCGGCGAAACTGTGGAGGCGAATGCAGGATGAACATCTACTGGGGAGATCTGCACAATCATTGCGGCATCACTTACGGACTTGGGAGCCTGGAAAACGCGCTGGAGGTCGCCCGCTCGCACCTGGACTTCGTCAGCGTCACGCCGCACGCGTTCTGGCCGGACATGCCCCCGCGCACGCCGGATACGGACTTCCTCGTGGATTTCCACGAGCGGGGCTTTGCAAAGATCGCCGACAACTGGGACGCGGTCAAATCGCGCATCGACGCGGCGAACCGGCCCGGCGCGCTGACGACCCTGTTCAGCTTCGAGATGCACTCCTCCCGCTGGGGGGATCACCACTTTCTCTCGCCGGATTCCGGTCTGGAGATCGCCCGCCTGTCCACGCCTGCGGAGGTCGTCGCGGCGCAGACGGCGCGCACGATCGCCATCCCCCACCACATCGGCTACACCCCGGGCTATCGCGGCATCGACTGGGCGGCCTTCGACGGGGAAATCAGCCCCGTGGTGGAGGTGGTCTCCAAACACGGCTGCGCCATGCACGAGCGCGCCGGCTTCCCCTACTACCACGACATGGGCCCCCTGGATCCGCGCAACACGGTCTACCGGGGGCTGAAAATGGGAAAGCGCTTCGGCTTCGTGGGCTCGACGGATCACCACGCGGGCTTCCCGGGCTCCTACGGCGACGGCAAGCTGGCGGTGCTCGCCCCGGAGAACAGCCGCGAGGCCATCTTCGACGCGATCTGCCGCCGCCGCACCTACGCGGTCACCGGCGCGCGCATCGGCTGCGACTTTCAGGTCAACGGTCGGCCCATGGGTGCGGAGATTGCCCCGGCACAGCGCTACGCCGTGCGCTACCGCGTCGACGCTTCAAGCGCCATCGACCGGGTCGTGCTCTACCGGGATCTCAAGCCCGTGCGCATCCTGGACGGCCTGACCCTGCCGGAGCGGGGCGGGCGCTACAAGCTCTGCCTGGAGCTGGGCTGGGGCGACAACCTGGACGCGCCCTATCCCTGGGAGGTCGCGCTGCGCGTCGAAAATGGTCGGCTGACCGGCGCGGAGCCATGCCTGCGTGGGCGCAGCGTCCTCTCCCCCAACCAGCGGGTCTCCGCGGGCGCGGAGATCAACCGCCCCGCCTTCCGGATGGAGCGCGCGGGCGACGACGCGCTGTGGATGCGCTGCGAGACCTACCGCAACAATTCCACGCTGAGCCCCTCCACCGCCATGCTGGTCGTTGAAATCGAAGGCGATGACGATACGCGCGTGGAGTGGGAAATCAACGGACGAAAGATCAACAGGACCATCGGCGCGCTTCTGGACTGCGGCCTGAGCGGACAGGTGAAGCCCTACAATTCGCAGGCCTTCAAGCTGCACACGGCCGTTCCCCGGGGGAAATATCTCGTCGAGGGCGAATGGGAGCTGCCCGAGGACGGGGCCGCCCTCTACCACATGGAGGTGCGGCAGTTCGACGGAAGCGCCGCCTACATATCGCCGGTATACATCCGGAGGGAGGGATGAACATGCGGTTTGCTCTGATGGGAACGGACGGCTTCGCGGATGCGCTGGCCCAGGCGGGAAGCGCCGTGCCGGGCCTCGAAATGCCGCGCTGCGCGTCCGCGGACGAACTCGGAACGCTGGAGGCGGACGCGGCGATTCTGGCCTGTCCGGCGGACAAAATGGAGGCTGCGGCGCAGGTCGCGGCGGCGCGCGGGATGGACGCGGCCATTCCCGGCTGGTTCGCGGCGGAGCGCGCGGCCCTGGAGCGGCTGCATGCGCGCTTCCGGGCGCAGGACCGCAGGCTGCGGCTGATGTTCCCGGCGCGCTGCGCGCCCAACGTCCGGGACGTGCATCGCATCCTTCGGGCGGAAAAGCTGGGGCGCATCGGCGTACTGAACCTGTTTCTGCAATGGGCCGAACCGGGCATGGGCGCGCTCCATCCGCTGGCGGAGGGACTCTGCCTTGCTGAGGACTGGCTGGGCAAGCCCGCCGCGCTGCACGGCATGCGCAGCGCGGCCGGGGACGTGGACTGCGCCGCGCTCACCGCCCGCTTCGAGAGCGGCGCGCTGCTGAACCTTCAGTGCGTCTGCGCGCCGGGCGAGGCCGCGTGGAAGACGGAGTACGAGCTGAGCGGCTCCGAGGGAAATCTGGTCTACGACGGCGCGGAGGCGCGCTCGGTGCGCATTTCGGGTGCAGACGCGCGCTTTCCGCTGCTGGGAACGCGTCTCTGTCCGCTGGAGGGCATGCTGCGGGCGCTTCCGGCGGAATTCGCCGCGGGCGAGGCGGGCGCTCCCGAAGAGGGGCTCGCGCTCGCCGCGCAGATTGAACGGGCCTTTGCGGAAGGGGGCGAGGCGCATGCGTAAAATTCGGATCTGCATCCTGAGCGTGGCCCATGTGCACACACCCACCTATGTGCGCTGCCTCCGGAACAACCCGGGCGCGGAGCTCGTCGGCTTCCACGACGACGTGCCGGAGCGGGCGCAGGCGTTCGCGCTGGCCCACGGCCTGCGACACTGGCCGGATCCGTCCGAACTGCTCGCGCAGGACGTGGACGTCGCGCTGGTGTGCTCCGAAAACCGCACGCACGCGCGCTGGATCGCGCTGGCCGCGGAGGCGGGCGTGGACGTGCTCTGCGAAAAGCCGCTGGGCGTGGAGCGCACGGAGATGGAGGAGACGATCGCCCTGTGCCGGCGAAAGGGCGTCCGGCTGATGACCGCCATGTGCAACCGCTACATCCACTCCTTTCAGGAGGCGGCGCGCGCGGTGCAGGCAGGGCGCATCGGCCGGTTGATCGCCGTATTCGCCTCCAACAAGGGCACGATGCCGGGCGGCTGGTTTACCGATCCGGCGCTCTCCGGCGGCGGATGCGTCATCGACCACACCGTGCATGTGGCGGATCTGATGAACCACCTGCTGGGCGCGCTCCCGGAGCGGGTCTACGCCCAGGCGGGACACCGGCTCTTTGAGATGGAGGCGGAGGACAGCGCCGTGGTGACCATGCGCTATCCCGGTGGGATCATCGTGACCCTGGACGCCAGCTGGTCGCGCACGGCGCACTTCCCCTACGGGCGGGATCTCACGCTGCGCTTCGTCGGCACCCGGGGCAGCATCCAGGTGGACTACTTTGCGGAGCACAACCGCGTGTACGCGCCCGGAGAGCGCATCTTCAGCTACTTCGGCGAGGACAAGGATCAGATGATGATGGACGATTTGATCGAGTGCTATCAGACGGGCCGGGACTTCCCCATCCGCGGCGAGGACGGCCGGGACTGCGCCCTGGTGGCGGAGGCGGCATACCGCTCCCTGCGCTCCGGGCGGGAGGAACGGCTGTGACTTCGCACAAATGACAAGAATGTATTATTTTAGGACAGAATAGATGTTTGTCTGTTGGGAGAAAGGCACATATAATGAAAACTGAATTCCCGGAGTGAAAACCGGTCGCGACCGGACAACGGAGGTAAATGAAGCAATGATGAACAGCAAACTGAAAGTGGCCATCATCAGCGGCGGCATGATCGCCAACGCCGCGCACATTCCCGCCTACCGCAACATGGAGGAATATGTGGACATCGTCGCCGTGTGCGACATCTACGAGCCCTCTGCCCAGGCGACCGCCCAGCGCTGGAACATTCCCAGCTACTACACGGACGCGGCGGAGATGCTGGAGAAGGAGAAGCCGGATCTGGTGAGCGTGTGCACCTCGAACGCGGCGCACAAGTCCATGAGCCTTCTGGCGCTGGAGCACGGCGCGAACGTGCTGTGTGAAAAGCCGCTGGCGCTGACCTGGAGGGACGCAAAGGAGCTCTACGACGCGGCGGAGCGCGCGGGCCGGAAGCTGGTGGCCTGCCAGAGCGCCCGCTTCACGCCGGAGCATCTGGACGCCCACGAACTGGCACAGAAGGGCTTCCTGGGCGACGTCTACTTTTCTGAAATCAGCCGCGTGCGCCGCCGGGGCGTGCCCACCTGGGGCAACTTCCACCGCAAGGACATCAACGGCGGCGGCGCGTTCTGCGACATCGGCATCCACCTGCTGGACGCGGTGGTCTGGATCATGGGCAACCCGAAGATGGCCAGCGTCTCCGGCGCGATGAGCAGTGTGCTCACCCGCAAGGGCGAAAACCTCGTCACCTCGCTGGCGGAGGCCGGCGCGCCGCTGGGGCGCTTCGGAAAGGCGTGCAGCTACAAGCCGGAGGAATTTGAAAACGAGGAGTTCGCCGCAGGTACCATCCGCTTCGAGAACGACGCGATTCTGAACTTCAAGGTCGCCTGGGCGGCGAACCTGCCCAACAGCTCGAGCATCTCCCTCGTCGGAGACCGGGCCGGCCTGCTGCTGCCGGAGTTCAAGCTCCTCTCCACCATGGACAAGTACCAGGTGGACATCGACCCCCGGCGCTTCAACGCAGAGCGCAAGTACGCAGACAAGACCTTCAACGGCCACTGGCAGCTGGTGGAAAACTACGTCAACGCCCTCCTGGGCAGGGAAGAGCTGATCATCAAGCCCGAGGAGACGCTGAACGTCAGCGCCATCGTGGACGCGTTCTACCGCTCCGCGCAGCTGCACCGGGAGGTCCGCTTTGACGAGCTGACCGCCGAACCGCGCGCCTGAGCGGCGCTGGAAGGGAGGGTTCCGCTATGAAGACTCTGAAGGCGGTGATGATCGGAACGGCGCATGTGCACGTTCTGGAGATCTGCAAGTACGTCAGCGAATGCCCGGACATGGAGCTGGCCGGCGTCGCGGACACGCCGCCCCTGCGCGCGTCCGACCTGGAGGGCGACAAGCCCTACAGCCGGCGCTGGAATCTGGACTATGTGCGCCGCTACGGCGTGCGCGTGTACCCGGACTGGGTGGAGATGCTGCGCGCGCTCCGGCCGGATCTGGCCTTCATCACCACGGAGAATCAGATGCACGTGGAGGCATTCCGGGCCTGCGCGGAGCTGGGCGTCGCGGCGGTGATCGAAAAGCCCATGGCCTGCGACTACGCCCAGGCGCTGGAGATCGCGCGCATCGCCCGGCGGACGGGCGCGGAGGTCTTCGTCAACTGGCCCATCGCCTGGCGGCCCTGGCTGTACCAGATGAAGGAAGTGCTGGACAGCGGCCGCATGGGCAGGCTGATCAAGCTGCGCCACATGGCCGGTCAGACCGGCCCCGTGGGGCCGGGCGCGGTGCACCGGGGCACGGACGGCCACCGGGCCGAGGAGATGACCTCGGCGGAAAAGGCGAAGATGTGGTGGTATCAGAAGGACTGCGGCGGCGGCGCGTTTCTGGACATGTGCTGCTACGGCAGCATGATGAGCGCCTGGCTCTGCCCGGAGCCCTGCCAGGCGGTGGCGGCCATGCAGGGCTGCTTCGTGCACGACTGGAGCGACATTGCGGACAACGGCATGATGCTGCTGCGCTTCCCGGGCGCGGCCGCCGTGGTCGAGGGCACCTGGACGACGCCCGGCGCGGCGATACTGCCCGGCCCGGAGATCTTCTGCCGCTCCGGCGTGATCTCCTGCGAGCGCCGCGGCGACGAAGTTGTGGTGAAGCTGACGGACCTCTATGGAAATACCGAATATCTCGCGCCGCAGGCGGCGGACGCGGGGCGCAAAAACATCGCCTGCGCCTTCTCCCAGTACCGCCTGAACGGGCGGGAGATGCCGGAGATGACGCGGCTCGATCTCAACCTGCGGGTGATGGCGATCGTGGACGCGGGCCTGCGCGCGGCGCGCAGCGGCAGGACGGAGACGGTGGACAGCGCGGTCTGGGGAGGCTGATACGCATGGACAGGACGGCAATCATTGCGGACATTCAGAGAAGCTCCGTGCACGACGGCCCCGGCTTCCGCACGACGGTGTTCTTCAAGGGCTGCCAGTTGAACTGCGCCTGGTGCCACAACCCCGAAACCATCGCCTTCGAGCCCCAGATCCTGCACTATCCCGAAAAGTGCATCGGCTGCGGGCACTGCGCGGAGGGCTGCTTCTCGGGCGCGAAGGTCGTCTGCGGGCGGAAAATGACCGTGGAGGACGTCTTTCGGGAAATCGAACTGGACCGGCCGTACTACGGAAGCGAGGGGGGCGTGACCCTCTCCGGCGGCGAGCCCCTGTGCCAGGCGGCGTTTGCGCGGGCGCTGGCGGAGAAGTGCGCCGCAGAGGGCATACGCTGCGCCATGGAGAGCAACCTCTACGCCCCGTGGAGCGCAGCCGAACCGGTGATCTCGCGGCTCTCGCTGCTGATGTCCGACCTGAAAATCTGGGACGAGGAACAGCACGCGCGCTGGACGGGCGCCTCCAACCGGAGAATCCGGGAAAATCTGCTGCGCACGGCGGATGCGGGCGTTCCCCTCGTGCTGCGCACGCCGGTGATTCCCGGCGTAAACGACACGCCCGGCGAAATCGCATCCATCGCCCGCTTCGCCGCGGGCCTTTCAAACCTCAAATACTACGAGCTGCTGAGCTATCATCCCCTGGGTCTCTCCAAGGCGAAGGCACTGGGGATGGAGATGACCGAATTTGAAAAGCCCACCCGGGAACGGATGGAGATGCTTCTGGATGTGGCGGCGGAGGCGGGCGTTCCCGTTCGGATCAACGGAATGCGCGCGGAGACCTTTGCGAAGGGGAGAGATGTATGAGCAGGCTGAACTATCAGGACAGAATGGATCTGCTGCGGGAGACGAAGCAGAGACACACCTTCGAAAAGCGGGCGCAGAAGGGCTACACCGACGAGGACGACTACGGAAACATTCCGGTTCCGGAGGATTTCCACTATGCGCCCGAGTCCAACTGCATAAACGGAGGCATCTACGGCTACGACGGCCTCTCCCGGGCCTTCGCGGGCATGCTGGACGCCTATCCCATCTACGTCGATCCGATGGAGATCCTCTGCGGCCGCTGGAGCAAGCTGCTGACCGATTACCGCATTTCGACCCGCTGGAACGAGGTGGACTACCCCTACGACGAGCTCAAGCCGCTGCAGAAGCTCTACAACATCACCTCGGGAATCGAAAACGAGGCCCACTGCACGCCGGATTTCAGAATCGGGCTGGAGCTGGGCTTCGGCGGCCTCCTGGACAAGCTGCGCCACTGGCGCGACCGCAACCCGGATAAGCGCGCGTACTACGACGCGGAGGAGCGCGTGGTGCTGGCCATCCAGCGCTACATCGGCAGGTGCATCGCGCGGATCCGCGAGCTGCTGGCCGCGGAGGCGCGGCCGGAGATTCAGGAGAGCCTGCGCGAAATGCTCGCGGCGAACGAACACATCGTCAGCGATCCGCCGTCGACCTTCCTGGAGGCCTGCCAGTGGACGGCCCACTTCGCCTGCGTCTCCCGGGCCTACAACCGCGACGGCGCGGGCTACCAGCTGGACGTGGTTCTCACGCCCTACTACGAGCGCGACCTGGCTGCGGGCCGTCTCGACGACGACAAGGCGCGCTTCATTCTGGCGAACCTTCTGCTCATCGACACGCGCTACTACCAGCTCTCGGGCGTGGACGCGCAGGACAGGGACCAGACCTGCCGCCTGTCCTATCTGATTCTGGAGGCAGCGCATCTGCTCAACGGCTCGGCGAACCTGACCGTGCGGGTACACGACAACGTCTCCAGGGACTACCTGCGCACGGCCGTGGAATATCTGTTCCGGGACCGCAAGGCATGGCCGCGCTTCTGCGGCGACGACGCGCTGGTGCGCGGCTACATGAAAAACGACGGCGTGGACAAGGCCATCGCCCGCGAGCGCGTGGCCTCCGGCTGCAACTGGCTCTGCGTCCCCGGGCGGGAGTACTGCATCAACGACACCGTGAAGATCAACATCGCGAAGGTGTTCGACGTGGCCCTGCACGACATGCTGGAGCACGAGGAGTCCCCGGACACGCAAAAGCTGTTTGACTGTTACGACCGCCACCTCAGGCGCGCGGTAGAGGCGACGGCGAAGGGCGTGAACCTGCACATCGACCATGCGCAGGACGTGCAGCCGGAGCTTCTGCTGAACCTGATGACCCACGGCAGCATCGAACGGGGCGAGGATATCTCCCGCTGCGCGCAGCTGCACACCGTGGGCGTGGACGGCGCGGGACTCGCCATCGTGGCGGACTCCTTCGCGGCGCTGGAGCAGCGCATCGAGCGCGAGGGACGCACCGGCTGGCGGGAGGTGGAAGCGGCGCTTGCGGGCAACTTTACGGGCACGGAGGGCGAACGGATGCGCGCGATGCTCGCCGCCTCGGAGCGCTACTGCCAGGGCGGCAGCCTGGGCGACCGATGGGCCCGCCGCCTGACGGATCAGTTTACGGAAATGGTACACAGCTACCCCATGCCGGCGGGCCGGCAGCTGGTACCCGGCTGGTTCTCCTGGTCGCGCACGATCCTCTACGGCGCGTGCGTGGGCGCGACGCCGAACGGCCGCCGCGCCGGAGAGCCCATTTCCCACGGCGCGAATCCCGAGCCGGGCTTCCGGAAGGACGGTGCGGTCACGGCGCAGTCCACGGGCATTGCGATGGCGCAGCCGATGTGCGGAAACACGGCGCCGCTGCAGCTGGAATTCGACCCGAAGATGTCGGAGGAGGAGGGCGGAATCGAGCGCATCCTGCAACTGATCCTGGAGCACTTCCGCCTGGGCGGAACGCTGATCAACATCAACGTCCTGGACGGCGAAAAGCTGCTGGCAGCCCACGCGAATCCGGACCTCTATCCGGACCTGGTGGTGCGGGTGACGGGCTTCACCGCCTATTTCGTCTCCCTGTCCCCCCGCTTCCGCCAGCTGGTGGTGGATCGCTTCCTCAACGGCTTCTGATTGCGCCGGGCAATGTTAAAATAGCATAATATATTCTGTTGAACAGGATAATTTTGTCGCTTGAATCCGGTGCTGTTTTCACTTAAGATCGTAACATCAAAATGTATGGCTACTTTTGCGCGGGAGGAGATGAATGTCGTGATGATCGAGGTGCGCGGCCTCACCAAACGCTACGGTCGGAAGCTGGCGATTCAGGACGTGAGCTTTGCGATCGGCCAAAATGAAATCGTGGGCCTTCTGGGCCTCAACGGCGCGGGAAAGTCGACGACCATGAACATCATCTCCGGCTACATCGGCCCGACCAGCGGCGACGTGCGGATCGGAGACTGCGACATCCTGCAGGATTCCCGGCGCGCGCGCGCGCTGGTGGGATACCTCCCGGAGCAGCCGCCCCTGTACGGGGACATGACGGTGGAGGAATACCTCCGCTTCGTGGAAAGGCTCTACCGCCGCCGCGCAGACCGGGCGCACATGGATCGGGTGCTCGAAATGACGGGCCTGAGCGGGGTGCGCGGCCGCCTGATCCGGAATCTCTCCAAGGGCTACCGGCAGCGCGTCGGCGTGGCCCAGGCCATCCTTCCCGAGCCCCGCGTCCTGGTTCTGGACGAGCCCTGCGTGGGACTGGATCCCACGCAGATCATTGAAATGCGCACGCTGATCCGCACCGTCTCCCAGGAGATGACAGTCATCCTCTCCTCCCACATCCTCACGGAAATCCAGGCAGTCTGCTCGCGCGTGCTGGTGCTCAACGAAGGTCGGCTCATCGCCGACGACTCTCCGGAGCATCTGGCCAGCCGGATGCACGGCCGTCGCCGGACGCAATTGCGGGTGCAGGGCGAAATGGAAGAAATTCGCGCCGCCCTCGCGAACATTCCCGGCGTGACGCGCGTTGAATGTGCCGGCCAGCGGGAGTACGGCAGCTGGGACTTTTCGGTGGAAGCTGCGGGCGAGCGGGACGTGCGCGTGGACGCCTTCGAGGCGCTCTCCGCAGCGCACCTGCCCATCCTGACGGCCGGAACCGGCGAGGGCTCCCTGGAGTGCGCGTTCATCGAGCTGCTGGAGGGCGGCGAAGGGAGGGACACGGCATGAAAGCAATCTTCCTTCGTGAACTGCGCGCCTACTTCAAGGGCCCACTGGGCTTCGTCTTCATCGGCGCAAGCTGCCTGTTCTCCGGCCTTTACTTCTATGCCTACAATCTTTATGCAGGTTCGACCAGCTTTTCGAGCCTGTTCTCCACCATGTTTTCCGTGGTGCTGTTTCTGATTCCCGTGCTGACCATGCGCCTGCTGAGCGAGGAGCGCCGTCAGCGGACGGACCAGCTGCTGATGACGGCGCCCGTCTCCAGCCTGGAGATCTCTTTGGGCAAGTACCTCTCGGCCCTGTGCGTGTATGTGCTCGCCACGGCCTCGACGCTGCTGGACGCGCTGGTATTCAGCGCCATCGCCCGGGTGAACTGGGTGCTGGTCGCGGGCAACTACACGGGGCTGCTCCTGCTGGGCGCGGCGCTGATCGCCATCTGCATGTTCCTCTCCTCCCTCACGGAGAGCCAGCTGATTGCCGCCGTGAGCGGTTTCTGCGTAAGCCTCATGGTCATTCTGACGGATGCGCTCGCGCCGCTGGTGGACAGCCCTGCGGTTCAGACCGTCCTGGGGTGGATCAATTTCTCCACGCGGTACACGCCCTTCACCTACGGTGTGTTCGCCCTGGAGAACGCCGTATTCTTCCTGAGCATCGCCGCGCTGTTCGTCTATCTGACGGTTGCGCGCCTGGAACGCAGGAGGTGGAGCTGAGATGAAAAACGCCGTTCGTTCGATGCGCCGGATTCACACCCTTCAGGTGATCGTCGTCATCCTGCTGATTGTCGCGCTGAACGCCGTCGCCGTGGGCCTGTCCCGCCGCTTTCCGCTCAGCGCCGACCTGACGGCCAACCGCCGCTACGCGCTCTCGGACGCGAGCAAGTCCTTCCTGTCCGGGCTGGACAGGGAGATCGACGTGTATGTGCTCGCCCGCGAGGAAACCTTCTCGCAGGCCTCCACCTACACGAGCTATGTGCACGTCCTGCTCCAGCAGTACGCCCAGTATGACCGCGTGCACCTTCACTATGTGGACTACGCGCTGGACCCGACCTTTGCGGCGCAGTACCCGGGGCTTTCACTTTCGGAAAACGGCATCGTCGTCGAATGTGAGGGCCGCGCGGAGGCGCTGGAGATCAGCGACCTGTTTGAATACTCCTACTCCGCGACGAACGAGATTCAGGTGACGTCGATCGCGGAGGCGCGCCTGGCCTCGACGATCTCCCGGGTGCTCCAGCAGGAGCACATTCGCGCCGCGATTCTCACGGGCAACGGCGCGCAGGCGCTGGAGGGATTGCGGGAGCTGCTGGAGGCCAACGGCTTTGAGGTCGGCGAGTGCAGCCTGACCCTGGAGCGCTTCGACCCCGACGTGGAGCTGATGATCCTCGCCGCGCCGACGGCCGATCTCACCGGGAGCCAGCTGGCGGGGCTGGAGGCCTGGCTGAAGAACGACGGCAACTATGGAAAAACGCTGTTCTACGCGGCGGACATCTCCCAACCGGAGCTTTCCGTGCTGGAGAGCTTTTTGAAGGACTGGGGCGTCAGCGTGGACGACGGCGCGGTGTTTGAAACCTCCGCTGCGCGCACCACGCAGAATCAACCCTTCTTTGCCACGGTGGAATTTGCCGGCGCGGACGCCGCCGAGGGCTTTGAGGACGCCGATACCCCGATCGTCGCGCCCATGGCGCGCCCGCTCACGCTGCGCTTCTCCTTCCAGGAGGGCTACCAGACCCACACCCTGCTGCAATTCTCCGAGACCAGCGGCGTGCGCCCCTCGGACGCGTCCCGGGACTTCTCCGCGGACGACGCAACCCGCCGCGGACCCATCCCGGCGCTGGTGGAATGTACGCGCACCGCGGGCGGCGAAGCCTCCCGCATCTACGTCTCCGGCTCCACGCTGCTGCTGGACAGCACGATCATCGGCGGCAACGTCTATCTGAACCGTCAGTATCTGCTCAGGCTGTTCTCCAATCTCGGCGGCGGAACGGATCTCACCAACTTCACCGGCAAGAAGCTGACAGACGAGACGGTCCACATTCCCACGGCGACGGCAAACGTTCTGGGCGTGCTGCTCGCACTGGCGCTGCCGTGCGCTCTGATCGCTGCGGGCATCGTCATTCTGGTTCGAAGGAGAAGGCTCTGAAGATGAAAAAGCAGACGCGTCGCCTGGCCGCGCTGGCCGCAGCCCTGGTTCTGGTCTCCCTGCTCGCATGGGGACTCCTGCGTTCGGACGGCCGTGCGCCGGAGGCGGAGGAGGCGCGCGCAACAGCGGAGCGCACCGTGCTCCAGGGCGCGGTCGCGCGCGTCGAGATTCAAAGCGGCGGCGCGGGCTATGCGCTGGACGCCCAGGGCGTGGAGGGCCTGTCCGCAGAGGTCACCGACGCGGCGCGCGTGTCGGAGACGCTGACCGCACTCTCAGAGCTTGTTCTCGTTCCCCTGGAGGGCGAAGCGGCGGAGGACAGCGTTTACGGCCTTGGCGAGGGCGCGGTCCGCGCGGAGGTATGCTTTGCCGGCGGCGGCGGGTATGCGCTGGAGATCGGCGCGGAAGAGTCCGTCAGCGGCCGCCGCTACTGCCGCCTGGAGGGCAAAGCCGCCCTGTTTCTGATGGACGGCGCGCTCGGCGCGCGGCTCTGCGGCGGGAGGGAAGCCTATCTCTCCCTGCAGATTACGCCCGCGTGTCAGGCGCGCAGCGCGCTGAGCGCCGTGAAATCCTATGTGGCGGAGGGCGACGGGGAAGAGATCCGCATCGCATCCTGCGACGATACCGACGCGGAAATGGCGCTGGAGCTTCTCTCCTTCGGCGCGGTCACCCATGTGATCTCCGGTCCGGGCGGCCTCCACGAGGTGGACCGGACCTACGCGGAGGAGGTCTTCGCGTCGCTGTTCGACCTGAAGGCGCTGGAGGTTGTGGACTACGGCCTGTCCGCGGAGGAAATGGACGCGCGCGGCTTCGATCGGCCGGATCTTCAGCTGTGCGTCGAGGTCAAAAACGCGGACGCGCCGGAGACGCCCACGGAGAGTTGGACGCTGCGCATCCTCCGGGAGGAGGACGGCACGGCGCTCGCGACGATGAACGACGCCGGCGCGGTCTACCGCATTGCGGACGCGGCCTTTATGCACGCCCGCTACGGCGACTTCGTGTCCCGCTGGTTCTTCTCGCCCCTGATGATGGATCTCTCCGCGCTGCGCATCTCCACGCCCGCAGGGGACTACAACTTTGAAATCCTCGGCGAGACGGCTGAGCTTCGCGTGCTGCGCGATGGTCGCGAGGTAGATCTGTCCCGGTTCCGCTCCTTTTACACGCTGGCGGTGAGCGCCGCCTCGAACGGCGACGCCGCTTCAGAGGCGGACGCGGCGCAGGCCCCCCTGGCGCGGGTGGAGTTCGTCTATCGCAGCGAAGGCAAGGCGCCGGACGTACTGGCGCTGCGCGCGCTGGATGCGCGCAGGCTGAGCGTCTCGGTCAACGGCGTGACCGAATTTGCCATGCGCAGCGGATATCTGGACGCGCTCCAGCAGGGCCTGGACGCCCTGGAGGGCGGAGGCGAAATCCCCCAGACCTGGTAATGCACAAAGACAAATGAAAACGGAGGAAGAGAAAATGAAAGTTGGTCTGTATTCCATTTCTTATTCGGGAACCTGGTACAACGACCGTCCGGCGCTGACGGTGGAGGAGGTCATCGACAAGGCGAAGGCCTACGGCTACGACGGCGTTGAGATCGACCTGAAGCGCCCCCACGGCTCTCCCATCGACCTGGACGCGAAGCGTTGCGCGGAGATTCGCGCCTATGCGCAGTCCCAGGGCATTGAGATCTGCGGCGTCGCGGCCAACAACAACTTCTCCTCGCCGGTGGCCGAGCAGCTTGAAAACGAGCTTCTGATGGTCAAGGAGCAGATTCGCGTGGCCCGCGAGCTGGGCGCGCCGGTGCTCCGCCTCTTCGTGGCCTGGCGCGGCGTGACCTATCGCAACGGCATCGCCACCTATGAAATCACCCGGAGGATGAACACCTTCTACGATTCCCTGGACTACGAAATCCGTCTGCGCGCGGTGCAGTGCTTCAAGGAGTGCGCGAAGTGGGCGGAGGAGGCCGGCGTGGTGCTGGCGCTTCAGAACCATGAGCCGGTGATTCGCAGCTACACCGACATGCTGGACTTCGTCCGCTGGGTGGATTCGCCGAACTTCAAGTGCTGCCTGGACGCGCCCAACTGCGGCCTGACCGCCCACACCCAGAGCGACGAATACCTCACCCGCGCCGTCCAGGACGTGGGCGCGCTTCAGATGATCACCCACGCCAACGGCGAGCTCCGGGAGGAGGACGGACAGGTGGTCATGTTCCCCTACGAGGCGCACAATCCCATCTATCCCAACTATCGCGCCTTCATCCGCGCGCTGAAGCAGGTGGGCTACGAGGGATACATCAACTACGAATTCTGCCACATGCCCTTCTACGACGGCAAGGTGCTGGGCTACGACTACGTGGACGAACAGGTCCGGCTCGCGCAGCGCTACTTCCGGGAGCTGATTGCGCAGGCATGAGATACGGAAAATAAAGCACAATGCTTTATTTATAGAAAAAGGAGGAAGGTAACATGAAAAAGACCCTGGTTTTCCTGCTCGCCGCTGCGCTGCTGCTCTGCAGCTTCGCAAGTGCGGAGACGATCCGCGTTGCTTCCCACAACGCCGTTGTCGAAGGCAACGCGTATCGCTCTGAATACGAGCTCGACATTCAGAACGCCGCAGCTGCCGCTGCGGAGTACGGCTACGACGTCTCCTACGCGTCCTTCGTGGCCAACAAGGACCCGTCGCTCGAGAGCCAGATGCTTGAGCAGAGCATCAACGAGGGCTACGACATCATCCTGATCGACCCCATCTCCCCCACCGGCCTGGATCCCATCATCGAGAAGGCGAAGGACGCCGGCATCATCTGGCTGAACTGCGACTGCGAGTACTACTCCGACGAAGTCATCAACGTCTGCCTGGACCAGTATCAGTGGGCCTACGACGGCGCGAAGTACCTGGCGGAGAAGCTGGGCAAGGGCGCGAAGATCGTCGTCTTTGACGCAATCGACGGCAACGCCGCCAACGAGCAGCGCGAGCGCGCCTTCAACGACATCATCGAGGAGTACGATCTCGAAGTCGTCAAGCGCGTGAACCACAACTGGGATGCGGCTCTGGCCCAGCAGCTGATGACCGAGATCATCAACTCCGGCGTGGAGTACGACGGCATCCTCTGCTCCAATCAGGCCTTCTTCATCCTCAACGCCCTGGACGAGGCGGGCGCCGCCTATCCCAAGGCCATCGCCCTGGACGACCACACCGGCTGGGCCCAGAACATGCTGACCCTGAATGCCGAGGAAGAGGTTCTGCCCTATCTCTTCATCAGCAACACCCCGGGCGTGGGCGCCATCGCCCTGAACATTGGCCTGAACATGCTGGCCGGCTATGAGCTGCGCGACGACATCTTCGGCAATCCCGACTACAACTCCATCTACGTTGCCTCCACCTTCCAGTTCTCCTACGAGAACCAGGAGGAATACCGCGACTACATGATGGCCCTGGACACCAACAACAAGGCCACCTTCTGGTACACCATCGACGAGTGCCGCGAGCTGTACTTCAAGTCCTGATCCGGTCTCATCTTCGCTCTGCCGGTTCCGCCGGCAGAGCGGAGTCTTTCCCCCTTCCTGAATTTCGAATGTCCGGCCGCCGCCCGTTCAGCGCGGCGACCTGTATATAGAACGACAAGTCCCATCCCGGAAAAATCAATTGCAGAAACAACAGTGCAGGGAGATGAATGAATGTTAGAGATGCATGGAATCACCAAGTCCTTTGACGCCGTAAAGGCCTTGAAGGGCGCGTCCCTCTCCGTAAAGCCGGGAGAGATACGCGCGCTGCTTGGTGCGAATGGTTCCGGAAAATCCACCATGGTAAAGGTGCTGGCCGGACTGGTCAAGCCGGACGGCGGCGAAATCACGATTGATGCAAAGCCCGTGCACATCCACTCCTCGCGGGATTCCGCCCAGCTGGGCATCGCGACGGCCTTTCAGGACCTGAGCCTGATTCCGACGATGTCCGTGCTGGACAACATCAAGCTGGGCCGGGAGACCGTGCGCCGCACCGGAACCATCGACGCAAAGAAGGACCGCCGGGACGTGGAGGATCTGCTGGCGCGCTTCCACCTCAAGTGCGACCCCGATGCCTACGCGCAGACGCTGATGCCCTCCACCCAGAGCATGCTGGAGGTGGCGAAGGCAGTCTTCGCCAGGCCCCGGCTGTTGCTGCTGGACGAGGTCACAGCGACGCTCCATCAGGACGAAATCGAGGTCCTGTTCCAGATTTTGCAGGAGCTCAAGGCTGAGGGCGTTTCCATCATCTATGTGACGCACCGCATGAAGGAGATCGCGCAGCTCTGTGACAGCGCCGTCATCATGCGCAACGGCGAGACGGTGTGCGAGCTGGAGGGCGACGAGCTGGCGGATCTGGATCAGATCGTATACTACATGACCGGCAAGTATCCGGAAAAGAGCCAGGCGGCCCAGGCCGCGCAGGCCTCCGAGCCGGAGGGCGAGCCGGTGCTGGCGGTGAAGGATCTGAAGTACACCCCCAAGGTGCGGGGCATCGACCTGGAGGCCTACCGGGGCGAAATCGTCGGCATCAGCGGCCTGGACGGCCAGGGCCAGTCGGAATTCATCCGCCTGCTGCTGGGCGAATTCCACGCCGAGTCCGGAACGATCGTCTACCGCGGCAAGGAGACGGCCTTCAAAAATCCCGCCGAGGCCGTGGCGAACGACGTCGGCTTCATCTCGGGCGAGCGCAACCGCGAGGCGATCTTCGACCGGCGCACCATCTCGGAAAACCTCTATGTCGGCGCCTCCGCCCGGGGCGGACTCTTCCGCTTCATCCCCAACCGCAAAATACAGGAATTCTCCCGCAAGGCCGTGGAGAAATACAACATCAAGATCGGCCGAATTGACGACCCGGCCAGCTCCCTCTCCGGCGGCAACCAGCAGAAGCTGGTGGTGGCGCGCTGGATCGCCCAGATGCCGGATCTTCTGCTGCTGGACGACCCCACCAAGGGCGTGGACATCAACTCCCGCCGGGAGATTCACCAGATTCTGAGAGACTGTGCGCGCCAGGGCATGACGGTCGTCGTGTCGTCCAGCGACAACGACGAGCTGATGGATCTGGCCGACCGCATCTATGTGTTCTACGAGGGCCGCGTCAGCGCGATGCTCTCCGGAGAGAGCAAGACACAGGAGCGCCTAGTGGCGGAAATGATGGGCGTTTCCCGGAAGGGAGGAAGCGAAAATGCGTGAAAAATTCCAGCGCAAATGGGCGTCCTTCAAAAGACAGCCCGCCTTTACCGGCTTCTGCCTGCTCATGGCGGTGCTCGTGCTCAACATCATCATTCAGACGCCGGCCAAGTTCTTCACGGCGAACAACATCCGCATCCTCTGCTCCAAGAACGCGCCCCTGGTTCTGACCTGCATGGGTCAGGCGGTGCTGATGATGTGCGGCCTGCTGGATCTGTCCACGGGCATCCAGCTCGCGTTCGTCAACGTCATCACCATTATGCTCCCCCAGGAGCTGGGCGTCCCCGTGGCGCTGGGCTGGGTGGCGGGCCTGCTGGGCGGCGTGCTGGTCTCGGCGTTCTGCGGCTTCTGCATCGTCAAGCTGCGCCTGCCGGCCATGCTGACGACCTTCTCCATCACCTACATCATCAAGGGCGTGAACGTCCTGATCATGAGCGAGCCCCAGGGCAAGGTGGATAAGATCATCTGGAAGACCTACGACTCTATGGTGCTGGGCGTCATCCCCTTCGCGGCGCTGGTGATTCTGCTGGTGCTGATCATCTGGCAGTACATCCGCCGTACGCCCTTCGGCAAGCACATCTACGCGGTGGGCAACAACCCCCGCAATGCCTATGCGATCGGCATCAACCCGGAGAAGATTCAGATGGAGGCCTTCATCATCAAGGGCTTCATCGTCGGCCTGGCGGGCCTGTGCCTGACCGCATCGAACGCCTCCGGCAATCCCCTGCAGGCCGAGGAGTACGGCCTGCGCTCCCTCTCCGCCTGCATCCTGGGCGGCATGAACTTCGGCGGCTGGGGCAGCATGAGCTGCGGCGTGCTGGGCGGCAGCTTCCTGGTCATCGTTCAGAACACAGTGTACTATCTGTTCAATTTCCTGACGAAGGCGATTCCCGGGCTGATGATCAACTCCTACTGGCAGAATCTGGTGAGCGACGTAATCATCTTCCTCGGCCTGCTGGCGACCATCATCACCACCAAGGCGCAGCGGGAGACCCTGAAGCAGGGATTCGTAAAGCAGTTGAAGCGGGGTGAAAAGTATGGCGGATAGAGAGCAGACGACCATGAAGATGAAGATCCAGCGCTTTGTAAAGTACAATCGCCCGGGCATGGCGGCGGTCATCGCCCTGCTGCTGTTGCTGATCACGGTCATCCTCAACCCCAGGTCCCTGAACATCAACACCTTCGGCTCCATACTGGTGCAGACCATGCTGCTGAGCTTCGCGGCGGCGGGACAGACCATGGTGGTCATCTCCGGCGGCGTGGACCTCTCGGTGGGCGCGGTGATGTCGATGGCCTGCATCATCACCACCGGCATCATGCAGGGACAGACGGGGCGCTTCATTCCCGTGCTCATCGCGGCGCTGGCCACGGGCGCGGTCATCGGCCTGCTCAACGGCGTGTGCGTGGTGCGCGTCGGGCTCCCACCCATCGTGATCACGATGGCCACCTCCTATGTGGTGACCCGACTTCAGTACGTCTTCACCGGCGGCATGCCCACCGGTCTGGTCTCCGAGGTGTTCAAGCGCACGGTGCAGTACCGCGTGTTCGGCGTGATTCCGGCGGCGACCATGTACGCCGTAGTCATATGGGGCCTGGCCTTCTTCCTGATTCACCGCTCGCGCTTCGGCAAGCAGCTCTTCCTCACCGGCAACAACGAATCCGCCGCGCGGCTCAACGGCGTCAACACGCGCCGCATCCGCATCCTCACCTTCACGCTGGGCGGCATGTTCTCCGCCATCGCCGGCGTGCTGGGCGCAGGCTACATGGGCATGAGCCAGTGCCAGCTCTTTGACAACTACGCCTACAATTCCCTGGTCGCGGTCATCGTCGGCGGCTCGCTCTTCGTGGGCGGCGTGGGCTCCTACCTGGGCAGCATCACCGGTTCCCTGGTGATGATCGTGCTCAGCAACGGACTGACGGTGCTGGACATCAGCTCCTCCGTGCGCAACATCGTGCTCGGCTTCGTGATGGTGCTCCTGCTCACGCTCTACAACCGCGCAAAGCCGATCCGGCAGTAAGGGAGGAAACAGAGATGGAGCTTTTCAAGATCGGAACCCTGGCCGACTGGTTTGGCGTCGGCCTGATCGAGGGCATACGCATGAGCGAGCGGGTCGGCGCGGAGGGCGTGCAGCTCTACGCCATGGGCGAACTGAACCCCGAGACCCTGACTCCCTCCGACCGCAAAAAGGTGCGCGACACCGCGCGCGCCTGTGGCCAGACGGTCACCGCCCTTTGCGGCGAGCTCGGCGGCCACGGCCTGTGCCGCGCCGACGAAAACCCGCGCAAGCTGGAATACCTGAAGAAGACCTTTCAACTGGCCGGTGAGCTGGACTGCGCCATCGTGACCACCCATCTGGGCGTCATTCCGGCGCAGCGGGACGAAACCTACCGGATTCTCCTGGACGCCTGCAACGAAATCGGGCGCTTCGCCGCGGACATGGGCGCCTGCCTGGCCATCGAGACCGGGCCTGAACCCATCGAGCGCCTGCGCCGCTTCTGCCTGGACTGCGAGGCGGGCATCCGCATCAACTACGACCCGGCGAACCTGGCGATGGTCCTGCGGGCGGACCCCGCGGAGGGCGTGCGCACGGCCGCGGAGCTGATCGTGCATACCCACGCCAAGGACGGCGTCAACCTTAAGCCGACCACCGGCGAATACTACTACGGCGTGTTCGCGGAGCAGGGCCTGAAGGGCACCCGCGCGCTGGGCGTCACGCGCCAGATGCCCCTGGGGCAGGGCGACGTGAAGTGGCCGGAGTATCTCGCAGCGCTGCGGGACGTGGGCTACCGGGGCTTTTTGACCATCGAGCGCGAGGCGGAGGAGGCCGCGGGCAAGGACATCGCCGACGCGGTGACGTTCCTGCGCGACCAGATGGCTGCCCTCTGAACCGGGCAACACCGCTGATTTGGGGAGGATAGAGGCATATGAAGGCCATCACAAATGCGAGAATCGTATTGGAAGACGGCATACTGGAAAACGCATCCCTGATTTTTGACGAAAAAATCCGCGCCATCGGCACGGCGCTCTCTTTGGACGGCTGCGAGGTGACGGATGCTCAGGGGCAGTATCTGTTCCCGGGCCTGATCGACCTGCACATCCACGGCTACTGTGGCCGGGAGGTGCTGGAGGGAACGCGGGAAGCGCAGATGCACATGGCGGCTTCGCTGCCCAAGGACGGCGTCACGGGCTATCTCGCCACCCTGGGCACCGCGTCGCTGGATCGGGTCGCGCGCAGCCTGAGCGCGGTCCGGGACTGCATGGGCAGCCGCGGCGGCGCAAAGCTCCACGGCGCGTACATGGAGGGCGTGTTCATTTCGCAGGAAAAGCGCGGCGCGCACGACCCCTCGCTGATTCTGCCCCCGGATCCCGCGTTTCTGGAACCCTTTCTGGACGTGCTGCGCATCGTGATCGCCGCACCCGAGCAGAGTCCGGCGTTCATCAGCTGGTGCGTGGAGCACGGCCTCGTCTGCACGATGGGCCACACCAACGCGCGCTACGAGGAGGCGGAGGCGGGGATCCGCCTGGGCATGAGCCAGGCCACCCACCTCTTCAACGGCATGAGCGGCATCAACCACCGCGCTCCCGGCACGGCCGGCGCCGCGCTGCTCCACGACGGCGTGCGCGTGGAGCTGATCGCCGACACGGTTCACGTCTCCGGCGCGCTCCACAAACTGGTCTACCGGCTGAAGGGTCCGGACAACATCCTGCTGGTCACCGACTCCAGCGTGGCCTCGGGCATGGGACCCGGCACATACATCAGCAACAACCGGACGATTCATGTGGACGAATTCGTCGGGCGGCTGGAAAACGGAACCATCTCCGGCTCGGCCGTGCCGCTTCGCCGGGACGTGTTGAACTTCCACCGGAATTCCGGCGCGCCGCTGTACGAGGCCGTGCGCGCGGCGTCCCTCAATCCGGCGCGCGTACTGAAGCTGGACGGGGAGCTGGGCAGCCTGCGCACCGGCAAGTGCGCGGACATGTTCCTGGCCGACGGGGAGATGAACGTTTCCCGCACCTTCGTCGACGGGAATTGCATATACAGGAGGCCGCAGACGTGTTGAGATTGGGCTTTGACATCGGCGGCATGAGCATACGCGCATGCCTGCTGGACGACCAGAATATGCGCATCGTCGCGCAGAAGGCGGAACCTTTTCCCATCGGTCAGGGCGAGGATGCGCTCATCTCGCAATTGAAGCGCATGGCAGATGACATCTCCCTTCCGTTGGGGCTTTCGCCGGAAATGCACCGCTCCGTGGGCGTGGGCATTCCCGGAACCGTGCACCGGGCGACGGGCGTGCTGCTGAGCGCCTGCAACCTGCACCTCAACGGCATGCCCATCGTGCAGCGCATGCGCAAGTGCTTCCCCAACGCCCATGTAGCGGTGGCCAACGACGCAGACGTGGCGGCGCTGGCGGAGTACTACGCGGGCGCGTTCCGCGGGTACGACAGCGGCCTGCTGATCACCATCGGCACGGGCATCGGCAGCGGCATGATCGTCAACGGGCGGCTCTTTGACGGCGGCAAGGGGCTGGGCAGCGAGCTGGGCCACATCACCCTCCAGCAGGACGGGCCGATGTGCGCCTGCGGGAATCAGGGCTGCGCCGAGGCGCTGTGCTCCGCCACCTGGCTGGAGCGCCAGGGCCGGCACTGCGTGCTGGACTATCCCATGAGCCGCATCGCCACGCTGGCCCAGGGCAAGCCGGAAAACGTGCGCGCGAAGGACGTTGTCACGGCGGCCCGGGACGGCGACGGCGTGGCACGGCAGATCTTCGAGGAATACGTGAAGAACCTGTCGTCGCTGATCAGCACCTGCTGCTACATGATGAGCCCGCGCATCATCGGCCTGGGGGGCGGCGTCTCCAACGCGGGAGACTTCCTCATCGCGCCCCTCACGGAGCGTGTGAAGCGGCGCGCGCGGCTCTACGTTCCCGAAAAGATCGTCGCGGCCTCCCTGGGCGACGCGGCCGGCATGATCGGCGCCGCGATGCTGCCCGACATGGAGCAGCGCGAGAACCTTCAGGATCGCTGCGGATAAAACACAGGAGGACGAAAACGAATGAAAGTACTGTGGGAAATGTTTGCCACATTCTTCAAAATCGGCATCTGCACCTTCGGCGGAGGCTACGCCATGCTGCCGATGCTGGAGCGGGAGATCGTCAAGGGGCACGGCTGGGCGACGATGGACGAACTGCTGGACTACTTCGCCATCGGCCAGTGCACGCCGGGCATCATCGCCGTGAACACCGCGACCTTCGTGGGCTACAAGCGCAAGGGCTGCGCCGGCGGTATCGCGGCCACGCTGGGGGTCATCGCCCCCTCCATTCTGATCATTACCGCGATTGCCGCCCTTCTGTCCAATTTCATGGAATATGAAATCGTGGGCCACGCCTTCGCCGGCATCCGGATCGCTGTGTGCGCCATGATCCTCAAGACCATCCTGAAGCTGGGGAAATCCGCGGTCAAGAAGTGGTGGCACATTCTGCTGGCGGTCTGCGCCTTTGCGGCCGCCGCCCTCGTGAAGATCAATACCATCGTCATCGTCGCCGCGACCATCTGCGGCGGCGCGGCGTACTTCTTCCTCTCCGGACGGAAGGGAGGCGAAAAATCATGACGATACTCATTCTGTGCGTTGAATTCTTCCTCACCGGCCTCTTCGCCATCGGCGGCGGCCTGGCGACGCTCCCGTTCCTGACCCAGATGGGCCTGCGCCACCCGGAGTGGTTCACGCAGGAGATGCTGGTCAACATGGTCGCCATCTCGGAGTCCACGCCGGGTCCGATCGGCGTGAACATGGCCACCTATGTGGGCTACACGGTCGCCGGTGTGCCCGGAGCCGTCCTCGCGACGCTCTCGCTGGTTCTGCCGTCCCTGATCATCATCATGATCATCGCGCGGCTTCTGGAGCGGTACCGCAACAATCCGCTGGTGGACACCGTCTTCGGCACCCTGCGGCCGGTCGTGGTGGGCCTGATCGCGTCCGCCGCCTTCACCATCCTGAAGCTGGTGCTGGTGCCGTCCGCGGGCGCGGGCTTCGCCTGGCTGAACCTGGTTCTGCTGGTCGCGCTCTTCGCCCTGACCCAGCTCAAGCCCACCAGGAACCTCCACCCCATCCTCTTCATCCTCATTGGCGCGGTTCTGGGCATCGCGCTGAACCTGAACTGAGCCGTTGGACGGTGGAACAGAGCCCCCGGACGCATCGCGTCCGGGGGCTTTGCGCGCCGGGGGAGCGCATTGAAAACGGAACGGACAGCCGGACGCGCGTCCGGCGGCCCGTTCCACGGCAGGCGCGTCCCCACAGCCGCGCCTGCCCCTATCCGCCGTAGCCCATGAAGGCCCTCGGCAAAAAGAGCACCACGTCGGGCACATAGGTGATGATCGCCAGCACGACGAGCATCACCGCCAGCGGCGGGAGCGTCTCCCGGATCACGTCCTTGAGGGGCGTCCCGCTGATGCCGGAGGTGATGAACAGCAGCATGCCGAAGGGCGGCGTGCACAGGCCAATCATCATGTTGAAGATGCACACCAGGCCGAAGTGGAGAAGATCCACGCCCAGCGCGGTGGCGATGGGGATCATCAGCGGCACGAACACCGACTGAATCACCGACGTGTCGATGAACATGCCCAGAATCAGAATCGCCACGTTCACGATCAGCAGGAAGGTGTAGGGGTTCTCCGTCATGCCGGTGATCAGGTTGGCGATGGTCGCGGAAACCTGCTCCCGGGCGGCGATGTAATTGATGCACGCCGCGGCGCCGATCATCAGCGAGCAGGTGCCCACGCCCTTGACGGTGTCCACGAGGATCTGCCGGAGCTCCTTCCAGCCCAGCACGCGGTAGATCGCCACGGAGACCAGCAGCGCGTAGAAGCCCGCCACGGCTCCGGCCTCGGTGGGCGTCATCACGCCGGAATAGATGCCGGCCAGCAGCACCACCGGCGTCAGCAGCGCCGGAATGGCGGAGATTGTGGAGGCGATGAAGCGCCTGACGCCCATGCGCTCGGAGGTGGGATAGTTGCGCCTGTGGGCTACCACCGCCACATAGCACATCAGCGCCACCGTGAGCAGCACGGCCGGAATCATGCCGCCAAGAAACAGCGCGCCCACGGAACAGCCCGAGTACATGGCGTAGATGACCATGGGAATCGACGGCGGAAAGGTGGGCCCCAGCACGGCGGAGGACGCGGTCATGGCACAGGAGAAGCCGGGATCGTAGCCCTCGTTGTTCATGGCCTCGATCTCCATCTTGCCCAGGCCGGAGGCGTCCGCGATGGCGGATCCGGTCATTCCGGCAAAGATCAGCGAGCCCAGGATGTTCACATGGCCCAGGCCGCCCTTGAAGCGGCCCACCAGGCCCAGGGCGAAATTGTAGATCTTCTCCGTCACCTTGCCGGAGTTCATCACGTTCGCCGCGAAGATGAACAGCGGCACGGCGATGATGGTGTAGTTGGTGTAGAAGGTCTTGAGCGTCTGCTGGCCGACCATCTTGATGGGCTCGCCGGCGACGATGAAATAGAACATGCAGGCGCACATCAATCCGTGGGGGATGGGCATGCGCAGCACGAAGATCAGCACAAAGACGATCAGAAACGCAATCAGCGGCCAGCTCACAGCATCTTCACCCCCTCCTCGACGTTTTCGAGCGCCTGCTCCACCTCGTTCCTGTTCTCGCGGCGATAGGTCCGGATCTCCTCGGGCGTCGCCAGCCCCGTGAACACCCTAAAGTCCAGCGCGATGTCCCGCAGCATGTACAGTATCGTAAAGGCCAGGAAGGGAATGTACGGCGCATAGACGATGTTCAGACCGATTTTGAGCACGCTGGTCTTCTGGCGGCCCATAAAGGCCACGAACTCCACACTGGGCAGCAGCGACCAGGCGAACGCCACCGCGATCAGCAGGCTCCCCAGGAAGGTGCAGAACGCCTCCCAGCGCAGGGACATCTTGTCCGTGATCAGCGTAAAGACCACATGGGCGCGCTCGCGCTGGGCCAGGCACGCGCCCAGAACCACCAGCCACAGATAGCAGGAAACCGTCACCTCATAGGCCCAGGCCAGCGGCGCGCGCAGGACGTAGCGCGAGAAGATCTGCGCAATGAATACGAGAAACATGATGCAAAAACTGACGACAGGTATGTAAATCTCTACGACGTCGCGCACGACGTCCCGGGTCTTCATCAGGGTCTTCATCCGTCATCCCTCCGGAATGGCGCGGGGCCGCCGCAGGGGCGGCTCCCGCAGGTATCGGTTCGGCAAATGCGCGCCCGCGCTCAGCCCATGGCCCGGATCTGCTCCAGCAGATCGAGATCCCAGTCGGCGGAGGTGGGGCTTGCGAGGTAGTAATCGGTGACGTGCGCGGCGAAGGCGTCCAGATCCGCCTCGTACACATGCAGGCCCTGGCTCTTGAAGAACTCCACCAGCTCCGCCTCCCGCGCCAGGTTCGTCTCGTCGCAGTACTTTCTTCCGGCCTCCACGCCCTCCAGAATGATTCTCTGCTGCGCCTCCGTCAGGCCGTTCCAGAATTCCAGATTGATCGCCGGCCACACGGAGTCCACCAGGTGGTTGGTGATCGTGATGGAGGACTGCACCTCATAGAACTTTGCGCTCTCCACCGTGGGCAGCGGGTTGTCCTGGCCGTCCACGACGCCCGTCTGCAGCGCCAGATACAATTCCGAGAACGAAATCGGCGTGGGATTCGCGCCCAGCGCCCGGCCCAGCTCCAGCCAGGCGTCGGAATTGGGCATGCGCAGGTTCACGCCATTCAGATCCTCCGGCGTCCGTATGGCCCGGTCCTCGGAGAGGGAAATCTGCCGGGAGCCCAGATACCACGCGCCCAGCGGCAGCACGCCCTGCTCCTCGCCGATGCGCGCGAAGGCGGACTTTCCGATCTCACCGTTGAGCACCGCCGTCATGTGGTCGTAGCTCTTGAAGGTGTAGCCCGCCGCGAACATGCCCACCCAGGGCGAGAGCGTGGTCAGCCAGCTGGCAGACACCAGCGACATCTGCGCGTCGTTGCCCGCCACGGCCACGACCTCCTCCTCCTGGGTAAAGAGCACCGCGTCCGTGTAGACCTCCACGTCGATGTTGCCGCCGGACGCCTCCTCCACATACCTTTCAAACTCCATCATCGCCTTCGCGTGGGTGTCCGTGGATACGGCCGTCAGGGTCACGACGATCTTCACCGGCGCGCCGAGGTCCTCGGCCAGCGCGCCCGAGAGGGAAAGGCTCAACAGCAGAGCCAGCACCAGAGCAAGTATTTTCTTCATTTGCTTCTCCTCCTTGTTCGATTTCTCCAGCGGAAGCCCCCCGCCTCCGCACAGATTCGTTCATCCGGCGCGCCCCGATCAGCGCGTCCAGCCGCTCTCGCGCAGGAAGTCAAAGGTGGCGCGGCAGCCCAGATCCATGTAGGCGAGGTCGTCCCCGCAGCCCACGAAGTTCGCCCCGCGCGCGAGCCACTCCCGGATCGACGTCCGGTCCCCGGCGCTCAGCGACACGCCGAAGGGCACGCCCGCCGCCCGGCAGCTCCGGGCAAAGCGGTCGTACACCGCGAGCATCTCGGGGTTGCGCGTATCGCACAGGTGCCCGTAGGACGCCGACAGGTCGCAGGGGCCGCAGACCAGCAGGTCCACGCCCTCCACTCCGAGGATCTCCTCCAGGTTTTCCATGGCGTCCCGATGCTCGATCTGAAGGATTCTGAGCAGCGCCCGCTCGCATCCCTCCACATACGCCCCGCTCTCCATCGCCCCGTAGCGGTTTGCGCGCCGCGGCCCGAAGCCCCGCACGCCCTGGGGTGGATAGGTGCAGCTGCGCACCGCCGCGCGCGCCTCCTCCGCCGTGCACACCATCGGCAGTATGATTCCGTCCGGCCCCATCTCCAGCACCGGCTTAATGCGCACCGGATCGTTCCAGGCCACCCGCACCAGGGACGCCGTCCCCGCCGACGCGCACGCCATGATGTGCCCCAGCACCGTGTTCAGATCGAACGCCGAGTGCTCCGCGTCAATCCACACCGCGTCGAAGCCGTGGTAGCCCAGCAGCTCCGAAATTTCCGGATCCGTAAAGAAGACGTGCCCTCCGATCACCGTCTCCCCCGCGCGGAGTCTGGCGCGAAGCCGCTCCGCCCGCGTCTGCTCCCTCTCCCTCGGACCGCCGTTCATGTAAGCGCACCCCCCTCGTCCCATTTTTGCAATCTTCGTGATCATTATATGAACACATTCCGCAATAATCATCCATATCGCACAATTCTTAGCAGCATATTAGCAGCGCTTTGCACATATATCAGGTGATTGAGCAGTCAGCGCCGTCCGACCGTACCCACAGCGGCCGTCCCTCAAGCATATGCGCGCCCCTCCATCCGCCATCCAAAGGCGCCCGGAAGGGCAAAAAAAGAGCCGCCCGATGCGGCAGCCCTCTCCGTGAAACGCAGACCCCTTACGGACCGGCGCGGTCTCCGTCCTTCGTCCGGGCATCCGCGCCGTCCGGCGCTCCCCGCTTTCCGGTCCGTCGCGCTCCGCCGCCCAGCTGGTTCAGAAGGAGCATCGAGAAAATGATCACCAGCGTCACCGCAAATACGCCCGCCATGCCCTTCGCCATGACCGGCAGCGTTTCAAGCATCCGATTTATGTTCATGTACATTCCCTCCGTCAACCCAGCAGGTTCAGGATCAGACCGCCCGCGATCACGGACGCAATCTGTCCGGAGACATTCACGCCCACGGCGTGCATCAGCAGAAAGTTCTGGTTGTCCTCCTGAAGTCCCATTTTGTGCACCACCCGGGCGGACATGGGAAAGGCAGAGATCCCCGCCGCGCCGATCATGGGGTTGATTCTGCGCCCCTCCGGCAGGAAGAGATTGATGAGCTTGGCAAAGATCACGCCGCCCGCCGTGTCGAAGATGAACGCCACCAGCCCCAGCGCGAGGATCATCAGCGTCTCGCGGGTGAGAAAGAGCTGCGCCTGCATCCGGGTGGAGATGGTGAGGCCCAGCAGCAGCGTGACCCCGTTGGCCAGCACCTTCTGCGCCGCCTCGGACAGCGCGTCCAGCACGCCGCACTCCCGGAGGAGATTTCCGAACATCAGAAAGCCGATCAGCGCCACGCTGCGGGGCGAGACGAGGCCGGTGATGGCGGTGATGACGATGGGAAAGAGGATGCGCGCCGTCCGGGAGACCTCCCGCTGGGCGTAGGGCATGCGGATGCTGCGCTCGCGCCTGCTCGTCAGCGCCCGGATGACCGGCGGCTGAACCAGCGGCACCAGCGCCATGTAGGAGTATGCGGCCACCATGATCGCGCCCATGTAGTTCGACTGGAAGTAATTGGCCACGAAGATCGACGTGGGCCCGTCCGCCGCGCCGATGATGGCGATGGACGCTGCGTCCCGGAGTTCAAAGCCCAGCAGCGCCGCCAGCGACAGCGTGAAGAAGATTCCGAACTGCGCCGCCGCACCGAAGATCATGAGCTTCGGGTTGGACAGGAGCGGGCCGAAGTCGATCATCGCGCCGATGCCGATGAACAGCAGCAACGGAAACAGCTCGTTGGCGATGCCCGCGCCAAACAGCGTGTCCAGAATTCCGCTCTCCACCGCGCCGCCGTAGACCTGATCCACCGCGCCGGACATCGGCAGGTTCACCAATATCGCCCCGAAGCCCATGGGCAGAAGCAGCGCGGGCTCCATGTTCCGCCGGATGGCCAGGTAGATCAGCAGCGCGCCGATCGCCCACATGACCACCTGCGGCACCGTGAGGTTGCCCAGGTTTGAAAAAAGTTCCAGCATCTCAATCCCTCCCTGTAAAAATAAAAACGGCGAAACCTCTGCCGGGAAAACTCCCGGTAAAAGTCTCGCCGTTTCATCCTGCCGCGGGCGGTGAAGGCCGCCGTACTGACGCAGCCAGGCGCGGAGTCCCCTCCGCCGACTACTCCCTCTTACACCTCCATTCTATTCGCATCCGCCGCGCTTTGCAATGCCCGGAGGGAAAGCTGAGCACTTTCTTAGCGGCAACCGCCGGTCTTTTATCCGCCCTGGATCAGACCGAACCGCGCCCCCTCCGCGCGCCCCGCCGGACTGTTTTTCCCCCTCAAAGTCGCGCAGATCATCGAATTCAAAGGGGAGCGCGACCGCGCCCGCCCGGTGCCCCGCGCCCCTATTGCACATGCAAAAGCGGGCCCGGCTGTCTGCCGGGCCCGCTTGTACGCGTCGTCCTCTCACTTCTTCACGAACCTGTGGTAGCTCTTCTTGCCCTTGCGCACCAGCAGGCCCTCGCCGTCGAGCATCTCGGGGGTGATGCGGAAATCGATGTCCGTCACCTTCTCCTCGCCGATGTACAGGCCGCCGGCCTGGATGGTCTTGCGGGCCTCGCCGTTGGACTTGCACAGGCCCACCTTCGCCACCCAGCTGAGCAGGCGCGCATCGGCTGCGAGCGCCTCCGCGTCGATCTCAGTGGTGGGCACGGAACCGGCCAGCGCGCCGCCGCCGAACAGAGCCTCTGCGGCCTGCTGGGCCTTGCGGGCCTCCTCCTCGCCGTGCACATTTTTGGTGACCTCGAAAGCCAGCACGCGCTTTGCCTCATTGATGGCGCTGCCCTCGAGCGCGCCCAGGCGGCGCACCTCGTCCATGGGCAGGAAGGTCAGCAGGCCCAGGCACTTCTCCACGTCCGCGTCGTCCACGTTGCGCCAGTACTGGTAGAAGTCGTAGGGGGAGCACTTGTTGGGATCGAGCCACAGCGCGCCCTTCTCGGTCTTGCCCATCTTGCGGCCGTCGTGGGTGAGCAGCAGCTGGAAGGTCAGCGCGAAGGCGTCCTTCTGATCCTTGCGGCGGATGAGATCCGCGCCGGAGAGCATGTTCGACCACTGGTCGTCGCCGCCGCACTGGAGCTTGACGCCGTAGCGGTGGTTCAGCTCCAGGAAGTCGTAGCTCTGCATCAGCATGTAGTTGAACTCCAGGAAGGTCAGGCCCCGCTCCAGGCGCTGCTTGTAGCACTCGGCGGTGAGCATGCGGTTGACGCTGAACAGCGCGCCCACGTCCCGGAGGAAATCGATGTAGTTGAGGCTGCGCAGCCAGTCTGCGTTGTTGACGATCACGGCGCAGTTCTCCCTGGATTCGTCGAAGTCCAGGAAGCGCTCCATCTGCCTGCGGATTTTCGCCACGTTGCTGTCGATGTCCTCCACGGTGAGCACCTTGCGCAGATCGCTCTTGCCGGAGGGATCGCCGATCATGCCGGTGCCGCCGCCCATCAGCGCGTAGGGCTTGTGGCCGGCCTTCTGCAGGTGGGCCATGGCCATAATCGGAATGTAGTGGCCGATGTGCAGGGAGTCCGCCGTGGGATCGAAGCCGATGTAGAAGGGCACCATTTCGTTCTCGAAGGCCTTGTAGAGATCCTCCTCAAAGGTGATCTGCTTCACAAAGCCGCGTTCCTTCAAAAGATCCAATGCATTCATTTTGATCGCTCCAAACTGTGTTTTTGATTCAGGCGCCCCTGAGCGCCTCGCCCAGGCGGGCCATGCCCTCGCGGATGGCCTCCGGCTCCTGCATGGAGAAGTTCAGGCGCAGGGTGTTCTCATGGCCGCCCTCGGGATAGAAGTGTACCCCGGGCACGAAGGCCACGTTCTTCTCAATGGCGCGGTTGAGCGCCTCCAGGGCGTTCATGCCCTCCGGAAGCTGGGCCCAGACGAACAGGCCGCCCTCGGGTACGGTGTGCGCCGTGCCCTCCGGGAAGGCGGCGAAGCCCTCCAGCATGGCCTCCATCTGCACCCGGTACTCGCCGCAGATGCGCTCAAGGTGCGCCGGCAGCAGACCCTTCTCCAGGTAGAGCTCCACGATGGCCTGGGTCAGCAGGGGTGAATGTACGTCCGAGGACTGCTTGCCGATCACCATCTTGCGCAGAAGCCGCGCGTCCGGAACCGCCGCCGCGCCCACGCGCAGGCCGGGGGCGATGTATTTGGAAAAGCTGGACATGTACACCACCCAGCCCTCCTCGTCGAAGGAGGAGATGGAGGGCAGCGGATCCCCCGCATAGCGCAGGTCGCGGTAGGGATCGTCCTCGGCGATGACGAAGCCGTACTTCGCGGCCATTTCCGCCAGCGCCCTGCGGCGCTCGAGGGAGAGCGTGCGGCCGGTGGGGTTCTGGAAGGTGGGGATGATGTACATCAGCTTCGGTCGGTGCTTCTTCACCAGCGCCTCCACTTCCTCCACGATCACGCCGTCCTCGTCCATGGGCATGGGAATCAGATTCGCGCTGTAGATGCGCATGGCCTGAATCGCGCCCAGGAACGTGGGGCTCTCCACCAGAATGGCGTCCCCCGGGTTGATCAGCGCCTTCAGGAGGAGATCAAAGGCCTGGGACGAACCCTGCACCGGCAGGATGTTCTCCGCCGTGCAGCGCACCTGCGCCGTATCCGACAGATATGCGGCGATCCGGGCGCGCAGCCCCGGCAGGCCCTCGGTCGCGCCGTACTGCAAAAGGGACGCGCCGTTGCGATCGATGGCCTCGGCGGCCAGCGCGCGCACGCGCTCCGGCTCCAGCGCGCGGTTGGACGGATTGCCTCCCGCGAAGGAGATCATGCCCGGCTTGCCCAGGAGCTTGAAGATGTCCCGGATCGCGCTGCCGGTGATGTCACGCATCTGACTGGCAAAGTAATCTTCAGTAAAACGCATGGTATCCCCCCTATCCTTAAAGACCAAAATACCACAGCCGAGCGCGCCCTGTCAAGGGCGGAAGGGAACATCCATGAAAAAAAGGCGTCCGATTCGCTCGGACGCCCTCTTCAGATTCCACCGGACTTCAGTTCCTGCTCAGCGCGGATGCGGCCACATAGCCGAGCGCGGAGTCGGAGCCGTTGGTCACCAGCAGCTGATCTCCGTTCTTGCCGACCACATACAGGGTCGTGCCCGCTGCGAGCGTCGCGCTGTAATAGGTGTTCTGGCTGTAGGATTGCTTCGTGACGAACTTGATCGAGGTATCCCGGTTGGCCACGGCCTTCACATGCTTGTTGAAGATGATGTCGTCCAGCCGCGCGTAGAGGGTGCGCCCCTTGTAGCTGATGCGCGCCCAGTCGCCGGAGACGGCCTTGACCGTGATGGAGGTTCCCTGCTTCAGCGCGCCCAGCTGAACGGCGCTGCCGTCGGAATTTCCATATACCGCCATGGACGGTACGAGCACCTTGGCGCCGTAGCCCGACGCCATCGCGCTGCCGCACAGCAGCGCCACCGCCAGCATCCACACCGCCAAACGCCCTGCAAAGCGAACAAATCTGCGCATTTTCATACTCCTTTTTGGCGCGTTTGGCGCCATTCAGACGATTTTATCTTGAAGTATTCATATTTTACCCTCGTTCTGCATAGAAGTCAATAAACGGGATGTCTCATATATTACAGTTCTATTACACAATCATTTCATGAAGTCGTGAATCTCCACCCATTTCGGCGCGTGCCCCACGCCGGGCAGAAAGCGCCCGAAGAAGTCCTCTGTGGACATGGCGACCGTCCGGGCGTTGTCGCAGGGATGAAAGGCGATGCGCTCCACCTGCCGCAGCGCGCCGTCCACCAGCAGCTCCACCGCGTCCTCGCCGTCAAAGACGAGGCCCAGGGGACTCACCGCGCCCGGATAGGTGTGCAGCAGCGCGGCCAGCTCCTCCTCCGCGCCGAAGCTCAGCCGGGACGAGCCCGCCTGGCGGGAAATGTCCGCCGTGCGGAACCGGGCGTCGGGGCGAACCAGGCAGAGAAAGAAGCGCTTCCGGTTCTTCGTGGTCAGAAAGTAGTTCTTGGCCACCACCGCGCCCAGCGCCTCCTCGATGGGCGCGCAGTCTCCGATGGTGTGCACCGGCGGATGGGTCATCTGTTCAAAGGCAATTCCCATCTCCTCCAGCCGTGCGAGGACAAGCTCCGCCGCGCCGTTCACAGCCGCCTCAGATCCTTTCCGGAAAGCTTGATCGTCGCGCAGCGGCTGCGGTCCAGCAGGCGGGAGGCTACGCGCTCGCCGTAGGTCTCCTGCACTTGCAGGGGCGAAAGGTTGGTGGCGACCACCGTGTGCCGCCCCGCCGCCATGCGCTCGTTGAGCAGGGTGAAGAGGTACTCCACCGTCACGTTGCGCAGCATGGGCTCGGAGCCCAGATCGTCGATGAGCAGCAGCGGCGTGGAGATCAGCTGTTCAAAGTTCAGCTCCGCGTCCGCGCTGGAGAAGTGCTGGTCGCGCATGCACTGGAACATGCGGAAAGCGGTGATGCGCACGGCGGGGAAGCCGCGGCCGATCACCCGGCCGTAGATGCAGTTGAGCAGATAGGTCTTGCCCAGCCCGCCCGCGCCGGTGAGCAGCAGGTTCAAAAAGCGCGTCTGGGGAAAGGCGTTTGCATAGTCCTCGCAGGTCTGGCGTACCAGCTTCATCTGGGCGCGCTGTCCGCCCTCCTCGGGGAAGCGCTCCAGATCGAAGCGCGCGAAGCTCTGCTCGTCGAGTCCGGCCATGCTGCCATCCTCGTAGAGCTTCATCCGCAGCCGGGTCTCGAAGCAGTCGCAGAAGCGGGAGGGCGCGTCGCCCACATAGCCGGTGTCCCGGCAGACGTTGCAGCGGTACTTCAGCTCCAGATCGTCCTCCGGCAGCCCCGCGGCGCGCAGGCGGCGGCGGATTTCGCCGTTGTTGAACACGCCGCGCTGTTTCATCTGCTCCGCGGCCTCCCGGCGCGCCTCAACGCTCTGCGTCTGCATCACCCTGCGCACCGTCTCGAAGGCCAGCGTCCTGTTTTCCTCACGAAGGCGTGCGATCTCCGGGTCGATCTTCTCCGCCCGTTCGATGCGCGCCTCCAGCTCCAGTTCATTCTGCGCGCGCCGGGCCTGATATTCGGCCAGCAGTTCGCGTATGCAGTCCGATTTCGTCACTTGCCGCCCTCCTCCCCATAGTCCTTCGCCGGGTCATAATAGAAGTCCTCGCCAAAGTCGGCCTCGGTGTAGCTGTGCTGCTGATAGTTCCGCTGCGGCGCGGTTCCCGCTGCGGCAGCCGCCGCAGCGCCGTGGCGCGCCCGCGCGGCCTCGGAGCTGTCGACGCCCTCCCGCTTCCACTCGGCGAGCAGCTTGTCCATGTACTTCACGGGCATGCGCGTCCCCCGGGCGCACTCCGCCGCGCAGCGCAGCAGCTCGGGGCTGTACGCCCGCTTCCAGCCCTCGTATCGCTCCAGATCGTCCATGTTCGGGCGGCGGGAGAGCCCGGCAGCCTCCAGCAGCGCGCGCACCTCCCGGGTAGCCTGCTGCATGTCGCCGACGTACTTCTCCGCCTGCTGCCGGGTGCGCACGCCGGCCTCGCCCCACTTTCCGATCATCCACTCCAGCTCCTCGAAGCTGTTCTTGCGCTTGCGGGCGCACTGCACGGCGGCCAGCTCGATGGCCTCCGGCTCGAAGCCCTGCTCCAGCAGGGCGGCGTACTTCTTCGTCTGGTCCGGCGTGGGCACGGCGTTGGCCGCCCCCAGCTCCTTGAGAACCGCCTTGACGGCGGCAAAGTGCGCGTCCGCACCGCCGTCCGCCCGGGCGCGGAGTATCGCGTCCAGATAGCCGATGGAGGGCGCGCGGGACTTGGTGGTCTGCGCGCAGGCGGCGATCACGTCCGCCTCCGTGAGCTTCCATTCGTCCATCCAGCGGCGCACGCAGTCCAGCTCGCTGGGCGTGGGCTTGCGGTTGATGCCCAGCTGTCCCATCGCCGCGCGGGCCATGGCGTACACCCGGTCGTCGCAGGCGATGGCCTGCTCCACCTGCTCCAGCGTGCGGATGCCCCGGTCGGCCCACTCCACGGCGCGCTTGTCCGCCCGGCGGAACACCGCGCCGGGCTTGCGCCCGCCGGGCTGGCGCATCTCGTATTCCAATAGCTTCAGCGCCGCGTCCTCGGTAAAGCCCAGCACGTTCAGCCAGTCGTTGGCAATCTTGTAGTGCTTGGGCTCCAGCAACTCCGCCGCGCCGAACATGTCCTGAAGGGAGGAATTGTACTCCCGATACTTGTAGTAGTCCCGGTCGATCTCCGCCTGCACCGCCGCGTCGCCCCGCAGAGGGCGGATGGCGTAGCTGGCGGGCCGGTCGCTCAGCTTCTCCACCAGGCCCTGCTGCTCCCAGTACCGGAAGGCATTGAGCACCGCGTCCTCCTCCATGTTCAGCGCCCGCGCCACATCCCCGATCTCCTGCCCCAGCTCCGGATGCAGGCAGAGCATGCGCGCATAGAGATACACCCGCAGAAAGCCGTCCGGCGCTGTGGGCAGATACTCCAGCAGGAACATGTTTTCAATGGGCGTCACGTCGAACATCGCCGCGCCCTCGGAAAAGCTGCAAAACGGCATAATACTCCCTCTTTCGCATAGCTGGTTTAATGATAGCATAAATCCGGGGGAATTACAACGTCGAACTGCGCGCTCTGCTCCGCAGGCACATTCCCCTGGCGCGGGAGGAGCGCGCGGGCAGGGCGTTTCCCTCCGCCGCAGACCCCCGGCAGGCGGCAAAGCGCCGCCTGCGCGGAAAAATATGAAAAAGGGCATGAAATCCGCGCGGCAATTTGCTATAATGAATCCGTCAAACGCCGCCGAGAAGCGATCCGGCGGCCGGCTTCAAAACCAAAGCGCACGAAAGGGGATCGAAACATGAAGTGGGGAAAAATCCAATCCCGGGCGTGCGCGCTGCTGGCGATGGCGGCGTACCTGGCCGTCTTCGCGGGAGGCGCGCTGGCCGAGGACGGCTTCGTCAGCCGCGCGGGCCGGTTCAACTGGCTCCAGGCTCCGGCGCTGCTGCCGGGGCGGGACGTCGCGCCCTCGGACGGCTGGGTGGGCCTGTTCTATGCCAGCGGCTGCGGCCTTGAAATGAACATCTGGGACGAGGGCGACGAATACCTGCACTGGTCGCTGAAGAACTACAACAATCCGTACGAATCGGGGAGCGCGAGCATGGCCACCTGCATGCGTCCGGTGGACGGCGGCTGGCAGGACACCGAGGGGAGCTTTGCGCTTCGCGACCTGGGCGACGGCTCCTTCACGATGACGCCCTCGCCCGAATGGATCGAGTGGATGCGGCGCATCGGTTCGCCGCTGTACGGCGAGCCCGAATCCATCGTGTTCACGGACGTGACGCGCCTGCTGGCCAATCCCGCGGAGGACCGCTACAGCGGCGCGTACTTCCACGACGTGATGGCGGATTACGGCGGCACGGAGGTCTACGACGACACCACGCTGTACCTCTCCGTGATGCAGCTCTACGGCACGGGGGATTACTATGTGGTCAGCCAGTCGGAGCACGCCGGCCAGGAGGTGACGGACGCGATCTGGCCCCAATTCTTCACAGAGGTGAACGGCGGCCTGGAGTGCAACCACGGCGAGAGCATCGTCATCGGCGCGGACTACATCCAGCGCCTGGAGGTGGACGAGAGCGGCCCGCAGCGCATCCTGCGACTGTCCGCAAACGAGGGCGACGGAACCGTCTGGGATTACTACTGGTGCTCGACCGGAACGATGTGGGGGGATTGAACAAATGAGGCGCAAAATCATTCTGGCGCTGCTCCTTGCGCTGCTGCCCTGCGCCCTCGCCGAGGAGGGCCCCGCGCGCGTCGACTGCGCGCCCATCGAACTGGACGGCGAATGGGCCCGCTACACTCTGGACTGCGACGCCTATGCCTGGTGTCCGCTGCAGCTGGCGCAGAACGGCCGGCTGCACCTGATGGTGCAGAACGCGTTCGCGCCGGTGCAGTGCCCGTTCTACATCGCCCTGCTGGACGAAAACCTCGAAACCGTCGTGCGCACGAGCGCAACCAGCGGCGGCGCGGCGGACCCGCAGACCTTAAGCGCCACCTACGACCTGACGGCCGGGGCCTACTGGCTGCGGGTGGAATCCTGGAACGGAGTGTACGGCGATTTCAGCGTGTGCACGGACTTTGCGCCCTCCCGCGGCGAGGAGAATGCGGGCCGCGGCTTTGACGACGCCCAGAGGCTGAAGTCGGGCACGATTCGTGGCTTCCTCTCCTCCCGCACCGACGGCGCGTTCTATGGAAACGAGCTCCCCGAGGCCAGCCAGAACTTCCGGGATTACTACCTGCTGGAGTCCGATGGCGGCGAATGTGAAATTACGCTGAGCGCCATCGAGGCGGACGCCGCCTTCTGCTGCTCCCTCTACGACGCGGACCTGCGCGCCTGCGAGAGCGCCTACGACAACCCCCGGTTCCGCGTCGGGCTGGAGGCGGGGCGCTATTATCTCTGCGTGGAGAACCCGCAGCGCGCCGGGGGCGACTACCTGCTGCGCCTGGAGGGCGAGGGCGCGCCCGTCCCCTCCGGCGCGGCGGAGGGCTATGACGCGACGCTCGCCGCCGGTCAGAGCGCCCGCCTCGAACACGTAAGCGCCGCCGCGGACGCGTGCCTGTGGGGAAGCACCGACCCCGGCGTCGTCTCCGTCTCCCAGGACGGCGCGATTCTCGGCGTCGCCGCCGGAGAAGCCTGCGTCGCCGCCGTCCCCACGGACGGCTCCGCCGCCGCCGTTTTCAGCGTGGCGGTCCGATGAACCTGCGGAGAGCGCACGCTCCCGCCCGACAACCCTTCTGACCCGGAGGCGGTCCCGCGCCGCCTCCGGCTTTTGCGCGTCGGGGCGGCGCAGGGGGGTGATGACCTCGTCCCCGCGGTCGGCGCTTTTCCGGCTTTTGCGCGTCGGGGAGGAGTCGCAGGGAGCAAAACGGCATTTGCGCCGGACACCCCGCAATGCCCTGCCCGTCGTTGTACTCCTTGCCCCTGCCGCCTTTCGCCCGCGCCCCGCGACGCAATTTGCAGTCGCGTCCGGACAAAACGCGGGACGGAACGCCGAAATCAGCGTTCCGCTCCCTCATGGTCATGGGACGAATTCATCGCGCAGACCGACGCACCCGGCGACGTCAGTTGTGAACCGGTACCAGCTCCGCCACAGTCCGCGCCGGTGCAAATCATCCTTTCACAAGCATGACGTGCCTTCTGTATGCGTCCGACGTGATATATCAGGCTACGGGGAATAGCAGTCGCAGTACCGAATACCGCTGCGCCAGAACAGGAGAGCTTACACCCATTCTTTCATCTTGCCTCTACGCTTTCAGAACAATTCCTTCGCTTTGCGCATGCGCTCCATAATCGGTACATGGAAGGGACATCTCTTTTCGCACTGCCCGCATTGCCTGCAATCATCCGCCGTATGCTCTAGACTCTCATAATGAGCCCGGACTGAATCCAGCGGTATCCCTTCCAACATCGCCATGTCAAGATATTTATTCACTTCCGCAATATTGATTTTTGCAGAACAGGGCAGACAATGATTACAATACATACAGCGTCCCTCCATATTGAAGCGAGGCTCTTGTGCAAAGATGCTGGAATAATCCAGCTCCTGTTCAGACATTTCTTCATAGCGCAAGCAGTCCTGAACCTGCTCAATACTCTGCATTCCCACAAGGGCGCTTGCAACACCAGGTCTGGTCAATGCATAATGGATACACTGCTGTACCGTCATCGCCCGCGCATACGGAGTTGTATTCTCATTCAACAGTGCTCCGGCTGCGAGGGTTTTCATCGCTGTTATTCCAATGCCATTGCTTGCACAGTAATTGTAAAGCTCCTGTCTGACCCCGTTAATTCCATGCATGGGCACTGTGTCAAAGAATCCATTCCCCAGCTTCTTGGGGCGAGCTGCCGTTTCGTGGAGTACGTCATACGCAGGATTAATGCTCAAAAGCATCATATCAATGTTCCCACTTTTTGCTACAAGCAGAGCCGTAGCCGGATTGTGTGTGCTGATACCGATTTTCCGCACAACTCCCGCTCTTTTTAATTCCGATGCATATTCAAAAATTTCGCCGCTAAAGATCTGCTCATAGTCCGCCGGATTGTCTACAATATGAATCATTCCAAAGTCGATATAGTCCGTATTCAGGCGGCGCAGCAAGTCCTCAAAAAAGCATTTCGTCTTTGCAAGATCCATCGTCCGCCCGTATTGCCCGTTTTCCCAGATGGAACGAAAATGGCCCTGGATATGGATCTTATCCCGGCGTCCCTTCAAAGCGTATCCAATGTTGGACCGCACATCGGGCTCCGACATAAAACAATCCAGTATGTTGATACCATTGTCCATGGAAGCATGAATTACGTCTTCTACGATTTTTCGTCCCTTTCCCTCCAGATACTCGCACCCCAAACCAATTTCCGATACATGAAATCCGGTATTGCCCAAATTGCGATAGCGCATTTTCCATTCCTCCGCATCGTATTTATATTATTCTGTCAGTTATTTTATCATAATCATCCAAATTTATCAATATATCATCATCATTTCTGTGTTTCAAGCTGGATTTTACTGATAGCTCTGGAATACTCCCGTTTTTCACAACAATTTACGCAACAAAATTTAACCAGCACCAATATTGCCCATTATTTTTGCTATATTTGTTAAATTGACAACATCACCCATTTCATATATAATAATAGGTAACAACAATTACGAATTGAGGTTGCATGATTTGACCACAATTGAATTTGCGACAATAAAAAAATTCGGTGATATCATAAATAATCTGTTTGATGTTGAATACCGCGTATTTGACCGCGATCAGATGGAAACGAGTACCAAGTATCTCTGTTATCAGTGTCCAAACTGCCAGGTTTCTCTCAATGAATGCTATGAAACCCATTTGAACTGCACCCTGCAAGTGGAGCGTGAATTGGGTTGTTTCCAATACATGTGTCCAAATGGGTATTCCTTCATCGTTATTGATTTCTATGTGCGCTCTGTTTCAATTGGCTGCATGATTCTAGGGCCAATGCTGGTTTCCTACAATAACGAGTCCCTTCCTTCATCCATACCTGCGCTGCGCAGCAAACAGTATAATAATCTTCAGAATCTCTTGCGCGAACTTGTTGCGCTGTATAACACGAGCAGCTACTCCACATCCACAGATCTTTCCGTGGACATCCTGCCCAGCGTTAGCTTTCGTCCGCTCATTACGGGTTATACGCAATACAACATCGATCTTGAAAACCAGCTGATTCGCATGGTTTCCAGTGGTATTGTCGGGCAAACTGTATACATAATATCTCAGATCGTCGACAATCTGTTTGATGTCACCGGGCAAGACGCCTCCGAAATTCGGAAACGTGTCGAGGAGATTTCCTATTTGGTTGCACACTGTTCGCTCAGCGACAGTTCTATCCGCCCGGAGGTTTTCAGGGAATCCAATAAATACCACAGTGAAATCAAAAAGCTGAAAACAAAGGAGGATTTTATTGCATTCCTGAGCGATGTTGTGGACTTTCACACCGACCTTCTAAGCAAGAGTTCAACCAACGATGATCGGAGCAATATTATTATTAAGCGCGCCCATGATTTTATCGCGAAGCATTATGCAGAGAAAATTACTCTCGATCAGACGGCTTCATATTGCCGGATCAGCCCCAGCTATCTGGGCTCGATCCTGACAAACAAACTCGGTTTTACATTCACGCAATACGTCAACCTCATCCGAATTGAGCACAGCAAAGAACTGCTGTCGAATACGGACTATTCCATTGGCTGCATTGCAAAAAAATGTGGCTTTAACGGCCAAAGCTATTTTACGCAGATCTTTAAATCCTTTGTAGGCAAAAACCCCGTCGATTATCGAAAGGAGCTGAAAAGCAAAGATTCCTGAGCCGATTCGGGAATGAATCGTTTATCTTTTTCGCGCATCCATTTTTGAGATGCCGCGAACCGGTCGCCACACTTCAAAATCAGTTGGAAAACCTGATCCTTCGGCTGAACTAGTGGTATGCACAGGGTGCATAACCTCAGTCTGTCAAAAAAGGTCGCGTGAAGCGGCCTATTTTGATATAATGGGAGCAGGTGATGAAGATGCTGAAGAGAGAAACGGAACAGCGGCAGGCAATC
>SFTH01000009.1 GCA_004563405.1 bacterium
CCACCTGTTCCCATACCGAACACAGAAGTTAAGCCTCAGCACGCTGATGGTACTTGGCTGGCAACGGCCCGGGAGAGTAGGTCGTCGCCGGATTCAATTCTTGCCTTAGTAGCTCAATGGCAGAGCATTCGGCTGTTAACCGAAGGGTTGTAGGTTCGAGTCCTACCTGAGGCGCCAAACGATCATCCATGGTTGTAGAACTGTGGATGGTTGTTTTTTTATGCCTTCGCGCGGGCGTGAGGGTGAGCTGCATGCACAGAAGATCTGGTAGTAACGCTACACTCGACGCAGACGATATTTGTATGCGGGAGCATCTGCCAGCAGCGCAGCGTTCGCAGAAGGAGGACGGAAATGAAGCAGGTGTTGACCGGTGGTATCGGACGATCAATGATAAGTTGTGAATCGGGCGTTATCGTGCTATAATAAGGGTGTGATTATCAAGTGAAATAATGGGGTCCGCACGAGCGGTGATTGGATGACGCGGCGGACGAGCGGGAAACCAATTGACCATATTTATGCGGGTTTTCCGGCAAATCGCATTGCCCGATTGTTGCGAACAATGTGTTTGAATACGCGTCGGGCAGGAATGTGGCGCGGGCGGCAATTCCGAATTTTTGTTGGCCCGTTGAGGGCTCATCCGGATGGGCAAGGTAGGGAGGGAAGCATGAAGAAGGATTACGAAGCGTGGATTCAATTCTACATGGAGTTTGCGGATAAGTTGCGCCATGCGGATCGCAAAGTGCTGATCGAACGCATCAAAGGGGTTTACGCTTCCATCGGCATGCGCCTTCCGAAGCTGGAACGCGATGATGAGGTGATCGATATTGATCCGTTTACCATCTTCGGCCTGTTCAACAAGGGCATTTCAAATGTGAACCGCATCCACATCCTCTCCGGGTTCGCAAGAGAATTCGGCGTAACTGCGCCTGTGCCTCAGAGCTTTGACGGCATCCCGGTCATGAACAATCAGGCGGCCACCTTCTACTATTTCATTGGCGACCGTGGGGAGCGGGATATCGACAATCTGTGGGAGCTCTTCCACGCCGCGCTGGATTATGCGGACGATGCAGGCGAGGGCAACAGGCGCCGCTTTGTGGAGGCCTACGACGCTGTGCTCGCGCAGCGCGGCATCAAGTGGAACATGACAATGGGCTTGTTCTGGATCAGGCCGTATGTGTATCTGAATCTGGATTCGAGAAACCGATGGTTCATCCTGGACGACAAAAACATGCCGTCTGAATTTGTAAATAGCTTGAACAAGCTCATCGCGCCGCCCGACGGCGAAGAATATCTGGAGCTCATCGCGCGCTGCAAGGCCGTTCTCACATCCGGGGCGTATCCCTACGATTCCTTCCCGGCGCTCTCCTGCTGCGCCTGGCAGACGTCCGAGGCCGTGAACCGGCAGATGCGGCTCGGGCAGGGCGGTGACGTTGCGAAGGTGCAGGAGGAGGCGCCGGTGGACGCACTGGCCTCCAGCGAGGACGCCGTGCGCTATTGGCTGTATGCCCCCGGGCAGGGCTCGGCGATGTGGGAAAAGTTTTATTCACAAAATGAAATGGGGATCGGATGGGCAGAGATTGGCGACCTCCGCGCCTTCTCTACGAAGGAAGAGATGAAGCAGAGGATGAAGGAGGCCTATGACCCGACCTGCTCCTACATGAACGCCGCCCATGCGACCTGGCAGTTTGCCAATGAAATGAAGGCAGGCGACATCATCTTTGTCAAACGGGGACGAAACCTGATCATTGGCCGCGGCGTGGTCGCGGGAGATTATGTTTACCGGCAATCCGATTCCCAATATCCGCACCGCCGCAGCGTGAAATGGACGCACAAGGGGGAGTGGCCGCACCCGGACGGGCAGGCTGCAATGAAGACGCTCACCGATATCACGCCGTATACGGAGTATGTAGAGAAGCTGTGCGGCCTGTTCGACGGCGAGGGGGAGGCGGATGCAGAGGAGAAAAGCGTTCCCTGTCCGGAATACACGGCGACCGACTTCCTCTCCCAGGTGTATATGCAGAGCGAGGCGTACGACACGCTCGTCGGTCTGCTCCGCACCAAGAAAAACGTCATTTTGCAGGGCGCTCCCGGCGTGGGCAAGACCTTTGCCGCCAAGCGGCTGGCATACTCCATGATGGGCGCAATGGATCCGAACCGCGTGATGATGGTGCAGTTCCATCAGAGCTATTCCTACGAGGATTTCATCGAAGGCTATCGCCCCGCAGCCAACGGCTTTGTGCTGAACAAGGGCGCGTTTTACAAGTTCTGCAAGGCCGCCGAAACGGACGATGAGAATGAATACTTCTTTATCATCGACGAAATCAACCGCGGCAACCTGAGCAGGATCTTCGGCGAGCTGTTCATGCTGATCGAGAGCGACAAGCGCGGGGTTCAGCTTCAGCTGCTGTATTCCGGAGAGCGGTTTGCCGTGCCGAAGAACGTGTACATCATCGGCATGATGAACACCGCCGACCGCAGTCTTGCAATGCTGGACTATGCCCTCCGCAGGCGCTTTGCGTTCTATGAGATGCGTCCCGGTTTCGATACGGATGGCTTTCGCGCGTATCGCATGAGCCTGGGCAGCGAGAAGTTTGACCGGCTGATCCATTGCGTGGAGGGCCTGAACGGCGCAATCGCCGCCGATGCATCCCTGGGCGAGGGCTTCTGCGTGGGCCACAGCTATTTCTGCAACCTGACCGCGGAAAAGGCGACGGACCGTGCGCTTTCCGCGATCTTGGAATACGAACTGATTCCACTGCTGCGGGAATACTGGTTCGATGAACCGCTGAAGGTGAAGGAGTGGACGAACAATCTGCGGGAGGCCCTGAAGTGATACCCGTTCAGAACATCTACTACATGCTGTCCTATGCCTTCCGGGTGTTGAGCGAACGGGGTTACAGGGATGTTGCTACGGAGCAGTTTGACAACGCGGCGGAGCTGTGCGCCGCCATCCTGGCAAGGGGCGTTGCCGTGCAGCTGAAGCGCGGGTTGGACAGGGAGTACATTCCGCAGACCCAGGCCCTCTCGTCCCTGCGCGGGAAAATTGATCTTGCGGCGTCCATCAAGACGCAGTCCCTGATGCGGAAGCAGCTGATCTGCACATACGACGATTTCACCGTCAACAGCGATCTGAACCGCATCCTCAAATCCACCATGGAGCTTCTGCTGCATGCAGACATTTCCGGGGTGCGGAAAAAGGAGCTCCGGAAGCGGCTGGTCTATTTTTCCGACGTGGATGCGCTGGACGTTCACGCCATCAACTGGAACATACGGTATGACCGCAGCAATCAGACCTATCGCATGCTGATCTCCGTCTGCTATCTGGTCGTGAAGGGCCTGTTGCAGACCGATGCGGACGGCCACACCCGGATGATGGCGTTTTTCGACGAACAGCGCATGTGCCGGCTGTATGAGAAGTTCATTCTGGAATACTATCGCAGGGAGCACCCGGAGGTCACCGCCCGCCCGTCGCAGATTCCGTGGCAGCTGGATGACGGATTCGGCGACATGCTGCCGGTGATGCAGTCGGACATCACGCTGTCCAGGGGAAATCGCGTTCTGATCATAGACGCGAAGTACTATGCGCGCAATACGCAGGCGCAGTATGACGTGCACACGATACATTCCGGCAATTTGTATCAGATCTTCACCTATGTGAAAAACAGGGATGCGGAGTGGGGAGATCAACCCCATGAGGTCTCGGGCATGCTGCTGTATGCGAAGACGGACGAGCGGATACAGCCCGACCACGTTTACCGGATGAGCGGGAACAAAATCAGCGTTCGGACGCTGGATCTGGACTGTGATTTCGCAGGCATACGCCGCCAACTGGATGCGATTCTTGCGGAGCACTTTGACTGAGGGAGAAGCGTCCGTGCGGCACAGGCTGCCGGACGCACAGGGCGATCCGCTGCGGTTGCATGGACTGCGGCGGGTCGCCCTCTATGTGAAAGCCGGGGAACGGACGGGAGGGGCGAAGCAGGGCGCGGGGTGGATTTCGCGCCTGAATTCCGGCAGGCGGATTGGCGGAAGGGCCTCTGAAAAATGCATAAGTGAATGAATATACGAATAATGTGCATATTAGGTTAAATAAAGCCCAAAACACTTGCATTGCACGGGCACAGGATGTATAATTCATTCATCAGGAAAACAAATGCGCGACGCGCAGATATATGGGAGGCTTTTCCATGAAGAAGATTCTTGCTCTGGTTCTGATTTGCATGTTCGCCCTGACCGGCATGGCCATGGCTGAGACCCTGAAGATGGGCACCAACGCATCCTTCCCGCCCTATGAGTACTACGACGACGAGACCGGCGAGATTGTGGGCATCGACGCTGAGGTCGCCGCTGCGATCTGCGAAAAGCTCGGCTGCGAGCTGGAGATCGTGGACATGGACTTTGACGCTATCATCCCCGCCATCACCACCGGCAAGATTGACTTCGGCATGGCCGGCATGACCGTGACCGAGGAGCGCAAGCAGAGCGTGGACTTCTCCACCTCCTACGCCACCGGTATCCAGTCCGTCATCGTCAAGGAAGACAGCGACATCACCTCTGTGGACGACCTCTTCGCGGAGGGCGCGAGCCACAAGATCGGCGTGCAGCAGGGCACCACGGGCGACCTGTACTGCAGCTGGGACATCGAGGACGAGGGCCTGGGCAGCCTCGAGCGCTACAAGAATGGCACCGACGCCGTGCTGGCGCTGACCTCCGGCAAGGTGGACTGCGTGGTCATCGACAACGAGCCCGCGAAGAAGTACGTCGAAGCCAACGAGGGCCTGAAGATTCTGGACACCGAGTACGCCGTTGAGGATTACGCCATCGCGCTGGCCAAGGACAGCGAGCTGACCGGGAAGATCAACGCCGCGCTGGAAGAGCTGATCGCGGACGGCACCGTGCAGGCCATCATCGACAAGTACATCGTCGCGTAAGCAAGAGCGCAGAACGGCGAGTGCGGAATAGGAAGCGCGAAGGCGTTTCCTATTTCGCGTGTATGACGAAATAAAATTCGAACGACAGGAGGAAGGAAGCCGTGCAAGCATGGTTTGAAAAGCTGAAGGCGGACTTTATACTGAACTTCGTTCAGGCGAACCGCTGGAAGTATCTCTGGGACGGCCTGGGCAGGACGCTGCTGATTACGCTGTTGGCCGGCATACTGGGCGTCGCCATCGGCGTGGTGATCGCCATGATCCGCTCGACCTTTGACAAGACCCGGGAGGGCGCCCGCAAGACGATCGGCCGCAGGATCTTTGCCGTGCTGGACTGGATCTGCCGCGTGTACCTCACCGTGCTGCGCGGAACCCCCGTGGTCGTTCAGCTGATGATCATCTACTTCGTCATCTTCGCGTCCTCGGACAACGGCACGCTGGTCGCGGCGCTGGCCTTCGGCCTGAACTCCGGCGCGTATGTGGCGGAGATCGTCCGCGGCGGCATCATGTCCATCGACCAGGGCCAGTTTGAGGCGGGCCGCAGCCTGGGCTTCAATTACATCCAGACCATGCGCTTTGTCATCATTCCCCAGACGATCAAGAACGTGCTGCCCTCCCTGGCGAACGAATTCATCGCCCTGCTGAAGGAGACCTCCGTCGCCGGTTACGTCGCCGTGGCGGACCTGACCAAGGGCGGCGACATCATCCGCAGCCGCACCTATTCGCCCTTCATGCCGCTGATCGCGGTGGCGCTGATCTATCTGGTGCTGGTCATGTTCTTTTCCCATCTGGTTGGCATTCTGGAGAGGAGGCTGAGAAACAGTGACCACTGAGACGCTCATTCAGGTGCGCGGCCTGGAAAAGACCTTTAACACGGGAAACAAGATCAAGGCGCTCAACGGCGTGAATGCGGACATCCATCGCGGCGAGGTAGTGGTGGTGATCGGGCCCTCCGGCTCCGGAAAATCCACCTTCCTGCGCTGCCTGAACCTGCTGGAGCTGCCCACCGCGGGCACGATTACCTTTGAGGGCGTGGACATCACCGATCCGAAGGTGAACATCAATCTCCACCGCCAGAAGATGGGCATGGTGTTCCAGCACTTCAACCTCTTCCCCAACATGACTGTGCTGCGCAACATGACCGTCGCGCCCATGGAACTGCGCAAGAAGAGCAAGGCCGAGGCGGAGGAAAAGGCCATGGAGCTGCTCAAGCGCGTGGGCCTGGCCGACCGCGCAAACGCCTATCCCAGCCAGCTCTCCGGCGGACAGAAGCAGCGCATCGCTATCGTGCGCGCGCTGTGCATGGAGCCGGACGTGATGCTCTTTGACGAGCCCACCTCCGCCCTCGACCCCGAGATGGTCGGCGAGGTGCTGGAGGTCATGAAGAATCTGGCCCACGAGGGCATGACCATGGTGGTCGTCACCCACGAGATGGGCTTTGCCCGCGAGGTGGGCGACCGGGTGATCTTCATGGACGGCGGACAGATTCTGGAGGAGGGCACACCCGAGGAGATCTTCGGCAGCCCCAAGAACCCCAGAACCCAGGAATTCCTCGCGAAGATCCTCTGATCCACGCGCGGAACTCGACGGCGGACGGAAAAACCAAGTCAAACGCGAGACCAACCGAACAGACTTCGGTCGGTCTCTTTTTTGTGCGGATGAAAGGAGTCAGAGACGATACCTGCAGCCGGGCAGCAGAGAGAAAACAGATCGAAGTCGGAAAGCTGAAGGTGCGGCGCGTCTCCGCAGAAAGCGACGGGCGCGTTTGCCGGCGTGGAAAAAGCAGCGCGGCCGCGCTCGTACACCGGGCTTTGACTGGTTTTAACCAACGCCGAAAAAGGCCGCGCGGCGCGCCGGTTGCACCCGTGGGAAATGGACGCAAAAACTCCGCCCGTTTGCGCGGGCGGAGTTGGGTTTTACGGTGCGGCAGCCGGAGCTGCGCGCGCTCAGCGCTTCTTGTAGAAGGGGCCGTAGTTGGCGCAGGCGCGATAGTCCGCACCCTCCTTGTCCATGCCGAAGGCGTTCCAGCAGGAGGGACGGAAGATCTTGTCCGCGGGCACGTTGTGCATGGCCACCGGGATGCGCAGCATGGAGCAGAAGGTGATCAGGTCCGCGCCGATGTGGCCGTAGCTGATCGCGCCGTGGTTGGCGCCCCAGTTGTTCATCACGTCGTAAGCGGTCTTGAAGGGGCTGCCCTCCTTGCCGTCGCAGCGCGGGGCGAACCAGGTGCAGGGCCAGGTGTAATCGGTGCGCTTCCACAGCTTGTCGGTGACCTCGTCGGGCAGGTTCACAGTCCAGCCCTCGGCGATCTGGAGCATCGGGCCCAGGCCGTCCACCAGGTTCAGGCGGATCATGGTCGCGGGCATCTCGCAGTCGGTCACGAAGCGGGAGGAATATCCGCCGCCGCGGAAGTAGCCCAGATCGGCGTAGTTCCAGGTGGTGTTGGCCATGATGGCCTTCTGGTCTTCCTCGGTCACCTCATACCAGGGCTTCATGACGCGGTTGCCCTCGGCGTCGCGGGACTGGCCGTTGGCGTCCAGGCAGCATGCGCCGGAGTTGATCAGGTGGATGAAGCCGCCGTTCTCCCTGGCGACGCCCTCCACGTCGTAGCCGGTGGCGTGCTTGACGGCCTCGGGGCTCCAGAAGGTGCGCACGTCGGCGAACATCTGGGCCTTGTTGGTCAGCAACTTCATGAACAGCATGCCCAGACCGTTGAGCACGTCGTTCTCGGTGGCGAGGACGTAGGGCTCACGGGCGCCGTTGTGGTCAAAGGAGGTGTTCAGCATGGCCTCGGGGAAGTCGCAGTTCGGATAGAAGTCCGTCCACTGGCGCTGGCCCTGGAAGCCGCCGGCGATGGCGTTGTGGCCCACGGCCTCTTCCTCGTTGCCCTCGGGCAGGTTCTTGTTGCCGTTCATCAGATCCTTGATGATCAGGTACATCTTCAGGGTGAACTCCCAGTCCTTGTCCTTCTGCTCGCGGCTCTTCTGGAGCTCGGCGGGGTTCTTGTCAAAGCCCTCGATGACGTTCTTGTCGGCCCAAGCCTTGAGCTTCTGGTACTCGGCCTCGTCGTAGATGCCCTCGGTCATGCGGCGGATGATTTCCACCTCGTCCACGGACTCGACGCGCATGCCCAGGTATTCCTCGATGAACTTGGAGTCAATGATGGAGCCGCCGATGCCCATGCAGATGGAACCGATCTGCAGGTAGCTCTTGCCGCGCATGGTGGCCACGGCCACGGCTGCGCGGGCGAAGCGGAGCAGCTTCTCCTCGACGTCGGCGGGGATGGAGGTGTCGTCCGCGTCCTGAACCTCATGGCCGTAGATGCCGAAGGCCGGCAGGCCCTTCTGGGCATGGGTGGCCAGAACGGAGGCCAGATATACCGCGCCGGGGCGCTCGGTGCCGTTGAAGCCCCACACGCCCTTGATGGTGTTGCGGTCCATGTCCATGGTCTCGGAGCCATAGCACCAGCAGGGGGTCACGGTCAGGGTGATGGCCACGCCATTGTTGCGGAACTTTTCCTCGCAGGCGGCGGCCTCGGCCACGCGGCCGATGGTGGTGTCCGCGATGATGACCTTCACGGGCTCGCCGTTGGAGTAGCGCAGGTTTTCTTCAAAGAGCTTCTTGGCGGACAGGGCCATGTTCATGGTCTGCTCCTCCAGGCTTTCGCGCACCTTCAGCACGCCGCGGCGGCCGTCGATGGTGGGGCGAATGCCGATGACCGGATAGGAACCCAGGTATCTGTTCTCTGCCATAGTAATCTACCTCCTGTTAAATATACGAAACAATTGTTACGCATAATTCTTCGATTTAATCACAATATAACATTGATCTGCCCCACTGTATTGTGGTATAATCACAGAAAGTGGTAGAATTTTCACCAACGGCCGAGGGGAGGTTTCGGCATGCACTATCTGGATTATCACGAGCAGATTCCGCACCGCACGGGCGATTTTCCGCTGGCGTACTATTTTGTGGACGAGAGTTTTCCCCGCTACCGCATGACCATGCACTGGCACAAGGAGATGGAAATCATCCGCATCAATCGCGGCAGCATGCGATTTTTTCTGGACGAAGACGAGCTCGTGGCCGGTGCGGGCGACCTGCTGACCATCGGCGGCGGCGTGATTCACGGCGGCGAGCCGGAGGATTGCGTGTACGAATGTATCGTGTTTGATCCGCAGGCGCTCACCCCGGGAATTGAATCCTGCCGGGGCGCGCTGTGGCCGCTGATGCGCAACAATGTGTATCTGAAAAATCGTTCGATTGAAGCCGATCCGCTCTTCCGGGCTTCGGTGGACCGCCTGTTTACCCTGGCGGCGGACTTTGGCGGCCGGAGCATTGAAATGCTCAGCGCGATCTTCGGCTTTCTGCACTGCCAGCTCAACAGCCTGGGGGCCGCGCAGATGCGCATGATTTCGGAGCGCACCTGGCAGAAGGCGGAGCAGCTCAAGCCTGCGCTGGAGTACATTGAGCACAACTACGGCCAGCACATCTCCCTGGAGACGCTGGCGAAGCTGACCGGCTTTTCACCCAAGTACTTCTGCCGGTACTTCCGCACCATCGTCCACCGCTCGCCCATCGACTATCTGAACTACTACCGCATCGAGTGCGCCGCCCACTTCCTGGCCAATTCGGACATGAACGTGGCGGAGGTGGCCATGCACTGCGGCTTTTCGGATTCCAGCGCCTTCATCAAGCAGTTCCGCAAGTACAAGGGCACCACGCCCAAGCAGTACAAAATCCGCGTTCAGGCGGCCAGCAGCGAGAGCTGAGGGCGAACGCAGCGCGCCGGGCTGGATCCGGCAGACAGAAGCAAGATTGCATTTTTATTGAAACGGCGCAGAATGAATCATATTTGTTTGCAATTCAGGGAAAACGGGTATATAATTATAAAACGACAGGAACCATTCAACGGTAAAACAAATATCGAAGGGAGAAGTTGAAAATGAAGTATGTTTGCAATATCTGCGGTTGGGTCTACGACGAAGAGGAAACCGGCGTGAAGTGGGAGGATCTGCCCGAGGATTTCGCCTGCGAGCTGTGCGGCGTGGGCAAGGACGAGTTTACTGCGGAAGAATAAGGAGGCGCAAGAGATGAAGATTCGCATCAACAAGGACGTTGTGGAGTTTACCCCCGAGCACGCCGCCGAGGCGGCCGAGCTGGAAGCGCTCTGGGTCAAGATGGGCAACTGCGTGGGCGAGACCAAGTCCCTCCAGCCCATTGGCGTATACATTCCCTCTGAAAACAAGACCGCGACCTTCCACATCGAGGGCCTGAGCGAGCAGGAGAAGGCGAACATCCCCGTCATCCGCGCCCCCTACGACACGGACGTCTACTGTGTGACCTGCAACAAGACGCTGCACGTCAAGGCCGGCGAGCCCATCCCCTTCTGCTGCGGCAGAATGATGGAAATCCTGGACTAATAGTAGCTGCCGGCGGCGGCGTGTCGCCGCTGCCAGTAGCTGCCGCCCTTGAGCGGCCAAATCCCTGCCCCGGCAAGAATGGGGCAGGGATTTTGTGTTTCGTTCCGTCCGCTTCCTCCGATCTTCCCCGAAATCCAGCCCGGCAGGAATGGGCTGGATTTCTTGCGCCGGTTTGGGCGGACGCGCTCCGGCATGCGCCTCGCGGTTTATACGCTTTGGGCGGGTGCACCCCGGCATGAGCCTCGCGGTTTGTACGCTTTGGGCGGGCGCGCTCCGGCATGAGCATCGCGGCCTGTACGTTCAGGCGGCGCGCTCCTACATGAGCATCGCGGTTTGTACGTTCAGGCGGGTGCGCTCCGGGTATGGGCATTGTGTCCTGTACATTTCAGACTCTTTCATTCAGGGCATGTTCCGGCCTGTACATTTCAGATTTTTCCATTCCGGCGTGAGCATCCTGGGCTTTTGCCAAACCGGCATAAAAAATCAGGGCCTTGAATCTATGGGCCCTGATTTTGGGGAAATGCTGCCGTTTGTTTTTGGAGAGAACCCAGAAATTCTGCCCCATTCCTGCCGGGGCAGAATTTCGGTCGCTCCAGCGCGGCAGCTGCTGGAAGCGGGGACTGCCCGGGATCAATTTATTGAGGTTACCTTGTAGTCCTGATCCTCCACGGCCTTTTTGAGCACGTCGTCGGCGACGGGTGCGCTCAGGGTGACGATTGCGGTACCCGCGGTGTGGCTCACCTTGGCCTCAGCAACGCCCTCGATCTTCTCCAGGGTCTTCTTGACGCGGGCCTCGCAGTGGCCGCACATCATGCCTTCGATCTTCATGGCCTTTTCCATCTTCTTTTCCTCCTTTTGATGCTTGGGGGCTTTGATCTTCTTGTCATGCTTGCTGCTGTATACGTCGAACAGGTTCAACCGCAGCGCATTGGTCACCACGCAGAAGCTGGACAGGCTCATGGCCGCCGCGCCGAACATCGGGTTCAGCTGCCAGCCGAACAGGTGGATGAACGCGCCCGCCGCCAGCGGAATGCCCAGGGTGTTGTAGATGAACGCCCAGAACAGGTTCTCGTGGATGTTGGTCAGCGTCGCCCGACTCAGGCGGATGGCCGCGGGCACGTCGCTCAGGCGGCTCTTCATCAGCACCACGTCCGCCGCGTCGATGGCCACGTCCGTGCCCGCGCCGATGGCGATGCCGACGTCAGCGCTGGTCAGCGCTGGCGCATCGTTGATGCCGTCGCCCACCATGGCCACCTTGCCCTGCCGCTTCAGATCGCGGATCACGCTCTCCTTGCCCTCGGGTAGCACGCCCGCGATGACCTCGTCCACGCCCGCCTGCCGTCCGATGGCCCGGGCGGTGCGCTCGTTGTCGCCGGTGAGCATCACCACGCGGATGCCCATGTTCTGCAGCTCCTTCACCGCCTGCGGGCTGTCCGCCTTGATCACGTCCGCCACGGCGATCACGCCGATCAGCTCGCCGCCACGGCAGAAGAACAGCGGGGTCTTGCCCTGTTCCGCAAGGGATTCGGAGGCGGAGCGCACCTCATCCGTGATTTGTGCCTGCGTGGAGATGAACTTCAGATTGCCGCCGGAGAGCTCCGCACCGTCCAGCGTCGCCGCAAGGCCGCTGCCCGGCAGGGCCCGGAAGTTCTCCACCCCGGGGATGTCCGTGCGCTGCTCCCGGGCGTACGCCAGCACAGCCCTGGCCAGCGGATGCTCGCTCCTCTGCTCCAGCGCCGCCGCCGTGCGCAGCAGCTCGGCCTCGGTCACGCCCTGCGCGGGCAGCACGTCCGTCACCTTCGGCTCGCCGCTGGTGATGGTGCCGGTCTTGTCCAGCGCCACGATGCGGGTCTTGCCCGCCTCCTCCAGGGAGACGGCGGTCTTGAACAGCACGCCGTGCTTCGCGCCCACGCCGTTGCCCACCATGATCGCCACCGGGGTCGCGAGGCCCAGCGCGCAGGGGCAGGAGATCACCAGCACGGAGATTGCCCGGGCCAGGGAGTAGCCCACGCTCTGGCCCACCAGCATCCACACGATGAAGGTGACCACGGCGATGCTGATGACCACCGGGACGAATACGCCGGACACCCTGTCGGCGACCTTGGCGATGGGCGCCTTGGTGGCCGCCGCGTCGCTGACCATTTTGATGATCTGGCTGAGGGTGGTGTCCTCGCCCACGCGGGTGGCCTCGCAGCGGATGAAGCCCGACTGGTTGATGGTCGCTGCGGAGACGCGGTCGCCGATCTCCTTGTCCACAGGGATGCTCTCGCCGGTCAGCGCGGCTTCGTTGACCGCGGTCTCGCCCTCCAGCACCACGCCGTCCACCGGGATGTTCTCGCCCGGGCGTACCACGAACACGTCGCCCTTCGCAACCTGCTCGATGGGCACGACCTGCTCCTGTCCGTCGCGCACGACGGTCGCCGTCCTGGGGGCCAGCTTCATCAGGCTCTTCAGCGCGTCGGTGGTCCTGCCCTTGGATCTCGCCTCCAGCATCTTGCCCACGGTGATCAGCGTCAGAATCATGCCCGCGGACTCAAAGTAGAACTCGTGCATCCAGGCCATCACCGCGTCGGCGTCGCCCGCCACCTGGGCGGTGGTCATGGCAAACAGCGCGTAGGTGCTGTACACGAAGGCCGCGCCCGCGCCCAGCGCCACCAGCGTGTCCATGTTCGGCGCGCGGTGAATCAGTCCCCTGAAGCCGCTGATGAAAAACTTCTGGTTGATGACCATGATGATGGCGGTCAGCAGCAGCTGCACCAGGCCCATGGCCACGTGGTTGCCGTCGAAATAGGGCGGCAGCGGCCAGCCCCACATCATGTGGCCCATGGAGAAGTACATCAGCACCAGCAAAAAGCCCAGCGACCACCACAGCCGCCGCTTCAGCGCGGGCGTGGCCCGATCCTCCAGCGCATCCTCGCCGGGAGCCTGCGCCGCAGGACTCTCCGCGCCCTTCACCGATGCGCCGTAGCCCGCGGCCTCCACCGCCGCGATGATTTCGGAATCCTTCGCACTGCCCTCCACGCCCATGGAGTTGGTCAGCAGACTCACCGAGCAGCTCGTCACGCCCGGCACCTTCGATACGGCCTTTTCCACCCGGGCGCTGCAGGCTGCGCAGCTCATGCCCGTGACATTGTATTGCTTCATAATTGTTTCCCCCCGGGAGTCGGTTTTACTTCATCATTTTCTGTAGGATGGCCAGAAGCTCGTCAATTGTTTCATCCCTGCCCTCGCGGATGTCCCGCGCCACGCAGGTTCGGATGTGGGCCGCCAGCAGCTCCCGGCTGAAGGCGTTCAGTGCTGCATTGGCGGCCGCCGCCTGGGTCAGCACGTCCACGCAGTAGGCGTCCTTCTCCAGCATGCCCTCCAGCCCGCGAATCTGCCCCTCGATGCGCTTCAAGCGGTTCATCAGGCCGCGCAGCTCTTCCTCGGAGCGCTCCTTCGTCTTGTGACAGCAACAGCACTGGTTTTCTTCCATTTCAACGCCTCCCTTCGCATGGGATTATATACCCCTAGGGGGTATATGTCAAGGGGTAAAAAAAGAAAATTTTGCCTCCGGACGGGAAAACCGCCCGGAGGGCGCGGGGGGACTATGCGGGATCCGCCTCCAGGCGGCGCATCCACTTTCTTCCGCGGAACACGCGCATCGAGAGGCCGAAGCGGACACATTCCTCCAGGGAGAGCAGGAAGTAGACCCGGGGCGCCGGCCACCTCAGGGCGAAGGCGGCCAACAGGCCCAGGGGAACGCCGAAGCCCCAGGTTCCGATGAGGTCGATGCGCATGACGTATCGGGTCCTTCCGCCGCTGCGCAGAATGCCGCCGCCGAGGATCATGTTGAGCACCTTGAAGGGGGCGACGAGGGCGTAGGCCAGCAGAATCCGGCGGGTGAGCTGCCGCACCGCGTCCTCCACCTGAAACAGGCGCACATAGGCGCCGCTGCCCAGCGCGATGACTGCGGAGAGCGCCGCCGCGCCCACCGCGCCGTACAGCAGCAGCCTCCGGGCCGCCCAATACGCGCCGTCGGGATCGCCGCCGCCCAGGCGCTTGCCCACCAGAACGCCCGCCGCCTGGGACAGTCCGCAGAGTGCACCGATCATGACGCCCTGAACGGGATTGAGCAGGGTCATCGCCGCGCTGGAGGTCGTTCCCATGTGGCCGTAGATGGCGGCGTAGACGTTTTCGCCCAGGCTCCAGACGACCTCGCAGGCGAGCAGGGGAAGCAGCATCGCGGCGTAGCTCTTCCAGTTGAAGCGGGCTGTCCCGCGCTCCGGGCGCAGGGAACTTCCGCGCCAGCGCCGGGCCACCGCGCGCAGCATCAGCAGCATCAGCAGGCAGTTCGCTCCCTGGGAGGCCGCCGTGGCGACGGCCGCGCCCCGCGCGCCCAGGGGCGCGAAGCCGCAGCGCCCGAAGATCAGCAGGTAGTTGAGCGCGGTGTTGAGGAGCGCAGAGGCGATTCCGGCCCAGAGGGGCAGCGCGGGCCGCTCCACGCAGCGAAAGAGTGTGGAGAGCAGGGTCGCGCCCGCCATGGGCAGGTAGGAGGCCGCGACGATGCGCAGGTAGCCCGCGGCGGCCCGCACGGTGGCCGCGTCCCGGGTGTACAGGCCCATCACCGGCCCCGGGAGCAGCGCGCACAGCGCGGCGAACAGACCCGCGACGCCCAGCGCCAGCGCCAGATTCGCGAAGAAGCTGCGCCGGACGGCGGCGGCGTTCCGCTGGCCCAGATACTGGGAGATCATGATGCCCGCCGCCGCGCCCACCGCCGCGACCGCGACCGACACGAGGCCGGAGAACTTGCCCGCCAGTCCCACGCCGGCGACGCTCACGCTGCCCAACTGGCCGATCATGATCTGATCCACAGCGCCGAAGGACGCCTGAAGCATGGATTGCAGCGCCGCGGGAACCGCCAGGCGAAGGACCGCGCGACGAAAGGATGTGCTGTTGTTCATGGCTGCGCCTCCCCGGTTGTATCTGCTCCCATTGTAGCGCCGGGGCGGCGGAATTGCAAAGGTTAAACGCGTAACCAAAGATGAAATTGAACGCGAAAAATTGTGCAAAACAGCGAAGGGAATGGGGCGGAGCTTCAGCGGAGGGCGCGGGTGCTTTCGCGCTCGATCAGCTGCACCGGCAGCACGACGGTGGCCTCGGCGCAGCGGTTCTCCCGCAGCTCTTGCAGCCGCTCCACGGCGATCTTCGCCCGCAGCGCGCCGTCCTGCCGGACGGTGGTGAGCGTCGGGGTGACCATTTCACCCAGGGGGATGCCGTCGAAGCCGGCGACGGAGACGTCTCCGGGGACGGACAGGCCGCTCTCGGCCAGAAAGCGCATCAGCTCGATGGCGTAGACGTCGGAGACCGCGAAGGCCGCCGTGATCCGGCGGAAGCGCTCGAGCTCGCGGCGGTAGAGCGCCAGGCGCTGCTCCCGCTGCATGGGAACGATCAGCGTCTCCGCGCCGCCCGGGGCAAAGCCCGCCCGGAAGCCCTCCATGCGCGCCCGATCCACGCCGGTCTCGTTGTCGGAGATGCACAAGGCCCGCCGGTGGCCTGTGCGCCGGAACAGCGCGCCCACCTGGAAGCCGCCGCCGCGGTTGTCCAGGGTGATGTTCGCGATGCGCTCCGGGTTTTCGCAGACTCCGTCGTACACCACGAAGGGGATGCGCATGCGGTTGCGCAGGAACATGTAGTCCTGGCGGCAGAAGCCGATCACCACCAGCCCGTCCATGTTCCACATGGAGGCGAACTGGAGGATTTCGCCGGGGTTCTTCGCCCGCTTGACCATCATGAACTGGCCGTGGGCCTCGATCTCGGCGCACAGGGCGTTCAGGGACGCGGCGATGAACGCGTCCTCCAGCACCCGGCCCTCGTACTTTTCGTGGTCGTTGAGAAACACGCCGATGATTTTCGAGGAATTCTGCGCCAGCAGAATGCCCGCCATGCTGGGAATGTACTGGCGCTCCTCCAGCAGCGCCTGCACGCGCCGGACCGTCTCGCCGGAGACCTTGCCGGTCTTTCCGTGAATGACGTTGGAGACGGTGGCCGTGCTGAGGCCCAGCTCTTCCGCGATGTCCCGGATCCGCACCCGCTGCTGCTCCATGCCGCCGTCCTCCTTTGTGGTCGTGGGGAAATTGGGCCGTTGAAAATCGCCCGCCGCCTCAGTCCGGCGCGTCCAGGAAGGCGCGCAGGGCGGGGAGGCAGGCCTCGCAGGCGGCGCGGCCGCGCGCGTAGCAGGCGCGCAGCTTTTCCGGGTCGTGCTCGACGTGGCCCACGCGAAGGGGCGCGTCGGGGCGGATGACGAAGGCCGCGCCCTCCGCCTCGCGCCTACGCACATAGGCGGTGGCCGCGTTATACATCTCGTGGCGGCGGGCCATGGCCTCCACCACCCGGGGGTAGCGGCGCAGCTTCGGGCGCATCAGGGGCAGCAGGCGGTTGGGCTTCTTCACATAGCCCTCCGGCTGGGTGAGCACCACCACGTTGCGGCCGTAGCCGATGTCCTCAAAGTAGCGCAGGGGGATGGAGTCGCTCACGCCGCCGTCCAGTAGACCGCGGCCCTCCAGGCGTACCACCCGGGAGACGCCCGGCATGGAGGCGGAGGCCTGAATCCACTCCATCTCCCCGGGTCCGGCGTCGGGCAGGCAGTGGTAGACGCTCTCCCCGGTCTCCACGTCGGTGCAGACCACATAGAACGCCAGGGGGTTCCGGGCGAAGGTCTCGTAGTCGAAGGGATCCAGCTGCTGGGGGATTTCCCGGTAGCAGAAGTCCGCGCCGTAGATGTCGCCGGTGCGCAGCAGCGTGCGCAGGCCGCTGTATCGGGGGTCGCGGCAGTAGCGGATGTTGTAGCGTGCGCCCCGGCCGGCCTGGCGGGACTTGAAGTTGCAGCCGAAGCAGGCCCCGGCGGACACGCCGATCAGGCCGTCGAAGTCCACGCCGTTTTCCATCATCACGTCCAGCACGCCCGCGGTAAACATGCCGCGCATCGCGCCGCCCTCCAGCACCAGTCCGCGCTTCAAAGCCATCGCCTCCACATGCAGAATTTGCAACCATTTTAGCACAGTCGCGCCGGAAAATCCAGCGCCCGCCGGTTGCATGGGCCGCCCCCGCCACGGACATACTTGGAGGGAACCGGGCGAAGGGGGCGGATTATGTTTACGCTGTTTCTGCGGGCGGTATTTCTCTACGGCGTGATGATACTGACCATGCGCGCGCTGGGCAAGCGGCAACTGGGCGAGTTCCAGCCCTACGAGCTGGCGCTGACCATCCTGCTGGCGGACATCATCTCCGGGCCCATCGGCAGCGTGTCCACGCCGCTGTTCTACGGGCTGCTGCCGGTGGCGGCGGTGGTGGTGGTGCACGGCGTGCTCTCCATCGCCTGCATGAAGTCGGACAAAATCCGGGCCGTGGTCTCCGGCAAGCCCACGCTGGTCATCAACCGGGGCGTGGTCGACCAGCAGGCGCTGGATAAGCTGTGCCTGAGCCTCTCCGACCTGCTGGAGGGCCTGCGCAGCGCGGGTTTTCTGGATCCCACCGAGGTGGGCACGGCGGTGGTGGAGGCCAACGGAACCATCTCCGCCTTTGAGGCGGCGGAGAACCGACCGCCCCGGACCTCGGAAATGAACCTGTCCCCCGGCTACGAAGGCATGCCGCTGCCGCTGGTGATGGACGGCCGGGTGCAGCAGAACAACCTGCTCCAGGCGGGGCGGGACGAGGGGTGGCTGCGGGCCCTGCTGGGCGGGCGGGGCCTCGCGCCGGAGGCGGCGTACCTGGCCGTGCTGGACACCCAGGGGCGCATGACCCTTCAGATGAAGGGCGGCGGGCTGCTGCGCTTCCGGGCGATGGACGGATCGGAGGTGAAGTGGTAGATGCGCAGGACGCTGTGGATCACCCTGACGGTGTTTATCTGCGCCATGGCGCTGTGCACCCTCTCCAACCGCAGCGTGAACCGGGTGGTGAACCACGCCCGGCACCTGCGCACCGAGGCCATCGAGCGCGTGGAGGCGGGCGACGTTCAGGGGGCCGAGGTGACACTGGTGCAGCTGGCCCAGTATCTGCGGGAGAACCAGGGCTGGCTGGAGGTGCTGTGCGAGCACGAGGACCTGCACGAGATGAAGGAGCAGCTCATCGACGCCCAGGCCAGCATCGAGTTCGGCATCGAGGACGACTTCTACCAGGCCATCTACCGCTTCGGCGAGCGGCTGGAGCACATCGCCGACACCGAGCATGTGCGCCTGTCCAACCTGTATTGACGCGGCGCGCATTTTCCGCTATCATGGGAAAAAACGGTGGCGGGAGGATGACAGTTATGGACGATCGTGCGGCCATGCGCGCGGCCATTGCCGAGGCGGAGCAGGCCCTTGCGGAGGGCGAGATGCCCGTGGGCTGCGTGATACTCAAGGGCGGGGCGCTGGTGGCGCGGGGCCACAACCTGCGGGAGCAGACCGGCGACCCCACCGCCCACGCGGAGGTCGTGGCCCTGCGCCGGGCGGCCCGGGAGACGGGCGACTGGCGGCTGGAGGGCTGCACGCTCTACGTCACCCTCGAGCCCTGCCCCATGTGCGCCGGGGCCATCTCCCAGGCGCGGATCTCCCGGCTGGTCTTCGGCGCGGCGGACGCGCGCTACGGCTGCGCCGGAAGCGTGTACCGCATCCCCGAGGATCCCGCCTTCAACCACTTCTGCCGGAGCGAGGGGGGACTGCTGGCGGAGGAGTGCGCGGCGCTGATCCGCCGCTTTTTCGGGGCGCGGCGCTGACGCCGTTTTACATATATGCAGTTCGGGATGGATGAATATGCATCATAAAAACAGAATATGCAGCTATTTAACGATTATTATACATAATTTCCGGTTTTTGTCCTTGACTTTCCCGGATGCGGGTGTATAATTATTCCATCAAAAGCAAATCGGCCGCGCCGCGGCCCGCGAACAGGAGCAGTGCAAAATGAAAAAGAACTTCAAGAAGATCGTACTCGCCTATTCCGGTGGACTGGACACCTCCATCATCATTCCCTGGCTGAAGGAAAACTACGAGGGCTGCGAGGTCATCGCGGTCTCCGGCAACGTGGGCCAGGTGGGCGAGCTGGACGGCCTGGAGGAGAAGGCCCTCAAGACCGGCGCCTCCAAGCTGTATGTGGAGGATCTGAACAAGGAGTTCGTCGAGGACGTGATCATTCCCTGCGTGCAGATGGGCGCGAAGTATGAAAACACCTACCTGCTGGGCACCTCCATGGCCCGCCCGATCATCGCCAAGCGCCTGGTGGAGATCGCCAGGGCGGAGGGCGCGGACGCCATCGCCCACGGTTGCACCGGCAAGGGCAACGATCAGGTGCGCTTTGAGCTGGCCGTGAAGGCCTTCGCCCCCGACATGCCCATCATCGCCCCCTGGCGGCTGTGGGACATCAAGGGCCGCGAGGAGGAGATCGACTACGCCGAGGCCCACAACATCCCGCTGAAGATCAGCCGCGAGACCAACTACTCAAAGGACAAGAACATGTGGCATCTGTCCCACGAGGGTCTGGAGCTGGAGGATCCCGCCAACGAGCCGAAGTACGCCGGCAACATGGAGATGGGCGTGACCCCCGAGGAGGCTCCCGAGGCGGGCGAGTATGTGACCATCGACTTTGAAAAGGGCGTTCCGGTGGCCGTGAACGGCGAAAAGATGTGCCCCGTGGATCTGGTCTGGAAGCTCAACGAGCTGGGCGGCAAGCACGGCGTGGGCATCATCGACATCGTGGAGAACCGCCTGGTGGGCATGAAGTGCCGCGGCGTGTATGAGACCCCCGGCGGAACCATCCTCTACGCCGCCCACGAGAAGCTGGAGCAGCTGTGCCTGGACAAGTACACCCAGCACTACAAGCAGCGCATGGCGCTGGAGTTTGCCGATCTGGTGTACAACGGCCAGTGGTACTCCCCGCTGCGCGAGGCCATGAGCGCCTTCTGCGAAAAGACCCAGGAGACCGTGACCGGCACCGTGAAGCTCAAGCTCTACAAGGGCAACATCATCTCCGCCGGCGCGACCAGCCCCTACTCCCTGTACGATCCGGAGATCGCCACCTTCGACGCGGAGAACGTGTACGACCAGACCTGGGCGGACGGCTTCATCACCCTGTTCGGCCTGCCCACGCAGGTGCACGCCAAGATGAAGATGAAGAACGGCCTGATGTAAAAAACAGACCCGATTTGTGGGGGCGGCCCTTGCGGTCGCCCCCGAATTTGTGCTATGCTGGGGAAGAATGTTTCCAACCATTGAAACCGCACGGGAGGGCGCAGCGAATGAAACTTTGGGCAGGCAGATTGCAGGGACAGGTGGACGAGAAGCTCAACGAGCTCAACGCGTCCATCGGCTTTGATTCCAGAATGTACAAACAGGACATCACCGGCTCCATCGCCCACGCGAGGATGCTGGGCAGGCAGGGGATCATTCCGGCGGAGGATGCGGAAAAGATCGTTGCGGGGCTCACGGACATCCTTTCCGAGATCGAGGCCGGAACGCTCGCGATCGACATGACCAGCGAGGACATCCACACCTTCGTGGAGGGCGAACTGACCCGGCGCATCGGCGACGCGGGCAAGCGGCTGCACACCGCCCGCAGCCGCAACGATCAGGTGGCGCTGGATCTGCGCATGTACCTCTCCGACGAGATCGACAAGACCGTCGGTCTGGCGAAGGAGCTCATCCGCGCCCTGTGTGACGTGGCGGAGCAGCACCTCTTGAGCGTGATGCCCGGCTACACCCACCTGCAGCGCGCCCAGCCCGTGACCATGGGCCACTATCTGATGGCCTATGCCCAGATGCTGCTGCGGGACGTCGACCGCCTGGGCGACTGCAAGGCGCGCACGCTGGTGCTGCCCCTGGGCAGCGGCGCGCTGGCGGGCACCACCTATCCCCTCGACCGGGCGTATGTGGCCGAACAGCTGGGCTTTCACGGCGTCTGCATGAACAGCCTGGACGGCGTGTCCGACCGGGACTTCGCGCTGGAGCTGATGAGCGATCTTTCCATCCTGATGATGCACCTGTCCCGCTTCAGCGAGGAGGTCTGCCTGTGGTGCAGCTGGGAGTTCAAGTTCGTCACGCTGTCGGACTCCTTCTCCACCGGCTCCTCCATCATGCCCCAGAAGAAGAACCCGGACATCACCGAACTGGTTCGCGGCAAGACCGGACGTGTCTACGGCGACCTGATGACCCTGCTCACCGCCATGAAGGCGCTGCCGCTGGCCTACAACAAGGACATGCAGGAGGACAAGGAAGCCGTGTTCGACGCGCTGGACACCGCCCAGCTCTCGCTGGAGGTGCTCGCCCCCATGCTGCGCACGGCGACCTTCCACCCGGAGAACATGAAGCGCGCGGCGCTGGGCGGCTTCATCAACGCCACCGACGTGGCCGACTACATGACCCGCAAGGGCGTGCCCTTCCGCGACGCCTACTGCGTCACCGGCCAGCTGGTGAACCGCTGCATTGCGCTGGGCACCACGCTGGACGCGCTGCCGCTGGAGGAGTACCGCGCCTTCTCGAGCGTGTTCGACGAGGACGTGTACGCCGCCATCGACCTGCTGACCTGCGTGCGCCAGCGCAGCATCCCCGGAGGCCCCGCCCCGGAGACCGTAAAAAAGCAGATCGAGGACGTGCGCGCAAAGCTCACCTGAAGGATATGAAAATGTACCGCCCCCGCCGGAGAAGAATTCCGGCGGGGGCGGCCGCTTATCCGGGCGGGCCTGTACAGCGGGTCAGCCGCGCCCGCAGACGCGAAAGGAACAGGTATTGCCCTCGCCTTTACGTTAGGGGTTCCACGGGTCAGCCGCGCCCACAGAAGCGAAAGAAATGTGCCATGCGGGCGGTTTTGTGTTTGCGGAAGAACCCCGAGGGGCGGCAACCGCTGCCGCGCGCGTCAGGAGCCGATCCCTTCCTGCAGGGCGGCCTGCGTCCAGCCCTCGCCGGTGCAGCGGCGGTAGGCGAGCTGGAAGCCGCCGCTTCCGTCCGCCTCCCAGCCGAGGGTGCAGCTGCCGCCGGAATCGCCAAAAATGAGCATGCAGGCGGAGAGATTGCAATCCGCGTCGAAGCGCAGGGACGCGCTCCGGCAGGAGGCCAGCATACCGTCCGGATCTTCGGAATCCGCCAGCACATCCCTCAGCGCATCCGAAGCATACTTTTGGTACAGCGTGGGCAGGGGTTCGCGGGCGCGGGTCAGCAGCTCCGGGGGGAGCGACCAGGGCTGGACGTCGCCGTCGTATGCGCAGCCGATGGTCAGCGTGCCGCCGCCCGCGCCGTCGGGGGCGTAGAGGCCGAGGGACTCCGCCTCCGCACCGTCGGAGAGGAACCATTCCCGCGCGCCGTCGGCGCGCAGGTCGGTGCGCTCGTAGCTGTATCCCTCCGAAACCTCGCTGAGGCTGCGCCCGAACAGCGCCTCGAATTTGTCCGCGCCGTCCGGGGAGAGCGCGGCGCAGTCGGGGCAGTGCATCCGCCCGGAGGCCTGGGCCTGAAGCCGGGTGGTTTCCTGCGCGCCGCCGCCCAGCCGGGGGCAGTCGCCCCGGAGGTGGTAGAAGCCGCCGTCCGCGTCTGCGAAGCAGGGGATGGGGTCGGTTTCCCCTGCGAGGGCGGGCAGACAGGCCGGGCAGGGGCCGAGGTTCCGGAAGTCCCGGGCGTCGGCCAGGGTGGCTGCATAGCAGAATTGCATGCCGAAGCAGGTGGGATCCCGGTGGAAGCAGCCGCTCACCCCGGCGGGGCCGGAGACCAGCACGGCGTCCTTGTCCCCCTTCGGGGCGGGAATGCGGTAGAGCTCCCGGGCGGCCTCGTCGGGGAAGCACGCCGGGCAGGGTTTTTTGCCGCAGCTGAACAGCTCGCGGAGCGCGTGCGCGCCCGCGTTGCGCATGCCGGAGCAGTCCGGGGACAGGTGGAACCAGCGGCCGTTGGCGGTGTAGTAGAAGATGGGGTCGTCCGCGCCGCCGATGGCGGGCCCCCGGTCGGTGCTCAGACCGAGGGCGCAGTTGAAGAGCACGGTGCGCGCGAGCTCCGGCTTCTGCGCCATGCACACCGGGCAGGGGGTCTTGCCCAGCAGGCCCGCCCGGGAGGCGGACAGCACTTTCGCGTTGCGCATGCCGGAGCAGTCCGGTTCGGTGTGGCAGTAGACGCCGCCGCCGGTGGCGTAGACGTCTCCGTCCGCGCCCACGCAGGCCGCGCAGGGAGCCAGACCCGCGCGCAGGGCGGTTTCGAGGGCCGTTGCACGGGCGCCTTCCAGGCCGGAACAGTCCAGGCGGAAGTGGTAGCGGGAATCGCCTCTGGCGGTGTAGACGCAGACCGAAGCGCCGGTGCAGTCCGGGCAGGGGGACTTGCCCAGCGCCAGCGCGCTGAGGACGGTCAGGGCGTGGGCGTCCTCCAGGACGGAGCAGCCGGGATCGGCGTGGTAGCGGGGGGCTTCGCCGGAGGTGTAGACCGTCGTTTCGAGGCTGAGGTCGACAAAGCGCGACACTTCGACGATTTCCGACGCGCCGCCCTCCGGCACCTCCACATTGATTTCCTCCGGGAGGACGGAGATGGAGATCTCCGCGCCGGAGGCGGCCTCCGCCACGGACACATCGTCCTCCGCGCTCAGGGGCGCGTCCTGCGTCGCGGGCATCCCGGCCGCCGCTTCGTTGGACGCGGCCGCGCCGATACAGTTGGGGCAGGGGGACTTCCCCTGCGCTTCGGCGGCGGGCACGGTCGTGAAGTGCGCGTTCTCCATGCCGGAGCAGTCGGGGGCGGCGTGGTAGTAGCGCCCGCCGTCGGTGGCGAAGGCGACCTCCACCGCGCCGATGCAGATGGGACAGGTGGCCTTGCCCAGCTTCAGGGCCTCGGCGACGGTCATGGCCCGGGCGTTCTCCATGCCGCTGCAGTCAGAGAGGACGTGGAAGTAGCGCCCGCCGCCGGTGGCGTAGACGGGTGCCTCCGGGTCGATGCAGCTGGGACAGGCGGCCTTGCCCAGCTTCAGGGCCTCGGCGACGGACATGGCCCGGGCGTTCTCCATGCCGCGGCAGTCGGAGAGCGTGTGGAAGTAGCGTCCGCCGTCGGTGGCGTAGACCGTGACCTCCGGGATGGAGGCGGCGGAGAGGGGCGCTTCGGCTTCCTCCTCTGCGGAGGCCTCCGGGGATGTGTCGGCGAGCGCCGCTTCCGGGGCGGGAAGGGGCGCTTCGGACGCTTCCTCCGTGGAGGCCTCCGGGGACGCGACGGACGTTTCCGCTTCCTGCGCGGGCGCGCCGGAGGTCGCTTCCTCCGCTTCCCGCGCCGCCGCGCCGATGCACAGCGGACAGGGCTGCTTGCCCAGCGCCTCGGCCTCCTCTGCAGTCAGGGCCCGCGCGCCCTGCATGCCGGAGCAGTCGGGGGCGGCGTGGTAGTAGAGGCCGCCGGAGGTGGCGTAGACCTCCGCAGCCGGGTCGGAGTGGCCGGAGGCCGTTGCGCCCGGAAGGGCGGCGCCGGAGTTCGGCCGGGCGACGGGATGGAGCCTGTCCGGGCGGGGCGCGGCGGGACGGCCCGCGGACAGCAGGGCGGCGCAGAGCACCAGCGCCAGCGCGGCGGCCACGCCTGCGGCGCTGGCGAGCCTGCGCCTGCGCATCGCGGCCCGGGCGGCCCGGAGCGCCGGGGATTCCGCTGCGCGCTCCCGGCCCGAGGCGCGGGGCGCGCCGGGGCCGCGGAAGCATCCGCCGCGCGTTTCATCCGCGGGGCGTACGTCCCCGGAGCTTTCGCCGCGGGTGCGCGTGCCTGCGGCGAAGGAGGCGCGCAGGCCATCCCGGAAGCCCGCCTCGATGGCGGCGTGGACGCAAGCGGGCGTCTCGCCAAAGGCCCGGTCAAGGTTCGGCAGCTTCATTTCTCTTCATCTCCCGCCTTCAGATTTTTTCGCAGCGCGATGCGCGCCTGGTGCAGCCGCGACTTCACCAGCGCCGGGGAGAGCCTGAGAATCTGCGCGGTTTCGCCCAGGGAATAGCCCTCCAGATGGTGCAGAAGCAGCGGCGTGCGGAACTTCTCCGGCAGCGCCCGCAGCGCCGCGCGCAGGTGCAGGTCCGCGCCCGGCTCCGCGCCGCTCCCGGCGCAGATCTCCTCGCACAGCGCCGCAGGCGCCGCCTGCTGCCTGCGCAGCAGGTTCCGACATTCGTTGATGAGGATGCGGATCAGCCAGGTTTCAAAGTACCGCTCCTCCCGCAGCGTGCCCCTTTTCATCCAGCCGCGGAAGACCGCCTCCTGAATGGCGTCGGCGCAGTCGGCGTCGCTCCAGAGTATGGCGTGGGCGATGCGGTACAGCTTGCGCTCCATGGCGCGCACCCGCGCCATATATTCCTGATCGCTCATAGAAACACCCGCCCGTTGTACAACAATTTGTTTCACTGTTCATTAGACGCGGCGCGGCGGCCCGGGGTTGAAGGCGATGGGTAAAATATGAAACTTTTTTTAAGGCGCGGGCGTCCAAAGGGGAAGGGGACGCTCCGGGCGGAGGCCGGTCGAACTATTGTCACGATTTCGTCATGCGCGCATCCTCATTCTGCCCCGCGGCGATGCTATACTATATGTGTATAGCTATATCGCAACGATGGCACGACAAACGGAGGTATATATGGAGTTTCTTTCCACCATAGAAGAGATGCTGGGCGGCAGCTTTGTCAACCTGCTGGTCTATGCGGTCATCCTGTTTGTATTCATCATCGGGCTGATCAAGTGTGTGATGCCGGTGCTGCGCAACCGGGGCCTGCTCCGGCGCGCAATTCGCAACATCCGCGCGGGCGAGGACGCAAAGAAGTCCTGGCAGGAGGACGACTTCCTGGGCAAGGGCGTGCTCAACGCCCACTGGAGCGAATATCTGAACAACCTGTTCTTCGCGGACGGCGTCTACCACAACGCTTCGAACGTGGAGGATTACATAAACGAGGAGACGGTGATTTACGGCCCGGGCCGGGGCAGCCTCTCGGAGGCGCTGCCGGGCCTGCTGGTGTCCATCGGCTTTCTGGGCACGCTGGTCGGCCTGGCCCAGGGCCTGTCCGGCTTCAGCATGAGCGACTCCCAGGCGGTCATGGACTCCATCGTCACGCTGATTCCGGGCATGAGATACGCGTTCATGACCTCCATCTTCGGCGTGGTGGGCTCGGTGGCCTTCACCCTGATCACCCGCGCCGTGCACGGCTCCACCGAAAACACGCTGCGCGCCTTCTACGGCGCGATGAGCCGCTACGCGGGCGTGCTCTCCGTGGATCCGATGACCCAGGTGGCCATCTACCAGCAGGAGCAGACCGCGCTGATTCACCAGATGGCGGACGACCTCTCCGGCAAGCTCTCGGACAACATCGCCGAGGCCGTGGGCCGGGCGGTGGAGCCGCTGAACCAGAGCCTGCGCAACTTCATCTCCGTCAACACACGCGACCAGATGCGCTTTCTGGACGCGGTGGTCACCCGCTTCATCGACCGCATGGACGAGATGCTGGGCGGCCAGATGAAGCGCCTGTCCCAGGCGATGGAGGAGGCCGCGCGCTTCCAGGAGAGCGCGAACCAGTCCGTGCAGGACAGCCTGACGGACACCGCCGGCATGCTGCGCAGCATCCGCGAGGTGGCGGGCGTCTGCGACGAAATGGTGCGCGCCAACGCGGGCTACATCGACGATCTGCGCAAGAACCAGAAGCAGACCGACGACGCCTTCCAGCGCGTGGCCTCCAGCGTGGAGCAGATGGATCTGATCAGCCGCCAGCAGGCGAACTACCTCAAGAGCGTCTCCGCTATGCAGGCGGAGGTCACCCGCTCCCTGGACCAGATGACCGGCGCGCTCGCGGGCTTTACCGACCGCGTGGGCGAGCAGAGCGCCAGCACCTCCGCGGGCCTTCTGAAGGCCGCGGCGGAGCTGCGGGCCACCGGCGCGCAGCTCGAGGAGATTCACCGGGGTTGCGCCGCGTCCATCACCAACGAGCTCAAACTCACGCTGGACGCCTATCAGGACTATGTGAACCAGTTCACCCAGCGGGTGGACTATCTGGCCGGCGGCATCAGCGATTCCCTGAGCAAGCTGCCCCGGGCCGTGGACGACAGCGCCAACCAGCTGCTGGACCAGGTGGACCACCTGGCGGCCGCGCTGGAGCGCGCGCAGCGGGCGCTGAACGAAACCGCCAGCCGTCTCCAGGGAGACGCGCGGGCCCGCCGCTGACGGCGGCGCGGCGCAGAAGGGACGGTGAGACGCATGCGCGCCTATCGGAGAACGAACCGGCGGGGGCACGGCCGCAGCGACGGCAGCTTCTGGCTGAGTTTTTCGGATTTGATGAGCAGCCTGGTGCTGATTATCATACTGGTGATGTTCTACATCATCTATCAATACTTCAATCTGGCGGAGATCAACCAGGCGGAGATCGCCCGCCGGGAATACCAGCTGGACGCGGCCCAGACGGAGCTGGAGGAGCAGAAGACCAAGCTCACCGACGCGGAGAAGCAGATGATCGCCCAGCAGATCCTGCTGGACGCCAAGCAGAAGGAGCTGGACGACGCCCAGTCGGTGCTGGAGGCCCAGAAGACCGAGCTGGAGACCACTCAGTCCCAGCTGGACGCGCTGAGCGCGCAGCTGGACGACCAGCAGACCCGCCTGGAGACCCAGCAGAGCCAGCTGGAGACCCAGCAGGCCCAATTGGAAAACCAGCAGCAGCAGATCGAGCAGCTGGTGGGCATGAAGACGCGCATCATCACCTCCCTGTCCAGCGCGCTCAAGCAGAGCGGTATCTCCGCCAGCGTGGATCCGGTGACCGGCTCCATCGCCCTGGAATCGGACGTGCTGTTTGAGTCCGGCAAGTACGATTTGACGGAAGCGGGCAGGCAGTTTGTGGATCAGTTCCTGCCGGTGTACCTTGACGTGCTGTTCTCGGACGAGTACGAGAGCTATGTGTCCGAAATCATCATCGAGGGGCACACGGACTCCGTGGGCGGCTATCTGTCCAACCTGGCGCTCTCCCAGCAGCGCGCGCTGGCGGTGGCCAGCTATGTGTTGGGCGAACAGTGCCACGCCGTGTCGGCGGACGTGAAGAACCAGCTGCGCCCGGTGGTCACGGTCAACGGCCGCAGCTTCAGCGACCGCATCTTCGACGAAAGCGGCGTGGAGGACATGGCCGCGTCCCGCCGCGTGGTGTTCAAGTTCCGGCTCACCGACGAGCAGATGATTCAGCAGCTGCGGCAGATTCTGGAGGCGGAATAGGACGCCGCGCCCCGGTGAATTCAAAAGTGAAGGAGTAATGGCAAGGTGGTATATCTTCGTAGGCTGGTCTGGTACATCGCATCCAGACTGGTGCTGGTCTGCGTGCTCTGCGGCATGCTGGTCTGCGGCTTTTACATGTGCCTGAACACAGCCAACATCTATGTGATCCTGAACGACGGCCTGGAGAAGCGCGCGGAGGTCATCCTCACCCGCCAGGAGGCGGAGAAGCTCAACTTCTATTTTCACGCCGACTTTCTGAGCACCGACCCCGCGCTGGAGGGCGCGTTCGACGGCTCCAGCGTCTATGACGACTACACCATCACCGATTTTGACTACGAGCTCAAGATCGAAAAGCTCTGGGCCTGGCCCTGGGACAGCTACGCCACCTGCACCGTGGTGGAGCGGATTCCCTCCATCACCGGCAGCGTCATCTCCAGCCGCAAGAGCGAGGCCTCGCCCACCGTGCCCGGCTGGCAGGGCGGAAGATACGACATCACCCTCGTCAAGGACGACGGCGAATGGAAGATCATCGGCATGCAGCAGACCACCGTGCTGATGGAGGCCGTGACGGCGGCCGGTGCGGAGGAATAATTTTCCAAAGGGCCTGTTCATCCAAAATCAATTATGTTATAATTATTAAGTAGAAATATGCAAGACAGGCGAGGAGGCTTTCCAATGGATCGCAGGAACAAGGTTTGGCTCATCTTGCTCGTGGCGCTGCTGATTGCGGCCATCGTTGCGGTGATCGTCGTAAACGACCGCCTCACCGGCTCGAAGGAGTCTCTGGAGGCGGCCAGCGCGCAGCTGATCAGCCAGCAGGAGAAGTACGACGCGCTGAGCGCCGAATATGAGGGCGTGAGCGCGGAGCTTAAGCAGGTTCAGGAAAGCAGCGCTGAAATTGAATCGCAGCTGACCGAGGCCCGGGAGCAGAGCAGCAGCCTGGAGGCGGAGCTGACCGGCGTGCAGGATAAGTACAGCGCGCTGGAGGCGCAGCTGGGCGAGGCCCAGGAGGCGCGCGAGGCGCTGGAGGCGCAGCTGACCGAGGCCACGCAGAACGCGGAGACCCTTCAGAGTGCGCTTGCCGAGGCCGAGGAGAAGCACGGCGCGCTCCAGAGCGAGCTGAATCAGGCTCAGGAGAAGACGCAGCAGCTCTCCGACGACCAGCAGGCCGCCCAGTACACCATCGCCACCATGGAGGACGCCGCCGAGGCGTACCGCGCGCGCATTGAGACCCTGGAGGCGAACGCCGCCGAGGCGGAGGCGCGCATCGCGGAGCTCACGCAGGCCATCGAGGCCGCGGAGGGCGGCATCGCCCAGGTGACCGGCCAGGAGGAGACGGACGCCGTGCCCGCCGTGGACAGCGCGCCCGGAACCATGGATCCGGGCGAGAAGACCGAAACGGACGACGGTTCGGAGCTCTCCGTGGTGATCGTGCCCGAGGTGCTCACGCCTCAGGCGCTTCAGGACGCGTCCCAGGTGGATATGGAAGAAATCTACCAGAAGATTGACGACATCGTCAATGCCGGGGCGGGCGAGATGACGGACGAGGAAAAGGTCGCGGCGCTGGACGAGCTCAAGCTCCAGCTGGGCGACTATGTGGAGGAGCTCAACGCCGCGCTGACGGAGATTTCCGATCAGGAGGTCGCACTGGCCGCCTCCGTGGACAGCATCGAGGCGCTGGAGCGCGAGCTGAGCACGGCGCAGGCGAGCGTGGACGAGCTGAGCGCGGCCATCGACGAGAGCCGCGACACCATCGCCGGCCTGGAGGCGCAGGTACAGGCGCTGTCCCAGCAGAACGAGAGCGATTCCGCACAGGCGCAGGCGGAGATCGGCGCGCTGAACGAGCGCATCGCCGCCGAGGAGGAGCGCATCTGTGAACTGACCGAGCAGCTGGAGAAGGCAAACGCGCTGCTGGAGAAGCGGCTGGCGGAGCTGGAGGTCTATCGCCTGGCGCGTGAACTGGGCGAGGGCGAGGCCTACACCGCCTCCACGCTGAACGGCGAGATCGCTGTGGCGGCGGACGGAACCGCCGCGCAATGGCAGTACACCAACGACACCATCAGCGGCAACGCCGTGGTGCTGAGCATCGAGCTGGACGGCGAAGAGATCTACCGCTCCGAGCCGCTGAAGCCCGGCGAGGGCCTGACCGAGTTCGCGCTCGCGCGCGCGCTGGAGCCGGGCCGCTATGCGGCCGTGGCGGTCATGGGCGTGTACGACGCGGACGGAGCGTTCGTGTCCTTCACCCGCGTGCCCGTGGAAATCAGCGTCGGCTGACGCAGCCATAAACCAGAGGAGCCGCTCCCTTTCGGGGCGGCTCCTCTGTCTGTCGCCAAACACCTCTGCGCCACTTTGTTTCCCTTCAAAAAACATCAAATCTTAATGCACCGCGCCCCTCGCCCATGTATAATGGTAGTATCACTTCAGAGCAATAAGGGATGTTTCCATGCAGTTTACCGAATTCTATGAGGCCGTCGTCATCGGCGCGGGGCACGCGGGCTGCGAGGCCGCGCTGGCCTGCGCGCGCATGGGCCACAGCACGCTGCTGGCCACGCTGAACCTGGATTCCCTGGCCATGATGCCCTGCAACCCGGCCATCGGCGGCACGGCGAAGGGCCATCTGGTGCGGGAGCTGGACGCGCTGGGCGGCGAGATGGGCCGCGCCATCGACGACGTGTTCATCCAGAGCCGCATGCTCAACACCGGCAAGGGTCCGGCAGTACATTCGCTGCGCGCACAGGCCGACAAGAAGGAGTATCAGAGGCGCATGCGCCGGGCCGTGGACGACTGCGAGAAGCTCGACCTGCGCCAGGCGGAGGTTCGGCAGATCTTCGTGGAGGGCGGCCGGGTGGTCGGAATCGAGACCACCACGGGCGCGAAGGTCGGCTGCCGGGCGGCCATCGTGTGCACGGGCGTGTATCTGAAGTCCCGCATCATCATCGGCGAATGCAGCTGGAACGGCGGCCCTCAGGGCCTGCTGGCGGCAAATGCGCTCACGGAGAACCTGATGGACCTGGGCTTCTCCATCCGCCGCTTCAAGACCGGCACTCCCGCCCGCATCGACGGGCGCACCATTGATTTTTCGAAGATGGAGCCCCAGGACGGCGACGATCCCGTCGTGCCCTTCTCCTTCCTCACCGACCCGGCGGGGCTGAAGAACCGGGCGCGCTGCTACCTGACCTATACCACGCCGGAGACCCACAGGGTCATTCTGGACAACCTGCACCGCGCGCCCATGTACTCCGGCACCATCCACGGCACCGGCGCGCGGTACTGCCCCTCCATCGAGGACAAGGTGGTGCGCTTCAGGGACAAGGAGCGCCACCCCATCTTCATGGAGCCGGAGGGGCTCAACACCAACGAGTGGTACGCCCAGGGCATGTCCACCTCCATGCCGGAGGAGATTCAGCGGGCGATCTACGCCACCGTGCCGGGGCTGGAGCATGCGAAGATCCTGCGCCTGGCCTACGCCATCGAGTACGACTGCATCGACCCCACCCAGCTGGACGCGACCTTCCGCGCCCGCCGGGTCGAGGGCCTCTACTTCGCCGGACAGGTGAACGGCACCTCCGGCTACGAGGAGGCCGCGGCCCAGGGCCTGTACGCGGGCATGAACGCCGCGCTGTGGCTTTCGGGCCGGGAGCCGATGGTCCTGACCCGGGCGGACGCCTACATCGGCGTGCTGGTGGACGATCTGGTGACCAAGGGCGTGGACGAGCCCTACCGCATGATGACCAGCCGCGCGGAGTACCGGCTGCTGCTGCGCCAGGACAACGCCGATTTGCGGCTCACGGAGCTGGGCTACCGGGCGGGGCTGGCCTCTCAGGAGCGCCTCGCCCGCATGGAGCAGAAGCGCGACCGGACCGCCGCCGCCATCGCGGCGCTCTCGAAGCTGCACCTGGTGGAAAAGCTGCGCCGCACGGAGGAGAGCTACGATTCCCTGCGCGCCCAGAAGCCGGAGCTCGCCGACTTCCCGCCGGAGATCAAGCAGCAGGCGGAGATCGAGGTCAAGTACGAGGGCTACATCTCCCGCCAGCAGGCGGAGGAAAAGAAGTTCCGGCGCATGGAGAACACGCCCCTGCCCGCGGACGCGGACTATCTGAACATGTCCGGGCTGCGCATCGAGGCGCGGCAGAAGCTGGACCGGCAGCGGCCCGCATCCCTTGGACAGGCCAGCCGCATCCCGGGCGTGTCGCCGGGGGATATTACCGTGCTGATGATCTGGCTGAAGAGCCTGGGCTATCGGAGCGAGGAGGAAGAATGAGTAATTTTACCCGACTGATGCTGGAGCGGGCCGGCGCCGCAGGCATCCCGCTGGAGCAGGCGCAGGCGGAGCGGTTTGAGACCTACCACCGCATGCTGATCGAGGCCAACGCCCGCTTCAACCTGACCCGCGTGCCGGACGACGCGGCGGAGGCCGTGGACCGCAACTATCTGGACTGCATCGCCCCGCTGAAGGGCGGCCTGCCGCCGGGCGCGGCGCGGATCATCGACGTGGGCTCCGGCGCGGGCTTCCCCGGCATACCGCTGGCGATCTGCCTGCCGGAGGCGCGCTTCGTGCTTCTGGACTCCCTGGGCAAGCGCGTGGAGTTTCTCAACTCCGTCATCGGCGCACTGGGGCTGAACGCCGAGGCGCTGCACCTGCGGGCCGAGGACGGCGCGCGCAGGACAGAGCTGCGGGAGGGCTTCGATCTGGCCGTCGCCCGGGCCGTGGCCCCGCTGAACCTGTTGGCGGAATACCTGTTGCCCTTCGTGCGGGTGGGCGGACACATGCTCGCCTACAAGGGCCCGGGGCTGGACGAGGAGCGCGCCGGGGCCGAATTTGCCCTTGAGACCCTGGGCGGCCGCTTTGCCTGCGCCGAGGCCGTCTCCATTCCCGGCCGGGACTGGAACCACTGCCTGGCGTGGATTGAAAAGACCGCGCCCACCCCGGAAAAGTATCCCCGCAAGAGCGGGAAGCCGGAAAAATCCCCCCTGCGATGAGCGCCCGCCCGCAGGGGCTTTTCGCCCCGCGCATTGACAGGGGCATGCGTTTTCCCCTATAATGCAGATGGGCGCAGGGATTGCGCGCACGCCGCCCGGGCGTGGGACTGTGACCACATACAAAGGATGCGAGCGCCATGAGAAGAGGAGTTTCGGGATTATTCCGGTTCGCCGCAGCCGCGCTGTGCGCGCTGCTGCTCGCGGCGCTCTGCCCGCCGTCCGGCTTTGCGGAGCAGCCGAAGCGGGTGCGCGTCGGCTACTACCAGAGCAAGAGCTTTCAGGAGGGCGCGTCCGAGGGCGAGGAGAAGAGCGGGTACAGCTACGAGTACCTTCAGAAAATTTCGTATTACACCGGTTGGAAATATGAATATGTCTATGGCGGCTGGTCGGAGATCTACGAGCAGTTTATTCGGGGTGAGATCGACGTGATGGCCGGCCTCTCCGAGGCGGAGGACCGGGAGGGGTTGATGTGCTTTCCCCAGTGCGCGATGGGCAGCGAGGGCTACTACATCTACCGGCACGACGCGGATGATACCATTCGCAGCGCGACCCCCTCGACCCTGAACGGAAAGCGGATCGGCGTCGTCCGGAACACCCTCATGGCGCGCAGTCTGGAGGAATGGGCCGCCGGAAACGGCGCGTCTCCGGTGTGCGTCGAGTTCGACAGCTTCGACGCGTGCAACGACGCGTTCTACCGGGGCGCGCTCGACTGCGTTGTGGCGACGGACAACAACGTCTTTCCGGGTTCCGCGATGGCGCCGGTGGCCAAGATCGGCGAGGAGCCCTATTACCTCGCGGTGGCCGCGGAGCGGCCGGACCTGCTGGAGGAGCTGGACGGGGCGCTGGTGATGATGAACGAGGTGGAGCCCTACGTTCTGGAGACGCTTCAGCACGCCTACTTCGGAAACAGCGTCATCAGCAAGCAGCTCAGCGACCGGGAGGAGGACTGGCTGCGGACGCACGCAGAGCTGCGGGTCGGCTACTTTGACAACTACATGCCCTACTGCGGAACGGACGGGGACGGAAGCGCGACCGGCGTGATGACCGACGTGCTGGAGGCCGTGTTCCGGGAGGCCGCCGCGGACTGGGACGTGGCGCTGCGCTACCGCGCCTATTCCACCAACGAGTCGATGATCGCGGACGTGGCTGCCGGGGAGATCGACGTGGCCTTCCCAGTCGCAGGTTCCCTGACCGATGCGGAGGACGGCGGCTACTTCGTCTCCGCGCCCGTGGTGACGGCGGGAATGTATCTGGTCTACAACGGCAGCTACACATCAGAGACCGCCGCCAGGATTGCCGTCAACACGGCGAATCGGATGCAGTATCGCTACACCCGGATGGTGTATCCCGACGCGCAGATCGTCGCGTGCGGCTCGGTGGACGAGTGCCTCGCGGCGGTGAACAGCGGCCGGGCGAACAGCACCATCCTCAACGGCGCGCGCATCTCCTCCATCCTGCGCAGCAACGGCTACGATAAAATGGCCTACAACCTGCTCTCCAAGTCGGAGGACAGGTGCTTTGCGGTGCAGGCGGGAAACGGCGGGCTGATGATCCTGATCAATCGCGGCCTCGAGCTCATCGGCAGCGACTACGGGGCGAATGCGCTGGATCGCTACGCCGGCGCGGAGGCCGCCTTCAGCTTCCGGGAATTCATCCAGGACAACGCCATACCCGTCGTGCTCGTCATACTGACGGTGGCCCTGCTCTTCGTGTTCCTCTTCGCCCGGGACATGCTGCGCATGCGCCAGCAGGCCCGGGAGCGGGCGGAGTATCAGCGGGAGCTGGAGGAAAAGCAGCTGCGGCTGGAGGAGAAGAACGTGGAGCAGGGGCGCATGAACGCGATGCTGGACGAGGCGCGCCGGCAGGCGGAGGTCGCCAGCAACGCCAAGAGCGCCTTCCTGTTCAACATGTCCCACGACATCCGTACCCCGATGAACGCCATCATCGGCTTCACCTACCTGCTGGAGATGAACCAGGAGAATCCGGCCAGGCGCGCGGACTATCTCAAAAAGATTCAGGACGCCAGCGCCGTGCTGCTGTCCATCATCAACAACGTGCTGGAGATGGCGCGCATCGAAAAGGGCACGCTGGAGCTGGAGGAGACCGCCTGGAGCGCGGAGCAGTTCAACGACGCGCTGTACCGCGTGTTCCAGGACATGATGGAGCAGAAGGGCATCGCCTTCACGCGGCGCGTGGACGTGCGGCACCCCTATGTGTATTGCGATTCCATCAAGCTGCGGGAGCTGTTCATTAACATCCTCTCCAACGCCTACAAGTACACCAGCCCGGGCGGCCGGGTGGACATGCGCCTGGAGGAGATCGAGTCAGACGCGCCGGGCTGGGCGCTGTACCGCACCACGATCTCGGACACCGGCATCGGCATGTCGGAGGATTTCCTCCCCCACATCTTCGAGGAGTTCTCCCGGGAGGCCTCCTCGACGGAGAGCCGCATCGAGGGCACCGGCCTCGGCATGCCCATCGTCAAGCGACTGGTGGAATTCATGCACGGGCGCATCGAGGTCTCCAGCCGGAAGGGCGTGGGCACCACCTTCACCGTCACCATCCCCCATCGCATCGCGGAAAAATCGAGCCTCGTGGAGCACGCGGGCGTCGAGCTGGATCCGAAGCTGTTTAAGGGCAAGCGCATCCTGCTCGCGGAGGACAACGACCTGAACGCGGAGATCACGATGGAGATCCTGAAGCAGGCGGGCTTTGAGATCGACCGGGCGCAGGACGGCCGTGCCGCCGTGGAGATGTTGGCGGCCGCGGACGCGGACAGGTACCAGCTGGTGCTGATGGACGTTCAGATGCCGGTGATGAACGGCTACGAGGCGGCCCGGACCATCCGGGCGATTCCGGATTTCCGCAAGGCCGGGATTCCCATACTGGCGCTGACCGCAAACGCCTTCGAGGAGGACCGGCGCGAGGCCCTGCGCGCGGGCATGAACGGGCACCTGGCAAAGCCGATCCAGGTGAGCGAGCTGATGACGGCGCTCTCGGGAATTCTGGGCTGAGGGACTCCTGAAACGAAAACGGGACTGCCTCCGGCGGCCGCAAAGCGGTTCGCGGGAGAAAGTCCCGTTTTTTGTCGTGAAAGGGGCGGCGTGGGCGGTTTTGCGCGGCTGTGTTGGCCACGGCAAACTGCCCTGCGGCGCGCGCGGAGGGCGCTGCCCGTGCGTCGCTTCGGAGATCCCGGCGTTGGAATTCATTCGCCGTTCCGGGCGGCGTGCGCTTCGGTGGGCGCGGTCTGGGGCTGCCCGGGGCGCAGGTTCGGCTCGAAGGCCTCGCGCCAGATGGCTTCAAAGACTGCCTCGCGGCCGTCCTCGTTGAGAATTTCGTGGCGCATGCCGGGGAACAGGCGGCCCTCCACGTTCCGATAACCGGCGCTGTGCATGCGCTCCACCGCGTCGCGGAAGCCGCGCGCGTCCGGGGCGCAGGGGTCCTCCGCGCCGGAGAAGAAGCGCACCGGGAGATCGGGATTGCCCCGCTCCGGCTTCAGCGCGTAGGCCCGGCGCAGCAGGCGCAGCAGAGAGCGGTTTCCGTTCAGAGTGAAGGTGAAGTTGCACAGCGGGTCGGCCTCATAGGCGCGCACGTTCTCCGGGTTGGCGGAGATCCAGGCGTTGGGATGCTCCGGGTCCGGGAAGCGCCGGGCGAAGACCCCGGTGGTCAGCCGCTGGATGACCGGGCTGTGGTAGCGGTCACCGCGCACGCATTCCAGCAGGGAGATGAGCGCCAGGCCGAAGCGCAGGGAGGAGGGCGCGTGCCAGCCGGGGCTTCCGCACACGGCCAGCGCGTCGATCTCCCGGTCGTAGCGCTCGCAGTAGGCGCGCACGGCCAGGGAGCCCATGCTGTGGCCCAGCAGAAAGAGGGGCAGGCCCGGCCATTGGGCCTTCATCCACCGGGTGATCTGGTGGAGATCCTCCACCACGCCCTCGTCGCCGTTGGCATAGAAGTAGCCCAGATCCTCCGCGCTGCGCACGGAGCCGCCGTGGCCCCTGTGGTCGTTTATGACGCACAGGCAGCCCCGCTCCGCCAGGTATTCCATGAACGGCGCGTAGCGCTCCTTGTGTTCGCACATGCCGTGGGCGAGCTGCACCAGCGCCCGGGGTTTTCCCACGGGCCGGACCAGCATCAGCTTCAGCTCCAGCGCGTCAAAGTCGGACTTCAGGGTGAAGAATTCCTTGTCTGGCATATTGCCGCTCCTTTTCCGGCGAAGCCGCAGCCCACCGCCAAAATGAGGGGATATGCGCCTGCGCCGTGCCGCGCAAATGCATATCCCTCTTCCGCCCGCTTGAACGGGCGGATTCTTGATTTATAAGGGCACGTCCACCGCCACCGGCATCTCCGGCGCGCGGGTCGCGTCCACCACTGCACGCATCTCTTCGTCCCGAGCAGGCGCCTGCGCGATCTCCGGGACGGCCGTGGTGACCGGCTCTGCCGGTTCCGCCTGAGCTGCCGCGCCGGCGGGTTCCGGTTCGGTTGCCTCTACCCGGACGGCTGCACCGCTGGATTCCGGTTCGGTTGCCTCCGCCTGAGAGAGCGCACCGTCGGGCGCTGCCGCCTCCGCCTGGGCGTAGACCACCAGCACCGCCTCCTGCTTGGCCTCCCGAACGATCTGGCTCAGGGAAAAGCTGCGCTGGCTGTTCCACGAACTGTTGGGGTCGTTGACCAGCGCGCGTCCGTCCGCGTCCAGGCCGCGCAGCAGAATGTAGTGTCCGTTGTCCGTGAAGACGCCGTCGCCCATCTTGACGACCACGGGATGCTGCGCCTGCAGGGCGCTGCGAATGGTCGCCTGGCTCAGCGCCTGGCGGGACGAGCGGATGCCGTAGCGGGAGAGCATGGTCTGTATGGCGTCGTAGCCCAGGCCGTCGCCGTGATACCAGCCTGCGGTCACCGCGTCATAGAACAGGGTGTAGGGGGTCTGGTCGTAATCCTGCGCGCCGTAGGCGATCAGCATGGAGGCCACCGTCGCGCCGCAGCCGGAGCTGGAGACCGTCTTCGTCTCGCCGTCGTACAGGCACACGGGCGTTCTGTAGTTGTACTGATACAGCAGCGGAATGGGCATGCCGTCCTCCGGCAGATCCAGCGCGTCGGGGTTCAGATGCAGATTTTCCAGGGCGGTGTTGCGCCGGAGCAGCTCCAGGCCGCGCGCCTCCTCCGGCTCGGGGGTGGGCTCCGGCGTGGGCTCCGGCGTGGGCGCCTCGCTGACCTCCGGGCTGGCCTCCGGACCGACCTGCGGCGTCTCTTCCGCCGAAGGGGTTGTGGGCACCGGGCTTTCGTCGCCGGGAACCGGCGCGGGCGTCGCATCCGGCGCGGACGTCTCCTGACCGTCGGGGGCTTCGGTGGGCTCCGGCGTGGGCGTCTCCTCCGGCGCTTTGGTGGATGCGGGCGCTTCGGTGTGCGCGGGGGCCTGCGTGGGCGCTTCCGTGCGCGCCGGGGCTTCGGTGTGCGCGGGGGCCTGTGTGGGCGCTTCCGTGCGCGCCGGGGCTTCGGTGTGCGCGGGGGCCTCCGTCGCCTCCTCGCCCTCCATCCGGCCCAGGGAGCCGGGCAGGGGCGCGAGAAGCAGCGCTGCCGCCAGCGCCGCCGTGATGCCGCGTTTCCATCTCCGTTTCATGTGCATCCAACCTTCATGCATGAGAATCCGGGGAAAGAATTCCCCATATTGCTTTCGAGTATAGCATATTGAAATCAAATTTGGAATAAATTATGACTTTTATTTAGACTTTCGTAATACGAAAGTAATAAATTGCACAAAGAAACGGCCGCCCGGTGCTTGCCGGACGGCCGGTGAACCTGAGAATCAGACGAGCTTGGAGTACATGGAGGAGACCCAGCCGGTCACGCCGTTGTAGCTGATGTAGTACCACTTGACGCCGCGGGAGTCCGTGGAGGACTTGCCCAGGTAGGTTGCGGTCTTGCCCTCGGCCATGTAGCCGAGCTTGTCGCTGGTCTTGTTGGCCTTGGCGCGGATGGTGACGCTGCCGCCGCTGGCCTGAACCTTGCTTCCGGAGGAGGAGCTGCCCGAGGAGGAGCTGCCCGAGGAGGACGAGGAGGCGGTGTTGGTCAGCTGCGCGTAGCGGGAGGAGACCCAGCCGGTCACGCCGTTGTAGCTGACCTTGTACCACTTCACGCCGCGGGAATCCGTGGAGGTCTTGCCCTGATAGGTTCCCGTCTTGCCCTCGGGGATGTAGCCCAGGCTCGCGCTGGACTTGTTCGCGCTGGAGCGGATGGTCACGCTGCCGCCCACGGCCTTGACGTAATTGCCGGAGGAGGAGCCGCTTCCGCTGGAGCCGTAGGTGATCTCCGTGTAGCGGGAGGAGACCCAGCCGGTGCTTCCGTTGAAGCTGACCTTGTACCACTTCACGCCGCGGGCGTCGGTGGAGGTCTTGCCCAGGAAGGTCAGGGTCGTGCCCTTGGGTGCGGTGCCCAGGCTGGAGGCGTTCAGGTTGGGAGAGGTGCGAACGTTCACGCTGCCCTCGGTCTTGATGTAGTCGCCGCTGGCGCCGACCTCGGGGCCGGTGTAGGAGCTGCCCGGCGCGCTGGTCTTGGAGGCGTACTTGGAGGAGACCCAGCCGGTGCCGCCGCCGAAGCCGACCTTGTACCAGACCATGCCGCTGGAATCCTTTGCCGCCACGCCCTTGCAGGGGAGGACGGTGCCCTTCACCACGCTGCCCAGGATGGAGCCGCTGGTGCCGGCCTTGGAGCGGATGTTGACGCTGTTGCCGGTGATCTTGAGGTAGCTGATGCTCACGCTGTAGCTGCTGCCGGGGGTGGAGCCGCCGGAGGAGCTGCCGGAGGAGGAGCTACCGGAGGAGCTGCCGGACGAGCCGCTGCCGGAGGTGGAGCTGCCGGCGCCCGCGGAGGGCGCGACGGTGACCACGGGGCGCGGCGTGGGCGTGCTCTGGCCGATGGGCGTGGCCTTGGGGGCGCTGCCCGCGCCGGAGCTGCTGCCGGACACCAGATCCTTGTTCTCCAGGAACTGGTCAAACCAGGCGTTGTTGCCCTGACTGTCGGTATCGGAGGCCGTCGCGCTGGGCGAGGGCTCCGGCGTAGACTCGGGCACGATGAGGGAGGCGTCCTTCGCCTGGGTGAGGTCGCCGGTGTAGAGCACGGAGGCGTCGCCGGTGAGGCTGACTTCCGTCAGGGTCTGCTTGCCGCTCTCCCACACGAAGAGGCTCGCGCCGTCGCTGAGCACGGTCGCGCCGTTCTCCGGGGCGTAGAGGGCCAGCGTGCCCGCCTCGCTCGAGAGATTCAGCGCGGCGTTGTACCAGACCACCAGGCCCTTTTCCGTGGGCCAGAAGCCGCTGTCGGGCTCGGTACATTCGCCGTTGAGCGTCTTGAGTTGCACGTCCAGGCTGTACACCCGGCCCAGCAGCTCCGCCGAATCGGCGCTGCGCACGGCGTAAGCGTCCGCCAGGTTGTGGAAGTAGAGCTGATGGCCGTCCAGCTTCAGATCCCGGCCGCCGCTCTTGAGCAGCAGCGTGGTCTCGCCGCTGTTGAGATCCAGGCGGTACACGCAGCCCGCCTGGGCGCTGGCGGTCTGACCGGCCTCCAGCTGCGCGTTGTACTCCATGCGGTCGCCCGCGGAGAGGAAGTAGGCGCAGCCCTCGCCCAGCACATAGTCCAGCATCTGCGCGCCGGAGAGCTTCAGGCAGACCTGGCTGCCCGGCTCGACGGAGTGCAGCAGGCCGTCCAGCAGCACCAGGAACTTGCCGCCGTAGGACGAGAGATTCGTCGCCTCGTCCGCGCCGAAGGAGTACACCGTGGAGACCTCGTTTCCGCTGCACTGCATGATGGCGGAGGAGCCTTCCGTGGTCTTGAGATAAGCCGCACCGCCCTCATAGGCGATCAGGCCGTCGATGCTGTCCGCGCGATCCAGGCAGATGGCCTCGCCGCCCGAGAGGGGCACGCGCACCAGCATCTGCCGGTCGCCCGAGGGAATTGCAAAATAAAGGTCCGTGGCGGTGCGCACCGCCTCCGCGCCGTTGACCGCCGTGGAAGCCGCCGTCGCCGCGCTCTCTGCAAAGGCGACGCACGGAAGCGACAGCAGCGCAATCAGCAGCCAGGTTATGAACTTGCGCATGGTTCTTCCTCCTTTGTGTGCCCGCGCCGCGCGCTCTGCGCGGCCGGGTGCCCGTTGTCCTATCTTATAGTATACCATAGAACGACCGCGGACTCAACCGCAGATTTGCATGTTCCTTTGACGAAAATCTGCGTCAAAAAGCTCCCGTTTTTTCAAAAAAGAGGCGTTTTTCGTTGCATTTCCCCCGGCTGTTTGATATAATGGCAAAAATGAAAACCCAAAGGAGGGCGAAGCATGCCTTTGTTTGATCGTGGCGCCGAGAAGGAGCGCAAGGAAAAACTCAAGCAACTGGAGGATCGTCGCGTTCGCTTTGCGGAAGCGCTGGAAAAGCAGGGCTTTCAACCGGAGCGCATGTTCATCTGCTCCTGCGAGGACGGCAGCTTTGTGGCGCTGGCGCGGCACGCGCAGCAGTATGCGGTGATCGTCGGGCCCAGGTTCGGCTCGGACGACGATTTTGTATTTGACCTTCAGGACGCGCTGCACGTCGAGCGCGAGGACGTATTTGAAAAGGGCACGGGCCTGAACGGCGCGTTCGGCTTCGGCCAGAAGGGCGCGAAGGGCTTCAACCTGATGCTGACGCTGAGTGACGGGAGCGTGGTGAAGATGCCCGTGGTCGCCGGCCGCACCTCCTGGATGGAGGTTCCGCTGAAGAAGAACCCCCTGCTCAAGACCCGCCGCCGCCGGGGCGACGCCAACATCATCTGGGATCTGATGCCCATCGACCCGGGCGTCCTCTCCAAGATCGAGAATCTGCTCGCGACATACTATCTGCCCTGAGGGCGACTGCGGGGCGCGAAATTCTGCCCGCGGCGCGGGTGCGCGGAACGACGGCGTTCCGCGCCTGCGCCGCGGGCGCGCTTTTTTTGCCCGGAGGGGACGGGGCGCGCCCGGCGCTTAATTTTATGCGCGGAGGCGGGGAACGCTCTTGCGTTTCCCTGGGAAAAAATGTATAATGAGAGTATATACAGGAGGTGGGAAGGCGTGTCCGAACCGAAGATCAACGTGGGCAATGTGGAGCATTGTCAGGCGCTGCTGGCCCAGCTGCCCGGCGTCTTTGCATCTGGCATACGCCTCGACCAGGGGGAAATGGTGGAAATCCATATCCTCGCCTCCGCCTCCCGCAGCGCAAAGCAGATCGTGCGGGACGTGCAGTCCGCCATCTTCGCCGTCTACGGCGTGGAGGTGGACCACCGCATCATCAGCGTCGCCCAGTTGCCCCAGCGGCCCGGCGTCTCCGAGGAGGCAGAGGCCGCGCCCGCGGCGCAGGCCGTGCGGCTCCTCTTTTCGGGCATTGAATCCCAGCGCAGGGACGGCGTCTATCGCGCGGGGGTCTATCTTTCGCACGACGGCGAGAGCTACGCCGGCGAGGCCCAGACCAGCGACGGCGCGCTGCGCCGGAACCGGGCGATCGCCCAGGCTACCCTCAACGCCGTCCACGCCTTCATCGGTCGCAGCGCCTTTGAGCTTCTGGATGTGAAGCGGGCGGAATTTGGCGGCGAGACGGTGGTCGTTACCGTCGTGGAGCAGACCGGCAGCGCAGATTCCCGCATCCTGGTGGGCGCGGTGGTCCAGGGGGAAGATATGGCGGAGAGCATCGTCCGCAGCACCCTGGACGCGGTGAACCGTCGCGTGGGCATGCTGCGCGAAGGCGAGTAACTCAATTTTAAGCAAACAGCCCGGGACATTCGGTATGAACCATTAGCGGAGCGAATATCGCGTGTCTCACTAGCGGAGGACATAGCCCTTGAGAACAGGAGGCTATATCCGTGAAAAAGGCGAACATCGTTGCAGCCCTGATGGCGCTCGCGTCCTTTGTCCTGTCCGCAGGCGCTTACATCACCTGGAAGTAATCGAATGCATCGTGTCCGTCCCGGGCTGTTTGCTTATTTCCCGCTCCGCCGCAGGGCGGCGCCGGATGGATAAGGAGTTGTTTTGTGAAGTCGCGCGCAAAGGCGTACATCGCCGTGGTCAGCATCATTGGCAGTTTGCTGGGTCTGAAGTACATTCTGGAATACCTGCTGCCCCTGCTTCGCGGGGAGACGGCCATTTCGTTGACCCTGCTGCTGGCGCCGATTCTGCTGTGCGGCATCTGCCGGTCCCTGCCCATCCCCATCCGCGACGGCGAGGAGCTGGACCTGTCCATCATCAGTGTGCTCGCGGTCTACCTCTCCCGGGGCGTGCACGCCGCGGTGTTCACCTATGCCGTCAGCACGCTGATCACCTTCCAGCCCGGCGCGAACGGAAAGGGCATGCGCCACCTGTTCCGCATCGGCGCGCAGAAGGTCGTCTTCAACGATTCCACCATACTGCTCTCCATCATCCTTCCCGGCATGCTGGTCGGGAAGATGTTTGCGTGGCAGCCGGGAGATCTCTCCCTGCCGGGCGTGCTCGCGCCCATGTGCGCCTTCTCCGTGCTCACCTTCGCCATCAACGGCGTGCTGCAGGTGAGCCTGTTCTGCTTAAACGACATGATCGCCCCCCGGGATATGGCGGTGATGCTGGTCAAGCTCCTGCCGAACGTGCTGGCCGCCATTCCGCTGGGCTTTTTGCTCAGCTGCGGCTACATCAGCGAGACGCGCATCTGGTTTACGCTGCTTCTGTTTATGCCGCTGCTGCTGGCGCGCTACGCGTGGAAGCAGTATCTCTATACCAGCACCGAGCAGTCCCGGCTGATTCAAGTGCTGATCAACAGCATTGAAGCCAAGGACAAGTACACCCAGGGCCACTCCGAGCGCGTGGCGAACTATTCCGTGCAGATCGCCCGGCAGATGCGCCTGTCCGCCCACAAGGTCGGCCTGATCCGCCAGGGCGCGGTGCTGCACGACGTGGGCAAGATCGGCATCCCCGACCAGATCCTCAACAAGCCCGCGCGGCTGACGGAGGAGGAGATGCAGCAGGTGCGCGCCCATCCGGCGGTGGGCACGCGCATACTGGAGGAGGTCGGCCTGCATCCGGAGGTGCTGCGCATCGTGCACAGCCACCACGAGCGATACGACGGCAAGGGCTATCCCGACGGCTGCGCCCTCTCGGAGCTGGACGTGGGCGTGCGCATCGTCAGCGTGGCCGACGCCTACGACGCCATGACCAGCGACCGCCCCTATCGCGCGCGCCTCTCTCGGGAGGTCGCCATCGAAAGGCTGCGCGAGGGCCGCGGCACGCAGTTCGACCCGGATGTGGTGGACGCGCTCGTCCGATCCATGGAGTGAGAAATGCTTCTCGTCTATTTCATCATCGCCGCCATTCCCCTGGGCTATCTGCTCGGCGGCAGGCTTTCCAACTACGCCCATCAACCGCTCAAGTGCATAGCGCTGCCTTGCCTGGCCTTTCTCATCGAGGCCTCCTTTGGCGTCCTCGCGGAGCAGGTGGCGGGGCCCGCCTCCCGCTGGCTGGGCCCGGCGGTGTGCCTGGAGTATCTGCTGCTGGCGGTCTTTCTCTGGGCGAACAGGCGCAGGCGGGGTGTAAAGCTGATGGGGCTGGCCACGGCCTGCAACCTTCTGGTCATTTCGGCCAACGGCTTCCGCATGCCGGTCTCGCCGCTGATCTACGACTATCCGAAGTATGCGTCCCTGGTGGAGCGCATCCGCTCCGGCGCGCTGCCGGAGTATGTGCTGGTGGATTGGGACGGACCGCTGTGGTTCCTGGGCGACGCCATTCCCATCTTCGGCGGACTGGCCAGCGTGGGCGATCTGCTGATGGGCGCGGGGCTGGTGCTGTTGATCGTGCACCTGATGCGCGCGAAGGCGGCGGAGGCTGTGCCGGTGGATGAAAATGGAAGCGAAAGGACAGAATGATCATGAGCGAACCCCTGCGCGCGCCCGGAAGCGGGCCTGAGGCTCAGGCACAGGCGCTCCATGCGGCGGACGACCGGGACGCGCAGCCGCCCTGCGAAGTGGAAAGCGCGCCCCGCCCCGCTGCGCTGGACGCCGGGGATCGGGCGCTGCCCATGCGCTGGCACGGCTTTCTGGTGCGCGCGATGCTCTTTTTGACTGCGGCCCTGCACGCCCTTCAGGCGTGGGGGATTCTCAGCGGATGGATCTATCATGGCGCGCAGGTGCGCGCGGCGGTGTACGCCGGGCTCCCCGGCATGCGCGCGCTGGATGCGTTTTTCGCCGGGATGCTGATCGTCGGGGCCGCGCTGCAATTGGCGGCGCGCTTTCAGCTGGCGGCACGGCGGGCCCGGGGCGTGCGCCTGTTGACGGCCGCCTACGGCGCGCTGCTGGCCGGCGTGGCGGGCTATGCGCTGGGGCGGCTGCTCCTCTCCGGCCTCTCGCCGCTGAGCCCTGCGCTGATGGCGCAGGCGGGCTATTATCTGGGGCTGCTGCTGGTGAATGTAGTCTACTATCGCAAGCGTCGCGGCGCGTTTGCGCCCGCGAAAGGAGAAGAAGTGTGAAGGCGGAAAAGACGCTCTATGTGGTGGTTCCCTGCTATCGGGAGGAGGCCGTGCTGCCGGAGACGGCGCGCCGGCTGAAGGAGAAGCTCACGGCGCTGATGCAGGCTGGGAAGATCTCCCGCCACAGCCGCATACTCTTTGTAAACGACGGTTCGAAGGACCGGACCTGGGAGATCATCGAGGAGCTCCATCGCGGGGATAGGCTGTTCTCCGGCGTGAACCTCTCCCGGAACCGGGGGCACCAGAACGCCCTGCTGGCGGGACTGATGACCGCCGTGCAGCGGGCGGACATGATGGTCTCCATGGACGCGGACCTTCAGGACGACATCAACGCCATGGACGCGATGATCGACGCCTACCACAACGGCTACGACGTGGTCTACGGCGTGCGCTCCTCCCGCGAGAGCGACAGCTTCTTCAAGCGCTTCACGGCGGAGAGCTTCTATAAGCTGATGAAGGCCATGGGCGTGGACATCGTGTTCAACCACGCGGACTATCGCCTGATGAGCCGCCGGGCAGTGGAGGGGCTGGCCCAGTTCAGGGAAGTGAACATCTTCCTGCGGGGCGTCGTGCCGCAGATCGGCTATCCCTGGACCACGGTGGAATATGTGCGCGCGAAGCGCTTCGCCGGGGAGAGCAAGTATCCGCTGAAGAAGATGCTCTCCTTCGCCTTCGACGGCATCACCTCCTTCAGCGTCAAGCCCATGCGGCTGATCCTGTTCCTGGGCGCGGTGATCTTTCTGCTGAGCCTGGTCGTCCTCCTCTGGACGCTCATCGCCCGGGTGAGCGGGCGCACGGTCAGCGGCTGGACGTCGCTGATGTGCTCCATCTGGATGATCGGCGGCATACAGCTTCTGAGCCTGGGCGTGATCGGCGAATACATTGGAAAAATCTACGCGGAGACCAAGGCCCGGCCGCGCTTCATCATCGAGCGCGTGCTGGACGACGCGGACGAAGAATAATACGGAAACGGAGAGATGAGCATGGAACGCAGAAATGCATGGAAGAATTATACCGGGGCGGAGATGGAGGCGCTGGAGCGCTTCAGCGGCGAATACTGCGCCTTTCTGGATGCGGGCAAGACCGAGCGGGAGTGCGTGGAGCAGTGCGTGCGCGCGGCCGAGGCCCGGGGCTTTGTGGATCTGAACCGCGCCATCGCCGACGGCGTACCCCTGGAGCGCGGCGCGCGGGTGTACATGAACTGGATGAACAAGGCGTTCATGGCGTTCGTGCTGGGCAGCGCCCCCCTCGAGGCGGGCATGCGCATCCTGGGCGCGCACATTGATTCCCCGCGCATCGACGTCAAGCAGAATCCCCTCTACGAGGAGAGCGACCTGGCCTATCTGGACACCCACTACTACGGCGGCATCAAGAAGTACCAATGGGTGGCCATGCCCCTGGCGCTGCACGGCGTGATCGTGAAGAAGAGCGGCGAATGTGTGCGCGTGTCCATCGGCGAAGCGGAGGACGAGCCCGTGTTCTGCATCTCCGACCTGTTGCCCCACCTGGCGCAGGACCAGATGAAGAAGGAGGCGCCGAAGATCGTCGAGGGCGAGGAACTGGATCTGATCATCGCGGGCCGCCCGCTGCCGGACTGCGAGAAGGACGCGGTGAAGGCCAACGTGCTCAAAATCCTCGGGGAGAAATACGGCGTGGAGGAGGAGGATTTCCTCTCCGCGGAGCTGGAGATCGTGCCTGCGGGCCGCGCCCGGGACATGGGCCTCGACCGCAGCATGATTCTGGCCTACGGCCACGACGACCGGGTGTGCGCCTATCCCTCCCTGCGGGCGGTGCTGGACTGCGAGGGCACGCCGGAGCAGACCCTGTGCTGCGTGCTCACCGACAAGGAGGAGATCGGCTCCGTGGGCGCGACGGGCATGGATTCGAAGTACTTTGAAAACACCGTGGCGGAGCTCTGCGCCCTCTGCGGCGGCGGCGAGCTCGCGCTGCGCCGGGCGCTGCGCAACAGCAGCATGCTCTCCAGCGACGTGTCTGCGGGCTTCGATCCCCGCTTCGCCGGAGCCTTCGAAAAGAAGAACGCCGCCTTCCTGGGCCGGGGCCTGTGCTTCAACAAGTACACCGGCTCCCGGGGCAAGTATGACTCCAGCGACGCCAATGCCGAATTCGTGGCCGAGGTGCGCCGCATCATGGACGGCGCGAACGTCGCCTGGCAGACGGCGGAGTTGGGCAAGGTGGACCTGGGCGGCGGCGGAACCATCGCCTTCACCTGCGCCAAGTACGGCATGAACGTGCTCGACGCGGGCGTTGCCGTGCTCTCCATGCACGCGCCCTACGAGATCATCAGCAAGGCCGACCTGTTCGAGGCCTATCGCGGCTACTGCGCCTTCCTGAAGGGCTGAAAATTTGTGCGCCCGGAGCGCCCCGTGCGGGTTTGCTCCGGGCGCTTTTCATGCCCGGGTGCGAAAGCGCCGCAACCGGGGCTCGGTAACAGCAGGATGTGGAGACGGTTCCATAAGCGCGGATGCGCGGGCGGCCCGGCCGCCGGAAAGGAAGATATGAATTTCGAGAGCGCGAGGAGCTTTATTTACCGAAATGCGCGGCCGCTGGATCTGGCCCGGTGGCGGTATCTGTTCGAGGGCGGCGACCGGGCGCTGGTTCTGACGGCGCTGGCCGCCTATCAGAATCCGGACGGCGGCTTCGGCCACGGCCTCGAGGCGGACTGCTGGAACCCGGAGTCCTCCCCGGTGCAGACCTGGGCCGCCACCCAGATTCTCCGGGAGCTGGGACTCGATGGCGGGGAGCATCCGATCGTGCAGGGCATCCTGCGCTATCTGGCCTCGGGGGCGGCCTTCGACGGCCACTTCTGGCTCGGCACGCTGCCCTCCAACGATGCGCATCCCCACGCGCCCTGGTGGAATTACGATCCCGAACAGGCCTGGGGTTACAATCCCACCGCGAGCCTGATTGGCTTCATCCTGCGGTGCGCAGGGCGGGAGAGCCCGCTCTACGCCCTCGCGGCCCGTCTGGCGGAGGAGGCGTACGCCTGGTTTCGGGTGCATGTCCCGCTTGAATCCATGCACACGGCGGCGTGCTTTGTGGAGCTCTACGAGGATCTGCGGGCCTGCGCGCCGGAGGGCGTGGAGCTGGACGAATTCGAGGCGCTGCTGCGCGCGCAGCTTCAGCATGTGCTGACCCGGGACCCCGACGTCTGGGCGCGGGAATACGTCTGCAAGCCATCGCTGTTCATTCGCAACCGGGAGAGTCCGTTCTACGGGGAGAACCGCGCGCTCTGCGAACTGGAGTGCGAATTCATCGCCGAAACCCAGGAGGCGGACGGCAGCTTCCGCGTCACCTGGGATTGGGGAGGCTACCCGGAGCAGTGGGCCGTCGCCAAAAACTGGTGGAAGTCCGACCTGATCCTCAAAAACGCCCGCTTCTGCCGGGCGATGGAGGGGTAGAATTTCAACGCTGAAGATTGACGCGCGCAGGGCCGCCCCGGACGAAAAAAGCAGGCCCGGGGCGGCCCCGTGTCCGAAACAAAAGTCCCTGCTTCCACTTTGGAAGCAGGGACTGGATTTATGGGGTTTGAGCGGATCAGATCTGGTCGTCGTCCATGGCGAACTCGTCGGCCTCGGGCACGGAATCCAGCGCTTCGTCCTCGAGCACCTCGCGGATGGACAGGGAGATGCGCTTGGCTTCGGTGTTGACATCCAGAACCTTCACGCGCACGATGTCGCCCACGTTCACGGCGTCCTCAACCTTGGCGATGCGGGTCAGCGCGCACTGGGAGATGTGCACCAGGCCGTCCAGGCCGGGCTCGAGCTCCACGAAGGCGCCGAAGGTGGTGATGCGGACAACCTTGCCCTCAACCACGGAGCCCACCGGATACTTTTCGCCGGCGACAGTCCACGGACGGGGCTGGGTCTGCTTGTAGCTCAGGGAGATGCGCTCGCGCTCGGGATCCACGTTCAGGATCTTCACGTCGATCTCCTGGCCGACGGAAACCACGTCGGAGGGATGCTTCACGCGGCCCCAGGACAGGTCGGTCACATGGACGAGGCCGTCCACGCCGCCGATGTCCACGAACGCGCCGAAGTCCGCCAGGCGGCGAACGACGCCCTTGACCACGGAGCCCACCTCAAAGGTGTTCCACAGCTCCTTCTTGCGCGCGGCTTCTTCCACCAACAGCACGGCCTTGCGGGAGGCGACGATGCGCTTCTTGGTCTTGTCGATCTCGATGATCTTCAGGGTCATGGTCTGGCCCACGAACTCCTCGATCTTCTCTACATAGCGAAGGGAGAGCTGGGATGCAGGAATGAAGGCGCGGACGCCCATCACGTCTGCCAGCAGGCCGCCCTTGACGGCTTCCTTGCCGACGCCCTCAACGAACTCGCCGGCTTCCTGCTTGGCAACGATCTCTTCCCAAGCCTTGCGGTTGATGATGTTCTTCTGGGAGAGCAGCACATTGCCCTCGCCGTCGTTTACCTTCACAACCTCGGCTTCGATTTCATCGCCGATCTTGACATCGGTAGAGGAAAGATCAGACTTTTTAACGATGCCGTCAGACTTGTAGCCGACATTGACGCATACTTCGTCTTCAGTGATCTGCACTACCGTGCCGGTAACGACCTGGCCGGGGCGGAGCTGAACAAGCGTGCTCTCAACGTCTTCCATGGTCATAACAGCCTGTTCTTGGGTTTCTTCAGTGGGGACTTTCTTCTCGATGTCGTTCATTCTTGCAACAACCTCCTTAATTATACAATCCGGCGTGGATGCACCGGCTGTAATCCCGATCGTATCGGACGCGGATATTTGAATCTCATCCAGCTCGTCCGCCGTCTCGATGAAATAGGTGCGCGGGCAGCTCTTCTTCGCCAGCTGGTAGAGCTTTTTGCTGTTGGAGCTCTGCCGGCCGCCGATCACGATCATCACATCCGCGCGCGCGGCGATTTCCGTGGCCTCGGCCTGCCGGTCGCGCGTGGCGGGGCAGATGGTCGGCCGGATGTCCGGCGACGCGATCTTCTCCTTCATCCGCGCGCACAGCGCGTCGAAGCGGGATCTCACCATGGTGGTCTGAGACACGATCAGCGCCCGCTCCATTGCGGGCAGCGCGTCCACGTCCTGGGCGCACATCACGGTTCTCCCGGGGGGATTGGTCCACCCCAGTATGCCCACGACCTCCGGATGCGCCCGCTCGCCCACGACGATTACCGGCGTGCCCGCCTCCGAGGCGGCGCGCACCATTTCGTGTATGCGTGCGACGAAGGGGCAGGTAGCGTCCTGCAGCACGCAGCCCCGGGCCTCGAGGGCCTCGATCTCCGCGCGCCCGACGCCGTGGGAACGGATGACAACCTTTGCGCCCTGCGGAACCTCCGAGATGGAATCGACGCTCACTACGCCGCTCCTGCGGAGGGCTTCCACCATTTGCGGATTGTGGATGATCGGGCCCAGCGTCACCGCCGGCGCGGCTGCCGCCGCCGTATCCACCGCTCTGCGCACGCCGAAGCAAAACCCTGCGTGCCTGGCAACGAGTATCTCAGCGATCGGACTCAGCCCCCGACTTCCCAAATTTCACACTTGCGAACAAAACTAAATTCCGCTAACCTGCGTTATTCGACGGGCATAGCGGAATTCCTGCTAAAAATATGCTGTTTTACGATTATTTTACACGAAAGTGGTTTACACATTCCGGAGCGCCCATATGGCCTCCTCGATGCGCGCGGTCGCCTGAACGAGCGTGGCCGAATCGCACCTTTTGCCGAAGTCCGTAAGATCCAGCGGCGCGCCGAAGCGGACGTCCACATGGTGGAACAGGCGGTAGGGGCCGTCGATGTAGGCGGGAATTACCGGAACGCCGCCGCGCAGCGCGATCATCGCCGCGCCGGGCAGCATGGGCGTGGGGGTGTTGTCCTTGCTGCGGGTGCCCTGGGGAAAGATGCCCAGGCCGAAGCCGTCCTTGAGCACCTTCATCGAGGCGCGGATGGCCGAGAGATCCGCGTGGCCGCGATCCACCGGGATGCCGCCCAGCCAGGTGACGAAGGGGCGCAGGAACTTATTGTCGAACAGCTCCTTCTTGGCCATGAAGTACATGCGGCGGCGGCGGGGAATCCGGGAGGAGACGAACAGCGGATCCAGCGCGGAGCAGTGGTTCAGGCAGAGCACGAAGCCGCCCTCCGCGGGCAGATATTCCGTGCCCGTCACCTTGCGGGGATAGATGAGGTCGAATACGGGGCGCAGCACCGTCCAGGTGAAGTTGTAGAATTTGTTGCCCATGGAAAGATCAGCCTCCGATCACCTCGCGGGCGAGGCGCACCACCTCGTCCACCGATTCCTTCAGTGTGAGATTGGACGTATCCAACAGGCGTGCGTCCGCTGCGCGGGTCAGCGGCGAGGCGGCGCGGTGCATGTCGTTGTAATCCCGCTCCACAATGTCGTCCAGCACCTCATGGAACGGGGGCCGCTCGCCCTTCTCCCGCAGCTCGGCGTAGCGGCGCAGCGCGCGCACCTCCGCCGTGGCGGTGAGGTAGATCTTCAGCGTGGCGTCCGGCAGCACCTTCGTGCCGATGTCGCGCCCGTCCATGACGATGGAGATGCCCCGGGCGGTCTCCTGCTGGAGCCGCACGAGGTACGCGCGCACCTCGGGCACCGCGCCCACGGCAGACGCGGCCATGGAGGCCTCCGGCGTGCGGATGGCTTCGGTCACGTCCTCGCCCCCCAGCAGCATGCGCTGCACGCCGCCTTCGAACTGCACGGATACGTTCAGGCCGTCTGCGCGGCGGGCGATTTCCTCCCTGTCCTCCAGCAGGTTCTCCCGCAGGAAGTACAGGCCCACGGTGCGGTACATCGCGCCGGTGTCCAGATACATGGCGCCGAGCGCACCGGCGGCGGCGCGGGCGACGGTGGACTTGCCCGCGCCCGCCGGGCCGTCGATGGCGATGGAAAAGATCTTCTTCATAATTACTGAATGTTGCCGCTGGCAAGCTCGGCGATGGCGTGGGCGTAGATGCGCACGGCCTGCATCATGCGGTCGATCTCGATGTATTCGTCGGCGATGTGGCAGCAGTCCTCCTGGTCGGGGAACACCACGCCGAAGGCCACGGTGTTGGGCATCATGCGGGAGTAGGTGCCACCGCCGATGGCCAGGGGCTTCGCATCCTCGCCGGTCAATTCGTTGTACACCTTGATCAGGCCGCGCACGATCTTGTGCTCCGCGGGCACGTGCAGCGGCACATGGCCGGAGGTCTGGCGCACACACGCGCCATATTTGGAGACGGCCTTCGTGATGTTGCCCAGAATCTCCACCTCGTTGGTGCACAGCGGGAAGCGGATGTCCAGCGTGGCGCAGAAGTCCGTGCCGTCCCAGCGCACGATGCCCAGGTTGCAGCTCAGGTTGTGGGAGAGCTCGTCCTCGCACTTGATGCCCAGGGAGGCGCCGTCCGGCTCCATGCCGATGCAGTTGACCATCATCTCCAGCGCCGGCTTCACGCCCGCGCCCGCGCCGATGGAGTTCAGGCAGATCAGCAGCACGCTTGCGGCGTTCACGCCCAGCTCCGGCAGCGAGCCGTGGGAGAGCACGCCCTCGGCGGAGATCTCCGCCCGGCCGTCGCCCAGATCCTTTACGGACAGCTTCTGGCTGACCTTCTCCGCGTGTTCGGCCACGCGCGCGCGCAGCGCCTCGCAGGAGACGTTCTGCGTGCCTACGACCGCCCGGGCGTAGGCGGGCACGACGTTCGGGCGCTCACCCGCGTAGATTTCATACACCGGAATCTCCGCGTCGTCCTCGCCCGCGCCGCGACGGTGCAGCTCCACGTTCACGCCGCCCTTCTCGATGTTGATCAGCGGGAACGAGGCGTCCGGGGAGAAGCCGTAGTCGGGCATCTTGAGCCTGGAGGCGTAGTAGCGCATGTCGCTCATGCCGGTCTCCTCGTCGCAGCCGAGGATCAGCCGCACGCCGTCCTTCAGGGGCACGCCCGCGTCGCGCACCGCGCGCATAGCGTACAGCGCGCACAGCGCCGGGCCCTTGTCGTCGATGGTGCCGCGGCCGAAGAGCTTGCCGTCGGCAATCTCGCCGCCGAAGGGGTCGTGGGTCCAGCCCTCGCCCACGGGCACGATGTCCAGATGGGCCAGCATGCCCATGGTCTGCTCGCCGCTGCCCATGGAAATGTCGCCGGCGTAGTAGTCGATGTTGCGGGTCTCGAAGCCGTACCGGCGGGCCGTCTCCAGCGCCAGATCCAGCATGCGCGCGTTCTCCGCGCCGAAGGGCTTGCCCTCCAGGGGCGCGGCCTGCACGGAGGGAACCGCCACCCATGCGCGGATATCCGCGATCAGTTCATCCTTTAATTCCGCCACCCGGGCGTCCAGTTTTTCATAATCAATGAACATGTCGTTGAAACCTCCATCGGGTAAATTCACTCCCTCTATTTTCCCATCTTTTGCCCCGTTTGTCAAGGGCGGGGGAGCCGGGGGAAGATCCTGCCCGGACGAAAAGGGACACCTCTCCCCGCACGGCCGACGGCCCCGCTCGAACCAAAAGGGAGCGCGCCCCTGCGCGGGGACGGCCCCGCCCGGACGAAGGGGGAGTGCGCCTCCCTGCGCGCCCGTGAGAAGGCATCGCACCGCGTCGCGGGCAAAAGGAAGGCCGGGAGCGCTTGCGCTCCCGGCCCGGTCCAAACCAGAATTACTGGCCCAGAACCTCCTTGTAGTCCTCGATGGTGGCGATCTGCACGCCGGTGTTGATGAACTTGGCGTTCAGGGTCTCATCGAAGGGCGCATCCACGGCTTCGCCCTTGATCAGCTTGACCAGGGTGTCCACGCAGTCGTAGCCCATGTTGTAGAAGTTCTGGCCGACCGCAACGTCCAGCACGCCCGCGTCGAAGAAGGCGGGGGTGGTCTCCGGGAAGATGTCCACGGTCACGATCTTGTGGTTCGGATCGGCGAGCTTCCACTCGTTGGTGTTGGGCATGGCGGTCACGTCGACGGTGTAGGGCCAGCCGCCGGCCATGAACCACGCGTCGCACTCCTCGCCGTTGGCGCGGCTGTAAGCCTCGACGCCCTCGACGGCCTCGTCAACGTTGTCGTTGCAGGCGAAGGTGTAGACGATTTCGATGTTGGTGCCCTCGATGGCGTCCTTGAAGCCGCGGATGCGGGCCTCAATGTCGTCCGCGCCGGGGATGCCGGCCAGGACCGCCACGCGCACGGCCTCCAGGCCGCTGTCCTTGTACAGGTCGATCATGTACTCGCCACAGGTGTAGCCGGCCTTGTAGTTCTCAGTGCCGATGTAGTACTCGCGGTTGGAGGTGGGGGAGTCCACGTCGTAGCAGACGACCTGGATGCCCGCGTCGAGGGCGGCGTTGATGGAAGCCATCAGCGCGTCGCCGGTGGTGCAGGAGATGGCGATGCCGTCCACGTCGCCGCGGGAGAGCAGGTTGAGCATGATCTCATTCTGGAGTTCAGCTTCCGCGCGCAGGGGGGACTGCCACTCGACGGTCACGCCCAGATCCGCGCCGGCGGCGTTCATGCCCTTTTCGGCGTCGAGGAAGACCACGTTGCCCAGCTGCTGGCCGATCATCACGATGGTGATGTCTTCATTCTCGGCCATTGCGGGAACCATTGCCAGGGCCATTGCCAGGGCCAGGAGCACAACGAGAAGTTTCTTCATGGGGTTATACCTCCGTTCATATTTAATTATCCGTTCCGGCAGGAGCCGGAGCGGTATAATCCGTCAGGACTTGGACTTGCGGATCTGGTCGATGGAGACGGCCACGATGATGACCGCGCCGATGATCAGCGTCTGGAAGTAGGAGTCCACCTTCAAAAGCACCAGCGCGTTTCTCAGCACGCCGATGATGGCCGCGCCGATGATGGTGCCGACCACGGTGCCCTCGCCGCCGGAGAGGGAGGAGCCGCCGATGACCACGGACGCGATGGCGTCCATCTCAAAGCCGGTGCCCGCCGTGGGCTGGGACACGCCCAGCTTGGAAGCGTTCATGATGCCCGCGAAGGCCGCCGTCACGCCGCTGAGCATGAAGCACAACAGCTTCAGCCGGGTGGTGTTGATGCCGGAGATGCGGGTGGCCTCCTCGTTGCCGCCCATGGCGAAGATGCGCCGGCCGGTGGTGGTCTTGTTGCGGAACACGGCAAAGAGGATCACGATGATCACCATGGCGTAGATGGCGATGGGCACGCCCAGGAAGCGGCCCTGGCCCAGCCAGAGGAAGTCCTCGCCCAGGCCGGAGATGGGATAGCCGCGGGTGGTGATGTAGCAGATGCCGCGGAAGATCTGCTGGGTGCCCAGGGTGGCGATGTAGGGGGGCAGCTTGCAGTAGACCACCAGCAGGCCGTTGAACAGGCCGCAGGCCACGCCCGAGGCCACGCCTAGCAGGATGGCCGGGAAGGCCGGAACGCCGCCCTTGATGGACAGCGCCGTGACCACGCCCGCGAGGCCGTAGATGGCGCAGATGGAAATGTCGATGCCGCCCAGCATGATGACCATGGACACGCCTAGGCCGGCGATGGCGTAGGCCGAGAAGGCGCGGGCGGTGCTCAGCAGGTTGTTGGGATCCAGAAACGCGGGCTGCACGATGGACAGGCCCACGCACATGATGACGAAGATCAGCAGGATGGTGATGGTGGATGCGTTCGATCCGTTGAAGACCCTTTTAACAAGGCTGCCCTTGCGCACATTTTCACTCATTTTCGTATACTCTCCTTCCGGCTCAGGAAATGGCCAGCTTCATAATGGATTCCTGGCTGGCGTTCGCGCGGTCGATTTCGCCCTTGATGCGGCCGTCGTGCATCACATAGATGCGGTCGGACATGCCCAGTACCTCGGGCAGCTCCGAGGAAATCATGATGATGGCGACGCCCTGCTTGGCCAGTTCGCTCATCAGCGCGTGAATCTCCTTCTTTGCGCCCACGTCGATGCCGCGGGTGGGCTCGTCCAGAATCAGGACCTTGGGATGGGTGGCCATCCACTTGGCGATGACGACCTTCTGCTGGTTGCCGCCGGAGAGGTTCATGATCTTCTGCTCGTTGGACGGCGTCTTGACCTTGAGCTTGGAAACGAATTCGTCGGTGAGGGCGGTCTCCCGCTTGCTGTCGATGAACCAGCTGTTGGCCACGCTGGAGAGCGCTGCGAGGGAGGTGTTGACCCGTATGGTCTGCTTGAGGATCAGTCCCTGCTCCTTGCGGTCCTCGGGCACGAAGCCCAGGCCCGCCTTCAGCGCGTCCACCGTGGAGTTGATTTCCATCTTCTGGCCGTGCACGAAGATTTCGCCGCTCTCCCGGGGGTCGATGCCGAACACGGCGCGCATGACCTCGCTGCGCCCCGCGCCCACCAGGCCCGCGAAGCCCACGATTTCGCCCGCGCGCACGTTGAAGGACACGTCCTTCAAAAAGCTCTTGGTGGAGAGGTTCTTTACCTCCAGCGCCACGTCTCCGATGGGCGCCTCCTCCTTGACGAACAGATCGTGCACATCGCGGCCGACCATGGCGGCGATGACCTGCTGCTCGTTGACCTCGGAGGTGATCATGTGCTGCACCATCTCGCCGTCGCGCATCACCGCGATCTCATCGGAGATTTCGAAGATCTCGTTCATGCGGTGGGAGATGAACACGATGGCCACGCCCTCGTCGCGCAGCTTGCGGATGATGTCCATCAGCTTGGCGGTCTCGGCCTCGGTCAGCGAGGAGGTGGGCTCGTCCATGATGATGAGCCGGGAATTGAAGGAGAGGGCCTTGGCCACCTCCACCATCTGCTTCTGGGCGGTGGAGAGCCGGCTGGTCTTGGTGTGGGTGTCGATGGTGAGGCCCACGCGTGCGAGCAGGGCCTTCGCCTCGGCGTGCTGCGCCTTTTTATCCACGAAGCCGTTCTTCTTGCGTTCCCGGCCCACGAAGATGTTCTCGGCGATGTCCATGTTGTTCAGCACGCTCAGCTCCTGATAGATGATGCTGATGCCCAGCTGCCGGGAAGCCAGAGGGCTCGTGATTTCCACGCTCTTGCCCTCCAGAAGGATCTCGCCCGCGTCGCGCTTGTGTACGCCGGAGAGCACCTTCATCAACGTGGATTTTCCCGCCCCGTTTTCGCCGACCAGCGCGAGCACCCGTCCCGGGTAGACGCTCAGGTCGACTTTGTTCAGGGCCAGTACGCCGGGGAACTGCTTGGTGATGCCCTTCATTTCCAGAAAGGGCGCCGTCGCTGCGCTCATTTGGCATACACTCCTTTAACAAATTGCCGGAATGTGCTCGGGAATCCCCATTGCGTACATTCCGGTCCATCAATTATATTATGGCACGTTTGCCTCTGTTTGTCAACCCACCGCATAAAATAAAGTGGAATTTGCCCAAATATTTGCAATTTCTTTCGTGCTGTGGTATCCTAGTGGAAAAATGATCAGGAGGCGGAGCATGCGCATCACGGAAGCGACCGAAAACTACATGGAGGCCATACTGGTGCTCGAGCGGCGCAACGGCGCGGTGCGTCCGGTGGACGTGGCGAACTACCTGGGCTTCTCCAAGCCCACCATCAGCCAGTACATGAAGCACTATGTTTCCCAGGGACTGGTGGAAATCGGCGGCGACGGCCACATCCTCCTGACGGAGTCCGGCCGGGAGATCGCCGAGCACATCTACGAGCGCCACCAGATGATCGCCTCCATCTTCATGGCCCTGGGCGTGCCGGAGCAGACGGCCGTTCAGGACGCCTGCAAGGTGGAGCACGACCTGAGCGAGGAGACCTTCCGCTGCATGAAGGCGCACTACATGAACTACCTTCAGAAGTAAGGGCGATGGGGGCGGACCGCGCGCTGCGAACCGCCCCCGTTCGGGTCATCTTTCAATTTTCCGCGCTTCGAAATAGAAGCGCTTTTCGTTTGCCTGTCCCATGGAGAAGGTCTTGCGGGGCAGCGCGCCCCAGCTGCGGATGAAGGGGAACAGGCCGGCCTTTTCAAAGGCGCAGGGCATCAGCCCCAGCGCGTCCGGGCGGTCCGCCAGACGGCGGAGGGTTTCGTCCCCGTGTATGTAGTCGATCTTCGCCTCCAGATGCTCCGCCAGATAGGCGTCCAGCGCGGCCTGCAGGGCCTTGAGGGGGTGGCGGTCAAAGCAGAAGCGCGCCTCGCGCCCCTGGGAGACGAGGGTCAGCGCCCCGGCTTCGCCCCGGGCAAGGCCGTCGGATTCGAGGGCGCGCAGGCAGAACTGCGCCAGCGCCCGGGGCTCCACGCCCGTGACCAGGCGGTGGATGGGCGCGAATTCAATCGCCGGGCTGTGCAGGTTTTCGATCTCTGCCAGGGCGAAGCGGGCCGGATGGTTCTCCCGCTGCGCCTCCGGCAGGGCCTCGCGCAGCTCCAGCCAGCGCGCCCGGGCCGCGGCCAGGGAGTGGTTGCCGTCGCCCACGGCCAGAAACAGCCCGCCGCAATCTGCATACAGCGCGTCCAGCGCGTCCTCCAGGCGGCGCGCCGCCGCATCGCGCACCCGCCAGCCCCGCAGATGTCCGCCGCCCTGCATCAGCTCAAAGTCGTACAGGGCTTCGAGGGAGGCGCGCCCGGCGTAGAGGGGCTCGATGACCCGCGCTTCGGGATCGTCCAGCAGCATCAGGACGTGGGGCAGCTCCAGCGCCGCGCCCCGGCGCAGCCGCACCCGGGGCGGCACCCGCTCCAGCACCGTGCCCTCGGTGGCGCGGATGGGGCTGCGGGAGTCAGCCGCGTAGTCGTAGGCCTCCAGATCCAGGCAGGCCATCAGGCCCAGCCGCACGCCGGACTGGGTGGTGCGCTCCACCAGTATGTAGCCGTCCCGCACGCCTTCGGCCAGCGTGCCGTCCGCGAGGTACGTCCGCATCTGCGCCTGCATGCCGGGGATGCGCGCGTCGCCCTCCGAAAGATAGACCTCCGGCAGCACCAGGCGCAGCGTCGAGGGCGCGTCTCCCACGATTTCCTCCGCCCGTCTCCAGTATTCCGGCTCGGAGGTGTACTGGTCCACCGCCACCACGGCCCATTTTTCCGGCGCGACGCCCGCGGCGGGCAACAGGATGTCCGCCCTGCGCACCACGTTGTTCTTCATGATTTGAATCCCCCTGTCCATGAAATCTCTTTTGCGGGCGCGCCACCCTGCGCAAACCGGCGCGGGCGCCGAAGCCGTCTCCCGCGCGGGCGGATCCGCCCGCCGGGCCTCAATGGAAGCACCGTCCCGGAGAGACGGAAGAGGGCGCGACAATTGCGGATTCATTATAGCATCGCCGGAGGGAAGAATCAAGGACGGAAGGGGAGAGAAACCAATGTGCGCCGCGGGCTGTCGAAAAACTCCGGGAGCGTGCGGGAGGGCCGCGGCCCTTCGCGCATCAATCGGCCCCGGCGGCATGTATGCGGGGGATGCGCTCCCCGTCCACCCGCCCGTCAAAATGCCTTTGACATGCGAAAGCGCACAATCGAAGCGATTGTGCGCCGATATGCCAGGAACTCCGGTGAAGCGAAGGGATAAGGGAGCTTGCTTAGGGGAAGCAAAGGGGGAAAATGGGAATAATCGAGACAAATATCCGCTTCACCGGGGCGCGGCCGGAGCCGCTATATGGAAACCCTTTCGGGAAGGGTGTCAGGCCTGCCGGTAGCCGTTCATGATGCTTTGGAAGAGCACCTTGGTGGAGGGCGGCGTGTAGCTGATGGCGTTCGCCCCGGCCTCCACGGTCTCGGCCACAGTCTCGTCCGTGGGGCCGCCCGTGGCGATGATGGGCACGCCCGGGAAGTCGCTGCGGATCTCCCGCACCAGCGCGGGGGTCTTCTCCGCGGCGGAGACGTTGAGTATGTTTGCGCCCGCCTTCAGCCGCGCGTCGATGTCCATGCTGCGGGAGACGACGGTGGCGATCACCGGAATGTCGATCACCTGGCGCATCTGGTGGATGGTTTCGTTGGCGATGGGCACGTTCACCACCACGCCGAAGGCGCCGTGGGCCTCCGCGTCCCGGGCCAGCAGCACCGACCTCGGGCCATTGGTCACGCCGCCGCCCACCCCGCAGAACACGGGGATGGAGCTGTTGGAGACGATGGCGTTGGCGATGCGCTGCTGGGGCGTGAAGGGATAGACCGCCAGCACCGCGTCCGCGTTGCAGTTGCAGATGACGGCGATGTCCGTGGAAAACAGGAGCGATTTGATGCGCCGGCCCATCACCACGATGCCGCTGGCGCGCCACGCCGCCTGGGGCACGGTGAGAATGTGACTGCGCAGATCGCCGTTGACAACGGGAATCTGATGCTCCATGCGGTGCGCCTCCTTCAATAAATCGTTCCCGGATTCTATAATGCTATTCTATATGTCATTTATAAACGCAACATGAATAAAACCGCCCATTTTGGACGGTTTTTAAAAAAAATTCAATTCTTTCTGACCAGCGGATCGGAGAGGGTTCTTCGGAAGAAGGCGATCAGGGGGCCCATGAACAGGGCGGTGACCACGGTGCCGATTCCGGCGCGGGCGCCCAGGGCGACGCCGACGAGGGTGCAGATCAGGTCGGAGATCACGCGCACGGCCTTGAAGGGCAGCGTGCGGCCGAAGAGGCGGGGCTTCCGGGAGGCGATGTGCAGGGGGATGGCGTCGTAGGTGGAGACGCCCAGGTCGGCGGAATAGTAGAGCGCCGCGGCGATGCAGGTCACCACCACGCCGATGGCGAGAAAGAGGATGCGCGCCGGAAGCTGCAATTCCCCGAACAGGCGCGCGAGGGTCGCGTCGGAGAACTCCACGATGTAGCCCAGCAGGAACAGGTTCATCAGCGTGGAGATGCCGATGTAGTGCCGGTTCAGGAAGAACACGACGGCCAGCTGCACCAAGTTGACCAGCATGTACAGCGTGCCGAAGCGGATGGGAATGACGTTGGCCAGGCCGTTTGCGAAGCACTGATAGGGGTCGACGCCGAACATCGACCTTCTGAAAAAGCCGATGCTCACGCCGGTGAGCAGTATGCCCAGGGCCGCCATCCAGATGCGGCGGGGCAGCAGCGCGCTGCGTTCCTTCATATGTAAAGACCTCCCGGTTGAAATGGGACTTATCCGCCGGGTATTATAGAGCGGCAAGATTAAATCCGCGCGTCGTTTGGGTCAATTCGGCTTGCATTTGCCCGGATGCGGGGGTATAATGGGCAAAAATGTTCGCGGGAGGGAAGAGAGATGGAAGCGGTCTACGGGAGAGCGCAGATCATTGCGCCCAGCATGTGCGACGCGTCGGGGCATATCGGCCTGAGCGCCGCCTTCGCGCTGTTTCAGGACGTGGCCTCCGAGCACGCGGAGGAGCTGGGCGTGGGCTTTCGGGACATGGCGCGCCGGGGGGCGTTCTGGCTCACCGTGCGCACCCGGGTGCACTTCTACCGCCGCCCGGCGATGATGCAGGCGGTGGACGTGCGCACCTGGCCCGCCGCGCCGGGCAGCACCCGCTGCGACCGCTTCTACCGCATGTCCGCGCAGGGGCAGACGCTGGTCGAGGGCCGCACAGAATGGTGCGTGTACGATCTCGCTGCGAAGGCGGTGCGCCCCATGGCGGAGGCTGGCTTTCGGGAGGGGCTCGTCTACCTGGACGAGCGGGCGCTGCCCGCGCCCTACGCCCGCTTCCGCCACGACTTTGCAGACGGCGACCGGGTCGCGGGCCATGTCGTGCGCCCCGGCGACGTGGACGTGGGGCAGCACATGAACAACGTGGCCTATCTGCGCATGCTGTCGGATTCCTTCTCCGTGGAGGAGATGGCGCGCATGAACGTTCGGGAGATGGAGATCCTGTTCTGCATGCCCTGCTTCGAGGGCGAGGCGCTGGATGTGATGCGCCGCAGGACGGATTGCGGCTATGAATTCGGCGTGCGCCGCCCGGACGGCCGCTACGCCGCGCTGGCGCTGATGCGAACGGAGGAATGATCGCGTGTGCGGAAGGTACTGGATTGACCCGACGCCCGGGGAGGCGTTGATGGAGGTCATCGCCCAGATTCAGCGGACGGCGGGCGCGGAGGCGGTGAAGGTTGCGGGCGAGGTGTTTCCCGGCGACCGCGTGCCCGTGCTCTGCCTGAGCCGCGCGGGCAACCTGCGCCCCTTCGCCATGGACTGGGGGTACACGCTTCCGGACGGCAAAAGGCTCATCAACGCCCGCAGCGAGACCGCCGCGGAGAAGCCGATGTTCCGGGAGAGCATGCGCCTGCGCCGCTGCCTGCTGCCCATGAGCGCCTACTTCGAGTGGGAGCGGCGGGAGGACGGAAAGCGGAAGTACCGCATCGCCCCCGCGGAGGAGGGGCCGTTTTACCTGGCCGGGCTCTACCGCTTCGAGGGCGCGCGGCCGGTCTGCACGGTGCTCACCCGCGCGGCGGCCCCCGAGATCGAATTCATCCACGGCCGCATGCCCGTGCTCCTGTGCGCCGGAGAGCGGGAGGACTGGGTGCGGGCGGGCCGCGCGGATTTCGCCCGCGCGCCGCGGCTGGAGTTCAGCCCGGCTTGAGGGCGGAGGGCCCTCGCGGGCGCGCGGCGGGACGGAAGGGAAGGATTGCGATGAGAGAAGACGTTATTGCGAAGCTGACGGCGAAGGACGACGCCTCCGCCTGCGCCCTTGCGGAGCAAATTGCCACCGAGAGCCGGGAATCGGATCGGTGGTACGCGCATTTTGACGATTTCGCCGCGCTGCTGAACCATCCAAAGTCCTACGTCCGCAACCGGGCGATGCACATTCTCGCGGCAAACGCCCGGTGGGACGCGGAGGGGCGCTTTGACGCCGTGCTCCCGGACTTCCTCGCCCACATCGCGGATGAAAAGCCCATCACGGCCAGACAGTGCATACGGGCCCTCGTGCAGCTGGGAAGGGCGAAGCCGCGGTATGCGCCGCAGATACGCGCGGCCCTGCGCTGCGCCGATCTGTCGAAGTACGCGGACAGCATGCGTCCGCTGATCGAGCGGGATATCGCGGAGGCGGAGGCGCTGCTGTCGGACTGCGACCGGACGTAAAAACGCAATACATAGGATGACCCCCTGCCGAGGGCGGCGGGGGCGTTCTCTTTTGGGAACAGAAAACCCAACCGGCTTCCAAATGGAATCCAGTTGGGTTCTGTTTTCCTGCCACACCCGCGCGGCGCGGCATGTCCGGCTTTCTCGGGGCGCCTGCGCCGGATGCGGGGCGGCGTGCGGTCAAGGGTCCGACGCGTCCGCCTTACTTCTTTCCCGCCAGGGACTTGCGGTACTTCTCGCTCTCCCAGTTGGCGATGAACTTCTTGGCGGCCTCGCCCATGGTGGAGAGGGTCTTGCCGTTTTTACGGATGGCGTCCACGATGAACATCACGGCGGTCAGGGTTTCGGCGATCACCTGGGCTTTGGACGCGGCCATGTTGAACACCACGCGGCCCGTCTCCGGGTCGCCCAGGCAGTGATCCGGCTCCGGCGCGCCCTTGCCGAAGGCGAAGGAGCCGATCAGGAAGACCATCTGGTCCGGGTAGAGGGGCGTTTCGAGGAAGAACTTCTCGTCGAACGCGCCGGAGGAGAGCTTCTCCTTCAGGAAGGGGCAGTCGGCCTCCACCAGTCCGCCCTCGATTTCCCGCACGGACACCGCCGGGAAGGACGCGCCGCCCAGGCCGAAGGCCGCAGCGATGCGGTTGTTCACGTCCTCGTGGATGCGGATACATTCGTCCGGGTCGTCCGCGTGGGCGATCAGGCCGTGGTTCTGCATGAAGATCACCGCCGGGCGCTTGCCGGTCTCCGCCTCCACGCGCCGGAGCTCGTCGCGGATGGAGAAGGTGAGCCGCGCGCCGGGATCGGTGTAGGGCACCATGCCCCAGCTGTAGGGCGCGTCCGCCAGCGCGGCCTTCACGATCTCCGCGCACTCCACGCTGCAGGCCGCCAGGTTGGCGTACACGCTGTGGCTGTGGGCGACGTAGGTGTCCAGAATGGAGTGGAAGCCCGCCTCCACGCTGGGGCGCAGGGCGTCGAGGCCCTCGATGGTCTGGGTAACTTCCTTCGCCTTGGCGGAGCCGGCCTTCTCCACGTCCTCGAAGTCCGCGGGCTCGCTGCCGTAGTAGAACGCGCGCAGCGCCTCGTAGTCCAGAACGGCGTAGGCCCTGTCCACCTCGATATCCTTCAGGCAGAAGCCGGAGGCCTTGATGGCCATGCGACCGCCCTCCAGCTTGACGGAGGTGTTGCCGCCGCCACCCTGCACATAGTCGGCGCGGCCGCCCACGGTCTTGGATACGCGGCTGAAGTTTTCCAGCCGCGCGCGGTTTGCATCAAAGAAATTGCTCATTGGTGGTTTTCCTCCCCTGCGCTCGCATGAATTCTGAATATCATTATACCAGCCCTTTCTCAATGAATCAATGCGCATTGTTGATGACTTTGCCTGAAATCATCCGAAAAGCAACCAAGAAAATGAAATTGGGATGAACCATCGCATCCCGCAGGGCGTCTAATCATGTGGAAAATATTGCGAGCGAGGTTCAACGGAATGAAAAAGCTTTTGAGCGCGCTGTTAATTCTGGGAATGTTGTGTCCCCTGGCCGCGGCGGAGGACGCGCCCGCGGCGCAGGGCGCGGAAATTGTGGAGAGCGCACCCGCAGCACAGAGCGGCCCGGCGGACGAAGTGCCGGCCCCCGCCGGTGCGGACGCGGGAAAAGATACTGCTCCTGCGGGCGGCGCGGACGCTGGGAATGAAGCGACCCCCACAGATGGCGCGGGCACGGGAAGCGAAACCACCCCCGAAAACGGCGCGTGCGCGGGAAGCGAAACCACCCCCGAAAACGGCGCGGGCGCGGGAAGCGAAACCACCCCCGAGAGCGGCGCGGGCGCGGGAGGCGAAACCACGCCGGAGAGCGGCGTGGGCACGGGAGGCGAAACCACGCCGGAGAGCGGCGCGGACGCGGGAAGCGAAACCACGCCGGAGAGCGGCGCGGACGCGGGAGGCGGAACCTCGCCGGAGAGCGGCGCGGACGCGGGAGGCGAAACCACGTCCGAGGGCGGCGAGACGGATGCGCCTGTTGAGACGCCGGAGCCGGCGCTGGAAGGCTATCTGCTGGACGGCGACGGCGCGAAGCTGGAGGGCGGGCCGCTGGGCCGCCTGCTGAATCTGCCGGGAGCGCTGCGGGTGTGCGTGTCCACCCGGCGGGTGGTGAAGGTGGAGGACTTCCTGCTGGCCCGGCTGCGGGAGATTGAATTCCTGCCGGATTCGGACGTGGCGACGGGCGACTATCGGGTGGTGCTCTCCGCCAGCGAGAGCCTGCGGGACGAATTCACGCCGGAGCGGATCGACACCCTGCCGGACGATGCGGTGGGCGATCTCTACATCTGGCTGCGGGAGGAGCTGCCCGCGCCCGAGGAGACGCCGGCCCCCGGGCCGGGCCGGAAGCTGGGCGTGGAGGCGGAGAACCTCGTGCAGGGCGCGTGGAGCTGCGCGCAGCCGTCCTTTGCCCTGAGCGGCATCGGCCCGGAGGACGAAAACTGCGCCTACGCCGCCATCATCCTGGACGAGCGCATCGCCGTGCTCTCGGAGGACATCTACCTCCCCCGGGAGGAGGGCGTGTACACCCTGCGCTTTGCCATACTGGACGGGATGGGCGACATCGTCGACCGGTCGGAGAAGTACACCCTGTGGCTGGACTTCACGCCGCCGGAGCTGAGCATCGAGTCGGACATGGAGAGGGACTATGCCATGAACCTCGCCTTCTCCGACGCGCGCAGCGGCGTGGATGCGCTGAGCCTGGACGGCGGCGCGAGCTGGATCGCCCTGGACGGCGCGCAGAGCTACGCCTACGCCGCGGGGAAGCGGCAGGTGTTTGCGCCGGGCATGATCCTGCTGCGGGACGCGGCGGGCAACGTCGCCGCCAACGGGGAGGAGATTGTGCTGGAGAAGCTGCCCTCCATGTCCGGCGGGGGCGGCGGGGGCGGCGGCAGCGCCGCGCCGAAGAAGCAGCACGCCCGGGGCGACGGCGACGACGCGCAGTACGCCGCTTACGAGCTGGAGCTGCCCGAGGGCGCGGTGGAGGCGCTGGAGCTGGGCGGCGAGGCGCTGGAGCTGGGCCTGAGCCTGGAGGACGGCAGCTACTTTGCCGAACCGGCGGCCTTCGAGGCGCGGCTTCTGCGCTGGGCCCGGGAGGGCACGCAGGATGAAGGCGCGGAGGCGGACACGCTGGCGCTGCGGGCGCAGGACGTGGACGGCGAGGCGGAGGAGTACGTCTGGCGGATCAACGGCGCGGTGCTGCGCAAGCTGTACAACAGCGACGTGCGCTATCTGCTGCTGGAGGCCCGGGGCGCGGCGCTGTCGCTGCCCACCGTGGGCTTCGTGGCGGGCACCCGCTACGCCGAGCTCAAGATGGAGGGCGTGTCCACGGCGCAGTTCAACTATGAGATACGCATGCGCGCCCCCGACGGCGCGCCCGCGCCGGACTTCAGCCGCGCGCCGGACTGCGGGATCGGCCTGTGGGTCGAGGTGGCGGGCGAGAGATTCGCGCTGATCGACCGGCAGAGCACGCCGGAGATGTATCCCTTCGACGTGTACTGTGCGTCGGAGGATTTGCCGGAGTACCCCTACGGAGCGTATCCGGCCTTTGCAGACGGGGCAGAAGAGGAGGGTGAGGGAGCGTGAACAGGGCAAAAAAGCTGGCGGCGGGGGCCGCGGTTTTGGCAATGTTTGTCTCCGCGGGAGCTTCGGCGGAGCTGGCGCTGGACGGCAGCGTGGTCTCCAGTGGCGCGCAGAGCGTGCGCGCGCCCTTCGGCGGCGTGGTGGAGGACGTGCATCTGCGGCCCGGCGATCTGATTTCCGTGGGCGACCCGGTGGCCTCCATCGTCACCACGAAGGTGTACGCGCCCCAGGACGGCGTGGTGGGCAGCGTGTGCGCCCTGGAGGGCGACAGCGCCGAGGGGGTTATCAAGCGCTACGGCGCGGTGCTCTACATCGAGCCCGTCAACCGCTACACCGTGCAGGCCAGCACGGAGAAGGCCTACAACTCCAGCAGCACCAAATATGTGCACATCGGCGAAAAGCTCTACCTCAGCTGCACCCAGGACGGCTCCCACCGGGGCACGGCCCGGGTGACGAAGCTCGAGCCCGCGGACGAGGCGGGAATCACCAAATACACCCTGGAGGTCACCGGCGGGGACTTCTACGTCGGCGAGACAGTGGGGGCCTTCCGAAGCGCGGACTATGCCTCCGAATCCCGGGTGGGCCGGGGCGTCGTGGCCCAGGCCGAGGCCATCGCCGTGGAGGGCGCGGGCAGCGTGCTCAGGCTCCATGTGCAGCCGGGCGACAGCGTGGAGCGGGGTCAGCTGCTGTTTGAAACCGTGGAGGGCACGCTGGACGGGCTCTACGCCGGGGACAGCGCCATTCCCTCCAGCCTGAGCGGCGTGGTGGCCACCGTGGACGTGCAGAACGGCGCGTCGGTAACCAAGGATGCGAACCTCATCACCGTCTATCCCTTCGAGAGCCTGCAGGTCGAGGCGCAGGTGAACGTGTTGGATCTGGGCGCGATTCACGAGGGAGACGCGGTGGAGATCGAATTCGACGTGGACCCGGACAGCCTGATGCGCTATCCCGGCCGGGTAGAGAGCATTTCCTATCTGGCCACCGGCGGGGCGGATTCAAAGTCCGCCGGAGAGGGCAACCAGAAGTATTACAGCGCATACATATCCTTTGCGGCGGACGGGCATGTGCGCCTGGGCATGCCGGCCATCGTGTATCTCAATGAAAACGGAAAAAATCCGGACGAGGCGACAGGAGAAGAATGATGAAGATGAAAAAATGGATCTGCCTGCTCCTCGCGCTCGCGCTGTCCATGGCGGCGGCGGGCGCGCTCGCGGCAAAGGGCGACGCGAACCTGGGCAGGGGCGACGAAATGTATCGGACCTACGGCGACAGCGTGCGCGGCTGCTTCGTTCAGGGAGACGCGCTCTACCTCTACGGCGGCAACCACCTCTTTTGCTGGCATACGGGCGACGCGGAGCTCGATGCGGTGGAGTTTGAACTTCCCGAGGCCGGGGAGCGGGAGAACCGGAATCTGGAGCGGATGTTTACCGACGGCGCGCGCATCTGGGCGCTGTTTTCCCTCTACGAGACCGGCGAGGACAGGTACACGCTGAAGTACCCCGAGCTGGCCGAGGTGGAGCTCTCCGATGGGGAAGTGCGCTTTGGCGAGATCAGACCCGTGGAGAACGAGGAGCTCTCCGTCAGCTACGGCGACAGCAACCGCTACCTGATTCAGATCAACGACGCCTGCTGCGTGGGCGGCGTGCTCTGCCTGTTGGTCTACGACGATTCCGGCATGCAGCGGGTGTACGCGCTGGACATGAACAGCGGCGCGGGCGAATTTCTGGAGGTGGACGGCGCCATCCAGATCGCGCCCTATCTGGACGGCCAGCTGCTGATCGAGCGCTTCGATTATAGCACGCAGATGTGCGAATTCCTCTGCTGGGATGCGCAGAGCGAAGGCCTGAGCTCCCTCTGCGGCCCCGTGGAGGCGCAGAACGGCAGCGGCTACCGGGGAATTGCGTACAGCGGGGAGAGCGGGCGGCTGTTCTTCCTGGAGGACGGCTATGTGAAGGTCGCGGAGAACTTTGACTTTGATGGCGCGCAGAGCGTAGCCGAGCTCTCCACGGAGTACTACGGCGACGTGGCGGGCGCGCTGCTGCCGGGAGATTACTACGTCTTTTCCAGCTACAACGCCACCTGCGTGCGCGCTACGGGCGAGGGGGCGCTGCCCGAGACCCGGCTGTCCGTGCTCAACGGAAGCTACAGCAGCGCGCTCACCGAGGCCTACTATTCCTTCACCGAGACCCACGACGACGTGGCCGTGGTGCTCAGCCAGGACTACATGCAGGATTCGAAGATCATCGAGGGCATGATGAACCGGGATTCCTCCATCGACGTCTACCTGATGGGCGTGCAGTCCCAGGCCTACGACGCGCTGTTTTCCCGGGGCTACATGGCGGAACTGGACGATCTGGAGCTGTGCGCGGCGGTGGAGAAGATGTACCCCGGCGTCCGCGCGGCGCTGGAGCGGGACGGCGAGGTCGTGGCCATCCCGGTGGGCGCCTACGGCTGGACGCCCGGCGTGAACCTCGAGGGCTTTGAGAAGCTCGGAATCTCCCCGGAGGAGATACCCACCGACTGGGCGGGCTTTCTGGACTTCCTGGCGGAGCTGCCGGATCGCCTGCCCGAGGACGGAAGCGTGCGCATCTTCGACGACTACATGACCCGCAACGGCGCGAAGGAGCAGCTGCTGGCGGCGATCCTGCAAAACCACCTGTTCTACACTGCCTCCAACGACCTCGATCCGGCCTTCGACACCCCCGCGCTGCGGACGGTGCTGGAGAAGGTGGCGGAAATGGACTATGAGGCGCTGGGTCTGAAGGAGGACGAGGATGAGGACGGGAGCGGCAACTATGTGGAGTACAGCCTGGTCTCCGACGGGCGCAGCTACACGCTGGTGGAGCTGAGCGTGGGCTGCACGCTGGGCAACTTCTATTCGGAATGTCAGCCCTGGCTGCTCTCCATCGAGCCCGGCGCGCAACCGCAGCTGCCGATGGAGCTCTCCGTGGCCTTCATCAATCCCTTCTCGGAGCATGTGGAGCTCGCGCAGCAGTTCCTGAAGGAGCTGCTGGCGAAGATGGAGAACGGCGCGCGGTACAGCGTCAGCGACGAGTGGAACGAGCCCGTGCGCAGCCCCTACTACGCGCAGAACGTGGAGTTCTATGAAAAGGAGCTGGCGAACCTTCAGGCGGAGCTCGAGCGCGCGGAGGAAGTGGACCGGCCCGTGATCGAGCAGAGCCTGCGCGAGATGGAGGAGGCCCGGGAGAGCATGGAAAAGTACTCCTGGGACGTCTCTCAGGAATCCATCGACTGGTACCGCGCCCACGCGCAGGACCTGGCGGTGCATCGCTACAGTCCCATGTACTCCGACGCGGGCGGCGAGCTTCAGGACCTGGTGATGCAGTTTATCCAGGGCAGAATCGACGCCGCCGCGTTCCTCAGGGGCGTGGATCAGAAGGTGCGCATGATGACGCTGGAGGGCAACTGATTTTCCCTTCCGGCTCCCATGCGCGCGCGGGCGGCCCGCAGAGCCGCCCGCGCGCGCCGTCTGCGCCGCCGCGGGGCGGACGGACCTCATTTTTGTTTCAGGAGGCGCGCGCTTGTTTACCCGAAAGAAATCCCTGTGGCTGTTTCTGCTGCCGCCGATGATCGGGCTTCTGCTGTTCTACATCGTCCCCTTCTTCGGCGGAATCTATTACAGCCTGACCGACGGCAGCTACAAAAACGCCTTCGTGGGGCTGGAGAATTACGTCAACATCTGGAAAAATGAAATGTTTCTGCTGGGGCTGAAAAACACGCTGGAGCTTTCGCTGATCTGCGCGCCGGCGGTGTGGGTGCTGGCCTTTCTGATCGCGCTGCTGCTCAACCGGCTGCGCCCCGGCGGGGCGTTTTTGCGCAACAGCATCCTCCTGCCCTATCTGATGCCCGCGTCGGCGATGCTGCTGGTGTGGCTTCTGTTCTTCGACTACGGCGGAACGCTGAACCGCATCCTGCACTTGCTGGGCATGGAGCGGGTGAACTGGCTGGAGGGCGCTGCGCTGCGCCTGCCGGTGATTCTGCTCTTCATCTGGAAGAACCTGGGCTTTGCGGTGGTGCTGTTTCTCTCGGCGCTTCAGACCGTGCCGGAGCCGCTGTACGAGTACGCCCGGCTGGAGGGCGCGGGCTTCTTCCGCCAGGCCTTCTCCATCACCCTGCCGATGATCCTGCCCACCGCCTTTCTGGTGATCCTCATCGAGTGGATCAGCGCCTTCAAGATCTTCCGGGAGGTCTACTTCATCGGCGGCGCGTATCCGGACGCCTCGGTGTACACCCTGCAAAACTACATGAACAACATGTACAACAAGCTGAACTATCAGAACGTGACCACGGCGGCGTACAGCTTCGCGGTGATCGTGTTTGCGCTGTTCGCGCTGATTCTGTTTTTGCAGAACCGCGTGCAGCGCAATCTGAAGTGAGGAGGCGCGCATGAAGAAGCATCTGAGGCGCCGCCGCCACCTGATCGTCCGCCTTCTGCTGGCGCTTCTGGCGCTGGCGATTCTGCTGCCGGTGATCGTCACGGCGCTGTACTCCTTCTTCTCCCCGGAGGAGATCCGCGCATTCATGGCCCAGCGGGGCTCCTACGACGGGAGCGCGTGGCTGGACGCGCGGCTGAGCCCGCACATGTTCTCCCTGAGCCAGTACTGGAGGGTGCTGGTCGAGGATACCTCAGTACTGCGGATGTTCGCCATGTCCGTGTTCTACACGGTGATGATCCTGCTGGGTCAGGCGGTGTTCGTGCCCATGCTGGCCTACGCCCTGAGCCGCTTCCGCTTTCGCGGGCGGAATCTGATCTTCCTGGCGATCCTGATGCTGATGCTGCTGCCCTATCAGGTGACGATGGTGCCCAACGTGCTGACGCTGCGGCGGCTGGGGCTGCTGAACACCGTCTGGGCGGTGATCCTGCCGATGTGGTTCGCGCCGTTCTACGTCTTTCTGCTCCGGCAGTTCATGGCGGCCCTGCCGGACGAGCTGTTCGAGGCCGCACAGGTGGACGGCGCGGGCACGCTCCGCTGCTACTTCCACATCGCGCTGCCGGTGTGCCGCCCGGCCATCGGCGCGGCGTTGGCCCTGTCGTTTGCGGACTGCTGGAATCTGGTGGAGCAGCCCATGACCTACCTGAGCCAGCGGACGGACCTGCAGCCGCTGTCGGTGATGTTCAACCAGCTGGTGAGCGAGAGCACCGGCGTGGAGTTTGCGGGCGCGGTGATCTACATCCTTCCGGCGCTGTTTGTCTATCTGTACTTTATGGAGGACATCCTCTCGGGCATCCAGCTGACGGAACTGAAATAGGAGTGTTTGCCTTATGAAGCTGAAGAAAATCGCCGTCCGGGGGCTGATCTGCGTCGCCGTGGGGGTGGCGCTGTGCATGTTCTTCTCCGGCACCATCGAAAACATCACCACGCCCAAGGTGAAGCTGATCCGTCCCTCCCGGGGGAAGCTTTCGGAGAAGGTGGAGCTGAGCGCGACGCTGGTCTATCCCGGGGCCGAGGAGCAGCGCATCGACCTTCCCGCCGGGCAGACGCTGACCATCTCCCGGGTGAACGTGCGGCCGGGCTACGCGGTGAAGGCCGGGGACGTGGTGATGGAGGCTGCGGTGACCGGCTACGAGGCCGCCGCGCGGCAGGCCCAGGACGACTGCGACGCGGCGCTGGACGCGCTGATGGAGGTGGAGCGCAAGAACGAGGGCCTCGCCCTGCGCCGCAGCGAGCAGAGCTACGCCGACAGCTATGCCGCCCTGCGCGCCGCCGCCCGGGAGACCAACCGCAGGCGCACGGACATGGAGGTTCTGCTGCGCGCGGCGAAGCTGGAGTGCCCCGACGCGGGCTATCCCGAGGGCGCGGACGCGGAGCTCACAGCCGCCATCGACGGCTATCGCGCCGCCGAGGCGGCGCAGGAGGCGGCCCAGGCGGCGTTCAACCGCGCCGCCCGCTACGGCGTGAGCGACGAGGCGTGGGCCTACATCTCCGAGCGGCAGACCGCCCGGGAGAAGCTGGACGACTGCACGGAGAAGCAGCTGGAGCTGGAGGCGCTCAACCGCGCGGCCGGCGCCATCCGCGCGCCCCACGACGGCGTGATTGCGCAGGCCGATTTGAAGCAGGGCGATTCCTGGGACGGCGCGGTTCCCCTGTACAGCATCACCCCCGAGGGCGGCGCGCCCGCGCTGCGGGCGGAGCTCACCGGCGTGGAGAAGGCGGTGGAGGAGGGCATGAGCGTCACGCTGGACGCGGGCAGCGACGGCGTGGGCGGCACGATTACGGGCGTGGGCTACGCCCAGAGCGGCGAAAGGTACGCCGACGTGGCCGTGACCGACGAGATGATCCGCGCCGCGGGCAGCCTGTACAGCCTGGCGGCGAGCCCGTCCAAAATCACGCTGGTGTTCAAGGCGAAGGAGAGCAGCTGCCTGCTGCCCGCCGCGGCGGTGCGCGGCAGCGGAGACAGCCGCTACGTCTACACCGTCAACGAGAGCACCACGACCTTTGGCAAGCGCAGGCTCACCCTGAGCAAGCTGGACGTACATGTGATCGCGGAGGCGGACGGCACGGCCTCCATTGAGGAGGATCTGAGCTATTACAGCATCGCGTACATGGAGGACCGCGCCCTGCGCGAGGGCGGCGACGTGATGGAATATCTGGAGTGATGCGGCATATGAAGAGTAAGCGCTTTTCGCGCGCGGCGAAGCTGTTGCTGGCAGTGGGCGCGCTGATGCAGCTGACCGCGTATCTGGCCTTTCAGGACATGGATCCGCTGCTGGAGTACGCCGTGTGCGCGCCGGACGTTCAGAAAATTGCGGAGGCCGACGCGCCCTCCGGCGCGGCGCAGACCCGGCTGGAGACTGGGCTGGAGGACATGCTTCAGGCCCGGGAGGCGGTCGCCGGTCGCCTGGGGAGCGCAGTGACCGCGCTCTCCTGCGGCGGAATCCGCAGCGGAATGCATCTTTCCGGCGGCGGGAAGGACGCGGTGGCCTGCCTGCAGGCGGTGGATCTGTGCGATCTGGAGACGCGGCCCCGCCGCCTGACCCGGGGCCGGTGGATGGATTCGTCGGAGCTGATCTCCGGCGCGCGGGTGGCCGTGCTGGACGAGGATCTGGCCTTTGCGCTCTTCGGCTCCGAGGACGCCGTGGGCCGGGAGCTCCGCGTGGACGGGACGGACTATCGCATCGTCGGCACGGCGCGCCACCGCCGGAGCGTGGGCGAGGCGGACGCCTTCAGCGCCTACATTCCCCTCAGGGCAGCGGCGTGGCAGGGGCTTCAGCTGGACACGCTGACCATGTACGCCCTGCCCGCCGCGCAATCGGGCCTAGAGCAGAGCTTCTGCGCGGCCATGGAGGAGAGCTGGGGGGCGGGGAGCCTGCACAATCTGCGCCGGGAGGCCATGGGCGGCATGCTGCTCACGCGGCTTCTGCTGGTCGCCCTGGGCCTCACCCTCGCCGCGCGGCTGTGGCGGGGAATCCGCGCCCTCGCGCGGCGCTTTTCGGGTGAAATTTCCGCTCTGCGCGCGCGGCTCTATCCCCGGCAGGTTCTGCCGGGCGCGGCGCTGCGGGTTCTGGCCGTGGCCGCCTTCGCAGCCGCGTGGCTCGCGGGGGTCTACGCCCTGCTGTGCGTGGCCATCGAGCCGGTGTACACCTTCACCGAGTGGGTGCCCGAATCCCTGGTGGAGCTCTCCGCCCTGCGAACGGTATTCTGGAGCCGGGCGGCGGACGCGGCGCGGCTGGTGCGGGTGAACACGCCGGAGGCGGCCCGCTGCGCGTTCTGGGGCGGCTTCGCCCGCTGCGGCGCGGTGTGCGCGCTGCTGGGCCTGGCCCTGGGCAGGGGGCGCGAAAAAAAGATGAAAAAGTGCGGGGCGGAAGGGAACCAACCGCTTCCGCCGGTGGTCTAATGAACAAATGGCAGGATAAGCCAGAAATGATCGGGGGGTATCAGAAAATGAAGCGTTCCAAATTCTCAATCGTGCTGGCCATTGCGCTGATCTTCTGCGTGATGGTTCCGGCGGTGGCCTCTGCGGCCAGCGTGACCATGGCCTACGACGGCGGCACTCTGAACCTGCGCTCGGGCCCCGGCCGCGAGTACAAGTCCAACGGCACCGTGCGCGACGGCGATTCCATCACCGTGCTCAGCTACGGCGAAATCTGGTCCAAGGTGCAGACTGCGTCGGGCAAGACCGGCTACATCAAGAACCTCTACATCGACGACGGCGACGGCAATTACGCCTCCGGCACGTCCTACTTTGAGTCCCGATACAGCGTCTACACCACGGCCAGCGTGAACCTGCGCTCCGGCGCGTCCACCGGTACTGCGGTGATCAGAACCCTGTCCCGGGGCACGAAGCTCACCGCCATGGGCACCAACAGCGGCTTCTATCTGGTGCAGACCTCGGACGGCACCCAGGGCTACGTCAGCGGCTCCTATCTCTCCCGCAACAAGGTCAGCGGCGGTTCCTCTTCCTCGTCCTCGTCGTCCTCCTCGTCTGCGAACACCAAGACCGTCACCGCAAGCTATGTGAACATGCGCGAGGGCGGCGGCCTCTCCTACGACGTGGTGCGCGTGCTCCCCAGGGGCACCGTGGTCACCGTGCTCAAGAAGGGCAACTACTGGACCCGCGTGTCCTACAAGGGCACCACCGGCTGGATCAAGAACACCTACCTCAAGTAAGCGGCGTGGCGCCGCTGCCAGCAGCTACCGCGCTGACTTGACGGACTTTTGCCCCCACAGGCTCAAGGGGCAAAAGTCCTTTGTTTCTTTCTGAATGGGAACCTTGCATTCACCCGAAATCCGGTCCGTAATGATATGCTCCCTCCTTGTTTGACAGTGTTTTCCTTTTTCACTGTCTCTCGTAGAGGGAGCATATCAGAATGGGCCGGATTTCTTGCATCTGTTTTTGGACAACAGTCGCTTCGCGGGCGTACATCGGGCGAAGGCCGCCGGTATGCTTGGTTTCTCGATTCATGCTTGCGCGCTTCGGCGGGCGTCCACCGGCGCGCTTTGCATGCAAAAACCGCTTCCGAAGTTTCTGGAAGCGGTTTTGTGGCGCCGTGTTCAGATGTGGATCGGCAGGGGCGCGTGGAGCAGGGCGAGGCAGTGGGGCATGCCGGAGAGCAGCTTCTCCATCTCCATCAGGCACTCCACCGGGGCCTCCGCCAGGATGCAGGGCAGCGCCTTTCGGGCGAAGGCCAGATCCAGCGCCTCCCCGGCGGAGATCTTCGCCAGGGACAGCATCGCGCCGCAGTAGCGCCACATCAGATCCAGCGTCCTGCGGGACAGGCGCACGCCGTGCCGGGCCAGCGCGTCCCGCAGCTTCTGCAGCCTGCGCTCCAGAGCCACGGGCAGCTCCGCCATCTCGCTGAAGAGCGCCGCGCGCAGCTGGGACAGCGCCGCCGGCGGGAAGGATTCCGCGTCGGTGGGAACGGGCTTCCAGGGGCTGGCGGAGACCTCGCCCTCCAGCCGCAGGAAGAAGCCGCGCTCCAGCGCCTCGGCGGACACGGGGAAGCCCGCGCCGCCCTCGGCCAGTATGGAGGCGACGATCAGATTTTCCGTCGCGCCGCAGAGCCCGCGCTCCACCCGCGCATCCGGCGCGCCGTTGGCCTCGGGGATGACCAGCACGGCGGGCAGGGGGGAGGCGGCGCGCAGCTTCTCCGGCAGCTCTGTGCCGCCGGTTTCGGCGTAGCGCTGCGCATCCATCGCGCCCAGCGCCCGGGCCAGAGATCGCGCATAGCCGCGCTTGTCGCTGGCGGCGGGGCCGGAGAGCAGAATGCTGTCGCCCAGCGCGGCGCAGACCAGCAGTTCGGCGGCGTCGGTCTCCGAGGGGCGCAGCCCCTCGAGCGCGAGGGCCCGCCGTGCGCGCTCCAGCCACTCCTCCCGGGTGGGCGCGACCATCCTGACCGGCTCCTGCGCCCGGGCCGCATCCGCAGGCGCGGCGAGAATCCGGGCCGCGCGGCTGGTGAGCGCAAACTCCCGGAGCTTTTCTTCAAATCTTCCGTCGCTCAGCGCGGCGAAGGCGTCCCGGGCCTCGTCGGCGGCCTGGTGGGCGGCCTCTGCGGCGGCCTGCTCCCGGGCACATTCCTCCCGGGCGGCGCGGGTGCGCTCCACCGCGTCCCGCAGCGCTTCGGCCTCCTCCTGGCGGATCTCCTGCTTGAAGGTCTCCCGCAGGGCGGCCTTCTCCCGGCGCAGCCTGTCCAGCTCGTCCAGGGACTTGAGCCGCTCGGCCTCCAGATCCTCCAGCTCCCGGCGCAGCGCGCTGTTCGAAGCGGCGCGGTGGCGCTCGTCCACGGCCAGCGCAAAGTCCCGCATCTCCGCCACGGCGGCGATCAGCTGCTCATGAATCTCCGGGATGCGCCACGCGCCGCGCAGCGCGTCCAGCGCGCGCTCCAGCGGGCTCTCCAGCGGCTGGCCCGTGGCCTTGGCAGGCACGGGATGGCCCAGCTGATCCACCCGGGAATGTCGCCATTTTTCTTCGATGATCTCCTGCAGGCTCCGGTTGCGCCGGGGGTTCAGGCCGCTCTGGGCGGCCAGCGCCTGCTGAAGGGGGCTCAGCTTTCCCCGGGGCGGCGCCTGCGGGGGCAGGTCGTGGCTGATCCAGGGCTTCTCCGGCTCCGCCGCGGGCTTCGCTGCCGGGGCGGGGCGCTCCGCCTCCGCCGGCGCGGGCGCTTCGGCGCTCTGGGGCGCGGGCTTCTCGCTCCGGGCGCTCGTCTGGGGCGCGCCGATGACCGAGGCCATGCAGCCGGGCATGCGTATGGCAATGGAGATGTCCCGCCCGTCGAAGCCGGACAGGTGGAAGAATTGCAGTTCGGACTGTTCGAGCCGCGCTCCCTCCGGCGCGATCGTGCCCGCGCCCTCCTCCTCCCCGGGCGCGGCGTAGCGCCAGAGCTCGAGGCTTTGGGCGTCCAGCAGCCGGGGCGTGCCCGGAGCCGGGCCGCTCCATTCGCCCTCGACGGCGCCCTCGGGCAGGATTTCGAAGATCATGTCCTGGGCGGGTTCGCGCACCACGTCGGAGTAGACGATGTGGGCGTTGCGCTCGGTCTCGTCGCCATGATAGTTTTTGTTGGGACGGATCTTGTCGTTTTCGCCCGTGTGCTCCCGCAGATCCAGGACGCAGTACCTGCCCATGCGCCGCATGCGGGCCTTGAAGTGGCTGGACTCGTTCTTGTCCGGTACGATGCGGATGCAGCCCTCCTCGGGATAGCGCTCTGCGCCCTCAAAGGAGAGGTATTTTCCTTCGTTCTCCACCAGAAGGGGTTTGAGCCGGAAATAGGATTTGAGGGGATTGTCCTCCTCGAGTATGCCGATACACAGTTTTCCCGGAAGCATAAAAATCCTCCATGCTCTTGCAATTTTGACTGCCGCAGCGTCCCTTTTGCGCGGGTGGGGGCTTGCGCGGAAATCGCCCGCATAAAGAGATGAGCGCAGGCCTTTTTCCCCGCGCTTCTCCAAATTCAATTACAAAAGAAAACCCAATACGCAATCAATTATTTACTGTATTTTAGCATTTGTTGCGTCCGGCTGTCAAGGGAAAAGTTCCGGGAATTGCCGGTCGAAGCGCGATTTCCGCCTTGCAAGGGGTGCGCGTTATCGTTTATAATGAAGGGGACAGGGCGAAGGCGCGCGCCGGAGCCCGACCGAAAGGAGAGGACGAACCGCATGAAGACCATATCCGTGGGCGTGATCGGCTGGGGCTTTATGGGCAAGACCCACACCCAGGTTCTGCGCAGCATAGCGCTGTTCTATCCCGGCGCGGATTTTCAGATTCGGCTCAGGTGCATCTGCACCCGCCGCATGGAGAAGGCCCGGGAGGCCATGGCCGCCGCAGGCTTTGAAACCTGCACCGACGACTGGCGGGAGCTGATCGCCATGGAGGACATCGACGTGGTGTCCATCTGCACGCCCAACGACCGGCACGAGGAGATGGCCGTGGCGGCGCTGGAGGCGGGCAAGCACGTCTATCTGGACAAGCCCGTGGCCGTGACCGCCGAGAGCGCCCGGCGCATCGCCCGGGCGGCGGAGGGAGCGCGGGGCTTCACCCGCGTGGCCTTCAACAACCGCTACATGCCCGCCATGCTGCGCGCGAAGCAGCTGGTGGAGGAGGGCAGGCTCGGGCAGGTCATGCACTTCGAGGCCCGCTACCTTCACTCCGGCTCCGTGGATCCCCTCAGGCCCATCGGCTGGAAGCAGCAGATGCAGGGCGGCGTGCTGTTGGACATGGGAAGCCATGTGCTGGACCTGGTGACCTGGCTGCTGGGCTACCCCGCCCGGGCGCTGTGCCGCACCCGCGTGCTCTATCCCGAGCGGCCCACGAAGGACGGCGGCGTGGAGCGCAATCTCTCCGACGACCACATGCTCGCCCTTCTGGAGATGCCGGACGGCGCGCTGGGCACGGTGGAGGCCAGCAAGATCGCCACCGGCTCCAACGACGATCTCACCCTGGAGATCCGGGGCGCGCGCGGCGCGCTGCGGTGGAGCCTGATGGATCCCAACTATCTGGATTTCTACGACTGCGCCGCGCCGGACGGGCCCATCGGCGGCCTGCGGGGCTTCACCCGCATCGAGACCGTGGCGCGCTATCCCGCGCCCGGCGGCAGCTTCCTCCCGTCGAAAAACACCGTCGGCTGGGAGCGGGGTCACATGCACTGCTACTTCACCTTCCTGGACGCGGTGGCCCACGGCTGTCCGGCGGAGAACACCATCGCAGACGGCGCGCGGCTCCAGGAGCTGATGGAGAAGCTTTCGCAGTCCAGCGCCAGCGGGCGCTGGGTGGAGGTCTGAGGCATGAAGAAGAAGCTGGCCCGGCGCGTGGCGGCGGCGGCCGCCTGCCTGCTGGCCTTTGGCGCAGCCCGGGGCGAGGTGGAGCTGCTGGCGGCGACGGTGGGCAAGGGCGACGCGATCCTCGTGCGCGCGGGGGAATACGTCTGCCTGGTGGACACCGGCAAGGCCGAGGCCCAGGCGCAGCTGGAGCGGGTGCTCTCCCAGCTGGGAGTGGAGGCGCTGGACGCGGTGTTCATCACCCACACGGACAAGGATCACACCGGCGGGCTCAAGTGGCTGCGCAAGAGCGGCATCGAGATTCGCGCCATCTACGCCTCCCGCTACTATCCGGAATCCAGCGAAAAGAAGCATCCGGCGGTGAAGACCGCGGACAAGCTGGGGCTGGAGGTCAACTGGCTGGGCGCGGGGGACGCGGTGCCCCTGGGCGATTCGGGGGCGGTGTTTCAGGTGCTCGCCCCGGAGGTCGAGTTTCCGGAGAACGAGGACGACAACTCCCTGGTGATGATGCTGGAATCCCCGGACGGACGCGTGCTGCTGGCCGGGGACATGGAGCAGGCGGAGGAGGCGCGCCTGCTCGCCTCCGGCGCGGATCTGCGCTGCGCGGTTCTCAAGGTGCCCAACCACGCCGACAGCGACGCCTGCGGGCCGGGGCTCATCGCCGCCTGCGCGCCGTCCGTCGCCGTCATCTCCACCGACAGCGCGGAGAAGAGCGATACGCCCGATCCCATCGTGATGAAAAATCTGGAAGGGGCCGGCAGCGCGGTCTTCGTCACCCAGAATTGCAGCTTCGGCGTGCATGTGGTGCTCTCCGGCGGCGCGGCGCGGGCGGAGTATGTGAACTGGTGAATCAATTTTGGCGCTTCTGAAAACACTGTCTTGCGGGCGCATGCCCGAATCCAAGCAAGGCGGTGTTTTTTCTATGGCGAAAATTTCGGTGATCGGCGCGGGCCAGGTGGGCGCGGCGGTGGGCTTTGCCCTGGCGGACGCGGGGCTTGCCCAGGAGATCGTGATCGTGGATCTGGACGGCGCGCGGGCGGAGGGCGCGGCGATGGACATCGCCCACGGCGTGCCCATGATGCGCCCGGTGGAGGTGCGCGCGGGCGGCTACGAGGCGATTGCGGATTCCGATCTGGTGATTCTCACCGCAGGCGCGAGCCAGAAGGTGGGCGAGACCCGCCCGGCGCTGGCGGGGCGCAACCGCATCGTGGTGGAGTGCGCCTGCCGGGAGGTGGCGCGCTACGCCCCGGACTGCGTGCTGCTGGTGGTCACCAACCCGGTGGACATGCTCACCAGCGTGGCGGCCAGCGCCTGCGGCTTTGCCGCCGGTCGGGTGCTGGGCTCCGGCACGGTGCTGGACTCCCTGCGGCTGCGGGCGATGATCGCGAACCGTTCGGGCGTGGACGCCCGGGACGTGCACGCCTGGGTGCTGGGCGAGCACGGGGACAGCGAGGTGCCCGCCTGGAGCGTGGCGCGCATCGGCGGGCTGCCGCTGGACGAATTCTGCCGCCTGAGCGGCGCGTGCACGCCCGGGCTGGAGGCGCGGCTGCGGGAGGACTTCAACCGGGACGTGCGGGACGTGGCCTACGAAATCATCCGCGGCAAGGGCGCCACCAACCACGGCGTGGCCGTGGCGGTGCGCCGCATCGCCGAGGCGGTGCTGCGGGACGAAAAGTCCGTGCTCACGGTGTCCGCGCCGCTGAGCGGGGAGTACGGCCTGGAGGGCGTTGCCCTGAGCCTGCCCTGCGTGGTGGGCGCGGCGGGCGTGGAGCGGATCCTGCCCCTGTCCCTTCAGGAGGAGGAGCTTCAGGCGCTTCGCAGGAGCGCCGCGGCCGTGCGCGCGGCGGCCCGGGAGGCGGATTTGCAACTGGTGTGAGCTTTACAAATTCCGCCCGAGGCCTTATAATGAGAGCATCACCTGAGGGGAGGGCGGAGCATGGACGACCGCAATTTCAGCGCCGAGGATCTCGCGCGCAACCGCACCTGGGCCGCGCTGGGCTATCTGGTGTTTTTCATTCCGCTGATCAAGTGCAAAAATTCGCCGCTGGGGCGCTACTGCGCCAATCAGGGCCTGATTCTGTGGATACTGATCTTCCTGGTGGGCGCGCTGTTCGGCATCCTGGGCGGCATCCCGCTGCTGGGCTGGCTGTTCCATCTGGTCGGGCGGCTGGCCTGCCTGGCTCTGCTGGTGGTGGGCCTGCTGTGCATGGTTCAACTGATGACCAACGACCGGGTGTGCGAGCTTCCGCTGGTGGGCTTCATCCGCCTGCTGCGCTGAGACGGGAGGGCGCGACGGTTTTAAGGATTTGTTCGGGCGGGGGCCGGTTGGCCTCCGCCCTGCCTTTCGCGGCGGTTGCGCGCGGGGGCGGCGTCTGCTATAATGGTTGAAAATGCGCGGCGGGGAGGCGGAGAGATGCGGCTGGACAAGGCGCTTACGCTGGCGGGCTACACCCGCACGGAGGCGAAGGCGATGATCGCCCGGGGACGGGTGCGCGTGACGGGCGCGGCGGTTCGGGACGCGGGCATGGCCGTGCGTCCGGAGGACGTGCTGCTGGACGGCGCGCCCCTTCAGGCGGAGCGGGAGGTCTACCTCATGCTCAACAAGCCCGCGGGGGTGGTGACGGCCACGGAGGACGCGCGCCTGCCCACGGTGGTCTCCCTGCTGCCGGAGAAGTACCGGCGGCGCAAAATCGGCCCGGTGGGGCGGCTGGACCGGGACGTGACGGGCCTGGTGCTGCTGACCACCGACGGCCAGCTGGCCCACCGGCTCATCTCCCCCCGCTGGAAGGCGGAGAAGCTCTACCGCGCGCGCTGCGAGGGCGCGCTGGGCGAAGCGGATGTGCGGGCCTTCGCCGGGGGGATCGAGCTTGCGGACTTCACGGCCCGGCCCGCGCAGCTGCGCGTCCTCTCCTCCGGGGAGTTCTCCCTGGCGGAGGTGACGCTCACCGAGGGCAAGTTCCACCAGGTCAAGCGCATGTTTGCGGCGGTGGGCCATCCCCTCGTCGCGCTGGAGCGGCTGCGCATCGGCTGCGTGACGCTGGACGAGCGGCTCGCGCCGGGGGAATACCGGAGCCTGACGGCGGAGGAGGTCGCGGGCCTGAGGAGAATGACGGAGCTGGATGGAGGAGAGTGAGTCCATGGCGGAACAGTATTTTGCGGAGAATCCCGGCGCGGCCCACGACGAAAAGACGGTGATCTTCAACGTGCTGGGACAGGAGCTGCGCTGCGTGACGGACGCGGGCGTGTTCTCCCGGGACGGGCTGGACATGGGCACGCGGGTGCTGCTGGAGGCCCTGCCAGAGCTTCGGGGGCGGGTGCTGGACCTGGGCTGCGGCTGGGGCCCGGTGGGCGTGGCGCTGGGAAGGCGCGACCCCGCTCTGGAGATCGTCATGACGGACGTGAACGCCCGGGCAGTGGAGCTGGCGGCACGCAACCTGCGCGCCAACGGCGTGACCAACGCCCGCGCGGCGCAGAGCGACGGCTTTGACCGCGTGGACGGCGACTTTGACTTCATCGTGCTCAATCCGCCCATCCGCACCGGCAAGGCGGTCATCTACGGCCTGTTTGCCGGCGCGGCGCGGCGCCTGCGGCCCGGGGGAGAGATGTATGTGGTCATCCGCAAGCAGCAGGGGGCGGAGTCCGCGCAGAGGTATCTGGAGACGGTCTTTGGCCGGGTGGAGCGCATCGCCCGGGACAAGGGCTACTGGGTGCTGCGCTGCGCGCAGCCGGAGGAGGAGAAATGAAGAGCAGCAGGCGAATGGCCCTCACGGGCGTGCTCTGCGCCCTGGCCGTGGTGGTCATGATGATGGGCGGGCTGATTCCGCTGGCCACCTTCTGCTGCCCGGCCATCGCGGCGCTGGTGCTGATTCCCATCTTCGTGGAGTGCGGGGAGAAGACGGCCTGGGCGGCCTGGGCCGCCGTGGCGATGCTGGGGCTGATGCTCTGTCCGGACAAGGAGGCGGCGCTGCTGTTCGTGTTCATCGGCTACTATCCCATCCTGCGCTGGCGGCTGGAGCAGATTCGCCGCGCGCCGGTGCGCCTGCTGGCGAAGCTGGGCGTGTTCAACCTGGCCGTGGTCGCGATGTACGCGCTATGCATCTTCGTGTTCCGGCTGGAGCAGGTGCTCAGCGACTACCGTGAAATGGGCCTGATGCTCACCGCCGCCTGCCTGCTGATCGGAAACGTCACGCTGCTGCTCTACGACCGCCTGCTGGGCGTGCTGACGCGGCTGTACGTGGAGCGCCTGCGCGGGCGGCTGATGTGAGGCCGCAACTGTTATATTTTGGAAAACATGCAGCCTTTGGCATCCTTCGCGCGTCAAAGGGGTATAACAAATCGAATGAAACGCGCGATGGAGGATGCAGTGTAATGCAGAAAAAACGCAGATCGAGGGCGACGGTCCTCCTGTGGCTGGCCGCAATCGCGTGGGTTGCGGTGCTGTTTTTCTTTTCGGGTCAGACGGGCGCGGAATCCGGGGCGCTGAGCATGCGCGTGACGCGCTTTCTGCTGCGGATCTTCCCCTGGCTCCCCTGGACGGCGGAGGCGCTCAACCCCGTGTTGCGCAAGCTGGCGCACTTTGGAATCTTCGCGGTGGAGGGGCTGCTGCTGACGTCGGCGGTTCTGACCACGCTGCGTCGGCGGCCGGTCCTGGGGGTCGTTCTGGCCTGCGCCGTGTGCGCCGGAATGGCCGCGCTGAACGAGTTCCACCAGTCCTTCATGGACGGCCGCAGCTGTGAGCTGCGGGACGTGCTGATCGACAGCGGCGGCGCAGCGGCCGGCGCGCTGGTCGCGTCGCTGGTGGTGCTGTTGGTGCGGCGGCGCGCCCGGCGGAAGAATGTTATTATTTGATGAAATCTGCCCGCTGTGCGTGACAAATGCGCATTCACAGGCTATGATGATAAGAAAGAAACAATTCAGGACAGGTGATACGCAATGACAAAGATCAATATTATTTCCGGTTTTCTGGGCGCCGGCAAGACGACGCTGATCAAAAAGCTGCTGGGCGGCGCCTTTGGCGATGAGAAGGTCGTGCTGCTGGAGAACGAATACGGCGAGGTCGGCGTGGACAGCGGCTTCATGCGCGATTCCGGCATCCAGATCACCGAATTGAACTCCGGCTGCATCTGCTGCACGCTGGTGGGCGACTTCAGCCGCGCGCTGGACGAGCTGATGGACACCTATCATCCCGACCGCATCATCATCGAGCCCTCCGGCGTGGGCAAGCTCTCCGACATCCGCCGCGTGGTGGTGGACCTGATGGAGGAGCACGAGATCACCCTCGAGGGCAGCGCCACCGTGGCGGATGTGGGCAAGTGCCGCATGTACGCCAAGAACTTCGGCGAGTTCTTCATCGACCAGATCGAGAACGCCGAGACCATCATTCTCAGCCGCACCCAGACCGCGACCGACGAGCGCATCGAGAAGTGCGTGGAGCTGCTGCGCGGCTACAACGAGCACGCCCGCATCATCACCACCCCCTGGGATGAGCTGACCCCCCAGCAGATGCTGGAGGTGATCGAGAGCGCGGCGAGCCTGCTGAGCACCGAGGAGGTCGTGAAGCACCACCACGAGCACCACCACCACGACCATGAGGACGGCGAGTGCTGCTGCCACGACCACGAGCATCACCATCACGATCATGAGGACGGCGAGTGCTGCTGCCACGATCACGAGCATGAGCACCATCACCACGAC
>SFTH01000010.1 GCA_004563405.1 bacterium
GGCTCGGGCTCGGGTTCCGGCTCGGGCTCGGGTTCCGGCTCGGGCTCGGGTTCCGGCTCGGGCTCGGGTTCCGGCTCGAGCTCGGGTTCCGGCTCCGGATCGGACGAGGGCTCCGGGTCGGACGAGGGCTCCGGATCAGACGCGGCGGCAGGCTCGGCTGCAGGTTCCGCGACGGATGCGACGGGTTCGGGCGCGGGGCGCATGAAGTACAGCGAGGCGCTCGTGGTGGCGTCGGAATTGTTGAAGTAGGCGGTGATGGTCATGGTGTAGACCATGCCGGGCGTCAGGTTTTCAGAATTCACGCTCGCGCTGGTGTTGGTGAGGTTCTGGTTGACCATGTCGTTGCCGTTGGAATCCACGATGTGGACGTTGTAGCCGGCCACATCGCCATCCGCGGACCAGCCGAGCTGAATCACATCGTCCCCCACGAGGAACACGGGTGCGGTCACCGTACTGCCGTCGGAGGCAGTCAACTCCATATCTGTCGATCCGAGATTGGGCTGAACGCTCAGCACGGGCGTGCCGGTGACGGGCGCCTCGGTGGGCGTCTGCGTCGGAGTCTCGACCGGGGCTTCGATTACGACCGGCGTTTCTGCGGGCGCTTCGGTGGCCTCGGGCGTGACCGTCTCCTCAGGGGAAGCGGGCACGGTGGGCTCCACGGTGGGCTCGGGCGTGGGATCGGCCTCAACCTTCCGGCGGAAGGAGATGCTCTCCACGGTGGCGTCGTCAATGGTTCCGTTGGTGGGCACGGCGTACACGGTCAGCGTGTATGTCTGGTCCTCGTTGAAGAGGGAGGCTTCGAGGCTCGCGCCGTTGAGCTTCTCTCCGATGGATTCGCTCTGGTCGACGGCGTTGCCCTCCGCGTCGCGGATGACGTAGGCGTAGCCGCTCACGCTGCCGTCGGCGCTCCACTTGAAGGTGAACGTGTCACCGGGGATGCGGTAGACGCCGTCCTCGCGGACGATATTTTCACCCTCGGGCGTGACGATCAGCTTGCCAATCGTGCCGATCTCACCGGGTTCAGGATCGAGCGCGATTTCCACGCGCATGAAGCGGATGCTGGAGACGGTGTCCTTGTCGTTTTCGGTGTCCACGGGATGCGCGGTCACGGTGACGGTGTAGGTGCGGTCCGGATCCAGGCTGGTCAGCGGAATGCTGGCGATGGTCATCTCCACGTTCCGGCTGTCGGTGTAGACGGTGTTGCGGTCGTCCACAATGGTGACGTCGTAGCTGATCACATCGCCCTCAGCGAACCAGGAGACGGTCACGCCGCCGTCGGTCGCGTCGGTGTCCGCAATGTGATAGATGCCGTTTTCATACTTGCTGTACGCGCTCAGTTCAATCACGGGCGCGCCGATCTTCTCGGGCTCCTCGTACGCGGGCGCGCTGCTGCTGTACAGCTCCGCCAGGGTATCGGGGTCGGCCACGCCGGTGGCCTTGAAGCCGATCCTGCGCTGGAAGGACTTCACGGCCTCCGCGGTCGCCTTGTCGAAGTAGCCGCTGAGCTTGCCGTCGTAGTAGCCCAGCTCCGCCAGGCGGCGCTGGAGATCCTTCACGCGGGCGTTCTCATCGCCGCGCCGCAGGGTGATGTAGCCGCTGTATTCCGGCGCATTGCGGGCGAAGAGCTTCTGCTGCATGGCGACGGTGGCGCGGTCGGACTGCGCAAGGCCGATCTCCGCCTGGAAGCGTCGCACGGCTTCGACGGTGGCGGAATTGTAGCTGCTGCCCACGTCGCCCTCGAGGTAGTAGAGCGCCTTCAGGCGCGCGTTCAGCTCGCGCACGCGGTAGCCGCTGTCGCCCCGACGCAGCTCAATGTAGCTGGAGCAGGTGCTCGCGGAGGAGGAGAACAGCAGGCGCAGCGTCTCGGAATCGGCCACGCCGGTCATGCGAAGGCCATTTTCCTCCTGGAACAGCTCCACGGCGCTCTGGGTGCGGGGGCCGAAGATGCCGTCCGCATCGTCCGCCAGATAGCCCAGATCGCGTAGGCGCTGCTGCATTTCCGTCACGCGCAGGCCGCGATCGCCCCGGGAGAGGGCCTTGTAGGGGTCGTAGGCAGAGAGTCCGCCGGAGAGTATGGTGCGCTGGAGCGCTTCATCGGCCACGCCGGTGACGCTCAGGCCCAGATCCGACTGCAGCAGCTTCACGGCGCGCTCGGTGCGCCAGCCGAAGATGCCGTCGATGTAGTAGTCATAGTAGCCCAGATCGTACAGCGGCTGCTGGATGGCGGAAACCGCGTCGCCGCGGCTGCCCCGGCGCAGCGTGGAGTACTGGGGCGCGGGCTGCAGAAGGTCCCACACGGTGCTCTCGCCGTTGATGGCGTAGGCGCTGAGCAGCATGAGGCCGGAGGAGCTGTCCTCCACGATCTCGGATGAGAAATCCACGAAGGTGAAAGTGGGCAGGGCGTTGGAGTCGCTCACCACGCCGTAGACGTTCAACTGTCCGCTGACCGCCTCAATGCGGTAGCCGTCGACGGATTTTCCGCCGCTCATGGCGTAGCTCTGGGGGGAGGGCAGGGTGGCGAAATTCACGAGCGCGCCGTTCTTCACGTCCACGCTGTACACCACATTGCTGCTCGAGAGCATGAACAGTGCGTTCTGGCTGGCCGTGAGCTGAAGCTCCATGTCCGCCGAGGGGGTGAGCACGGTGTTCCAGAGCGCGTTGCCGACGTCGTAGCTCTTGAGAATGACAGACGTGCCGCTGCCGCTGAGGTAGTAGACGGTGTTGCCGATTACGGCCCAGTCCCTGATGCTGGAGTCCACCTGGGTGGGAATGAGCTTGCCGCGTTCCAGCACATAGAGGTTGCCGGCATCGGTGCAGAAGAGCTCGAAGTTCTCAAAGCTGGCGATTTCGGAAGCGATGTCGCCGCTGTAGGGCACGAACTGTCCGCTCACCGAGTCCTGTATGTAGGCGCCGGCGCCCTCCACCAGGGTGACGATGACGCCGTTCTGGCTGGGATAGACGCGCTCCAGCGCCTCGGCGGAGCTGTAAACCGTCGCCGTATTGCCGTCGTTGAGATCGTAGCGCTTGAGCTGCGTGCGATCGGCGTGGGAGATGTAGTACACGCTGTCCGCGTCCTGGCAGGCGGCGAAGGCGTCGTCGGTGATCGTCGCCTCGTCAAAGCCGTCCAGGTTCAGGGCGACGAGCCGCTGGTTTGCACTGCCCTCCGCCTGGTCGAAGAAAAGGATGCGGTAGGGGTCGATGGACAGCAGACTGTCCGCCTTGGTGGTGTTTACCGGCTTATCCAGGCCGGAGATGTAGATGTTGCCGCTTCCGTCCAGGAAGGCGGCGAGTTCGCCGTTGCGTGCGACCATGTCGCCTTGGCCGTTTGTGCCTGAGGCGAGGGCCGGGATGCACAGCAATGACAGAATCAGAATCAATAGAATCGATGCGGTCTTTTTCATGTGATTCCCTCCTTGCTTGACCTGATGTCTCTTTGACGCAAAAAATAGGAATTGGTTTCAAAATGTGGGAATTTTACAATTGGAAATCTTTTCCAGCCCTTTTTTCGATGCAGAGAAGGAAAAACCCTGTCTGTGTCGAAAATTTAAGCGGGTATACACACAGAGGAAATAGGGGGAAAGACCAATGAAGAAATTGCTTGCGATTCTTTTGAGCGCGCTGATGCTCCTGAGCGCCTTTGCGGCGGCGGAGGGCGGAAGCGTGACGCTCGGCAACGTGCAGGTTTCGGCCAACGGCGAAATGCTGCTGGACCTGAGCGGGCTGGAACTGGTGCTGGCGGCCGCGGAGAGCGACGCCGGACTGGGTCTGCGCCTCGCGCTGAACTATGGTGCGGGCAGCGCGGACGAGGCGGTCGTCTGGCTGGGCGGCACGGAGCTGGCGCTGAAGGCCAGTTTCCTCTCAGACGCGTATTTCATGGACGTCGGCGCGCTTGCGGGCGAAGTGGAGGAGGGCTTCTCTCCGGAGGTTGTGGAGGATGTGGCGAGTCAGCTTTCGGAGGAGGACGTGGCGGCGGCGCAGGCCATTGTGGCTGCGGCGGCGGAGGTCCTTCAGGCGGGCGTGACCGACGGCGGCGAGGCGGAGATTGACGGCGCACGCTACGCGGTGACCGAGGTCGACATTCCCGAAGCGGAGACGGAAAAGGTGATGGATGCGGTGTTCGCGCTGCTGGACAACCATCCCGAGCTCCTGGAGGACAGCGAGTTCTCCAGCTTTGGCGAGCTGCGGCAGGCCGTGGATCCCCGGCTGAGCGCAGCGGGAAGAATCTGCACGGGCGAAGCGGGTACGCTGGTGGATTTGACGCTCAAAGTCGCCACGAATCTGCTCCCGGAGCCGGTGTCGCTGGGGCTGTATCTGGATCAGAAGGCGGGCGAGGTTGAGGGCGAGCGGCGGGCGCACATCGAGCTTTCGCTCGGCGCGGCGGGCCAAAGCGGAACCCTGGCGCTGGATGTGACCCTCGCGAAGGACAACGGCGCGTGGATTCCCGCGCAGATCGGGGACGCGATGGACGTGCTGGACGTGGCGAACGATTCCGCGCAGCAGCAGAAGCTCATGCGCGAGGCGAGCGCGTTTGCGATGCGGCTGCTGTCCAATGTGACTTACATTTTGCAGCAGAACGCCGCTGCGGCCTGAGTCAGCGCTGCTGGGCCGGACATTTCAGACCGCCGTCTGTTCTCTGGACGGCGGTCTTTTCACGCACTTTGCCGGATGCGGGCGCGGCGCCCGGATGAACCGGCTTCGCAATCGGGAGCGGAGGAACAGACATGAGAATTGAAGAGACTCTGGCGCGGGAGCTGGGAATCTCCCAGGCGCAGGCGCGTGGCGCGGTGGCGCTGCTGGACGAGGGCAAGACTGTGCCCTTCATTGCCCGCTACCGCAAGGAACAGACCGGCTCGCTGGACGATCAGACCCTGCGCGCGCTGGAGACGCGTCTGGGCGCGCTGCGGGGACTGGAGAAGCGCGCTGCGGAAATTCGCGCGGCGCTGGATGCACAGGGCGCGCTGACGAAGGAGCTCTCTGCGGGGCTGGACGCGGCGTCGAGCCTTGCGGAGCTGGAGGACCTATACCGCCCCTTCCGGCCGAAGCGGCGAACCCGCGCCTCCGTCGCCCGGGAGCGGGGGTTGGAGCCGCTGGCGGCGCAGCTGCTGCTCCAGCGGCGGGACGCATCGCCGGGGCGCATGGCGGCGCAATTCCTGGGCGCGGAGCTTCCCGATGTGGAGGCCGTCCTCGCCGGCGCGCGGGACATCCTGGCGGAGCAGTTCGCCAACGATGCATCTCTTCGCGGCGCGCTGCGGGAGCAGAACCGTCGGACGGCGCGCATGGAGACCCGCGCCGCGAAGGAGGGGGACAGCGTCTACCGGATGTACTATGACTTCTCGGAGCCGCTGCGCAGCCTGCCTGCGCACCGCATTCTGGCCGTGAACCGTGGCGAGCGGGAGGGCTGGTTGAGGGTCTCGGTGCAGATGGACGGGGCCGCGGCGGAGCGGGAGCTCTTCCGGCGCTTTGTGCGGGGAGACGGCGAATGTGCGCGTCAGGTGCGCCTCGCCGCTCAGGATGCGTGGCAGCGGCTGATTGCGCCTGCGCTGGAGCGGGAGCTGCGCAGGGAACTGACGGAGCGCGCGGAGGAGGCGGGCGTCCGGGAATTCAGTCGCAACCTGCGCCAGCTTCTGATGCAGCCGCCGGTGAAGGGGCGCGTGACGCTGGGCGTCGATCCGGGCTATCGAACGGGTTGCAAGCTGGCCGTGGTGGATGCGGGCGGAAAGGTGCTGGACGCTGGCGTGGCCTACTTTACGCTACCGGCCCATGAAAAGCAGCGCGCTCGGGCGGAGGAGACGCTGCGCGGAATGATCGGGGACTACGGCGTGACGGCCGTCGCCATTGGAAACGGAACCGCATCCCGGGAGAGCGAGGCGTTCATTGCGAAGCTGCTGCGCACACTCCCGGAGCGCGTGGAATACGCGGTGGTGAACGAGGCGGGCGCGTCGGTCTATTCGGCTTCGGCGCTGGGGGCGAAGGAACTGCCGGAGCTGGACGTGACCCTGCGCGGCGCGGTGGCAATCGCCCGCCGCCTGCAGGATCCGCTGGCGGAGCTGGTGAAGATCGACCCGAAGTCCATCGGCGTGGGGCAGTACCAGCACGATCTGAAGGACGCGCAGCTGGGCGCGGCGTTGGACGGCGTGGTGGAGAGCTGCGTGAGCGCCGTGGGCGTGGAGCTCTCCACGGCCTCCGCAGCGCTGCTGGAGCATGTGGCGGGCATCGGGCCGCAGCTGGCGAAGAACATCGTGGAATACCGGGAGGCCCACGGCTTTTCCAGCCGGGCGGAGCTCAAAAAGGTACCCAAGCTGGGGCCGAGGGCCTTCGAACAGTGCGCGGGCTTTCTGCGGCTGCGGGACGGCGCGCAGCCGCTGGACGCGTCGGGCGTGCATCCGGAATCCTATGCTGCGGCGCGGACGGTCATGGAGCGGCTGGGCTGCGGTGCGGAAAAGCTGCGCGGCGGCGCGCCCCGGGCGCTGCTCCAGAGGGCGGCGGAGTATGGCGAGGCGCGGCTGGCGGAGGAGGCAGGCGTGGGCCTGCCCACGCTGCGGGACATCCTGCGGGAGCTGGTGCAGCCGGGCCGGGATCCCCGGGAGGATCTGCCGCCGGTGCTGCTGCGCAGCGACGTGCTCTCCATGGAGGATCTGCGCCCGGGGATGGAGCTACAGGGCACGGTGCGCAACGTGATCGACTTCGGTGCGTTCGTGGACATCGGTGTGCATCAGGATGCGCTGGTGCACATCTCCCGCATGGCGCGGCGCTTCATTCGCCACCCCAGCGAGGTTGTGAAGCTGGGCGACGTGGTGCGGGTGTGGGTGCTGGATGTGGACGCGCAGCGCGGACGGATCTCCCTGACGATGCTGCCGCCGGAGGGTGCGAGCGATTCTGTGTGAACGCGATTCAAAAGGCGTTGGAGAGGGACAACTGCGGCCGGGCAGAGCCTGATGTGAATACAAAAGAAACCCCGGAGCCTGTGCGTCGGCTCCGGGGTTTGTGCGCCCTGGATTTACAGTTCCAGTATCCGCTGGAGGGAGAGGCGGGCGTTGATGATGGACTGATAGGGGAAGCGCTTGTAGTTGGGCAGGAATTCCACGGTGGCCCACTTGTCGTAGCCCACCTTTCTGACCGCGCGCATGACGGCCTCGAAGTCCACGTCGCCCTCGAAGAGATCCACAAACATGCCCAGACCGGCTTGCTCGAAGCGCGCGTCGCAGAAGTGGAGGCGCTTGATGCGCGCGCCGAGAATTTCGATCCACTGATCGGGATAGCCGATGTAGATGATGTTGCCCACGTCGAAGTATGCGCCCACATAGTCGGAGTTGATCTCGTCCAGGAAGCGGCGCAGCTCGACGGGGGAGAGCAGGAACTTGTTCCAGACGTTTTCCACCGCGAGGCTCACGCCTGCGCTCTCGGCGAAGGGCGCCAGTGCGGCGAGGCGCTTCTGGGCGTTGTCGTAGGCCTCGTCGTATCGCACGATGCCGGGGGCGAAGGGCGTTCCCACCCAGCCCGGCACGATGAGCACCGCGTCCGCACCGAAGGCGTGGGCGGCCTCCACCTGCTTTTTGGCGATGTCCGACGCATAGGCGGCCTCGGCCTCGTCATGTCCCGCCAGGTTGTGTTCCCACATGTTCCATGCGCCTACGGAGCAGATTTCCAGCCCCATGTCATTGGCCATGCGGCGAATCTGCTGCAGCTCGCGCTCCGTGGTCTTCATGTTCAGCTCGCCGGTTTCGCTGATGCAGAGCTCCACGCCGTCATAGCCGGCCTTCTTTGCCTGCTCGCAGGCCTCGCGCAGGTTGACGTTCTGATCAAAGGTGTAAAAACTGACCGCAGTCTTCATGACGTTGTCCTCCCGTATTCATTTGAAATAAACCCCTGCCGGAATGCTTCGCGGCAGGGGCGAGGGTTCGCTTATCGCTTACTGCTTCTTGCGAAGGTTGTCGATGTTGGAGAGCACCACAGCCGCGACGATGATCGCGCCGGAGATGACGACCTTCACATAGGCGTCCACGCCCAGAATGTCCAGGGCGTTGGAGATGATGCCGGTGAGCAGGCAGCCCAGGAAGGCGCCGAACACCGTGCCGCGGCCGCCCTCGAAGGTCACGCCGCCGATGATGGCCGCGACCAGCGCGTCCGTCTCATAGCCGCTGCCGGCGGTGGCGGTGATGGAGTTCAGGCGCGCGCCGAGGATCAGCGCGGCCAGGCTGACGATCAGGCCGCCGATGCCGTAGGTGATGATCTTGTAGAGATCCACGTTGATGCCGGAGAGGAAGGCGTTCTTCTCGTTTCCGCCGATGGCCACGATGCGACGGCCAAACTTGGTCTTGTTCAGCAGGAAGTACATCAGCACCACGATGGCCAGCATGAAGATGACCATCAGCGGCAGGAAGTTGTACAGCTGAATCTTGCGCATGAACTCAAGCTTTTCCTTGAACTGGAGGAAGGAGCCGCCGCAGATCAGCAGGGCGATGCCGTAGAAAATCTGGCTGGTACCCAGGGTGATGATCAGCGGGATGCAACGGGACTTGGAGATGATGACGCCGTTGAACAGGCCGCAGAGCAGGCCCACGCCCATGCCGCACAGCACGGCGACGAACAGGCTCTGGCCCGACATGAGCACCGTGGCGACCACAACGCCGATCAGCGCCATCATATTGCCGATGGAGAGGTCGATGCCGCCGGAGATCAGCAGCATGGCCTGAACCATGGTCAGGATGCCCAGAACGGAGATCTGCTGGAAGATGGCGATGACGTTGGTGAGCTTGACAAACTTCGGGTTGATGCAGCCGACCACGACCACCAGCAGGACGATGACAATGATCAGCAGCACGCGCTGGTCCCGGAGCATGCCCCGGAGGCGCTGCGCGCTGAAGGAAGCGGCTCTGGCCTGAACGGGACGGCCGATGCAGGTGAGCACGACGCCCGCAGCCAGCAGCGCCAGCGCGACCGCGAGCAGCGGCACCCAAGCGCCGGCGAGCACTTCGCCGAAGCTGCCCTCCGTGCCGCTGGCGGCGATTTCCTGGGCTTCCGCCTTGATCTGTTCGATCTCGGCCTCGTCCTTGACCTTGGAGAACTTCTTGTAGCCGTGATTGACCGCCGCGGTATCTTGAGCGGCGAGGAGCAGCGCGGCGTCATGCACCTGATCGCGCACCGCATCGTCGTCGATTGCCTCAAAGGACGCATAGCCGGCCTCGACGGCCAGATCGTCCACATAGGGGCTGACGGCGTTCCAGTTGGAGCGTTCGATGTTTTCCCCGACCGTCGCCAGCACGAACAGCGCGACTCCGACCAGGATCAAAAGAGTGCGCAATACCTTGAGGGTCTTCTTCATGAGTATCCAGATCCTTTCCTTATCCGCCGGCTCAGCCTACGCCCAGCGCTTCCTTGATGATGTTCTGTTCGTTGATCTCGTCCCCGGTGAGCTCGCACTTGATGGAGCCGTGGCGCACGACCAGCACGCGGTCGCTCATGGAGATCATCTCCGGCATGTCGGAGGAGACCATGATGATGCAGTTGCCCGCCTTGGTCAGGGCCGTCATCTGCTTGTAGAATTCCGCCTTGGCGTTGACGTCGATGCCCCGCGTGGGCTCGTCGAAGATGTAGACAGACTGCTTGGCGAAGAGCCACTTTCCGAGGACCACCTTCTGCTGGTTGCCGCCGGAGAGGTTGACGACCTGCTGCTGGAGGTGGGGGGTCTTGACCTTGAGCTTGCGGACGATGTCCTGAACCTCCTCGGCGTAATCGTTGTAATTGTACAGCGCGCCGGGGCGGATGGTGTTCTGCTGCTGCAGATCGACGATCAGCGTGTTCTCCAGAACGCTCGCGCCGAGGTTCAGGCCCAGGCGCTGGCGGTCCTCTGTGATGTGGGCGATGCCCGCCTCGATGCCGTCCCGCGGATTGCGGATGGAGAGCTTCTTTCCGTTGAGATACATCTCTCCGCTGAAGCGGGGATCCGCGCCGGAGATGGCGCGCACGATTTCCGTGCGGCCGGAGCCGACCATGCCTGACAGGCCTACGATTTCGCCCCTGCGGACGGAGAAGCTGACGGAGGGAGAATCCTTGGTGAGCTTGAGATCCTTCACCTCAAACATCACGTCGCCGATTTCGCAGGCGTCCTTCTGGTAGAACACGTCCACCGGGCGGCCCACCATGTCCTTGGTGATCGCGTCCAGCGGCGTGTCGTGGTTGGCGTTGTCGTAGGTGGTGATGACGCTGCCGTCGCGGATGACGGTGATTCGATCGGCGATCTGCACCACTTCCTTCAGGAAGTGGGAGATGTAGATGACGGAGATGCCGTGGCTGGTGATGTTGCGCACCAGCTCCAGCACCTTGCCTGCGTCCTCCACGTTGAACATGGAGGTGGGCTCGTCCATGATCAGAATCTTGCTCTCATTCATCAGAGCCTTGAGAATTTTGACGAACTGCTGATCCGATACGGACATCTTTTCTATGGTCTGAAGGGGATCAATGTCGATGCGGTACTTTTCCATCAGCGCGCGCACCCGCGCGTGCATGGTCTTGAAATCGACGATCCCGCCGAATTTCGTGATTTCCTTGCCGACAAAGATGTTTTCGACGGCATTCATGGTGGGAACGAGGTCATTCTCCTGGTAGACAATTTCGATGCCCAGGCTCTTGGAGAGGGCCGGGCTCAGGCTCCTGTACTCGTGTCCGTCGTAGCAAATGGAGCCTGCGGTGGGCTTGTATGCGCCCGAGAGAATCTTCATCAGCGTGCTCTTGCCCGCGCCGTTTTCGCCCACGAGGCAGTGACATTCGCCCTCGTAGACGTCAAAGGTGAGATTTGAAAGCGCGCGCACGCCGGGGAATTCCTTCACGATTCCCCGCATTTCAAGTATGGGCGTTCGGAGGTTTTCAGACATTTCTATCACCCTAACAAAGTAATGGCAGGACACCGGCTTTGAAAGCCGGTGTCCGTGTGACCGGTGAAATTATTCGCCGTAGACGTAGGCGTAAGCGCCGGCGTAGTCGGACCAGTCGATCCAGGCGCCCAGGTCGTCGCCCGCAACCGGGACGACCGGCAGGCTCTGGAACTTGGACTCGGGAACGATGCCCTCGGTCACATAGTCATAGAGGTTCTTGAAGGTCTGAATGCCCTGGATGGAAACGGGGGCAGTCATATTCGCGGCCTCGATGCCGTCCTCGAGGAAGGCGTAGGCGTCCGGGGAACCGCCGGTGGAGACGATGGGCAGCTCGATGCCGGCCTCTTCGCAAGCCTGATAGCAGCCCTGAGCGAGCTGGTCGTTGTTGGCGAAGATGCAGTTGAACTCGGTGCCGGAGTTGATGAAGTTGGTGGTCAGGTTCAGGCCATCCTCGGTGGACCAGGCGTCAGAGTTCAGCAGGCCGACGAGCTCGATGGAATCCGCGTAGTCTTCCAGAGCCTTGTCGACGCCCTCCTTGTAGGCCTCGAACACGCCGCCGCCCACAGCGCCCGCGCAGTAGAAGACCTTCGCGTCTTCAACGTTCTCCGCCAGCCACTTGATGGCCGCGTAGCCGATGTCGCCGTACACGCAGCCGACGCAGGCGATGTAATCGTCCTCATCGGAAACCGCAGCAACGTCGGTATTCTCCACGGTGATCGGGATGCCGGCCTCGTTGGCCATGGTGATCAGCTGAGCAGCCTGCTCGGGAGAAATGGGGAAGATGGAGATGCCGTCGACCTCAGCCTGAATCAGGGATTCCATGGCGGAGATGGACTGGTCGATCTTGTTGCCGGAGTCCAGAACCATGACTTCGACGCCATTCTGCTCCGCGGCATACTCAAAGGCCTTGGAGGAATACTCGTTCCAGATATCGGACATCTGATAGGCGATGTAGCCGAAGGTGAGGGTGTCTTCCTCAGCGGTGGCGACGGCGAAGGACGCCAGGGCCAGTACGAGGACGACCAGGATTGCAGTGAGCTTCTTCATTTAAGAATTGCCTCCTTTTTGTATTATGCAAGCGGCATCATTGCCGCATGGCATCGGATGAGAAAGGTCAGATCAGGCCGTTTGCGTGCAGATAATCGAAGGAATCCTTGACCACCTTGTTGACGAAGTCCAGATCGCCCGGAACCTTCTCGCGCATGGTGAAGCCCTCGTTGTGCTCGATCTCGATGGAGAAGGGGCCCTCGTAGCCGTTCTGCTTCATATAATCCATCACGCCGATCAGATCGAGCTCGCCGGAGCCGATGGCCGGGAAGTTCCAGGAGTTGTCCATGCCGACCTTGTCCTTGAGGTGGCAGTAGTTCAGCTTGTCCACGCAGGTCTTGATGTCGTCGATGGGATTGCGGCCGCCGTAGAAGACCACGTTGGCGGTGTCGTAGTTCACGCCGACGCGGGGGCTGTCCACGCCGCGCACCAGGCGGGCGACGGCCTCACCGGTGCCGTAGTTCGCGCCGTGCACCTCGATGCCCAGCTTGAGGTTCAGACGCTCGAGGTCGGGCACCAGTCCCTTGATGTTCTTGATGAGGGTGTCCTCGGTGCCGCCCTCGCCCTTGCCGAAGTGGGCCTCGCCGGTGGAGGAGATGATCCACTCGCAGCCCAGTTCGTGGGCCAGCTCCATGTTGGCGCGGAAGTCCTTCAGGCGCTCCGCATCGGTCAGATCGCAATGGCCGCCCAGGGCGATGCAGGTCAGACCCAGTTCCTTGATCCTGTTCACGACCGCAGCCTTGCGCTCGGCGCTCCACTCGGGCATGATGTGCTCGGACCAGTTGCGCACGGCGCAGATTTCAATGTACTTGAAACCCGCCGCAGCGATGCCCTCCAGCGCCTCCTCGGTGCTGAAGCCGTGGTAGGTGTTGGTGTTGATGGCAAATACATTTTTCATTTTTATTTCCTCCTGTCAAAATACTTACATATTTTATAATGTGCGGATTTATTATGCGTTCTTGAATACCCTTATTCTATCCAATCTTCCCGAATCTGTCAAGACGGCCTCTGAATTTATTTGCAAGTCGGGCGAGATATCGAATATAAAACGAAGGAAATGGGAAATATATCGTTAATTATAGATAAATTTGTGCAGCGCTCGTACATTTCCGGTCGGGTCGGTAATTTCGATGGCGGAGCCGCTGTCCTCCAGATATTCGTTGGCGGGACAGCGATAGGTTTCCACTTTGCCGGAGAGGAGCACCTTTTCGCCGAGGGAGATGATTTCCGGCAGGGAGAGGTTGGTTTGTACATCCTGCTCAAGCACGCGGTAGAGCCGGGCGTAGATCAGGGGGTTCAGGCAATTCTCCCGCAGGCGCGCCACCATGGCTGCAAGCACCTGCCGTTGTCGGCTCGTGCGCACATAGTCGCTGTCGCAGTAGCGGATGCGGGTGTAGCCGGTGGCGAACAGGCCGTTCAGGCGAAGCTTTCCGGTGCGGGTCTCCGGCTGGGAGGAGGCGTAGTGGGCATATTTCTCCGGGTCGAGCTGAATGATGCTGCGATAGGTGTAATACGCGCATTTGTTCAGGGAGTCCAGCTCCTTTTCCTCGATCTCCACGTCCACGCCGCCCAGAGCGTCCACCAGATCCACGAGCGTGCGGAAGTCCACGGCGACGTAGTTGGTGATGTTGAGGTCAAAGGTTTCGTTGATGACGCGCATGGTCAGCTCCGGGCCGCCCAGGGCGTGCGCGGAATTGAGCTTGTGCCGCCCCTGCCCGGGAATTTCCACCATCACGTCCCGCATCAGGGAGGTCAGCTTCAGGCCGTCGTAGCCCACGGAGGCGACCATGATGGCGTCGCTGCGCTGTTTTCCGTCGTTGAGCACGTCCAGGCCGAGCAGCAGTATGTTCACACGGTTTCCCGGCAGACCGTCGGTGAGGGAGAGCTCCGTGCCGGAGGGCTCCACGTTCATCAGGTTGACCGGGAGCGCGTAGAGCGCGACCGCGGCGAGGATTGCCAGAATGAGGATGAAGAGGAGCAACTTGAAGAGGGCGCGCAGCAGCAAGCCGAGACAGCTGCCGCCGCCTCTGCTCCTCCTGCATCGCCGGCCTCGCCGGCTCCTTCCTCTGTAATCGTCGTAATACATCTTCCACCGCCGCTGATGTGAATCAGTGTCATATACAGTATAGCACATTTCCCGGCAGAAGCAAATGGATAAAATCTGCGCGACGGAAGAGAATAGGGCCGGAGGTGTTTGAAAATGAAAATCATCGACCTTTGCGCGCATCAGATCTTTGACTCCCGGGGCGTGCCCACGCTGGAGGCGCGGGTGGCGCTGAAGGATGGCACGGTTGGCGTCGGCAGCGCGCCCTCCGGCGCGTCCACGGGCAGCCACGAGGCCCGGGAGCTGCGCGACGGCGGCGACGCCTATCAGGGCAAGGGCGTGGGCCGCGCCATCGAAAATGTCAATGGACCCATCCGGGAGGCGCTGCTCGGCATGGACGCGGCCCTGCAGGGGCGCATCGACGATCGGCTCCAGGAGCTGGATGGCAGCGCGGACAAGTCCCGCCTGGGCGGCAACGCGCTCATCGCCGTCTCCTGGGCGGTGGCGGATGCGGCGGCGCGCAGCGCGGGTATGGAGCTCTACCAGTGGTTGGGCGGCGCGCAGGCGCGGCAACTGCCCTGCCCCATGTTCAACGTCGTCAACGGTGGACGGCACGCGAACAACAACCTGGAGATTCAGGAATTCATGTTTGTGCCCTCCGGCGCGGATAGCTTTCACGAGGCCATGCGCATGGGTTCGGAGTGCTATCACGCCCTCCGCCGCCTGCTCTCCGAGGCGGGTCTCTCCACGGCGGTGGGCGACGAGGGCGGCTTTGCGCCCAACCTCGAGCGGGACGAGCAGGCGCTGGAATGGATGGTGCGCGCCATCGAGGCGGCGGGCTGGAAGCCGGGAGAGGACGTGTGCCTGGCGCTGGACTGCGCCGCGGCGGAGTGGGCGGACGGCGAGGGCTACCGCCAGAGCAAGTCCGGCGCGCGCTTTCAGAGGGGAGAAATGATCGAGTTTTACCACGCGCTTGCGGGGCGCTATCCGCTGATTTCCATCGAGGATCCGCTGGGCGAGGAGGACTTCGAGGGCTTCCGGGAGATCACCGATGCGCTGGGGGACGATCTGATGATCGTGGGGGACGACCTGTTCACGACCAATGCAGAGCGCCTCTTCCGCGGCCTCGCGCTGGGCGCGGCCAACGCGATCCTCATCAAGCCCAACCAGATCGGCACGGTGTCCGAGACCATCGAAACGGTACAGCTGGCCCGGCGCAACGCCTACGCCGTCATCGTCTCCCATCGCAGCGGGGAGACCCTCTCCAGCGCCATCGCGGATCTCGCGGTCGCGGTGAACGCGGAGTACATCAAGGCCGGCGCGCCCGCCCGGGGCGAGCGCCTGGCGAAGTACAACCGCCTGCTGGAGATCGAGGACAGAATCTTCTGAGGGCACGGACAGGAGAATATGAGGCAGAAATGCGCGACGCAAAAGGGAGCCGCCGGCGCATTTGCGCCCGGCGGCTCCCTCAGACCACCGACAAAGGCCGAAAACGCAAAAATGCCAACCGAAATAATGAAATCAATTGGCATTTTTGATTGCGGCGTCAGCTGGCAGCAAATTGCGGTCACTTCCGTCCATGTAAGCGCTCTTCTGAATTGTCCGGGGTGGCGCCAGAGCACATCCGGAGGAACCGGATTCAGCGATCAGCCGGTGAAGCTGATTCCTCCGGGGCGAGAGCGGAGAATAATGTCTCAAGAGGTCACTGCACGGTGACCTGGCATACATCGCTGCGGCCGTTGGCGCTCTGCGCGGAGATCGTGCAGCTTCCGGCAGAGCGGGCGGTGACGAGCCCGCTGTCGTCCACCACTGCGACCGCCTCGTCGCTGCTGCTCCAGTAGAGGGCCAGGTCGTCGGCGTATTCCGGAACGACGCTGGCACTGAGCTGAAGGCGCCCGCCGGGGGCGAGGGTGGCCTCGAAGGTGTCGAGTTCCACGTTGGCCACATCCTGGGGATAGAGGGAGAACATTTCGCATGTGTAGGAGATCTCCGCAGTGCTGCCGTCCCGCAGACGCAGGCCGGTGAGTGAAACCGTCCAGCGCTGGTTCTGTACATATTCGCCGATGCCCGCTGCGTCCAGATCCGGACGGAAGATGACGCAGCTGCCGGAGCCGCAGGCCTCCCGGCTGAACGCACAGTCGCCGTCGCCCACGCCCGTGCGCGCGTCGAAGGAGAAGGTCGCGCCGGAATTCTCCTCCCGCAGCGTCACCCGGGGAGAGGACGCCTCCGCGTCGTAGACCGCATCGTTCAGGGAGATGGACCAGGCCAGCTCCCGCCGCATCATTTCCACGGGAAAGACGCCCGCAGCGGGCCAGGCCACGCTGTCCCATTGGACGTCTGCGTTCGCGTCGTCCACGGCGTACATGGTTACATAGCTCATGCCGCTTTTTGCGTTGGCGAGGCCGAAGCCCGTCTCCGCCATGTGGGGATTGAGCAGCCAGCGGCGATGGCCCAGAGTGGAGAGATTCGCGTCCCCGTCATCCCGGGCAAAGTAGGTCACGCCGTCGATCAGTATCCCCGGGCGCATCCAGTTGAATTTGGCGATGTTGCCCTGGGAGGTTCCGAGATACGCGGTGACGTACAGCGCGTCGTCCATGCCCTCGGGCTGATCGGGCGTATGGGTGAGGATATCGTTGGCGGCCAGCAGCAGCGCGCCGCTCTGGGCGCGCAGGGTGTAGAGGGGATTGAGCGTCACGGGAGAGAGGCCGGCCACGGCGCGCAGAAAGTTGAGACAGCCCAGCGCGTCCGCCTGGGCCGCCTGGGTGAGCGCGCCGGGGGAGAAGCGGTCGGTGTCGGGTTCCTGTGCATAGGGGGATGCGTACGAGCGGGATGCGCTGAGCTCCTGCCAGAGCGCGCGCATTTCGTCCCGCCCCATGGCCTGGGCGGAGCCGGACGCGAGCAAGAGCGCGACGAGCGCGCAGAGCAGCTTTCGAAGCATTTTCTCCTCCTGAGCGTGGATGGTCGCTGAAAAATGGGCAATTCCCTGCGAATAATTCTATATTTCACCGAAAAAGTGTGAATTTCCTTCACAAAGGGGCTTTTCAAATTTGCAGATTTCTGTTAAAATATAAACACTATGGCGTATAGGGCGCTTTTTGCGTTTAGCCAGGCCTGCCGTGTTGACTGTGCAGGAGAACATAAACGAACAGGGGGAATTTCTCATGAAAGATTATCAGGCCAAGAATATCCGCAACATCTCTGTTGTGGGCCATGGCAGCGAAGGCAAGACCACTCTGGTTGAAGCGCTTCTGTTCACCGCCGGTGCGATCGACCGCCAGGGCCGCGTGGAAGACGGTTCCACCACCACCGACTTTGAGGCCGAGGAGACCAAGCGACAGATTTCCATCAGCGCCGCCATGGCACCGCTGGAGTGGAAGAATACCAAGATCAACCTGATCGACATTCCCGGTTACTTCGATTTTGCGGGCGAGCAGTCCGGCCCGCTGACCGTGTGCGAGGGCGCGCTGATTACCGTGGGCGCAGTTTCCGGCCTGAACGTCGGCGCGGAGAAGGCCTGGGCCATGTGCGACAAGACCCACACCTCCCGCATGATCGTCATCAACCAGATGGATCGCGAGAACGCCAACTTTGAGAAGGCGCTCGCCACCATCACCGAAAAGTACGGCAGCCACATTGCGCCCATCGAGGTTCCGATCGTGGAGAACGGCAAGTTCACCGGCGTCGTCTGTGTGCTGGAGAACAAGGCTTTCGTCGGCGAGGGCAAGACCATGAAGGAGATCGAGATTCCCGACTTCGTGGCCGGCGAGGTGGAATCCGCGCGCGAGGCCATTATGGAGGCCGCAGCGGGCGCTGAGGATGAACTGATGGAGAAGTTCTTCGAGGACGGCGAGCTCTCCTTTGAAGATATGATGCACGGCCTGCGCCAGGGCATCAAGGACGGCACGGTCGTTCCGGTCGTGTGCTGCTCCGGCATCACCCGCGTCGGCCTGACCAAGGTTCTGGACAACGTGATCGACCTGATGCCCTCCCCGGCGGACACCGTGACCGAGGGCGTGAATCCCAAGACGGGCGACGCGGTTGAGCGCGTGTGCGCCGACGACCAGCCCTTCTCCGCCCGCGTGTTCAAGACCATGGCCGACCCGTTCGTGGGCAAGCTGAGCCTGATGAAGGTGACCTCCGGCGTGCTGACCGGCGACATGATGCTCTACAACGCCAACGCTGAGAAGACCGAGAAGCCCGGCACCATCTACACCCTGAAGGGCAAGAAGCAGACCGCTACCCAGAAGGTCTGCGCGGGCGACATCTGCGCGCTGGCGAAGCTCCAGTCCGTGGCCACCGGTAACACCCTGTGCGACGGCAACAACCCCGTGAAGTTTGACGAGATCGAGTTCCCCGCGCCCTGCATCTCCAAGGCCGTGTACGCCAAGAAGGCGGGCGAGGAAGACAAGATCTTCTCCGGCCTGGCGCGCCTGATGGAGGAGGATCCCACCATCACCGTGACCAAGAACGTGGAGACCACCGAATCCGTGCTGTCCGGCCTGGGCGAGATGCACATCGAGGTCGTGGCCAAGAAGCTGGCCAGCAAGTTCGGCGCGGAGTGCGTGCTGCAGGATCCCAAGATCCCGTACCGCGAGTCCATCCGCAAGCCCATCGACGTTCAGGGCCGCCACAAGAAGCAGTCCGGCGGACACGGCCAGTTCGGCGACGTCAAGATCAAGTTCCGTCCCAACGACGACCCGAACGATACCGAATTCCACTTTGAAGACGCCGTTGTCGGCGGCACCGTACCGCGCAACTTCATTCCCGCGGTTGAAAAGGGCCTGCGCGACAACATCAAGCACGGCGTGCTGGCGGGCTTCCCGGTGGTCGGACTGACTGCGCAGCTCTACGACGGCTCCTACCATCCGGTCGACTCCTCCGAAATGGCGTTCAAGACGGCGGCCCGCCTGGCCTTCAAGCAGCTGACCGGTGCGAACCCCATCCTCCTCGAGCCCATCTACCACGTTGAGGTGGATGTGCCGGATCAGTACATGGGCGACATCATCGGCGACATGAACAAGCGTCGCGGTCGCATCATGGGCATGGACAAGGTGGGTGAACTGCAGCGCGTCACCGCCGAGGCTCCGCTGTCCGAAATGTTCAAGTATGCCACCGACCTGCGCTCTATGACTCAGGCCCGCGGCTCCTTCACGATGCGCTTCGAGCGCTACGAGGAAGTCCCCGCAGCGGATGCCAAGAAGATCATCGAGACCTGCAAGCAGGAAGAGGAAGACGAGGATTGATTTTCAGACCGGGGCGCCGCAATTTGCGGCGCCTTTTTCATACTGATTTTTCTGGAGGTGCGTTTCATGGAGACGCTCATACGCGTATTGGAAACTGCCCTGCCGGTGTTTCTGACGCTGGCCATCGGCATGCTCTGCCGGACGAAGAACATACTCACCCGGGAGGGCGTCGCCCAGATGAAGTCCGTGGCCGTCAACATCGCCCTTCCCGCCGTGCTCTTTTCCGCATTTGCGACAGCAGAGTATTCTCGGGAGAGCATTGCCATACCGGTGGTGATCTTCGCCATCTGCTGCGCGGCCCTGGCGCTGGGTTTTCTGCTGACGAAGCTGTTCAAGACGCCCGGAAAGCTCACGCCCTTCCTGATGACCGGCTTTGAGGCGGGCATGCTGGGCTACGGGCTCTTTGCGCTGCTGTTCAGGGGAGAGCCGAACTCCAGCTTCGCAATCATCGACCTGGGACAGGTGCTGTTTGTGTTCACCGTCTACAAGATGCTGCTGTGCGGGCGCGGAAATCTGAAGGCTGCGCTCCATGACGCGCTGGTTTCTCCGGTGCTCTGGGCGATCCTCGCGGGCCTGCTCTTCGGCGCGACGGGGCTTTACGATGCGCTGAAGCCCTCCGGCGTGAGCAGCGTGCTGGATTCCATCGCAGGCTTCATCGCTGCGCCCACCAGCGTTCTGATCCTCATCTCCATCGGCTATGACCTGATCCCCGGAGAGATCCGCTGGCGCAAGACGGCGGCCATCGTGGGCCTGCGCGTGCTCGTCATGGGCGCGATGCTGGGCGTGGCGCTGCTGGTCAATCGCCTGCTGCTGGGCGGAATTATGCACACCGGCGCGCTGATACTGATGTTCATCCTGCCGCCGCCCTATGTGCTGCCTGTGTTCGCGGACGCGGGGGATGAGCGCACGAACATCTCCTCAGCCTTGTCTGTACTGACGCTTTTGAGCATCGCTCTGTTCGCGGTGATGTCCGCAGTTCTGTAAAACCGACCGAAGATTGAAGATAAAGCGATATAAATGTGATATAAACAGATCAAAGTCTGGAGAGACAGACCAAAGTTTGTTTTTGCCACAATACCTTCCATGCTAGTGCGGACACCCAGAGAGTTGTCTAGGCAAAGTCAGAGGTACAATTCTGTTCAAGGTAAAAAAGGAAGAGTGGATGGATGTCAAAATACAGTTTTAGTGGTAAATGAGCATGATTTTTGTCCACCTCTCTTTACTGAAGCAGGCCTTGCTAATGATTTGATAAGGGTTAATACCATCACTTTTTTTGAAACTATACATTAATTAGTGTCATGGTTAGACTATATATAGTCTCCTTATTGCTTTTTGAACTTAAATATGATATAATGAACCGGTTGCAGAATGTTTACGATTTTTTGAAAGGTGGAAGTTGAATATGGAGAGATACAAATCCTATCAAGCGATAGAGTATTTTTTCGAAACGACACCTCCCATAATAAAAATGGCAAAAGTAGAGGTAGGCGCACGCGTTGGTTTATTGAAGAGAACTAAGTGTAAAAAGACGCTAGAACAATATGAAAAAGCAAAGGAGAATCTCAGTATACCATATGGGATTCTCAAGTCAATGCTTGATAAAAGCGATGCTGACTATACAAGGCTTGGAGTTCAACTTTATGAGATATTCTTTGAATTTCTTGACTTAAGAATTGATAGTCTATCACGTTTTATCCAAGGTGAGAGTGTCGATTATCAAGAAGTCGAAAATAAGTCTCAGTCTATCCTCATCAGAACAAGCTGTAAGGTTGACGCTATTCAACCATTGCATTCCTTGTATTATGCGTTAATCCAAAGACAGAATTGAATCTATTATTTCTGAGCTATTTTAATCTTTGAAAGGGAAGATAGTGATGAGCATAATCCTGATTATTCTATATGTCACATTTATGTTTAACTGGCAAAAACAAGTATATGCTTCTCATCATTTTACTGGAGCTTGGCAGCCAATGAAAGGAATACTTTCAATATTCGCAATTGTTGGTCGCTTGTTTAATCTCTATATATTGATTCGTTACGGATTGAATACAAGTTCAGTAATTAAACCAGTAATTCTATTTGTGATTGGAATTATTGGATGGTTTTTGCTTTCAACCATATTTAATGCAATTATCAGAATAAAAGAAACTAGCAACATGACCGATAACGCGAAGTCTTCTAATCATATGCGAACTTCAATTATTTTGTATCGTATGGATGTGTTTTCTACTTCTGTAGGAGTAATTGCTATGATAATAAATCCTGTTCTTGGGATTATTCTTCTTAATCTTATCCGTTAGTGGAGTATCCTTGTGATTCGCTTTGCTTTCGGTATTGTCATGAGCTTCTCTTCATAGTTGTCAAGTTGCTTGCTTTTATGGATTCCAGTTTAAAATAGTATGGATAGTATCGCCTGATTGGAGGTATTTATCAGGGCGCGGGATTATTGAGTGGTTACTGGTATTCTGAGCCAATAATGTGAGAATGCAGCTGATCGCAACAAGAGGCAGAATGTGGAAATCGAATCAGAAAACTCCTGAAATAGGGCGGATGATTCCGCGCAATTTCAGGAGTTTCGATTGAAGATATGAAATACACTGTCTGTTATGGATGGCATGCAGGTGGAGGATCCGCCTTGCACGGGAGGAAAAAGCAAGCCAGTGCAGATACCGGGGTGTTCCCGCACATGAAGCCGGTATTTTGAGATTATGTCCGTATATATTCCCGGAATCACCAAGCGAAATCATTCGCCAGGAAAGAGTCTATTCAGCGATGTGGAATCGGAACCCGTCGTTTTTTCCGGTAGCTTCAAACATGGTCTGGAGCAGCTTGCAGCCGTAGGCGCCGAGGGCGTTCAGCATGGCGGCGGGGTGAGCGAGGGTCACCTCCGCCCGCATGCAGCTGATCTCGTCCCAGAGCGCGTCCAGGTTTGCGCCGTAGTGGGGCGGAAGGTGCAAGGCGCGGGCGAGCTCCGCGTGGGCGGCGGCGCGGTCGGGCATGCGCTCGCCGTCGATGACGTATGTGTTCATGCTTGCCTCCTCAATCATAATACCAGTCGTCGTAGAGCAGCTCGAAGTTCTGGTAGTGGTCGCCGGAGTAGTAGATCAGGCCGTCGCTGGAAAACAGCAGGCGCTCCGCGCCCCGGTAGCCGCCGAAGTAGTTCACGTCGCACTCGTACCAGTTTCGTCCGCGCGCCTCGGGAAGGCTGCCCTCCCGGTTGCCGAAACGGTCGCCGCCGATGCTCATGCCCGGGGCCACCGTCCACAGGTTGCCGGAGCGGCTGTCCCAGCCCATGGAGCGGGCTTCAGCCTTGGTGAGATAATTTGGGGGCAATTCCTCAAAAGCATGAAGATAGAGGGCGACTTCATCGCATTCCGAGTAGTCATAGCCGTATTCTACGAGGATATCCTCTGTGATGGCCACGTCGCCGTCCACCAAAGCCTCGCAGAGGCCGCTGGAGAACAGCAGAAGAAGGATCAACAGCAGTTGCAACAGGCGCTTCAAGGATAACGACTCCCTTCTGAATCCGGATTCCAGATCGTCATCTGATATAGACTTCGGTCGGTTATTGGCGGCGGTCATCCGCCGAATTCGAACAGCGTCACCTGACTGGTCTCGGGCAGGTCGTTCAGGCAGCCGGCCTGCTTCAGCGTCTCCACCACGCTCTTGGAAACCTTGCGGCGCACCATGTCGTCCTGGGAGATGAAGGGGCCGGAGCTTCGGGCCTCGACGAAGGCCTCCGCCGCGCTGGTGCCCACGCCCGGCAGGGAATTGATGGGTGGCACGATGAAGCCGTCTTCGTCAATGAAGAAGTCCTTCGCGGCGGACTTGTAGATGTCCAGCGGGCGGATGTGCACGCCGCGCAGGTTCATCTCGATCAGAATCTCCAGCAGCGTGGCCTCGTCCTCCTTGGTGGCGGTGAGCTCGGCCTTGTCCAGGGCCTTGATGCCCTCGTAGGCTTCGCGCAGTTCGTCCACGCTCTGGGTGCACATGTAGGAGGCGTTGAAGCTCTCTGCGTTGCGGTGCAGGTAGCAGCAGTAGTAGGCCGCGGGGTAGTAGATCTTGAAGTAGGCGATGCGCAGCGCCATGGTGACGTAGGCCACGGCGTGGGCGCGGGGGAACATGTACTTGATTTTCTTGCAGCTGTCGATGTACCAGGCGGGCGCGTCCACGGCCTGGATGGCCTCCTCCATCTCGGGCCTCAGGCCCTTGCCCTTGCGCACGTTCTCCATGGTCTTGAAGGCGATCTCGCTGTCCACGCCCAGGGCGATCAATGCGTTCATGATGTCATCGCGGGTGCAGATGCACTCCTTCAGCGGAACGCCCGCCTTCACCAGGTCGGCGGCGTTGCCCAGCCACACGTCGGTGCCGTGGGACAGGCCGGAGATGCGGATCAGCTCCTCCATGGAGGTGGGCTTGGTGTCCTCCAGCATGCCGCGCACGAACTTCGTGCCGAACTCGGGCACGCCCAGCGTGCCGGTCTTGGACACGCCCAGCTCCTCCGCGGTGATGCCCAGGGCCTCGGTGCCGGAGAACAGGGAGATGATCCTGCCGAACACCTCCGGGTCGTGCAGCGGCACCTTCTGCGGTGCAATGCCGGTGAGGTCCTGCAATTTGCGCAGCATGGTGGGGTCATCGTGGCCCAGTACGTCCAGCTTGACCAGAACGTCGTGCATGGAGCTGAAGTCGAAGTGGGTGGTGATGGTGTCGGAGTTCACGTCGTCCGCCGGATGCTGGATGGGCGTGAACTGGTAGATGGAGTACTCCTTCGGCAGCACCACCATGCCCGCCGGGTGCTGGCCGGTGGTGCGCTTGACGCCGGTGATGCCGTTGGCCAGGCGCTGCTTTTCTGCGTTGGAGAGGGAGAGCCCCCGCTCCTCGGCGTATTTGAGCACATAGCCGTAGGCGGTCTTTTCGGCGATGGTGCCGATGGTGCCCGCGCGGAAGCAGAACTCCGCGCCGAAGAGCTCCTTGATGTAGTTGTGGGCCACCGGCTGGTACTCGCCGGAGAAGTTCAGGTCGATGTCGGGCACCTTGTTGCCCTTGAAGCCCAGAAAGACCTCGAAGGGGATGTTGAAGCCGTCGCGCCCCATCTCCGTTCCGCACACCGGGCAGGCCTTTGGGGGCAGGTCGATGCCGCATGCGTAGCCCGGGGGCACGTCGAACTCGTAGTGCTTGCACTTCGGGCAGATGTAGTGAGCGGACAGAGAGTTGACCTCCGTGATGCCGGAGAGGAAGGCCACGAAGGACGAACCCACCGAGCCTCGGCTGCCCACGATGTAGCCGTCCGAGAGGGACTTGGCCACAAGCTTCACGGCGATCATGTACAGCGTGGAGAAGCCGTAGCCGATGATGGCCCCCAGCTCCTTGTCGATGCGCTTCTGCACGATTTCCGGCAGGGGGTCGCCGTAGATTTCCTTCGCCTTGTTGACGGTCAGCGCGCGCAGCTCGTGCTCCGCCTCGGGCCAGTAGGGCTGGAAGGTCTCCTTGCCCTCGGGATGCGGAAGGAATACGTGCAGCTCGCCCACCTGATCCGCGATGGCGTTGGGGTTGGTCACGACCACCTCCCGCGCCTTCTCCGGGCCGAGATAGGAGAATTCCTCCAGCATGTCGTCAGTGGTGCGGAAGTACAGCGGCGGCTGGTTGTCCGCGTCCTCAAAGCCCTTGGAGGCCATCAGTATGGCGCGGAAGATGCCGTCGTTGGGGTTCATGAAGTGCACGTCGCCCGTGGCGCACACGGGCTTGTGGAGCCTTTCGCCCAGGCGGACGATCCTGCGATTCAGATCCCGCAGCCCCTCATCGTCGGTGACGGTGCCCTCGCGCTTCAGAAATTCGTTGTTGCCGATGGGCTGAATCTCAAGATAGTCGTAGAAGGACGCGACGCGCTCGACGGCCCTGTCGTCGCGGCCGTCCAGTATGGCGCGGAACAGCTCGCCCGCCTCGCAGGCGCTGCCGACGATCAGTCCCTCCCGGTGCTTCTGAATCAGGCTCCGCGGGATTCGGGGCGTGCGGTGGAAGTAGTTGAGGTGGCCTTCGCTCACCAGGCGGTACAGATTCTCCATGCCCTTCTGGGTGGCGGCCAGCAGGATGATGTGGTAGGCCTGCTTGCCTGCGTCCGTCTGGTAGCAGCTGTTGAGCTCGCCCAGGGTGGAGATGTTCTTCTGGGCGCGCACCTCGCTGAGCACACGCAGCAGGACCAGGCTCGTGGCCCGTGCGTCGTGCACGGCCCGGTGCGCGTTGGTCAGGGATACGCCCAGCTGCTTGCAAACGTTGCCCAGCTTGTGGTTCTTGAAGTTGGGATACTGGTTGCGCACCAGCGCGAGGGTATCCAGCACCGGATGGTCGAAGGGGAGCTTCGCGGCGCGGAATGCCCTGCGGAAGAACGCGATGTCGAAGGCGGCGTTGTGGGCCACCAGCACCGCGCCCTCGCAGAACTTTGCGAAGGCGGGCATCACGTCCATCAGCTTCGGCTTGCCCCGGAGCATGGCGGTGGTAATGCCGGTGATCTCGGCCACACGCTCCGGGACGGCCCGTCCGGGATCGATGAGCTCGGAAAACTCGCCCACCTCCACGCCGTTCTCGATGCGCACCGCGCCGATTTCGATGATTTCGTCGGTGTGGGTGTTGAGGCCGGTGGTCTCCACGTCCAGAACGACGTAGGTCGCGCCATCCAGAGCCACGCTCGCGCCGCCCTCCACGATGCTCGCGTCGTCGTCGATGAGGTAGCCCTCGCAGCCGGGAATCAGCTTGATTCCGGCCTTTTTGGCCGCGCCAAAGGCCTCCGGGAAGGCCTGCACCACGCCGTGATCGGTGATGGCGATGGCCTTGTGGCCCCACTTCGCCGCCTGCTTGATCAATGCCGTGGGGGAGGCGCAGGCGTCCATGGTGGAGAAGGAGGTGTGCAGGTGCAGCTCCACGCGCTTCTCCGGGGCGTTGTCCAGCCGCACGGGCTTTTCCGCAGGCTGGATGTCGGAGACCATCAGCACCATTTCGTGTTTGAATTCATCGTATCGGTAGCTGCCCCGACAGGTGACCCAGTTGCCGTTCTTCAGCCCTTCGCACAGGGCGTCGGCCTGGGCTTGGATGCTCTTGGCGTTCTCGTCTCCGCCGCGGCGGCCGCCGAGAAAGAGCTTGCAGTTGACGGAGGAGGTGCTGTCCGACATGGAGAAGGAGATGATGCGCGTCTGGCCGTTCTTGGCCTCCTTCATGTCGAAGTCCGAGACCTCGCCGCGCACGGTCATGCGGCCGATGTCCTCGGTGATCTCGCGCATTTCGATGATGGGATCGTGAATGGGGCGGCCGTAGAGCGCGTCCGAGGGCAGGGCTGAGCGCTTTTTGTCGCCGGCGAGGTTGCGCGCCGTGTCCTTGGCCAGCATCTCCGCCTCCTGCGCCCGGGCGCGGTTGATCTCCTCGATGCGGCGCTCGTCGCTGCCGGTGATGCGGATGGCGACGGTCGCGTCGATGCCGAACAGGCGCTTGAGGTAACCCTCCAGAAGGCGGTCGACGCCCTGCATGCGCAGGTAGTCCGCGCCCTCGCTGCTGGAGATGTTGAGAATCAACTTGCCGCCCTCTAGCCGCCACGCGCCCCCTTCCCAGTCCAGAAAGTGCACCGCCCCGGGACATTCGTGGGACATCAGCTCCCTGAGCAGCGGCGTGGCGCGCCCCAAATCCTCCTGCACGGCGTCGTGCAGCGCGGGATAGCGCAGCTCTACGTCCACCTTCACCGTCGGGAAGGCGGCCTCCAGCGTGCGCAGCAGCTGCTTGCGGTCCGCGCGGGAGAGCAGACGGTCGGAATGGAATTCCACGGTCATGCGCCCCGTCTTTTTGGAGATGGATACGCGCGACAGAACGAGACAGTCCGCCAGTTCAGGACTGTCTCTCAGTATCAGTTCTCGCCAGAGTTCCGCCATGGGCTCCCTCCATCAGTGTTCTTCTGCGTACCGGCGCACCTCGCGGGTCAGAATTTCCGCCAGATCGCCGCGCACTGCCCGGGGCGGCTGTCCCTTGACAATCAGCGCGCCGCCGTCCCGGCCGCCTGCGATGCCCAGGTCGGCTTCCTTCGCCTCGCCCGGGCCGTTGACGATGCAGCCCATCACGGCAACGCGTATGTGCTTTTTGATGTCCAGCGTGTTTCTGCGAACGGCGCTGGCAATGCCCTCCACGTCGATACAGGTGCGCCCGCAGGTGGGGCAGGAGATGATCTCGACAAAGTCCTCTCGCAGGCCGCATGCGCGCAGGATGTTGATGCCCGCCGGAACCTCCTGCACGGGGTCGCCGGAGATGGACACGCGGATGGTGTCGCCGATGCCCTCCATCAGCAGCGTGCCGATGCCCACGGCGGATTTTACCACGCCCACGTCCGCCGTGCCGGATTCGGTCACGCCGATGTGCTGGGGATAGTCCGTCCGCTGGTGCGCCAGCCGACAGGCCTCGATCATGGTTTTGACGTTCGTGGCCTTGAAGGAGAGCACGATGTCGTCGTAGCCCGCGCGCTCCAGCATGCGGGCGTGGTTCAGGCCGCTCTCCACCATGCCCTGAGGGGTGACGCCGCCGTATCTGGCGAGGATCTCCTTTTCGACGGAGCCGGAGTTTACGCCAATGCGCACGGGGATGTGGTGCTGCTTCAGGCAGTCCGCGAGGGTGCGCACGTTCTGCTCCCCGCCGATGTTGCCGGGGTTGATGCGCACCTTGGAGATGCCGTTTTCAATGGCGCGGATGGCGAGGGTGTGGTCGAAGTGGATGTCCGCCACCAGCGGAACGGGGCTCGCGTCCACCAGGGGGCGCACGGCCTCAGCGCAGACCGCGTCATAGACGGAGACGCGCACGATGTCCGCGCCCGCCGCCGCCATGCGGCGAATCTGATCGAGGGTGGCTTCCACATTCCGGGTGTCGGTATTGGTCATGGTCTGAACGCTCACGGGTGCGCCGCCGCCGATGGCGACGCCGCCCGCAAAGACCTTGCGCGTTGGCATGCGTATCTCTCCTTAGCCGCCGGTAAAGAGGCGGAGTATGTCCTTATAGGTGATGAAGACGAACAGCATCAGCAGCAGCCCCAGGCCGATGGCGTGCACCATGCCCTCCTTCTCCGGAGGAATGGGCTTGCGGCGGATGGCTTCGAGGATCAGGAAGATCAGTCTTCCGCCGTCCAGGCTGGGCAGGGGCAGCAGGTTCATGATGCCGATGTTCAGCGAGAGGAAGAAGGTGAGGTTCACCACGGCGTAGAGCTTCTGGCTGGAGACCTGGTCGCTGACGAAGGAGATGATGCCCACCGGGCCCATCATATCGTCCACGCCCGTGCCGTGGAACACCAGATCCTTGAGCGCCTTGAGCATCTCGCCGGTGAATTCCACCATGTAGCCGCAGGAGCGCCCCAGGGCCTCGCCGAATCGATAGGTGCGCCCACCGAAGGCGATGCCCAACTGGTAGCGCACCTCTCCGGTCTCGCTGTCCTCGATGCGCTCGGGCTGCACCTCCATGGAGACGCGCTCGCCGCCCCGCTCGATGAGGAGGGAGAGGGGAGCGTCGAGGTCGGATGTGGCGATCACATCGCGCGCAGTCATCACGCCGTCGCCGTCGTAGCTGACGGCCACGCCGTTGATTTCGACGATCACGTCGCCGAGCTCCAGGCCACATTCGGCGGCGGGCGTGTTTTCGTAGATGTAGGCCACGCGGGGCTGGTATTCCGCGATGATGAAGTTGCTCAGCAGCACGGTGCAGAACACAAAGGCCAGCAGGAAGTTCATTGCGGGGCCTGCCGCGACGGTGAGCAGCCGCTTCCACACCGGCTGGTTGTTCATGGCGTTGGGCGCGGTGTTTTCCTCGTCCTCGCCCACGAAGGCGCAGTAGCCGCCCAGGGGAATCATCCGCAGCGAGTAGGCGATGCCCTTGCGCTTGAATCCCACGAGCTTCGGGCCGAAGCCCACGGAGAATTCCAAGATGCCAATGCCGCAGAGGCGGCCCACCAGATAATGGCCGAATTCATGCACGGTGACGATAAAGCCCAGCATGACAATGGCGATCAGGATATAGAGAATTCTGGACATCAAAACCTCCGAATGATTTCATCGGCGCAGGCGCGCGCCTCTCTGTCGGCCTGATACACGTCCGCAATGCAGCGGATGGGCCGCTGGGGCACGCGATCCAGCGCATCGCGGATGATTTCCGCGATGCGGCCGAAGGGGATGCGGCCGTGCAGGAACGCATCCACAGCCGCCTCGTTCGCGCCGTTCAATACGATGGGCATGGCGCCGCCGGCCCTGAGGGCCTCGATGGCGTAGCCCAGCGCGGGAAAGCGCTGCAGATCCGGCTCCATAAACTGCAGGCTGGCGATCTTTGCGAAGTCCAGCCGCCTTGCGTCGTATTCCAGACGCCCGGGATAGGCCATTGCGTAGCCGATGGGGCCGCGCATGTCCGGGCAACCCAGCTGGGCCAGCACCGCGCCATCCCGGAACTCCACCATGGAGTGTATGACGCTCTGGGGGTGTACGACGACGTCAATCTGCTCCGCGGGCATGCCGAAGAGGTGATGCGCTTCGATGACCTCAAGCCCCTTGTTCACCATCGTGGCGCAGTCCACGGTGATCTTGCGTCCCATGCTCCAGGTGGGGTGGCGCAATACGTCCTCCACCCGTGCGGCGTCGATCCTTTCCTTTGGCCAGTCGCGCAGCGCACCGCCGGAGGCGGTGAGGATCAACCGTCGAATCGGGTTTCCGGCCGCGCCCTGAAGGCATTGAAAGATGGCGGAGTGCTCGCTGTCCACGGGCAGCAGGGGCTTGTTCAGGGCGCGCGCCTTTTCGGTCACCAGGTCGCCGCCGGTCACCAGCGCCTCCTTGTTGGCGAGGAGAACCTGCCCGCAGACGTCCAGCGCCGTCCAGACCGCGTCCAGACCGGCGATGCCGGTGATGGCGCACAGGGCGGCGTCCGCCCCGGCGGCTTCGAGGGCCCGGACGGAGCAGTCCGGGCCGAAGAACCACGCGCATGAGCGCAGATCCTCGGGGATTTCCGCCGGTGCGCAGGCCAGACCGGCTGCGACGGGGCGAAACTCGCGCACGAGGGAGAAAAGCTGCTCGCTGGAGCGGTTGGCCGTCAGGCAGACGGCGGAGAAGCGATCGGGATGACGGCGCACGAGATCCAGCGCCTGGCTGCCGATCGAGCCGGTCGCCCCGAGAATTGCAATTTTCTTCTGTTCCATATATCTTAACCCATTCCGATTACTTTAAAGAATACATAGCAGACCGCTCCGCAAAAGAGGATGCCGTCCATGCGGTCCATGATGCCACCGTGGCCGGGCAGGAGCTTTCCAAAGTCCTTCACGCCGCAATGGCGCTTGACCATGGAGGCCGTCAGATCGCCCACCTGGGAGAGCGCGCCGGCCACCAGACCCAGCAGCGCGAAGCTCCAGAGCGGCGGCAGGGCCTCATAGCCCGCCAACAGGGGAGAGGCGGGGCCCAGGAGAAGCCGCAGCAGGCCGGGGACGGCCATGGAAAAGAGCACGCTGGCGATCAGTCCCCCGATGGAGCCCTCGATGGTCTTCTTGGGGCTCAGCTCCGGGGCCAGCTTGTGCTTGCCAAAGAGCATCCCGGAAAACAGTGCGAACACGTCGTTTACCGAGGCCGCAAAGAAGGACAGCACCAGCGCCACCGTGATGGCCGCACGGTTTTCGAATTGTAAAAGCTCCATCAGCACCATGTAGAATATGCCCGGATAGAGCATGGGAAACACGGTGGCCATCAGGCTTTCCACGGCAATTCTGCCCCGCGTCACCAGCCGCGTCATCGCGGCCATGACGCTCAACAGCAGCGCAATCATGGAGACGTTCATCTCTCCGGGCACATAGAAGGCGGTACATTCCGCGGCGATGGTCATAAAGCAGAACACATAGCCCGCCCAACGCACCGGTTCAATGCCCGTGGCGCGAATGGCCTTGTACATTTCATGCGTGCTTGCGACCATGGCAAAGGACAGCAGGGCAAGCATCGTCCAGCCCTGTAACAATACGCCCGCCAGCACGATTACGGCAAAGGCTGCGCCGGTTATCACACGCTTGATCAAGAATTTTCCTCCGTATTTTCTCCGCAGGTTTCGCCCTTCACGCCTCCGTAGCGGCGATCCCGGGCGGCATATTCCCGCAGGTTCTTTAAATAGTGTGCCCGATCGTAATCCGGCCAGAGCACGGGATCAAAGATCATTTCCGCATAGGCCGTCTGCCAGGGCAGGAAGTTCGAGGTGCGCACCTCTCCGCTGGTGCGGATCAGCAGATCCACAGGCGGCAGACCCGCAGTGTAGAGCTCCGCCTCGAAGTCCTCCTTTGTAATCTCTTCAGGTTGCATTTCACCCGCCTGAACGCGTCTGGCGAGGCGCTGCGCCGCGCGCAGAAGCTCGGCATGGCCGCCATAGTTGAGCGCGATGTTGAGCTTGAGCCCGGTGTTGTCCCGCGTGCGCTCCATGGCGCGCTCAACGGCCTCGCGCTGGGGCTCCGGCAGGCCGTCTATGTCGCCGAGAATGCGGATGCAGACATTTTTCTCGTCCAATTCGTCGATTTCAGAATTGAAGTATTTCAGAAGCAGTCCCATCAATGCGTTGACCTCGTCCTTGGAACGGGCCCAGTTTTCAGTGGAGAAGGCATAGAGGCTCAGCGCCTGAATGCCCCAGTCGTCGCTGGCACGGATGATGTCCCGCAGCGCCTCGGTGCCCGAAGCATGTCCGGCGGAGCGGGGCAGGCCACGGTTCTGCGCCCAGCGGCCGTTGCCGTCCATGATGATGGCCACATGGGCCGGCATGCGGTCCGGCGGAAGCATGCGCTCCGGGGCCGCGCCGTCCGGCCTGGCGGCCACGGTGATGTACTTCGGCTGCGGTTTGAGCAGGCGGTTGAGCATAGAGGAGAGCTTTTCTGCAAACATGGGCGACTCCTTTCGCGGCGATGCCGCGGATAAACGATGTGGGCAGCCCAATGCAGCTGCCCACCGGGATTTGTATGCGTCGGATTCAACAAACGGGGAGGGAAACCGCGAAGGGCTGGCGAAACGCGATCAGACCTCCATGATCTCCTTTTCCTTGGCCGCGCCCACCTTTTCGATCTGCTCGATGTGGGCGTCGGTGATCTTCTGAAGCTCCTTCTCGGCGGTCTTCTGATCATCCTCGGTGATCTGGGAATCCTTCTTCATCTTCTTGATGGCCTCCATCGCATCGCGGCGAATGGCGCGCAGGGCGACCTTGCCCTCCTCAATGCGCTTCTTGACCTGCTTGCACAGATCCTTGCGGCGCTCGGCGGTGAGCTCGGGAACCAGCAGGCGGATGACCTTGCCGTCGTTGGAGGGATTGATGCCGATGTCGCTCTTCTGGATGGCCTTCTCGATGGGGGTGATCATGCTGGGCTCCCAGGGGGCGATCACCAGCAGGCGCGGCTCCGGAGAAGAGATGTTGCCGACCTGGTTCAGCGCGGTGGGCGTTCCGTAATAATCCACGGTGATCTTGTCCAGAATCTGCGGATTCGCGCGACCGGCGCGCAGGGTGGCCAGATCCTTCTGAATGACGGCAATGGTCTTGTCCATCTTTTCGACAGTGATTTTAATCGTATCGTGATACATGTTGCAACCTCCAAAATCCGATGCGCCCAAAGCGCTTATTTTTCTAATTACTATTGTACATGTTTTCAGTCAAAATGGCAAGAGAAAAATTCCGGGGGATGCGACGGACAGTTTTTCGGAAAAACTGCGGCGGAAGCGATCGCCCCCAACGGGCGCGCCGCCGTGGAGAAGGCGATGAAATGGAGGGCGGGAAATCCGCGCGGCGGACGCAGGCCCATGCAGACAATGATCCCGGACGCGGCCGCGCCCGGGATCCCGGATCAGAATGAGATTATGCGTGCACCACGGTGCCGATGTCCGCGCCCTGGGCGACGCGAATGATGTTCTCCAGGTCGTCCATGTTGAACACGCGGATGCAGGGGATCTTCTGCTCCTTGCAGAGCTGGAAGGCGGAAGCGTCCATGACCTTGAGACCGCGGTCGATGGCCTCCTGATAGCTGATGTCGCGGATGAGCTTCGCATCGGGATTCTTGCGGGGATCGGAGTCGTAGACGCCGTCTACCGTGGTGCCCTTGAACACCGCGTCGGCCTTCAGCTCCGCTGCGCGCAGGGAGGCGGCGGTATCCGTGGTAAAGAAGGGATTGCCGCTGCCACCGGCCAGCAGTACGATCTCGCCCGCATCCATCTTCGCGATGGCGCGGTCGGCGCGATAGTGTTCAGCAAAGCGGGTCATCTCCTGCGGTGTGAACACGGTGGCCCTGCGCCCCAGCCGCAGAATGGCGTCCTGCACGGCCAGAGCGTTGATGATGGTGGCCAGCATGCCCATCTGGTCGGCCTGAACGGGATTCATCTCATCCGTGAAGCGGCCGCGCCAGATGTTGCCGCCGCCCATGACCACGCCCACCTGCACGCCCAGATCGTGAAGCTTCACGATGGCCTGGGCCGCGCGATCCACGCGCGCAGCCTCGAAGGTGAGGGATGCGCTCTTGTCCGCCGGTATCTGCTCCGGCGCAAGGGTTTCGCCGCTGAGCTTCAAAATGATGCGCTTATACATGAACATTCTGCCTTTCTGATGGAATTTGTCCGAAAAAAAGGAACGCTGTGACACGTTCCTTTTCTGAAGTTTTGAATTACTTCTTGCCGATCTGCTCGGCAACCTCGGCTGCCAGGTCGTTGACCTTCTTCTCCAGGCCGTCGCCCATCTTGTAGCGGGTGAAAGCGACGATCTTGGTGCCGGGAGCCTTGGTCTCGATCATCTTGCCCACGCGGGTCTCGCCGTCCTTGACGAACACCTGCTCCAGCAGGCAGACTTCCTCATAGAACTTGTTGATGCGGCCCTGAACCATCTTCTCGATGATCTTCTCGGGCTTGCCCTCGTTGCGGGCCTGCGCGGCGAGAATCTCGGTCTCGTGCTGCAGGTGCTCGGGGTTCACCTGGTCGCGGGTCACATACTCGGGAGCCACGGGAGAAGCGGCAGCGATCTGCAGCGCCACATCGTGCAGAACTTCCTTCACGGTGTCGTTGACTTCGCCCTCGGCCTGAACCAGGACGCCAACCTTGCCGCCCATGTGGATGTAGGAATCCACGATGCCCTTGTCATAGCGGGCGAAGCGACGCACGGTGATCTTCTCGCCGATCTTGGCGACCTTTTCGGTGATCAGCTCGTTCACGGTCTGCTCGGAACCGGCAACCTTGCAGTTCAGCAGGGCCTCGACGTCGGTGGGATTGTCCACGACGATGGTCTTGGCAATGGTCTGCACCATGTCCTTGAACTCGGGGGTGTTGGCGACGAAGTCGGTCTCGCAGTTGACTTCAACCAGCGCGCCCGCGCCGCACTTCTCGCAGATGTAAGCGCCGACGACGCCTTCCGCCGCGATGCGGCTCTGCTTCTTGGCGGCCTTGGCCAGGCCCTTTTCGCGGAGATAGTCAATCGCCTTCTCGATGTCGCCGTCGCAGGCAGCCAGGGCCTTCTTGCAGTCCATCATGCCGCAACCGGTACGGCCGCGCAGATCCATAACGACTTTTGCGGAAATCTCAGCCATTTTGTGTATCCTCCTGAAATTAAAGTGGGGAAGGGAACTTGCGCCCCTACGCGATGCATGCGGCATCCGGACGGAGCCGTTTGTCGCATGCGGGAATATTGAGTTTTATTCAGCGGCCTCGGCAACGGGAGCGACTTCCTCTTCGGTCTGCTCGCCCTGCTTGCCTTCCAGAACGGCGTCCGCCAGCTTGCCGGCGATCAGCTTCACGGCGCGGATGGCGTCGTCGTTGCCGGGGATGACGTAGTCGATTTCATCGGGGTCGCAGTTGGTGTCGACGATGGCGACGATCGGGATGCCCAAGATGCGGGCTTCCTGCACGGCGATGCGCTCCTTGCGGGGATCCACAACGAACAGCGCGCCGGGCAGCTTCTTCATCTCGCGGATGCCGCCCAGGTTCTTCAGCAGCTTCTCGCGCTCTGCGCACAGCTTGATGACTTCCTTCTTGGGAAGCACTTCGAACTGGCCGTCCTTCTCCATCTTGTCGATCTCGTTGAGCTTCTTGATGCGGGTCTGGATGGTGCGGAAGTTGGTCAGCGTGCCGCCCAGCCAGCGATTGTTCACGAAGTACATGCCGCAGCGCTTGGCTTCCGCTTCGATGGATTCCTGCGCCTGCTTCTTGGTGCCGACGAACAGGACGGACTTGCCTTCCATCGCCAGGTCGCGTACGAACATGTAGGCCTCGTCGATCTTGCGAACGGTCTTCTGCAGGTCGATGATGTAGATGCCGTTGCGCTCGGTGAAGATGTACTGCGCCATCTTCGGGTTCCAGCGGCGGGTCTGGTGGCCGAAGTGCACGCCGGCCTCCAGCAGCTGCTTCATGGAAATAACTGCCATTTGGGGTTCCTCCTTTGTTTTTAAACCTCCCTGTTCTTCATCTTCGAACGGCACCCCGGAGCTTCCGGAGCAACCGCCGCACGAATCGGAGCAGGTGTGTTCTGGATCTGAAATTCGATCCTGAAAGATTATATCACAAGCATGCCCTGAAAACAAGGCGAAAATGTTAAATTTGACGGGAAACCGGGCGGCATGCGCCTATTTCCCGATCAAAAAGCGTGCGCCGGCCACCCGCCGCGGCGGATGACCGGCGCATCAGACTGTGCGCAGTCTCAAATCAATTCAACGAAGTGGAACACATACTTGTTCAGCAGCAGCAGCGTTCCCAGAAGGAAGGTGTACGCCGCGAACACATTCATGCTCACCTTGCGGATCAGGGCCAGGAAGCCCTTGATGGCGATCAGGCCGAAGGCCGCCGCCGCCAGAACGCCCACGACGGTGGGGAGCAGATCAATGCGTCCGCCCAGGCCGTCAAAGAGCACGTCCTTGAGATCCAGCACCGCGGAGCCCAGAATCGCGGGAATGGACATCAGAAAGGCGAAATCCGCCGCGCGCTTGCGGGAGAGGCCGCTGGCCACGCCGCCGGAGATGGTGCTGCCGGAGCGGGACAGGCCGGGCAGAATCGCCACCGCCTGCATTGCGCCCATGGCCAGCGCGTCGGTCCAGCGGATGTCCTTGTGCAGGCTGTGGTTGCGGCGGCGATGCCTGTTGATGGCGGTGCCGGTCACCAGCACAACGCTGGTGAGGTAGAAGGACCAGATGATGAACTTGCCCTCGAAGGCAGCGTCAAAGTCCACCACCAGCGCGGCCACCACCGCGGGGATGGTCGCCACGACCAGCCACTTCAGCTCAGATTTGATCGGGTGGCAGATCATGTTCCAGATGCGCTTCCAGTACACCGCAAACACGGCCACCAGCGTGCCGAAGTGCAGAAGGATGTTCAGCGTCAGGAGGCTGCCGTTTTCCGAGGAGATGCCCATCAGCTTTTCAATGATGAGCAGATGGCCCGAAGAACTGATGGGCAAAAACTCCGTCAGTCCCTGTACCGCGCCCAGAATAAAGGCCTGAAGCGTATTCATACAATCACCTCTCTGTGCAAATGTGCGTCCGCGGCAGCGGGGGCGGCAGCGGACGCGAATTGTGCAATCGGGTTTGTTCTCAGCAGACGATGTTGACCAGGCGGCCCGGGACGAACACCAGTTTCTTCAGCGGCTTGTCGCCCACGAGCTTCTTCACCTCGTCCTGGGCGAGGAAGTACTCCTGCGCGCCCTCGCGGGTGAGGTCGGCGGGCACGTTCATGCGGCCGCGCACCTTGCCGTTGATCTGCAGCGCCACTTCCACCGTGGACTTCACCAGCGCCGCTTCATCATATGCCGGCCAGGGCGAACGAATCAGTTCTTCTGCGAAGCAGCCGCAGATTTCGTTGATTTCCTCGGTGATGTGGGGGGCGACGGGGTTCAGCAGCTTGATCAGCACGCCCATCTCACCCTTGGTGATGCTGCCCTTGGCATAGAAGCCGTTCACCAGGGACATCATGGCGGCGATGGCGGTGTTGAACTTCATGCGCTCGTAGTCCTCGCCGACCTTCTTGATGGTGGCGTTCACATCGTACTTCATGTCCTCAGAGATGCATTCTTCCCCGGTCATGAACTCCATCATGCGCCATACGCGGTCCAGGAAGCGGCGGCAGCCGCGCGCACCGTCGGTGGACCACGGAATCGCCTGGTCGAAGGCACCCATGAACATCTCGTACATGCGGAAGGCGTCCGCACCTAGCTCGTCCACAATCTCGTCCGGGTTGACCACGTTGCCGCGGCTCTTGGACATCTTTTCACCGTCCGCGCCCAGAATCATGCCGTGGCTGGTGCGCTTCTGGTAGGGTTCGGGCGTGGGAACCACGCCGATGTCATAGAGGAAGCGGTGCCAGAAGCGGCTGTAGAGCAGGTGCAGCGTGGTGTGCTCCATGCCGCCGTTATACCAGTCCACCGGCAGCCAGTACTTGAGCTCCTCGGGATCGGCCAGGCACTTGTCGTTGGTGGGGTCGATGTAGCGCAGGAAGTACCAGCTGGAGCCGGCCCACTGGGGCATGGTGTCGGTCTCGCGCTTGGCGGGGCCGCCGCACTTCGGGCAGGTGGTGTTGACCCAGTCGGTCATGGCGGCCAGCGGGGATTCGCCGTTGTCGGTGGGCTCGTAGCTCTCCACCTCGGGCAGCTTCAGCGGCAGCTGGTCCTCGGGAATCGCCACCCAGCCGCAGCAGGGGCAGTTGACGAGCGGGATGGGCTCGCCCCAGTAGCGCTGTCTGGAGAAGACCCAGTCGCGGAGCTTGAAGTTGATCTTCTTGTGTCCGATGCCCTTCTTGGTCAGATAGTCGATGATGGCGCGCTTGGCGTCCTTCACCTTCATGCCGTTGAGGAAGTCGGAATTGCACATCACGCCGTCCTGGATGTCGGTGTAGGCTTCCTTTTCAATGTCGCCGCCGGCCACCACCTCGATGATGTTCAGGCCGAACTTCTTAGCGAATTCATAGTCGCGGGTGTCGTGGGCGGGCACGGCCATGATCGCGCCGGTGCCGTAGCCCATCAGGACGTAGTCGGAGACCCAGACCGGAATGGGCTTGCCGTTGACGGGGTTCACCGCATGGATGCCCTCGATCTGCACGCCGGTCTTGTCCTTGTTGAGCTCCGTGCGCTCGAAGTCGCTCTTGCGCGCCGCGGCCTCACGGTAGGCGGCGACGGCCTCATAGTTGGAAATCTGCGCCCTGCGCTCCTCGATCAGGGGATGCTCCGGGGAGATGACCATGTAGGTCGCGCCGAAGAGGGTGTCCGGACGGGTGGTGTACACGGTAAGCTTGTCGTCCGTGGACAGGGTGAAGTCCACCTCCGCGCCCTCGCTGCGGCCGATCCAGTTGATCTGCTGTGTCTTGACGCGCTCGATGAAGTCCACGTCCTCCAGGCCGTCGATCAGCTTCTGGGCGTAGTCCGTGATGCGCAGCATCCACTGGGACTTGACCTTGCGCACGACCTCGCCGCCGCAGCGCTCGCAGACGCCGCCCACGACCTCCTCGTTCGCCAGGCCAACCTTGCAGCTGGTGCACCAGTTGATGGGCATCTCCATCTTGTAGGCCAGGCCCTTTTCAAACAACTTCAGGAAGATCCACTGGGTCCACTTGTAGTAGTTGGGATCCGTGGTGGAGATTTCGCGGTCGTAATCGAAGGAGAAGCCCAATCTCTTGAGCTGGCTGCGGAAGCGGGCGATGTTCTTCTCGGTCACGATGGCGGGATGGATGTGGTTCTTGATGGCGTAGTTCTCCGTGGGCAGGCCGAACGCGTCGTAGCCGATGGGGAAGAGCACGTTGTAGCCCTCCATGCGGCGCTTGCGGGCGATGATGTCCATGGCCGTGTTGGAGCGGGGATGGCCCACATGCAGACCTGCGCCCGAGGGATAGGGGAACTCGATCAGCGGATAGAACTTCGGCTTCTCATGGGATTTCTCCGCGGCGAAGGAGTGGTTCTCCTCCCAGTGCCGCTGCCATTTGCCCTCGATCAGCTGCGGATTGTAGACGGGAATGTTTTTCATGCAGACAGACGCTCCTTTTGCATTGATACTTGGCCGGTTTCGGCTCGAAAAAATAAAACCTCCGTCCCAATGAAAGAGACGGAAGGCAAGCCTTTCGCGGTACCACTCTTTGTTGATCTGTAAAGATCCCCTCGACGCCGGATAACGGCGGCAGCCGCCCGCGTGCGGGATGCTCAGGAATGAGTTCGGCGGGTGAAAGCGTTGCCTCGCAGCGACCGGCAATTCTCTGAAGCTCTGTAATCCGCTTACTGCTTTCCTTCTCAGCTCTTTCATTATAAAAGTGCGGAGAATACTTGTCAAGTTAAAAGACGCTGCGCGCAGATGCAAAAGAAGAGGGGATCCGTCCTGCAGATCCCCTCAAATCTCGAAGCGGGTCAAAACCGGTCAGTTCGCGGCGGTTTCCTCAGCGGTTTCCTCAGAAACGTCCTCGGTGCCGTCGGCCTCAACGGCGGCCACTTCCTCGTTGGCGGCGTCCTGCGCGGCGTCCACGGCCTCGGTGATCACGGTATCCAGATCTGCGGTCTTGGCGGAATTGCCGTTGTGGGAAACGATGATGGTGGTGGCGATGGCGAGCACAATGAACACGACGGCGCAGATCTTGGTGATCTTCGCCAGCTTGGCGTCTATGCCCTTGGCCTTGCTCTTGCCGAAGAACGTCTCAGCGCCGCCGGAAATGGCGCCCAGTCCCTGGCGCTGGCCCTGCTGCATCAACACCGCTGCAATCAGCACGATGGAGACCAGAATCAACACAATATCAAGAATAATGGACAAAGCGGTCATGAAGACATCCTCCTTAAGCGTATCAACGCAACATACTCGAATATTATAGCATGCTTTTCGCAGGAACGCAAGATTATTTTCCTTTTTTTTGCACATTTTCTCGCAAATTCCCGCAGTTGACAGCCGGCGCAGGCTTGTGCTATGCTGAAAAAAACGCGATCACTGGAGGGTATGTGCATGATGCGGGTGCTTGGACTGGACATCGGCGGCACGAAGTGCGCCGCGCTGCTGGCGGATTGCGGCGAGCAGATGAGCATCGTGGAGAAGCTGCGCTTTGAGACGCGCACGGACCTGGGCTTTGAATATATAAAGAAGAAACTTCTCGAGGCCGCGGGCGCGCTGATCTGCAGGTCCCGCACGCCGGTGCGCGCCATCGGCGTCAGCTGCGGCGGGCCGCTCAATTCCCGCACCGGCGTGGTGCAGTCCCCGCCGAATCTGCCCGGCTGGGACGGCGTGCCCATCGTCTCCATCCTCCAGGAGGCCTTTGGTATTCCCGCCTTTCTGCAGAACGACGCCAACGCCTGCGCGCTGGTGGAGTGGAAGTACGGCGCGGGCCGGGGCGCGGAGGACATGGTGTTTCTCACCATGGGAACGGGCATGGGCGCGGGCGTGATCGCGGGCGGCCGGCTCCTGCGGGGCGCCCGGGACATGGCCGGAGAGGTGGGCCACCTGCGCCTGGAGCCGGACGGCCCCGTGGGCTATGGCAAGGCCGGCTCCTTCGAGGGCTTCGCCAGTGGCGGCGGAATCGCGCGCCTCGCGGCGCAACTGCGGCGGGACTGGACGCGCGCAGGCGAGCGGGTGAACTGGGCGGAGGCGGACGAAGAACTCACGACCCGGACGCTTGCGGACTACGCCCGGCAGGGCGATGCGCACGCGCTGCGGCTGTTCGAGGCGGCGGGAGAGTACCTCGGTCAGGGAATTGCGATCCTCGCGGACGTGCTTAACCCGGAGCGCGTGATCATCGGCGGCGTCTACATGCGCTGCGAGGAGCTCCTGAAGCCCTCCATGTGGCGCGCCATACGCCGGGAGGCGCTGCCCCACTGCTGGCAGGAGCTGCAGGTGCTTCCCGCCGGCACCGGCGAGCAGATCGGCGACTTCGCCGCGGCGATGGTGGCGGTTTACGGGCTGGAGAGCGCCGGGGAGCGCGGCGATGTGCAACAGACGTCGGCCGGATGAGAAGGAAAGCGTTCCTGCGCAAAGCGCTCTTCCGGGAGGCGCAAAACCATACACGGGAGCTGGCCGGACGGTTTTCTCCGGCTGGTGATCGGGAGAAACGTGCAGTAGATTTGCCTCAAGAGAATTGATGGAATCCGTTTCCTGGTCGACTTTCAGATGAAATTCAACCCGGGAGAGGAGCAATTTGTCTCCCGCCCCGCCTGCAGGCCAATGTATACTGCCGCCGGTGCGTGCCTTCGGCGTGAAGGATTGGCCCAACTCGTTTGATTCGGCCACTGCAAAGACAAAACCGACGCCCATGCGCGTCGGTTTTGTCTTTGCAATGGCAGTGTGCTCTGCGGATTCACTCCTCTTCAAACATCTCCTGTATCCGCAGCTTGGCCCGGTAGACCTCGTTGCGCGGACAGCCGGATTCGATGGCCGCCTGGGCCGCCTCGGCAATGGAACATTCGTCGTTGAGAATTGCCGCGAGCATTGCGACCGTCGCGTCCAGCGGCGGCCTCTTTTCTTCCTCCGGCGGCAGGGCGGAGAGATCGGCCACGATGCAGTATTCCCCCTTCTCCACGCTGGGGTTGGCTTCCAGCATGGAGAGCACCTCGCCTGCGCCGCCGCGGTAGATGCGCTCGAACTTCTTGGTCAGGTCGGAGCACACGCACAGCTGGCAGCCCGGCCAGTCCTCGCAGATCTGGTGCACCAGCTCGCACAGCCGGTGGGGGGACTCGTAGAGCACGCACACCGGCACGCCCGTCCGGCGGATGGCGCGCAGCTTCTCCCGCAGAAACTTCTTCTCCCGGGGCAGAAAGCCGAAGAAGGCGAATTCCTTCGCGTCAAAGCCCGAGGCCGAGAGCGCCGTGGCCACCGCCGAGGGGCCGGAGACCGGCTCCACGGGAATGCCCGCCTCCCAGCAGGCGCGCACCAGCAGATGCCCGGGGTCGGAGATGCCCGGCGTGCCCGCGTCGCAGGTCAGCGCCACGGTCAGATCCTCCGCAAGCATGCGCTCCACGATCTGCGGGGCCTTGTCCTCCTCGTTGTGCCGGTGGCAGGAGAGCATGGGCTTCTTCAGGTCGAAGTGGTTCAAAAGCTTCATCGTCACCCGGGTGTCCTCGGCAGCGATCAGATCGGCGCGTTCCAGCGCCTCCCGCATCCGCGGCGTGAGGTCGTTCAGGTTTCCGATGGGCGTGGCGACGACGTAGAGCTTGGGCATATTTGTTCTCCTCATGAAACAGCTTCATTTCCTGCGCGCGCTTTCCGCGCGACAGGGCCTTATTGCGCCTCCAGAATAAAAAACAGCTCGTTTTCCTCCGTGAAGCGCGCGGCGATGCGCCGGTTCTCGGGCAGGTGGCCCTCCATCCAGGCGGCGTAGTTTCCCTCCATGCCCACGTTGCGCCCGCTCAGCGTGCGGGTGGGAAAGGAGACCGCCAGGTATTTCGCGTTTGCGGCGTGCATCACATCCAGCGCCGCGCCGCGCCTCTGGCGTTCCAGCAGCGGCAGAATCTTAAGCAGCAGCGCAAGGTCATAGCGCTCCTTTGGAACCGCGCTCTCGCACAGCAGATCGGCGCAGACGGCGCGAACCGGCAGGCCGTAGTTCGTCGCGCAGGCGTTGATGCTGACTACGGCCTCGCCGGAGACGTCCACGCCCACGCAGGATATGCCCCGCGCGCCCAGGTACAGCGGATTCAGCCCGCAGGCCAGATCCAGCACCGAGGCGGGCGCGCCGGTGACCTTAAAGATGCGTTCATACATCCCGTCCATGCGCGCGAGCGGCAGGCGCTCCCGGGTGGAGGCGTGGCGGGTGAGCGCACGCTCCAGATCCGCTTCGCTGCGCCCGCCCGCGGCCCAGTCGCGCATATCCCGCAGGCAGGCGGCGGATTCATCCCGGGTCAGAAACGCGCCGGTCAGGCCGTGCAGCTGCTCCCGGGCCGCCTTCTCCGCGTCCCTGGGCTTTCTGTACTTCTGCAGGCATTCGGCGTAGATGCGCCGCACGGCGTCCGGGCACACGCCCTGATAGTTCTTCGAATGCAGCAGCTTTTCCAGCATCGGATCATTCATCGCGCAACAGCTCCATCAGTCTTCCGTAGAAGCGCAAATTGTGGGCGGTGGCCAGGCGCATGGCGCTGGGGTCGTTCACCCGGAACAGATGGTGGAGATACGCCCGGGAGTGCCTGCGGCAGAGCGCGCAGTCGCAGTTTTCGTCCACGGGCCGCGGGTCGCGGGCGTGTTTATCGTCCATGGCGTAGTGGAAGCGGTAGAACCTTCCATCCGGCCTGCGCACGCCCTCGCGGCTTTCGCAGCCCTCTGCGAACACATAGAGGCGTTGGTGGCGGGCTTCCCGGGTGGGAATCACGCAGTCGAACAGGGAGTAGCCCATCTGCACGCACTTCACGATTTCCTCGGGCTTGCCCAGTCCCATGGCGTACTTGATCTTGCCGTCCGGCATCGCGTCCGCCGCCATCTTCAAAACGTCCGGACGCAGCTCACCGTTCGCGCCCAGGGGCCAGCCGCCGAAGCCGTAGCCGTCGAAGCCGATCTCCTCCAACCTGCGGCCGCATTCCATGCGCAGTTCCGGGTCGCTGCCGCCCTGTACGATTCCGAACAGCAGCGGCCGCCGCCCGTCCTTTCGCTGCGCGGCCAGCTTGTCAAACTCCGCCCGGCAGCGCCGGCTCCAGGCTACGGTCAGCTCTACGCTGCGCCGCTGTACCTCCGGCGGGTCCTCCGGATGGGTGCACATGTCCAGCGCCATCATGACGTCCGAGCCGTACTGAAACTGGGCCTGGATGCACTTCTCCGGGGTGAAGGAAAGCTTTTCCCGCCCCCGGTCCGGGCGGAAGATGATCTCCTTCTCCCGGATCTCGCCGTACTCCGGGTTCTCCCGGATCAGGGAATAGAGCTGGAAGCCGCCGGAATCAGTGAGTATCACGCCGCCGTAGCCGGAGAAGCCGTGCAGTCCGCCCAGCGCCTTGACCAACTTTGCGCCGGGCTTGGTCATCAGGTGGTAGCTGTTCATCTCGCAGCCGTAGAGACCCGCGTCCTCCACGGCGCCGAAGTCCGCCGCGCGCACGGCGGCGTAGGTCGCGTCCGGAAAGAAGGCGGGCAGGGGCACGCGGCCCGAGGGAGTTTCAAGATATTTCATGGTACCTCACTTACAGCTTTTCCGCCACGCGCAGGTTTGCGCTGCGGGCGCGGGGGTTGGCCGCGAGCTCCTCCTCCGAGGCGGAGATGGGCTTGCGGGGCGTCAGCCGGACGATCGGCTTCTTGCCGCACACGCACACCGGCAGGCTCTTGGGGCAGGTGCAGGGGTCGGCAAGACTGCGCAGGCAGTTTTTGACGATGCGGTCCTCCAGGGAATGAAAGGTGATTATGCAGATGCGCCCGCCGGGATTGAGCAGTTCCACCAGATCCCGGATTGCGCCCTCCAGCGGATCGAGCTCGTCGTTGACGGCGATGCGCAGCGCCTGAAAGGTTCTGCGGGCGGGGTGGGAGCCGTCTTTTGCGCGGAACTTCTTCGGAATGGCCGCGTCGATGATCCCCACCAGCGCGCCGGTGGTCTCAATGGGGGCCTTTTCCCGCCGGTCGCAGATCACCCGTGCGATCTGGCGCGCCCAGTTTTCCTCGCCGTAATCCCGCAGGATGCGGGTCAGCCCGTCCTCCGGCCAGGTGTTTACGATCTCCCGGGCGGAGAGCGCCTGGGACTGATCCATGCGCATGTCCAGCGGCGCGTCGTCGTGATAGGAAAAGCCCCGCTCCCGCACGTCCAGCTGGTGGCTGGATACGCCCAGATCAGCCAGCACGCCGTCCAGACGGGTCACGCCCTGCGCGGCCAGCAGCGCCTTCGCGTCGTGGAAGTTGCCGCGAATGGCCGTAAAGCGCGCGTCGGGGTTGAGGTTTTCCAGCCGGGCGGTGGCGGCGGCGATGGCGTCCGCATCCCGGTCAATGCCGTAGAGGCAGCCGCCGTGGAGCCGCTGAAGAATCCGGGAGGAGTGTCCCGCGCCGCCCAGGGTGCAGTCCAGATATGCGCCGTCCGGGCGGATGTTCAGCCCGTCCAGACATTCGTTCAACAGTACGGGCAGATGATGAAATTCCATAACAACCTCCAACCAGGGGCGCTGCCCCTGAACCCCGCCAGAGAAACTTAGTTTCTCTGGACTCTTCAATATGGGGATACTGCATAATACTATGTCCGTTTGGACGCTGCGCCGCCATGGTGGCGGCTTGCGTCAGAAGGGGAAGAAACACTTCACATATCGAGTTTTTTCTTTCCTTTCGTTTTGCGCGCCTGTCACCATGGCAGGCGCACAAGAGATCCATGCATAGATAAAAAATTATGTGATTTCTTTGGGGAGGGCGCGGGAGGGGGTTTTCTTTCTCCAAAGAAAACCCCCTCCCGCAGTTCCAAAATCAAATTACAGTTTAAACGGGGCGTAGCCGATCTTCTTGCGCACCTTCAGCATGGTCCTGTGGGCGAGGGCCGACGCGCGCTCCGCGCCGTCGGAAAGCACCTCCTGAAGGTAGGCCTTGTCGGCGCTGATCTCATCGTAGCGCTTCTGGATGGGCTCCAGCGCCGCGATGACGCTGTCGGCCACGGCGTCCTTGAATTTGCCGTAGCCCTTGCCATCGTACTCGGCGGAGATCGCCTCCATGCTCATGCCGCTCAGCGCGGAAAGGATGCTCATCAGGTTGGACACACCGGGCTTGTTCTCCGGGTCGAAGACCACGGTGTTGTCGCAGTCGGTCACGGCCCGGCGCATCTTCCTGCGAATGACCTCGGGCTTGTCCAGAATGGCGATGTAGGTCTCCTCCGGGTCGGACTTGCTCATCTTGCGGGTGGGTTCCTGCAGGGACATTACCCGCGCGCCCACCTTCGGGAAGTAGCCGTCCGGAACGGTGAACACGTCGCCGTAGACGCCGTTGAAGCGCTCCGCAATGTCCCGGCTGAGCTCCAGATGCTGCTTCTGGTCGGAGCCGATGGGCACCAGATCCGTCTGGTAGAGCAGGATGTCCGCCGCCATCAGCACGGGGTAGGTGAAGAGGCCGGCGTTGATGTTGTCGGCGTGCTTGGCGGACTTGTCCTTGAACTGGGTCATGCGCTGGAGCTCGCCCATGTAGGTGAAGCAGTTCAGAATCCAGGCCAGCTCTGCGTGCTGGGGCACCTGGGACTGGAAATAGATGATGTTCTTCTTCGGGTCCAGTCCGCTGGCGATGAAGATGCTCATCGTGCGCAGGCAGGCCTTGCGCAGCTCGGCGGGATTCTGGCGAACGGTGATGGCGTGCATATCCACGATGGAATACAGGCAATCGTACTCATCCTGCAGGAGACTGAAGTTGCGCAGCGCGCCGATGTAGTTGCCGAGGGTCAGGTTTCCGGTGGGTTGAATACCGGAGAAGATGCGCTTCTTCGGCTGCTGAATCTGCTGTTCCATAAATATCATGACCTCCGAAATCAGAGTGGATGCATGGTGACATCTGTACTTCCTACAATTATAGCAAATGCGCATGGGTTCGTCAACGAAAAAACGGGCGCGGGCGCAGATTGCTGGTCCGAAAGCGCGGCGCGGCGGTCGGGGAATGGCGGAGAGTTTTGCGGCGGCTTGTTGTGGACAGGGCGGAAAAATAATGGTAAAATAAAGGAAAGTGAGGGTGGTGAATTCTATGGAGGAGAGAATTGAAACGCTGAAGGCATGGGTGCGCGAGGCGAAGCGCATCGTATTCTTTGGGGGCGCGGGGGTGTCCACGGAGAGTGGAATTCCCGATTTTCGCGGCGTGGACGGGTTGTACCATCAGAAGTACGCCTATCCGCCGGAGACGATACTCAGCCACGATTTCTTCCTGCGCAGGCCGGAGGAATTCTATCGCTTCTACCGGGACAAAATTCTCGTTCAGGGCGCGCAGCCCAACGCCACCCACCGCAAGCTCGCCCAGTGGGAGCAGGAGGGAAAGCTGATGGCGGTGGTCACCCAGAACATCGACGGCCTGCACCAGGCGGCGGGCTCCAAAAAGGTGTATGAACTGCACGGGAGCGTGCTGCGCAACTACTGCATGGACTGTGGGAAGTTCTACGACGTGGATTTCATCCGGGAGAGCAGCGGCGTGCCCAGGTGCAGCTGCGGCTGCACCGTGAAGCCGGACGTGGTCCTCTACGGCGAATCCCTGGATCAGGACTGCATCCTGGGCGCGCTGCACGCCATCGCCAGCGCGGATCTTCTGATCGTGGGCGGCACCTCCCTGAGCGTCTATCCGGCGGCGGGGCTGTTGGACGACTACCGGGGGAACCGGCTGGTGCTGGTGAACAAGAGCGAGACGCCCCGGGACGCCCGGGCGGATCTGATCATCCGCGAACCCATCGGCCAGGTGTTCGCCCAGCTGCCCTGACATGGCGGAGCGGATTTACGGCTTTCCCCCTGTGGCGCGACCGGACGCGCGGGTGCTGATCCTCGGCTCCATGCCCAGCGTGGAGTCCCTGCGCCAGAGCTTCTATTACGCACATCCGCGCAACGCCTTCTGGCCGATGCTCGCGGAGATCCTGGGCGAGGCGCGGCTGGAGGCGATCGAGGACAAAAAGGCGCTGTTGACGCGCCACGGCATAGCGCTCTGGGACACGGTGGAGAGCTGCGAGCGTGCGGGTTCGCTGGATAGCGCCATACGCTCGGCCCGGGCGAACGACTTTGCGGCACTCTATGAGCGCTGCCCGGAGATACGGTTTGTTTTCTTCAACGGCGCGGCGGCGGAGCAGCTCTACCGCAGGCTGGTGGCGCGGGAGGATGGGGCGCGCAGCTTTGTCCGGCTGCCCTCCACCAGTCCCGCCTATACGCTGCGCTATGCGGACAAAAAGGAGGCCTGGGAACGGGCCCTGAAGGAGGCGTTGTCAGAATGAACCCCTGCGATATTATACGAAAGAAGCGCTTCGGCGGCGAACTGAACGAAATGGAAATTCGCGCCTTTGTGGACGGCGTTGTGGACGGCAGTTTTGCCGACTATCAGATCTCTGCGCTGCTGATGGCCATCTGTATTCAGGGCATGACCGACCGGGAGACGCTGGCGCTGACGCTGGCCATGGCCAAGTCCGGCGATACGCTGGATCTCTCGGACATTACGGGCGTGAAGGCCGACAAGCATTCCACCGGCGGCGTGGGAGATACCACCTCGCTGGTGCTGGTGCCCCTGGTGGCGGCCTGCGGCGTGAAGATGGCGAAGATGTCCGGGCGCGGCCTGGGCTTCACCGGCGGCACGCTGGACAAGCTGGAGGCCATCCCCGGCATGCGTGTCAACCTCGGGATTGCGGAGTTCAAGCGTCAGGTCAGCGAGATCGGCTGCGCCATCATCGGCCAGACGGCGGAGCTCGCCCCGGCGGACAAGGTGCTCTACGCGCTGCGGGACGTGACCGCCACGGTGGACTGCATGCCGCTGGTGGTCTCCTCCATCCTCTCCAAGAAGCTGGCCGCGGGTTGCGACGTGGTGGTGCTGGACACCAAGACCGGATCCGGCGCGATCATGGACACGCCGGAAAAGTCCCGCAAGCTGGCGGAGATGATGGTGCGCATCGGAAATCTGAGCGGCAAGCATTTTTCCGCCCTGTTGACGGACATGGATCAGCCGCTGGGCAATTACATCGGCAACGCGCTGGAGGTGGAGGAGGCCATCGACATCCTGGCCGGCCGCGCGGGCGGCGACCTGAAGGAAGTCGCGCTTCAGCTCGGCGCGCACATTCTCCGGGGCGCGGGCGCGGTGGCGCGCGTGGAGCAGGGCGTGGAAATGCTGGAGGAAAAGATTCGCAGCGGCGAGGGCCTGAAGAAGTTCGCGGAAATGATCGCGGCCCAGGGCGGCGACGCGCGGGTCTGTGAGGATACGGGGCTTCTGCCCAAGGCCCGCGCAAAGATTGATATCAGGGCCGACCGGGACGGCTATGTGGAGTCCATGGTCACGAGCGACATCGGCAACGCGGCGAAGCTGCTGGGCGCGGGCCGGGAGCACAAGACGGACGTGCTGGATCTCTCCGTGGGCATCGTGATGAAGAAGCGCGTGGGCGACGCGGTGAAGCGCGGCGATGTGCTCTGCACGCTGCACGCGGGCGAGAAATCCGACCGCACGGGGGCCTACAACCTGATGAAGCGCTCCATTCACATTTCCGACCGGAAGCCGGAGAAGCGCGCGCTGATTCAGGCGGTCATCGAGTGAGGAGGCGGCATGAAACAAAAGAGGGAGCATAGGCTCCGGGGTGGCCTGCTTCGCAACCGCGCGGGCGCGGTGCGGCTCCTCTGGCTGTGGCTGGCCGGCTTTGCGGTGTACTTTATCTGGAACTGGGGTGCGGAATTTGTGTTTGCCCAGACCCTCGGAAGGCTGCACAGCCACGCCATGAACCTGAATTACAATGACGCGGTGCAGGCGCCGCTGTGGGCCTCGATGGTGCTGCGCGGCTATGAACCGCTGCTGGCCGTTGTCCAGAGCGTGGGCACGATCATCATCTTCTTCAGCCTCAAGCGGCTCTTGCACAACCACGGCGACCACGAGGGCTTCGACCTGCACTGCCTGGCGCGCTGGACGCTGCTGGGACTGGTTGCGGCGCTGGCGGGCACGGGCCTTTGCCTGCTGACCGATTCCCTGCGACTGGAGTTTCCACTGAGCGAGCCCCGGCTGAGCCTGAGTCTGCTGGAGGCCCTGCCGGTGTGTCTGCTTGCGACCATGGCGGGCGAGGTGTTCATGATGGACTATCTCTACGAATCCGCCCGGGCGCATCTGCGTCTGGTTCCGAGCGTCGCTCTGCTGGTGGCGGTGGAATTCGTGGCGGAAGCGGGCTGGCATCTGAGCTGGATTGGAAGGATCAACGTGCTTTTGCAGATCCTCCTCTGCTGCGCGCTGCACGACCGCTACGGCCTCGCCGCAGCGACCGGCCTGTGGTTCGGCTGGAGCTTTGCCGCCTCCGCGCTCTTTGCCCAGGGCACGGGGAGCGTCTGGACGGTCTACCACGTCTCCGAGGCGTGGCTCACCGGCGGAAGCCACGGGCTGTTCAACGGCGCGTGCATGACGGCGCTGCTGGTGGGCGTGCTCGTCTGGCTGCGGCCGTGGAAGCGTTGGTTAAAAAAGACCGCGTGAAGAGGGCGGCTGTACGGAAGTATTCATACATGAAAACAGAGATGGCCCAACCGCAGTGCAGCGGTTGGGCCATCTTTGTCAGATGCTCACAGCGCAATCCAGTAGCGCTCGAGGGTTTCACCCGCGTCCTCGTCCCAGACGGTGGATTCATATTCGCCGCCGCAGGCGAGAATGGTTCTGCGGCTGGCCTCGTTCTCCGCAAGGCAGGTGACCAGCACGCGCGTGAGGCCAATCTTACGGCAGTAGGGAAGAATGGCGCTGAGCATCCACCTGGCATAGCCCCTCCGGCGCTCGTCCGGGCGCACGGAGTAGCCGATGTGCCCCCCGAATTGCTCCAGAAACGCATTGAAGCGGTGGCGCAGCTGAATCATTCCCACGAGGCGGTTGTCCGCCTCACGCACGCAGAGAAACTGCGTGGAGGGCACCCAGTTTTTCGGAACGGTCTCAGGATTGCGCAGATCCTCCACCTGCCGGAGCCATTCTGCCGGATTGTCCATGCGCGAAAGGGAACCGGTGCCGTCCATGGAGTCGCCGCGCTCCAGAAATTCACGGCGGTAGGCGGCAATCTGCTCCGAATAATCCGCCGAGGGCGCGATGAGCCGCAGCTCAGGACGGGGAACGCCGTCCCCGGCGCAGATGACCCGGTTCACGGGAATGTCGTGGGCCTCCACATCCAGACGTTCAAAATACTGGAAGGGATAGCACAGCGCCACCAGCGGATGGCTGGGACGCGCTTCGAGGTACTTGTCGTAGAAGCCGCCGCCGTAGCCCACGCGGTGTCCCGCGGGATCGAAGGCCAGCCCCGGCATCAGCACCAGCGCGGTCTCGTCCTCCGCCACCGGCTCGTCGAAGGTGGGCTCAGGGATGTCCCAGCCGCCGGGGGCGATCCGGGCGAAGTCCTCGATCCACAGAAAGCGCATTTCGTCGCCGTAGACCTTGGGCACGGCGACGCGCTTGCCGTCCGCCCAGGCGCGCTCGATGATCTTCCAGGTGCGCACCTCCTGATTGTAGGGAAGGTAGGCGTAGATGGCCTTCGCGGCGCGGTACTCCGGGGTCTGGCAGAACCTTTCCGCCAACTCCCGGCTGTACGCTTCGATCTCCTCCGCGCCCATTGCGCGCTTTTTGCGGCCGATTTCCCGCCGCAGGGATTTCTTATCCAACATACGATCACCTGCAAAAACGGGAGAGGCGTTCGCCTCTCCCGAAGGTTTTGGGGGTTGACTTACATCAGGGGCTCCATGCCGAGGACCGGATGTCCCTTTTCGGTCAGGAAGGCGTAGAGCTCTTCCATATCCTCGGTGATGGTCTCATCGGCGATCATGTCGGTGAAGTTGTCGATGCCATAGAGCTCCTTGGCGGTCTCGTTCAGGTTGTCCGCGACCTGATCCTTCAGCGCCTTCGGCAGCCAGACGATGCGGCCCGGGCCGCCCTCAGCCTTCATGAACTTCTTGGAGGAGATGAAGTGCTTGCCGTGGCCCATGAAGCCGGGGGTCTGCACGCCGCCGCCGGTCATGGAGGCCATCTCGGAGAAGCTCATGCCCAGAGGCGTCATGCCGGCATGCTCACGGTTGACGATGACCACGCCGTTGGACAGGGGCTCGATGCCGCAGATGCACTCGAAGCAGCCGCAGGAGGTCATCGGGTCCTCCATGATGGAGTACAGGGTGACGTGCTCCAGCGCGCCGTGAGAGTACTTGTTGACGGCCTCGTCCACGTCCTCGTAGCGGCCGACGCGCTCGTCGATCGGGCGGGACTTGGGAACGATCTGGCAGGGACCCTGGGGATCCAGCTCATTGGTGGCCTTCGCATCCAGCCAGGACACCGCGCCGCACAGGCCCAGACGCTCGGGCGTAACGATGCACACGTGAGACGGGGAGAAGGCCTGGCAGAGGATGCAGGTGTAGAACACGTCGACGGACTCGTCGGTGAGGGTCTTGAGGCGCTCGTCGCGCTTGTCGAAGACGTGGTTGCCCATCTCGCGCATCTCCTTGACCTTCGCAGGATCAGTGTAGATGCGGACCTGGCACTTGTCGACGACGGCGTCGAAGTCGCTCTTGATCTTGGCGTAGAGCACCTCGCCGATGTGGCGGGCACGGAAGCCGGCCTCGTAGGCGGCGTCACTGACGCGGATGCGGATCATGTCGCGCTGACCGGTGTGCATGACGCCCTCGATGCAGTTCAGCCAGGAGTGGAACTTGCGCTCCATGACGCCCTCGAAGTCGGTCTGCATGTTCTTGCCGGCGACATCCACGATGTAGGCGATCGGAATCTTGGAGCCGAACTCGAACGCATCGAAGTCGGGGCCTTCCACAATGATCTTGTGATCCTCGATCTCGTGGGCGTCCTTGGTCTGCACCAGCTCGATGCAGTCCACGCGGGAGCCGTCCATCTCGATCTGCATGGCCTTGCGGCGGACGATCTCGCCCTCAAACGCGGAGGAGAAGGCGACGGGGATGTCGATGTTGGTGACCTTGATCTTGATGCCGCGGGCCTCAAGGGAGGTCTCGATCCAATCCTTGGTGTTGGTGTTGATGATCAGGGACTTCGGAACGGCCCACATGTCCTCGGTATCGTTGGTGATGACCGGGAAGCCCAGCTTGATGGCGCCGGCGCCGCAGGCGACGGTGATATCGTTGACCGGGGCGAAGGCGTTGACGAAGGCGTCGATGCGGTCAAAGGTGTAGCGATGGAAGGCGTCCGCATCGCCGGGCTCGGTGGCGCCGAAGATCATGGTCGCGCGGGTGACCAGGGAGATGACGTGGCCGACGGACCAGATGTCGTTGCCGACGGGAACCACGCGCACCGGGAAGCCGGTGGCCACGCCCGCAGCGTGGATCTGATCAATGATGCCGCCGATCATGAATACGAAGATACCGCGGGACTGATAGCCCTTGACCAGCTCAACCGCTTCCTCCTGGGAGGGCGCGGGGCCGATGATGACCACGAAGCCGGGGATGTCCTTGGTGACCAGCGGAACGCCCAGCTCGCGCACCTCGGCGTCGGAGAAGTGGCCGTGGTACTGGGTTCCCTCGTAGGGAGCGGGATTGCGGGCGTACTTGCAGGCCTCGATGACCTCGGCGCAGCAGGCGGTGGCGACGCCGGAGTCGAAGATGGACTTGGTGCGATACTCGCGGCCCATCATGGCGCGCAGCTGCGCGAGCGCTTCCTTCAGCTCGCCCAGGGTGGTGACCTTTTTGCCCAGGTAGGCATAGATGCATGCCAGGAAGTACGCGGTGTCGGGCATCGTCATGGGGGCGCTCTCGCCCAGCTCGGAAATCACCTGATTCAGCTCCGATTCAGCCTTGAAATACATCTCGTCGGAGCCGCGGAATACTCTGTCAAACAGACCCATCTATGTTTTCATTCCTTTCCATGTTCGTTTTTCTCGTTGTCGATGCGATCCTTGATCGCCCGAATTTCTTCAACGGCCCTTGCACTCACATCGAAGGGGGAGACGCCGCGGCGGTCCGCGTCGATCACCTCTGCGTTGTAGTGAATCATGCCCAGCAGCGCGTCCTCGGGGATGCGACTTCTGAGGAAGGCCTCGTCGTCCTCGTCGCGAACCTTGTTGGCCACCACGCGCACGCGGGTGATGCCAAGGTCTGCGGCCAGCTGCCTGACCTTTTCATAGGTCTGAATGCTGCGCGCGCCCGGCTCGATGACGACGATGAACTGATCCATCATGCTCGCGGTGCCGCGGCCCAGATGCTCCAGGCCCGCCTCCATGTCCATGATGACCACATCGTCCTTGCGGAAGATGAGGCTGGACAGGATGGCCTTGAGCATCACGTGCTCGGGGCACACACAGCCGGAACCGCCGGTTTCGACCGTGCCCATCACCAGCAGCTTTACGCCGTTGATCTCCTTGGCGTAGGCGTCCGGGATGTCGCTCACCTGAGGGTTGAGCTTGAAGAACTTGTTCAGGCTGTTTGCACCCGTGCGCTCCTCAACCAGCTTGCGCATCTTGGAGATCGGAACGATGGAGTTGACCTCCTCCTCCGAAAAGCCCAGCGCGAGGCCGAGGTTGGCGTCCGGATCGACGTCCGCCGCCAGCACGGTGCGTCCTTCGCTTGCGTACAGTCGCGCGAGGGTGGAGGCAAATGTTGTCTTGCCCACGCCGCCCTTGCCTGTAATCGCAACTTTCATACTGCAAAGATCCTTTCAGCTTTGATTCGGGAGATCAGATGCCCAGCGCGGCGCGCTTGGCTTCGATGGTTTCCATCATGCGATCGCCCAGCTTTTCGATGTCCAGCTCGACGACGAACTTCGCGCCGACCCAGTCCTCGACCTCGCCCTGCAGGAGGTTGACAACCTCGGGGCCGCCCTTGGTGTAGGGATCGACGCCCAGGAAGGTCTCGATGCCGGTGGCGACGACGTAGTTGCCGATGGAGACAGCCTTCTCAGACATGTACTCCGGAGCGCAGCCGACGACCGGGACCTGGGAGATGTCGATGCCCCAGTCCTTGGCGATGTCGGAGGCGAGAATCATCATGCGGGAAATATCAACACAGGAGCCCATGTGCAGGATCGGCGGAATGTCGACCAGCTCGCACACGCGCTTGAGGCCCTCGCCGCACAGCTCCTTGGCTTCCTTGCTCAGCAGGCCCGCCTTGGCGGCAGCCTGGGCGGAGCAGCCGGAGACGATGACGATGATGTCGTTGGCGATGAGCTTCTTCATCAGCTCGATGTGGGCGGTGTCCGGGCGAACCTTCGGGTTGTTGCAGCCGACCATGGCGACCGCGCCGCGCAGCACGCCGGACTTGACGCACTCAATCAGCGGCTTGGTGGTGCCGGTCTCGTCCACGTGGGAGTTGGTGACGCCGTCCAGGCACTTCTTGATGGCTTCGACGGAGTAGCCCACGGTGGCGTTGGTCTTGAGCTGGGGAATGTTCACCAGATCCTGGTTGCGGTTCTTGAAGTTGCGGACGGCCATCTCCACGATCTTCTTCGCGTTCTCGCCGGCGGTGTCCTCATGGAACTCGATGAAATCGGAGTCGGGCATGCGGGCGATGGGGGAGGTGGTCACGAACTTGGTGTGGAAGCACTTGGACAGCGGGCCAAGGGCGGGGAAGATGCACTGCACGTCCACGACGATGGCTTCGCAGGCGCCGGTCAGAACCACGTTCTCCTGAGAGAGGAAGTTGCCGGCCATGGGGATGCCGTGGCGCATGGCGACCTCGTTGGAGGTGCAGCAGACGCCGGCGATGTTGATACCCTTCGCGCCCATTTCCTTGGCCAGAGCGATCATCTCGGGATCCTGGGCGTAGAACACGATCATCTCAGACAGCGACGGGTCGTGGCCGTGGACGATGATGTTGACCATGTCCTTCTCCATGACGCCGATGTTGGCGGTGGTGTCCACCGGCTTCGGGGTGCCGAAGAGCACGTCGGAGAACTCGGTGCCCATCATGGAGCCGCCCCAGCCGTCGGACAGGCCGGCGCGCAGGGACTGGCGGATCAGCGCCTCAGGCAGGGAGGAGCAGCCCATGTGGGTCATGTGCATGGACTGGGAGACCTCGCGGTCGATGGCGCGGGGCTCGATGGCCTGATCCGCCCAGATCTTCTGGCGGGACTCGGGCGCGCGCTTGAGGAAGCGCTGGGTGCCGAAGGGCTTGCCGTACTCCATCAGGCCGGTCTCAGCGACTTCGTGGGCGACGTCGTAGATGTCGCGGCCCTCGGTCTCGATGCCCCATTCCTTGGCGATGCGCAGCAGCTTCTCGGGATCCTTCACCTGGTAGTTGCCGCCTTCCTTGGAGGCGTACAGCGTGTGGCAGATGCTGCGGCCGTGGTCGGAGTGGGTGGCGGCGCCGCCGGCGGTGAAGCGCAGGTAGTTGCGGGCGACGATGCCGTTGGCGTCGCAGCCGCAGATGCCGCGGGGAGACTTCGGAGTGATGCGGCAGGGGCCCATCGTGCAGATGCGGCAGCAGATGCCCTCCTCGCCGAACTTGCAGTGAGGCGTCTGGTTCTTCACGCGCTGCTGCCAGGTGTCAGCTCCAACCTTCTTCGCCGTTTCCAGCAAAGCGTCGGTTGCCGCTTCCATCTGCTCAATCGTGATAAAGGTCTTATTCATTTCCATCAGAGCTTCTTCCTCCCAAAGATTATTTGGTGAAACAAATGCCGTTCCGTGTAGCTGTCATCCGGGGAACGCATGAAGGTGCGGGGAAACGCACATGGATGCGCCTGTCCCTTCCCGGGCCCTGACACGGCGCAGTGACCCGATCATGGATAGTATTATTGTATCAAATCCACCTATCAAAGTCAATGCCCGATCCCCGCAGGGGGCATTTTTTAAATGAAAAATGACGCAAATGGGCGCGAATTGTGAAGAGAGTGGCCGGGTTTTCCCGATTGGACCGAAGAATGTAGAATTTTTCGCCATATGCATTTACTTTTCCGTGCAAAGCGTGTATAATAACGAAAGAAGCATTAAGCGCGGAGGTTATCAAATGAAAAAGCTTTCTGTCCGTAAAGACGTACGCTGCATGGCGTGTCTCAGCTGCGTGTTGGCCTGCTCCCAGGCGTTTTATAAGGTGGGCGATCCGAACAAGTCCTGTATTCAGATCGTCGAGAAGAATGGCGAGCCGAAGGTCAATTCCTGCCTTCAGTGCGGCAAGTGCATGCGCACCTGCGAACACGAAGCCATCACCCGCAATCCCAAGGGTGTGTACATGATCAACAAGAAGAAGTGCGTGGGCTGCGGCAAGTGCGTCGAGGCCTGCCCCATGAAGGTCATGGTGCTCTCTGACAACGTCGCGTCCAAGTGCATTGCCTGCGGCATTTGCGCCAAGGCCTGCCCGATGGAGGTTCTTGAGGTTGTCGAGAACGACAAGTAAGGCTTGATCATTTGCGCCGGGGCGGAGGAGAGCGTTGCGATCCTCCACCCCGGCGCTTTTTACGCAATCCCACCGGAAGCCGCGAATTGCGATTCAGGGATCCGGGCGAGAGGCGGTTTCTCCCGAACGGCACGGCGCGCTGTGTTGCAGCGCCGCAGATGGAGGGCGCGAAAGCACAGGAAAGGCGGCGGCCCGCAATAGAGCGGGTCGCCGCCTTTCACTTTTCAATCAACCGATGCTGCTTCCGTCCAGGGGCGCGCCGAAGGCGTCCACGGCTGGCGTGGGTTCCGCCTCGACCTGGGGTTCAACCGCGTCGCCTTCGTCCGATGCGGCGGCGATGCTGAAGCCCGCCTCGGATGCGGTGGCCTTGCCGTCCTTGACGGTGAAGGCCTCGCTGAATTCATGATAGGAGTAGGCGGTGGAGCCGTTGAGATCGTAGTAGAGCACGACGCCGAGGCCATAATTGCCGTCGCTGAACTTGGAGACGCTGAGAATCACGTCAAAGTCCGCGCTGGTGGGATTCTGGCACTGCGCGCCCTCGTGCGCGTTGCCGCTGATGCCGGGAACGGAGGCCGCCTTGTAGGCGATCTGCTTTCCGCTCTCCTCCTGGGTGACGATCAGGAAGATCTGGGCCTTCGAGGCGTCGTAGGTCGCCTCGTCGATGTAGGCGTAGCCCTGAATCTCCACATAGGTATTCTTGTTGGGCTCGGAGACGTAGAGGTTCGTCACTTCGAGGGTGGCGTTGGTGGAGGGGGAGGGCACGTTGAAGCCGCTCTTGCGCAGTTTGGAGAGCTTGCTGGAGGGGATCTTCGTGGGCTCCGGCGTGGGCGTGGGCGTGGGGGTCGGCTCCGGCGTGGGCGTGGGCGTGGGAATGGCCGTGGGTTCCGGGGTGGCCGTGTTGGTCAGATCCACCAGGGCCATCGCGCCCTCCGTTCCCTCCGGCTGAGGATCGTTGCCGTTCGTGAGCACGCTATCCGGGCTGGCCGTCATTTCCACATAGGCACGCATGGTGGCCTGCGGATCGGCGAGCTTGTCGGAATAGTCCATCTTCTCCAGCAGGAAATACACGATGCCGATGAGCATGGCAACCAGAATCAGGCCAATGAAAAAATGAAATACGGCAATGACCTTGCCGTTGCGCTTATAACCTTTCTGCATAACAGCTGCCTCCTGAGACATTCATAGATACTAACATCTTAAACAGGGGCCGTTGAAAAGTCAAGCGGATTCGACAGTTGTTGAAATATTGTTACAAATGTGTGGGAATCTACCCGGCTCCGCCGCAGAAAAGCCCGACTGCGCCACGGCGGGAGACGCAAACGAAGAACCGGAAGCCATGGGGCGGCCGGTTCGGCTTTCGGAAAGCGCGAACGGACAGAAATCCTTTCGCGCGCGAATCACATCCGGCGGCGTGGGCCGCAGGATCACAGCAGGGGTCGGAGGTAGGCGCCGGTGGCGCTCTGCGCGCAGGCGGCGATCTCCTCGGGCGTGCCCTGGGCGACCACTGTGCCGCCCTGGTCGCCGCCCCGGGGGCCCAGGTCGATGATGTAATCGGCGGTTTTGATCACGTCCAAATTGTGCTCGATGATGATCAGCGTGTTGCCGCCGTCGGCAAGGCGGTGCAGCACCTCGTTCAGCAGCGCCACGTCTGCGATGTGCAGGCCGGTGGTGGGTTCGTCCAGGACGTAGAGGGTGCGGCCCGTGGCCCGGCGGGAGAGCTCCGTGGCCAGCTTGATGCGCTGGGCTTCGCCGCCGGAGAGGGTGTCCGAGGGCTGGCCGAGCTTGACGTAGCCCAGGCCCACGTCGTGCATGGTCTGCAGCTTGCCCGCCAGCCGCGGCAGGGGAGCGAAGAACTCCAGCGCCTCGTCCACGGTCATCTCCAGCACGTCGTAGATGTTCTTGCCCTTGTAGCGCACCTCCAGCGTCTCCCGGTTGTAGCGCCGGCCGTGGCAGACCTCGCAGGGCACATACACGTCCGAGAGGAACTGCATCTCGATCTTCAGGATGCCGTCGCCGGAGCAGGCTTCGCAGCGCCCGCCCTTGACGTTGAAGGAGAAGCGGTTGGGCTTGTAGCCCCGGGCCTTGGCGTCCGGCGTGGCGGCGAAGACCTCGCGGATGAGGTCGAACAGGCCGGTGTAGGTGGCGGGGTTCGAGCGGGGCGTGCGGCCGATGGGCGACTGGTCGATGAGAATGGCCTTGTCCAGCTGCTCCGCGCCCAGAATCCCGTCGTGGTCCGCAGCGCGGCTGCGGGCGCGGTTCAGGGTGCGGGAGAGTGATTTGTAGAGTATTTCGTTCACCAGCGAGCTCTTTCCGCTGCCAGAGACGCCGGTCACGCAGCAGAGCACGCCCAGCGGGAAGCGCACGTCAATGTTCTTGAGGTTGTTGGCCCGCGCGCCCTTCACCGTCAGCCAGCCCGTGGGAATTCGGTGGGATGCGGGCAGGGGCACATGCCGCTTGCCGCTGAGGTACTGTCCGGTGAGGGAGTCGGGATTGGCCATGATCTCCGCAGGCGTGCCGGCGGCCATCACACGGCCGCCGTTTACGCCCGCGCCGGGGCCGATGTCCACGATGTAGTCCGCCGCCAGCATGGTGTCGGAATCGTGCTCCACGACGATCAGCGTGTTGCCCAGATCCCGAAGGTGGCGCAGGGTGCCCAGCAGCTTTTCATTGTCGGACTGGTGCAGACCGATGGAGGGCTCGTCCAGGATATACAAGACGCCCGTGAGTCCGGAGCCGATCTGGGTGGCCAGGCGGATGCGCTGGGCCTCGCCGCCGGAGAGCGTGCCCGCGCTGCGGGAGAGGGTGAGGTATTCCAGTCCCACGTCGATCAGAAAGCTCAGCCGCGCGTCGATTTCCTTGAGGAGCTGCCGGGCGATGAGCTGTTCCTTCTCCGTGAGGGCGAGCTCCCGGAAGAACTGGCGGGCCCGGCCGATGGGAAGGGCCGCCACGTCCTGAATGGACAGGCCGCCGACGGTGACGCTCAGCGCCTCCCGGCGCAGCCTGCGCCCGCCGCACTCCGGACAGGTCACGTTGGCCATGTATTCCTCGTAGGCGGTCTTTGCGCTGTCCGAATTGGTCTCCCGGTAGCGGCGCTCCAGATTGGTGATCACGCCCTCGAAGGGCACGTTGAAGGAGCCGCTGCCGTTGGGCCGCTCGTATTCCACGCGGATCTTTTTGCCCCGCGTGCCGTAGAGCACCACGTTGAGGATCTCTTCGCTCAGCTCCCCGACGGGCGTGTCCAGGGAGAAGCCGTAGGCCTCGGCGAGGCCGCGCAGATAGCAGGCCGCCATGGAGCCGGCCTCCGAGGTATTCCACCCGGAGACGCGAATCGCCCCCTCGTTGAAGGACTTGCTTCGGTCGGGTATGATAATGTCGGGGTCCATCTTCAACAGAACGCCCAGACCGGAGCAGCAGGGACACGCGCCGTAGGGGTTGTTGAAGGAGAACAGCCGGGGCTCCAGCGCCTCGATGGATACGCCGCAGTCCGGGCAGGCGTAGTTCTGGGAGTAGAGGGTCTCCCTCCCGCTCTCCATTTCAATCACGCTCACCAGCCCGCCGCCCAGGTTGAGGGCGGTCTCCAGGGAGTCGGTGAGGCGCTGCTGAAGATCGGGGCGGATGATGATGCGGTCGACGACGATTTCAATGGTGTGTTTTTTCGTCTTGGCGAGCTTCGGCGCTTCGCTGAGCTCGCAGAGCTCGCCGTCGATGCGGGCGCGGACGAAGCCCTTCTTCTGCATCTCCTCCAGCTGCTTGGCGTATTCGCCCTTGCGTCCCCGGACGATGGGGGCCAGCAGCATGATCTTCGTGCGCTCCGGCAGGGTGGAGATGGCGTCGATGATCTGATCCACCGTCTGGCGCTGAATCTCCCTTCCGCACTCCGGGCAATGGGGCGTGCCCACCCGGGCGTACATCAGGCGCAGGTGGTCGTAGATTTCGGTCACGGTGCCCACGGTGGAACGGGGATTCTTGCTGGTGGTCTTCTGGTCGATGGAGATGGCCGGGGAGAGACCCTGAATCAGGTCCACGTCCGGCTTGTCCATCTGGCCCAGAAACTGGCGGGCGTAGCTGGACAGGGACTCCACATACCTGCGCTGGCCCTCGGCGTAGATGGTGTCGAAGGCGAGGGAGCTCTTGCCCGAACCGGAGAGGCCGGTCATGACGATCAGCTTGTTCCGGGGCAGATCCACGTCGATGTTCTTGAGATTGTGCTGTCGCGCGCCGCGAATGATGATTTTATCGTTTGCCAAGGCTCTGTTCCTCCCTGGAGGCCCCGGAGTGTGCCCGTCCGGCCTCCAACTGTGAATTCATATCGTAATTGCTCCTGCGACGGTCAGCGCTTGCGCCTGCGGCGGGTCTGGCGGGACTGCTCGCCGCTGGCCATGGGCTTTTCGCCCCGGAGCTCGAGCATCTGGTCGCGGAGCTTTGCGGCCTTCTCGAAGTCGAGGTTGTTGGCGGCCTCCAGCATGCGCTCCTCCAGGCGGTCGATGGCCATCTGGCGCTCCGCGTCGTCCAACGCCTTGCCCGCGTCCGCGTCGGGCACGCGGGTGACTTCCATCAGCTCCCGGATGGCGCTGCGCACGGTCTGGGGCGTGATGTTGTGCTCCTCGTTGTACTTCTGTTGCAGTTCCCGGCGGCGGTTGGTCTCGGAGATAGCGCGGTTCATGGAATCGGTAAGCTGGTCGGCGTACATGATGACCCGGCCGTCCACGTTGCGCGCGGCGCGGCCGATGGTCTGAATCAGGGATTTCTCCGAGCGGAGGAAGCCCTCCTTGTCCGCGTCCAGAATGGCCACAAGCGAAACCTCGGGCATGTCCAGGCCCTCGCGCAGCAGGTTGATGCCCACCAGCACGTCGAATTCGCCCGTCCGCAGCCCGCGGATCAGCTTGATGCGGTCCAGCGTGTCCACGTCCGAGTGGAGGTACTCCACCCGCACGTCCATGCTGCGCAGATACTCGGTCAGGCTCTCCGCCATGCGCTTGGTGAGGGTGGTGACCAGTATGCGCTCGCCCCGGCCCGCCACGGTGCGGATCTCGCTGAGCAGGTCGTCCACCTGTCCGGTGGCCGGGCGCACGATGATCTCCGGGTCGATCAGACCCGTGGGGCGGATGATCTGCTCCACAACCTGCTCCGCGCGCTCCAGCTCGTAGGGCCCCGGAGTGGCGGAGACGTAGATGGTCTGATCGGTCTTCTGCTCGAATTCGTAGAACTTGAGCGGCCGGTTGTCGTAGGCAGCGGGCAGGCGGAAGCCGTAGTCCACCAGCGTCTGCTTGCGGGCAAAGTCCCCGTTGTACATGGCGCGAATCTGGGGCACGGTCATGTGGCTCTCGTCGATGAGGATCAGCAGATCCTTCGGGAAATAGTCCATCAGCGTGAACGGCGGCTCTCCGCTGCGGCGGCCGTCGAAGTAGCGGGAGTAGTTTTCGATGCCGTTGCAGTAGCCGATCTCCCGCATCATTTCGATGTCGTAGCGGGTGCGCTGCTCCAGGCGCTGGGCCTCCAGCAGGCGGCCGTTGTCCTTCAGATCTGCGAGGCGCTCCCGAAGGTCGCTCTCGATCTGCTCCAGACAGCTCTCCAGCTTGTCCCGGGCGATGGCGTAATGGGAGGCCGGAAAGATCATTACATGGTTCATGTGGCGCAGCACCCGGCCGGAGACGATTTCCACCTCGGAGATGCGCTCGATCTCGTCGCCGAAGAACTCCACGCGCACGGCGTTTTCCTGGGACGCGGCCGGAATGATCTCCACCACATCGCCGCGGACGTGGAAGGTTCCGCGCTCGGATTCGAAGTCGTTGCGGCTGTACTGAATCTCCACCAGGCGGCGCAGCAACGCCTCCTGCTCCATGATTTCGCCCTCCCGGAGGGAGACGGACAGATCTTCGTATTCCTCCGGACTTCCCAGGCCGTAGATGCAGCTGACGGAGGCGACGATGACCACGTCCCGGCGTTCGGCCAGCCAGGCGGTAGCGCTGTGGCGCATGCGGTCGATCTCGTCGTTGACGGCGGAGTCCTTCTCGATGAAGGTGTCCGTGGAGGGAATGTAGGCCTCCGGCTGATAGTAATCATAATAAGAAACGAAGTAACCCACGGCGTTGTTCGGGAAAAACTCCCGGAACTCTGCCGCCAGCTGGGCCGCCAGAGTCTTGTTGTGGGCGATGACCAGCGTCGGGCGGTTCATGTTTTTGATGATGTTGGCCATGGTGAAGGTCTTGCCCGAGCCGGTGACGCCCAGAAGTACCTGATGCTTCATGCCCTTTTTCAGGCCGTCCGTCAGCGCCTCGATGGCCTGCGGCTGGTCGCCCGTGGGCGCGTAATTGGAGTGCAGTTCGAAGTGATCCATGGTATCCCATCCATCCCGTACGAAATTCAATGCAGCGCTCTTCACGCGCCGCGCGCGGCGCAAGCTCTGACAGATATCATTATACCATGATTGTCGGCGTGCTGCCCTCCGGGGCCCGCCGACCCGGCCAAGCCTCCGGCTTGCCTAATCATTATACCATGATTGTCGGCGTGCTGCCCTTCGGGGCCCGCCGACCCGGCTAAGCCTCCGGCTTGCCTAATCATTATACCATAACCCGGAGGGAATAAAACAGGGGAAGAAAGATTTAAACATGTGTTCTATTGCGAAAGACGAAGCGCGGGCGGCATGTGAAAGCATCCCGGCCTGTCGAGTGCGGACGGGAGGCTGTGTCGGCGCGAATGGCCATCATGGAAGCGGCGGCAATGCGGATCGCTGGCTTTCGCGCCGGAAGGAGCGCGGCCTGCATGTTCCTTCCTGCGGGGCACGCGGGCCGCGCGCGCTGCTTACGCCCCCGCGGAGCGAGCGCGTGCCCGGGGATGCAGATTGGCCCGCACCGCTCCGGTGACTGCGCCCGCGGCGGCGCCGAGCATCATTTCGCCCAGCATGTTGCCCACGGCGAAGCTTCCGCCGCCGAGGGCGAGGTAGAAGGCATAGCCCAGAACCGTATAGAGAAGGGACAGCAGCACGCCGGTGGCCAGTCCGCGCTCCCCGCCCCGGGGCACGGCGGCACAGACGCCCAGCACGATGGAGGCGAGTTTGATAAGCTGGTTCAGAACGGTGAGCAGGCGGTCGCTGAAGCGCAGGTACACCAGTGCGGCAGCCAGCAGAAGCATGGCGATCAGCGTGACGAGCACGGCGGTGAACAGCCCCAGCGCCAGCGATTTGAGCACATTGCGGCGATTTCTTGCCATGATAACTCCCTCCCGGATTGCGGCTTTACGGGGCAATTGTATGAAGAAGCCCCGGCCGCGTATGCGCCGGGGCTTGGGTGCGATTCCGGTTTCAGCCGCATTGTGTGCAGACGCCCACGCCGGCGGATCGCTCGCTGGTGGAAGCGCCGTAGAAGTAGCTCTGCACCACATCCATGTCAGATGCGTAGCGCAGGGGATGGCCCTCCGGAATGTAGATGATGCCGGCGACCACGGTGGAGCGGCAGTTGTCCGAGGCGACGAGGCCGGAGCGGCGGCAGATGGTGACCGTCCGGTGCATGTTGCAGGTCGCGGTGGGCTGGTGATCCGCGTCGTAGTAGTCGGTGATGAGCGCGTAGCCGTTGACGTCGTTTGCGCAGGCGGTGGTGGGCAGCATGCCGGATACGCCGCAGACGGTGACGGGGTAGAGGCCGTAGTCCATGGGCGAGCCGGCGATGATGTCCCGATCTTCCGTGCAGCCGGTGCGCTCATGCACCGCCGACATGATGGCGGCCCAGAGGGGCGCGGCGGCGGTGGAGCCGGTGGCGCTGGATTCCAGCGGCTTGTAGTAATCCGAACCGATCCACACGGCGCCCGCGTAGTAGCCGGTCATGCCGGCGAAGGTGACGCCGATGTTGTTGGTGTTGGTGCCGGTCTTGCCGGCGACGGTCAGGTTGCCGAACTGCGCCCGGGAGCCGGTGCCCTCCGAGGAGACGCAGCCCTTGAGGCAGTCCACCAGCTGGTAGGCCGTGGAGGGCTTGAACACCTGGCGGCTCTCCTGCACCGCGCCGATGTCGATGTACACCGTGCCGTCCGGGTTAAGCACCTGCGTGAAGGCGCAGGCCTCCAGATACTGGCCCTGATTGGCGATGGCGCCGTAGGCCGTGGCGAGTTCAATGACCGATACGCCCGAGGAGCCCAGCGCGAGGCCCGCGCCCGTGGCCAGAATGTGGTCAGGGTCAATGCCCAGCTTGAGCAGATAGGTGACGGAGTTTTCGATGCCCACATAGTCCATCAGCGCGTGGGCCGTGGAGGTGTTGTGGGATTTGTTGATGGCCGTGCGCATGGATTCCACGCCCGTAAAGGAGCTGCCCGAGAAGTTGTTGGGATAGCCGTTGGAGCTGACCCAGTCCTTGATCTCAATGGGCAGGTTCAATACCGGCGTGCCGGGGGAGTAGCCCATGTCGAAGGCCGGACCGTAGACCGACAGCGGCTTGAGAGAGGATCCCACGGGCATTTCGAGCTGATAGGCGCGGTTCAGCTGCTTCTTCTGAACCGGTTCGCTCCGGCCGCCCACCACGGCCACGAGCTGGCCCGTGTGCCAGTTGATGACGGCGGCCGCGGCCTGCGGCTGCACCACGGTCAGATATTCGCCGCCGCCCAGGGAGGACTGGGTGGAGGAATCGTTGGTATAGCGCATGGCGGGATAGCTGGACCAGTTGGTGATCACGTCCTGCACGGCGGACTGTACCTCGGGGTCCAGGGACGTGTAGATGATGTAGCCGCCGTTGCGCAGCTTGGTCTCCATGCTGCTCCGGTTGGCGGAGGTGTCCTCCAGGCCCTCGACGCGCAGCATCTTGGTGACCACGTCGTAGATGGAATACTCCACATAGTAGGCGTTGTCATACATGGCGTCGGAGGAGGCGGTGGAGCTCTCCAGAACGTGAAGCTGCTCGACTCTGGCGGCGTTGTATTCCTCCTCAGTGATCAGCTGGTGATCCAGCATTTCGGAGAGAACGTGGTTCGTGCGGTCGTCGATGAGGTGAGAATCCTCGTAGACGTAGTAGTTCCTGCGGGGGTTGTAGCGGTAGGGATTGCGGATGACCGCCGCGAGGCAGGCACATTCCCGCAGGGTGAGCTGATCCAGCTCCTTGCCGAAGTAGTCCTGCGCGGCGATCTTGATGCCGTAGTTGGAGCCGCCCAGGTAGATGACGTTCAGATAGGCCTCGAGGATCTGCTCCTTGGTCAGGTTTTCCTCCACCTGCAGGGCGAGGTAGGCCTCCTGAACCTTGCGCTTGTAGTTCTGGTCGGCGTTGAGCAGCGTCAGCTTGACCAGCTGGCAGGTGATGGTGGAGGCGCCCTGAAGGCTGCCGCCGGAGAGGTTGTTGATCAGCGATCCCGCCATGCGCTTCACGTCCACGCCGTGGTGCTCGTAGAATCGGGCGTCCTCGACGGCGATGACAGCGTTGATGAGCTGCTGGGGAATCTCCTCGTAGTCCACATAGATGCGGTTTTCCGATCCCTTGAACTCGGTGATGAGGTTGCCGTTCTTGTCATAGATAAATGAAGTGAGGGACTGGGCGCCGATCTTTTCGATGTCCAGATCCGGGCAGGTGTCGATCCAGGCCTTGGCCACGCCGCCAAGCACGCCGCCCAGGCAGAGGCCGATCAGCAAAACGGCAAAGAAGAGCATCTTCGCCGTCATCATGACCACGGAGAGCAGAAAGTTTCGCGCCGATTCTCGGGGCTTGAAGAAGGTATATTTCAAGGGTGTATTTCCTCCGATGCGGTATTGATCATTCTACAAATGACATTATAGCACACAATTGCGATCCGTGGGGTTCTTTTCCATGTTATTTTAATGACCGGGACGGTTTTTTGTGGTTAACAATCACAGATTTGGATGGATTTTGTCCGGAAGCGGTTCCCAGGGAATTGACAGGAGGCGGAAGATGGGATAGTATATACATAATTCTTTTCTGGAGAAAATAAATATGTAAATTCCGGGGCTCGCCCCGGTGGAGGTCTGACATGTGTGGAATCGTGGGATACATCGGAAGCGGGCAGGCGGCGCCCATTCTTCTGGAGGGACTGGCCCGTCTGGAGTACAGGGGCTACGACTCCGCGGGGCTGGCTGTGCGCGACGGAGAGCACGACGTGGAAATCGTCAAGGCGAAGGGGCGGCTGAAGGTGCTCTCCGAGATGACCGACGGCGGGCGCGCCCTCCGCGGCGACTGCGGCATCGGCCACACCCGCTGGGCCACCCATGGAGAGCCCTCCACCGAAAACGCCCATCCCCACTGCAGCGACGACCGGGCGGTGGTGGCCGTGCACAACGGCATCATTGAAAACTATATGGAGCTGCGGGAGAAGCTGATCAAGAACGGCTACAGCTTTTACAGCCAGACGGACACCGAGGTGGCTGCAAAGCTGATTGATTACTACTATAAAAAGTATCGCGGAGGTCCGATGGAGGCGCTGGCGCGCAGCATGATGCGCATCCGGGGTTCCTACGCGCTGGCGGTGATGTTCAGGGATTGTCCGAACGAAATCTTCGCCACCCGGCGGGACAGCCCCATGATCATCGGCGTGGCGGACGGCGCGAGCTATCTGGCCTCCGACGTGCCGGCAATCCTGAAGCACACCCGCAGCGTGTACTATGTGGACAATCTGGAGATCGCCCGGCTGAACAGGAGCAGCGTGCGCTTTTGCACGGTGGACCAGGAGGCCATTGAAAAGCGCCCCGTGGAGATCACCTGGGATGCGGAATCTGCTGAAAAGGGCGGATTTGAACACTTCATGATGAAGGAGATCCACGAGCAACCCAGGGCCGTGCAGGACACGATCAATTCTCTCGTCAGGGGAGAGCAGATCGACCTGAGCGGAGCGGGACTGACGGACGAGGCGCTGCGCGCCGTGCGACAGGTGCACGTCGTCGCCTGCGGCTCGGCCTACCATGCGGGCGTGGCGATGCAGTATGGAATCGAGGATCTCGCGCGGGTGCCCGTACGGGTGGACGTCGCTTCGGAGTTCCGCTACCGCAGGCCCATCCTCCGGGAGGGTGAGCTGGTGGTGATCATCAGCCAGAGCGGGGAGACGGCGGACAGCCTGGCGGCGCTGCGGGAGGCGAAGGCGCAGGGCGCGGACACGCTGGCCGTGGTGAACGTGGTGGGCTCCACCATCGCCCGGGAGGCGGATCATGTGCTCTATACCTGCGCGGGGCCGGAGATCGCCGTGGCAACCACCAAGGCGTACAGCGCGCAGCTGGTGGTGGGATATCTGCTGGCGATTCGCCTGGCGCTGGCCCGCGGGACGCTGGAGCCGGAGGCGGGCGCGCGCATGCTCGCGGAGCTGCGCAGCCTGCCGGAGAAGATCGCGCGGATTCTGGAGGACAAGGAGCGGATTCAGTGGTTCGCGGCGAAGTTCTCCAATGCGAAGCACGCGTTCTTCATCGGCCGCGGCCTGGATTACGCCGTGGGACTGGAGGGCAGCCTGAAGATGAAGGAAATCAGCTACATTCATTCCGGGGCCTATGCGGCGGGCGAACTGAAGCACGGCACCATCAGCCTGATCGAGGAGCGCACGCTGGTGGTGGGCGTACTGACCCAGGACCCGCTGTTTGAAAAAATGATCAGCAACATGGTGGAGTGCAAGAGCCGAGGCGCATATCTGATGGGCCTGACCAGCTACGGCAACTACAACGTGGAGGACACGGCAGATTTTACCGTATACATTCCCAGAACGGATCCCCATTTCACGCCAAGTCTCGCGGTTATACCGCTTCAACTCATGGGTTACTACCTGAGTGTTTCGAAAGGACTGGATGTGGACAAGCCACGTAACCTTGCAAAGAGCGTCACGGTGGAGTGACGCAGCGGCGCAGAGAGAGCTCGCTTTTCTCTGCGCCGTTGCATTTTTGGCGACAAAATGGGCGGCGGGATTTGGCAAAACGCGGATTCCGGAGGCCGCAAACGGTTGACAGAAGCGGGATTTGAGTATATACTTATAACGAAAGCAGAAATCGGGGGACGGTTGGAGCTGCTGCGGGAGAGGTTTTGGCATGATTCTGTTCATTTTGCTGGGGGTTCTGATCGCAGCAATCCGGGGCAAACACCCGCGAAAATTGTTACATGAACCGTCTCTGTTGCCACTGATTGCGCTGGAAATTGTGTTCTGGGTGTTTCAGATTTCCGCCTGGATGGGCGACTACCGCTTCGTTCCCTATGGCGGCTGGTTGCAGATGGGATGCATACTGTCCCTGCTGTGGCCGATTCTGAAGTTCCGGCTCTACCCCAGGGCGCTGGCGGGCGCGGCGATGGTCTGCGCGGGTTCCCTGCTCAACCGGGCCGCAATGGCGGCAAACGGCGGAAGCATGCCGGTGTATCCCACGCTCTCTCGGCTGACGGGCTACTACCGGGACGGCGCGCTCGCGGCTTCGGGCGACGTGCGGCACATTCTGATGTCCGGGAGCACGCGGCTCAACTTTCTTGGAGATTATATCGACGCAGGCTTCAGCGTGATGAGCGTTGGGGACCTGCTGATTCACGGCTTCGTCACGCTGATCATTTACGGCGTGGCGGCGCGGCTGGATGATACGAAGGAAGAGGGATGAAGCGAAGTGAAGCTTCTGCACAGATTTTTGCTGGAGGGTATACTTGGATACCTTCTGCAGGCCGTCGCCTATGTCGTCGGCATGCATGCCATTGCAATCCAGAAGATTGAATGGAAGTCGGCGGCAATCGTGAGCGTGATCAGCGCGGTTCTGACCTTTTTCATCCGCAACTGCGGCCTGTTCAATTTCGGCGTTCATACGATGCTCGTGCTGCTGCTGCTCAATGCGGGCTGCATCTGGCTGTGCAGGATGAGCGTGCGCAGATCCATCCTGGGTTCCATCGTGATGATGGTGCTGGTGCTGGCCAGCGAGCTGGTCAACATGGGCATCCTGCGCATCTTCTATACGACGGAGGAGATCAACGCCCTCTTCGCCAATCCCATTCCCAAGGCTGCGGCCGCGATTCCGGGAAATCTGCTGCTGCTCTTGCTGGCCGTGCTGATGTATCAGATTCAGCGCGTCCGCCGCAGGAGGGAGGCGGAGAAATGAATCTCGCAAACCGGTTGGCGACGGACATCGCGGGCCGGCTGGGATACGATGAGGAGCAGAGACAGGTGATGGCCTACGGCTTTGGCGCGGCCATACAGATGCTGCAGCTGCTGGCCATCAGCGCGATCTTCGGCCTCGCTTTCCACTGCCTGCCGGAGTGCCTGACGATCTTCATCGGCGTGGGATTGCTGCGCCGCACGACGGGAGGGACCCATTGCGGGACCTACATGGCCTGCATCCTCACGAGCTCGCTCTCCATCTGTCTGCTGGCGCTGTTCAGCCGCTACGTCATACCGGCGCACATCGGCCGGATGTGGTACTTCGCCTTCGTATTGCCCATCTTCGCGTGCGCGCTGTGGATGGCGTGGAAGCGCGTGCCCATGGCCTCGCCGAACAAGCCCATTGACAACCCCGCCAAGCGGCGGCGGCTGCGTCGCCAGTGCTTCGCGACGCTGGGCGTGTACCTGCTCGCTGCGGCGTCTCTTCTGGCGTTCGGCTGGGCGGGGGAGCGAAGCCGGAATATTACCTGCGCCATTACCGCTGCCGTTCTGTGGCAGTGCTTTACGCTAACCGCGTGGTCCGGGCGATTGGCCTGTTCAATGGATAAGCTCTTTGCCGGAGCCATGAATAATTCAGATCGGGACGAGTGGGAAAGGAGGCGACAAGAATGAAGACGAAGGTGCTGACTGTGCTTGCCACGCTGGCCACTGTCATCGCTGCGACCATGGCCACTTCTGCCTGCTGGTGGTATTTCTATCAGCCGGAAGAGCCCGCTTCTCTGAAGGACAGATGAAAACGGTTTACCTGAGCGCCGTTCGCGATCTGCTTTTGACTTGCGAACGGCGCTGCGTCGGCCGGAAGGATTGTTGCGTGGAATGGAGAAACTGATTCAATCAAAACGGGATACGTTTAACGCCATCTGCTATGTCATCAAAGCGTTGGCGCTGTTTTTCTGTTTTTATCCGCTCTTTGACGAATTCTTCCAGTACTCCGCGAAGGACTCTGCGAGCCAGATGAGCGTGCGCTCCATGGTGATTTCCTTCCTGCTGCTGATCCTGGTCTTGAGCATCTGGCTGGTCCTGCAGCCGAATCAGACCATGAAGACCTGGCGAAGGTGGCTGGAAATCAGCGTGTTCTACGGCATCTGCTTCGCCTCGATCTACTTCAGCGGCGGCTACAACAGCAATTACAAGTTCCTCTTCATCTTCATGGTCGTCACCTACACGATTCAGTACGGCATGAAGTACGGGCTCATCATCACCACCGCCGCCGCGACGACGCTGCTGGGCATGGACCTCTTCACGCCGGGTGTGGAGGGCGTGAGCGCCAGCTTCCAGAGCGACTTTGCCATGTCGATCATGTTCGGCATCATTTCCTACATTCTGGGCCGCTATGTGCGCCTGGAGACCGAGCACATCAACGAGCTGATGCGCCTGGCCAATTACGACGGACTGACCAATCTTTTCAACCACCGCTACTTCCACGAGGCCATGGAGCGCCAGTGGAAGCTCACACAGGAGAATAACGGCAGCATTGCGCTGCTGATGATGGATATCGACTACTTCAAGATGTACAACGACATCTGTGGACACCAGCAGGGCGACCGCATCCTCACGCTGATCGCCGGGCTGATCCGCGAGAACACGCGCGCGGACGATGTGTGCTGCCGCTACGGCGGCGAGGAATTCGCGGTGATCCTGCCGGATACCGGCGTGGATGAGGCCGGCATGATCGCGGAGCGCATCCGCATGGCGGTGATGAACGCGGAGGTGGAGGGGGAGGAGTACCTGCCCAACCGCTGCCTGACCATCTCCCTGGGCGTGGCTGTGAACGACAGGGACGACGCCAATTACAACGAGATGCTCAACCGGGCGGACAGCGCGCTCTATCGCGCCAAGTACCTGCGCAAGAACCGCGTGGAGACCTATCAGAACGTGTTCGACCGCTTTGAGGATCTGGACGAGAAGACCAAGGATGCGCTGCTCTCGGTGCGCGGGCTTGTGGGCATCATCAATGTGCGCGACGATTACACCTACAGCCATACCGAGCGGGTGGTATTCTGCTGCGACCTGGCCGCAAAGTACATCGGCCTTACCGAGGAGGACAGCCGCGCGCTGCTGATCAGCGCGTACATGCACGACATCGGCAAGATCAACATCCCCCGGGAGGTGCTCATCTCCAACGGCCGTCTGAAGGAAGAGGAGTGGCAGATGATCAAGCGGCATCCCGATGCGGGCAAGACCATACTGGGCCAGATCGCGGGCATGGACGCCATCGCCGAGATCGTCGCCCAGCATCACGAGCGCTACGACGGAAAGGGATATCCCAACGGGCTGTCGGGGGATCAGATTCACCCGCTGGCCTCAATCCTCACCCTTGCGGATTCCTTTGACGCAATGACCAACGATCGGCCCTACCAGGCGCGCCGCAGCTATAAGGACGCCCTGGAGGAGATACGCCGCTGCAGCGGCAGGCAATTCAATCCGAAGTACGCTGCCCTGTTCATCGAGGCCATTGAGGACGAGCTCTCCAAGGACGGAAGCGACCTCAGAAAGACGTAAATCGGCTTGGGAAGGAGCACGGGCCGGACGGCGCAGGCTGTCCGGCCGCTCTTCTGTCGGGGGCGTGCTGCCGGTAGAGAGCTCAATCTGGAGGTGGAATGATGGGATTTCAATTGAGAAAGTATGTCGCGCCGGATTTTTCCTGCGAAGCGCTGCGCAGCGCGCCGGACGCGCGCCTGGTGCCCGCGCCCATGGACGGCGTGGCGCCGCAGAATTACCATGGAACGACCATCTTCCCGGAGTATTTCAAAATCGACGGGAAGTGGCTGCTGGCGAAGGAGAGCCGCATGGACTGCGTGGCCGTCTATGACGGTCAAAGCATCCAGGTGCGCGAGTTCCGGAACGTGCGCAGGGGAGAACTGGTGGTTGTCGGCCGCACCGAGGACGGGAGCGAGGGCGTGTATGTGCACCCCGACGGCTTCCCGGCCGCAGAGCGGGGCGAGGACATCTTTGCCTTCCGACAGGGCAGATCCCGGGAGACGGCGTTTTCGAGGGACTACGACGAGCTCTACGAGCTGCTCAAATACGAGCGGGAGCACGGCTATGTGGTGTGGGTCATGGGCCCCGCCTGCGCGTTTGACTCCGATTCCCGCCAGGCCTTTGCAGGCCTGGTGGAGGAGGGATATGTACACGCGCTGCTGGCGGGCAACGCGCTGGCCACCCACGATCTGGAGGGCGCATACCTTGGAACCGCACTCGGCCAGGACATCTACACCCAGAAGAGCCGGAAGCTGGGCCACTACAACCATCTGGACACGCTGAACCGCATCCGCGGCTGCGGCTCCATCCGCAGGTTCATCGAGGAGGAGCACATCGACAACGGCATCATCTACAGTTGCGTGAAGAACGACGTGCCCTTCGTGCTGGCGGGCTCCATCCGGGACGACGGTCCCATGCCGGAGATCTATGCGGACGTGTACGCGGCGCAGAACGCCATGCGCGACCATGTGCGCCGGGCCACGACGGTGATCTGCATGGCGTCTACGCTGCACAGCATCGCCACCGGCAACATGACGCCCTCCTTCCGCGTGCTGGAGGACGGAACGGTGCGGCAGGTGTACATGTACAGCGTGGATATTTCCGAATTTGCCGTGAATAAGCTGGGCGACCGGGGCAGCCTCTCCGCAAAGAGCATACTGACCAACGCCCAGGACTTCGTGGTGAACGTCTACAAGGGCGTGCATCGCTGAAGAACCGTGCGCGCTTCCGGGCGGCGGCTCCCTTTTCGCATGAAGGGAGCCGCCCAGGCCGGAGGCGCGTTTTTTCGCTTCCGGAAGGCGGCTGTGGCTGCCCTTCGGAGCGCGTTCGCTTTCCCGATCATCTGGAGCGCAGGCGAAAAAGCCACCCGCCGGAGAGAAACGATGCAAGGCTCCGGCGGGCGGTCTGCTTTGGCGGCGGTCAGGAATTCTGCGCGCGCAGGTATTCCAGAATCTCGGCGGCGTTGGTGTCGGGCTTGACCTTCGGGAAGGTGCGCTCGATGCGTCCCTCGGGGTCGATGACGTAGGTGGTGCGCACGACGCCCATGCTGACCTTGCCGTAGTTCTTCTTCTCCTGCCACACGCCGTAGGCCTGGATGGCCTGAAGCTCCGGATCGGAGAGCAGAATGAAGGGCAGGTTGTACTTTTCAGCAAAGCGCTGATGGGACGCGACGGAATCCTTGCTCACGCCGATGACGACGACGTCCAGGGTGCGGAAGTCCTCGTACGCCCCCGCAAAGGCGCAGGCCTGACGGGTGCAGCCGGGCGTGTTGTCCCGGGGATAGAAGTAGAGCACGACCCGCTTTCCCGCAAAGTCGCTCAGGCGAACGGTGTTGCCCTCGCTGTTCTGGAGCGCAAAATCAGGTGCAATGGCGCCGGTTTCAAGCAGCATGTGTTTTTCCTCCTTCGACGGCCGCGCGGGCCGAATGTGCGCAAAGCAGATTCTGAAGCGCCGGAGCCGGGATGGCTTTTCCGTCCGCATCCGGCGTGCAGGCCGCCCGCCCTCGCGAAGCGGCGCATCCATACAGTGCACATTATAGCACCCTGTGCCCCAAAAGTCCACAGCGCGGGCCGTGGCGCGCCCGTCTGCTTCACGCGCGCTTTGATTGCAGCATCGACAGAAGATTTCGTCAATTCTCCGCCGCTGGCGCGTCCGACCTGTGAACAGCGGGCCTCTGCCCGAACTGTCCCAAAGATGAATTCCAGCCCCGCTGCGGGGAGGGAGGCTGGGCAGAGAACTGTCAGTCGCGATCGACGACATCTGCGCGGTTCAGACAGCTTTTCGGCTTGAAGAAACGGGGAGATGCCTGGATTTGATGACGCTTTCCTCTTCTGTCAGCATTGTTCGTCCATTTTCCCTAAGGCAAATGTCCTGCGCGTCAAATACAAGAGAGATGGAATCGCCGTTTCCCGCTACGCCTTGGTGCTGCGTCCATCCGCCTGTTGGAGGATGCTGCTCTGCTTCGTTCCCGCAATCGCCAGCGTGCCCGGCCGTGGTTCATCCGCTGATCCGTCTGAAATAACGCGGATTCTCCGGATCATGGGCGGGAACAATCCTTGCTTTCGGGCGGCGATTGTGTTATCATAGAATTACCAACAGGGCAATGAGGCTTTATGGCTTCATTGTCCTGCTTTTTTGGAGGAAACTGAGATGAGTGCCTTTGACAAGATTCAAAGCGGCATAATCGGGCTGGATGAAGCGCTGGATCATGTGCGTCTCGGCGACAATGTGGTCTGGCAGATTACGGATCTGGAGGAATTTCGTGCATTTGCGGAGCCCTTTGCCCGTCAGGCGGTCGCCGACGGCAGGAATGTGGTTTACATTCGCTTTGCCCAGCATGAACCGCTGCTCCGGGATTTGAGCGGTATTCATGTGGCGCGCTTCAATCCGGACGAGGGCTTTGAGCCCTTCACGGTGGCCATTCACGAGGAGATCACGCGGCAGGGCAGGGATGCATTCTATGTGTTCGATTGCCTGTCCGAATTGCAGTCCGTATGGTATACCGACCTCATGATGGGCAACTTCTTCCGGGTGACCTGCCCGTATCTGTTTGAATTGGATACCGTCGCCTATTTCCCCCTGATCCGGGGCCGACATTCCTTTGATACCGTCGCCCGGATCCGGGACACCACGCAGCTGCTGCTGAACGTCTATTCCAGCGAAAGGTATCTGTATCTGCATCCGATGAAGGTGTGGAACCGCTACTCGGAGAAGATGTTCCTCCCGCACTGCATGCGAAGGGATACGGGGGCGTTCTCCGTAATCTCCGACGGCGTGGGGATGAGCCGGTTCTATCAACTTCAGCAGAAGTTGGCCCAGACGGGGCAGGATCAGAATTTTGACAGCCACGACCGCTTTTTCTCCCTGGCGAGGATGCAGTTTTCCCGGGGCGAGTTTTCCAAAGAGACCCAGGAGCAGATCATCCGCAGCACCATGACGAAGGACAGCCGGCTCAAGGCGCTGGTGGAGGAGTACTTCCGTCCGGAGGATTACTTTACGCTGCGGGAGCGGATGATCGGCAGCGGCGCCATCGGCGGCAAGGCCTGCGGCATGCTCCTGGCGCGAAAAATTGTGGAGCGGGAGATCCTGGAGTATGCCGGACACGACGAACCCCACGATTCCTTCTTCATTGGCTCGGACGTGTTCTACACCTACATCGTGTCCAACGGCGCCTGGAAGCTGCGCATCCGCCAGCGGTCTGCCGAGGGCTATATGAATGTCGCGGGCGAGCTGCGTGCGCGTCTGCTTCACGGCGTGTTCCCTGCAAAGATCCGGGAGCGCTTTGTGGATGTGCTGGAATACTTCGGCCAGACTCCGTTCATCGTCCGCTCCTCCAGCTTCCTGGAGGACGGCTTCGGAAATGCCTTTGCCGGAAAGTATGATTCCGTGTTCTGCGTGAATCAGGGAAGTCCGGAGCAGCGGCTGGAGGCCTTTGAGCAGGCCATTCGACAGGTGTACGCCAGCACCATGGATCCCTCTGCACTGGAATACCGTCGGATGCGCGGACTGGACAAGCGGGACGAGCAGATGGCCGTCCTGGTTCAGCGGGTGTCCGGCTCCCACTATGGCCCATACTTCATGCCCTGCGCGGCGGGGGTGGGCTACAGCCACAGCGCCTACCGCTGGATGCCGGATATGGACCCGGGCGCCGGGATGCTCCGCATCGTCATGGGTCTGGGAACCAAGGCGGTCGACCGCACCCAGGAGGATTATCCGAGGCTGGCCAATCTGGATCGGCCCGACGTTACGATGCTGACCACCGTGGCGCAGAAGCACAGGTTCTCCCAGCGGAACATTGATTTACTCGACTGCGCCGGGAACCGTCTGCGGGAGCTTCCGCTGGACGCACTGCTGCCCCAGCTTCCCCTGTGGTACAAGAAAATGGTGATGGAACGGGACACGGAGGCGGAAGCATGGCTGCGGGAGAGCGGCACGCGACAGGAGGTGTGGTTTGTCAGCTGCCAGAGGCTGCTGGAAAACCAGAGCTTCACCAGGTTGATGCAGAGGATCCTCAAGACGCTGGAGCGCGTCTACCAGAATCCGGTGGATATTGAATTTGCGGTGAATCTGGCTCCGGACGGCGATTTTGTGGTGAATCTGCTCCAGTGCAGGCCCCTGTACCAGAATCAGTCCAACGAAACCGTGGATCTGAACGCACTGAAACTTGAACAGGTGTTCTTCGATATTTCAGACGCAGTCATGGGACCCTCCGGCAGGCGAAAGATGGATGTGGTGGTACAGATTGATCCCGCGCTCTATGACGCCTATCCCTACAATCAGAAATATGGGGTGGCAAAGGCGATCGAAACCATCAACGATTTCTACAGGGGAAGCGGAAAGAACCTGCTGCTGATGACGCCCGGCAGGGTGGGAACCTCCTCGCCGGAGCTGGGCGTGCCCGTGAGCTTCCGCGGAATTTCCAACTTCTCTGCGGTCTGCGAGGTGTCCGATCGCCGCGCCGGATTCATGCCGGAGCTCAACTATGGCAGCCATATGTTCCAGGATCTGGTGGAGGCAAGAATCCTCTACGGCGCGATCTACGGCGATGCGTGAACCCATATCTGGAATCCGGAGCTGTTCCGCAGGCGGGAGAATCTGTTTTCCACAATCTCTCCCGGGCAGTCTGATCTTGCGGACATGATTCGGGTGTTTGAAGTGAAGAATCTGTATTTCTGGCTGGACGCCATCTCCAACCGGGGCGTCTGCGGCTGTGAAAGGGGAGATCAATGAGCGGCTTTCCGCAGCATTTCATCTCTTTGAATAAGCCGGAAGCAGGTCCGGCGTTCATCTGCATGAGAAAGTATCCCCGGAGGCTGGTGGAGGATCAGCCCCGGGGATTTCATCTGTGCTTTTGCCATGTGGCGCAGGCTGCAATTGCCGCAGGTCAAATCTCCATCGGCGTCATGTCTCCACATTCGCCGATTGCGCCCGAATGTCCGACGACGCAGACGGTTCCCTTTGCCGCAAATGCCTTCAGAACGTCGACGAGCGCGAGAAGATCCTCGCGGGTCGTGTGCAGCATCTCATTGCGAATCTGAACGGCCTGCTCCTTCGTGAACCGCGTAAGGTAGTTGATGTCGGCAACCTGGCCATTGCCGGCGGGGGAGCGCAGGGGATCATCCTCGGCAACGGTGGAGAGGATGTAGCGCTCAAGTGGCTCGCCGCCCGCGCAGAAGCCCTCCAGATAGGCTGCGGCGCCGGCGTTTGCGGCCAGTGAGGCAGCGGGGGAGGGATCGCGGTAGGTGTAGGTGTACATGCCGCCGCCGGGGCCGATGGCAATGCCAGCGCCATAGGCCCCGCCTTTCGCGCGAATCTCATTCCAGTAATAATTCAGGGACAGAATCTTCTCGGCAACCTTCATGCTTCCCTTGAACTTCATTCCCGCTTCCCTCAGGTGATAGCCCTGCGCGGCGAAGTTGATCTGCGCGGGAATCCGCATGCCGATGCGCTCGGGCATGGACATGCTGTAAGCGGTGGTTGCGGGGACGCCACTTCCCAGGGGCAGCAGCTCCTTCAGGCAATCCAGGCGGCAGGGCTGTCGGGCGGTAATGCCGAGGGCGAGGCGGCTTCTGCAGACGGTCTCGCGCTGCATCCGTTCGGCGAGGGCGACGAAACCGTCGAACTGCGCGTCGAAATCCGCCGCAAAGCCGTGCATCCAGCGATAGAAGGTGCCCCCTGCGGTGGCCTCATTGACCGCTGCGGTGGCGGAATAGGGCGCGGAGACGGAAAACATGCCGATGATGTGGCCGCCGAGGATCCCGATGCGGCTTGCGTTGATGTCCAGCTGCCGGACAATCAGTGCGACTCTTTCCCTGTCCCAGCAGCTGTTCCTCAGGATGTCCACCATCAGCCCGACGGCCTGGTCAAGATTCTCCCGCAGCGCGCTGAAGCGAACCATCAGGCAGGGGCGGGACGTCTGTGTGTCGTCTCCGATGCACATCGGAAGGAGTGAAAACTCCATCGTGCCGGTGTAGGTCTTCAGCAGGCGCTCCAGTTCGAGCGCGGAATGTGTTTTGGTTGGGAGCTTGCCCAGGAGCTTCGGCAGCAGGGCGAGCCGGGTGAGCTCCTCCAGCGTATAGTCTGTCAATGTGAAGAAGGCGTTGGCGTACACGATGTTCTGCGTGGGCGCGGGATGAACCAGCACGGTCGCGCCGTCGATGCGCTCCTCGAGGGTGTCCATCCACTCCACGGAGCAGTCGATTTCGGACAGCTTCAGCACGGGGATGCTGGCGATGGCCTCGGGCGCGTCGGGGGTCTGCTGCCACTGATGAAGGCGCGCGTTCTCCCGGCGCATGTGTTCGCGCGCCTCGTCAGACCAGCCCTCGCAGATCGCCTGAAGCGCACCGGCCTCGGCCGCGCGCAGATCCCCGCCGAGACTTGTGGACGGCTCCATGTGCAGGATGACCCGTCCATCCGCATTCACGAAAATCTCCCGGAGCAGTTCCTCAAATTCGCCCGTGTCAACCATGCTGCGCAGGCGCACGAACAGGGGATCGTAGACCAGCGAATCCAGCGGATCGCCGCCGTACTGCCAGCCGTTCAGAATCTCCGTGCATCTGTACAGGCCCTGCGGCTCCTCCGGCTCGCGGAACTGAAACTCCATGCGGTTGATGACCGCGTGAAGGGTCGCGCGATCCAAACCGGAGGCGAGCAGCTTCTCCGCTTCTCCGCGCAGCAGCTCTATGACCTGACCGGCCGCGCCGTCCTTTATGTCCTTGATGAAGACTGTCACATAGGGCTGCAGCCCGGAGGCCTGACAGGAGACGGTGATGTTCATGGCGAGGCCGGAATCCAGAAGCGCCTTCTTCATCGGCGATTCATTATTGCTGGTGAGTGCGTCGCCCAGCACGCGCACCGCCTGCGCCCTGTACCTGTTCTTCCAATTGCAGATGATTTTTCCGAAGGTCAGGGAAGCCTTGTTCTCGGTGGGAGCGCCCTCCTTGACCTCATAGAAATCTGTCTTCTCGGTGGCGGTGGGCCGCTGCATGGTGAAGACCGGAAGGGTATCTTTCCGATTGTATCGGGAAAAGTATTCGTCCAGCAGCGCAAGGGTATCCTCCAGCGGCACGCTGCCATCCAGATAGACGTATGCGTTCGAGGGGTGGTAGGCGTTGCGATAGGCTTCAATGAAGCGCTCGTAGCTGAGCGTGCGGATGGCCTCCGGAGATCCGCCCGAATTGAAGCCGTAGGCCGTGTCCGGAAAGATCAGCCTTCGGAACCTGCGGGAGATCAGGCCCAGCTCGTCGCTGAGCGCGCCCTTCATTTCATTGTAGACAACGCCCTTGAAACAGGGTTTTCCATCCTCTTCGTCAATGCGCCAGCCCTCCTGCAGGAAGATGCTCCTGTCCTCCAGAAGGCGGGGCGCAAAGACCGCGTCCAGATAGACGCTGACGAGGTTCAGAAAGTCCTGCCGGTTGCGGCTGGACACCGGATAGACCGTTCGGTCGGGATAGGTCAGCGCATTCAGGAAGGTGTTCAGCGAACTCTTGAGCAGCTCGACGAAGGGCTCTTTTACGGGATATCTCTCCGAGCCGCAGAGAACCGAGTGCTCCAGAATGTGGAAGACGCCCGTGTCGTCCGAGGGAAGGGTCGTAAAGGCGATGCCAAAGAGCTTGTTGGCCTGCCCGTTGTCGAGCCAGCACAGCTTCGCGCCCGTTTTGCGATGTGTCATCTCATACAGAACCCCGTTGAGCTCTGTGACCTCCCTCGAGCGAATGATCTCAAACCCATGGATGCAGTTGCCGGTGTTCAGCATTGTTCTCCTCCGTTGAAAACAGTTCCGTCATAATGGATTTCAGTTTGTATGTGTAAGAACAGTATCTCATGATTCGAGGGGTTCGTCAAGACATGGGAAACCGACCCTTCCGTTGCAGACGCCCGTGGACTGCTGCAAGCGGGGGAGGGCGGTTCGGAAGAGAAGCAAATAATCCTTCGAAGCATGAACACATGTTTTGAAATCAGGACAATTCGAGCGATATAATTCTTATAGAAGTATGATGTACAACAGAATAATGACGAAGCCCGCAGATCGGAAACGGCAGAGCACGCCGGTTTCCAGAATTGCGGGCCATGTTTTCAATTGCAATTCGCAAAATAGTCCATTTTGCGGAACAGAACAACGAGAGGAAGCGCAGACTTCCACAATCAATATTATAACATCATGGAGGAAGAGCGTCAATTGAGGGAGCATGAAATCGCAGGGAAATGCACGAAATATAACACAAGAAACATGTAGGCTTAATAATGTTTACAGAATGAGATTCCAGGTCCAATGCCGGCAGCGAAAGCAGAATGAGCCGTCAGAAGGGCCGTCAGTTTTTTCACAGAAGAGGAGCACAAAAGAGGAGGGACTCTGATGGCACGCAGGGGTGAGAACATTTACAAGCGCAAGGATGGACGCTATGAGGGGCGCTATGTCATCGGTCGCACAGCACAGGGACGCACGAAGTTCGGCTATGTATACGGACGGCAATATCACGCGGTTCGCAGTCTCCTGATGGAAAAGAAGGCCGCGCAGCAGCGTGCGGACGCAGAGACGGGCGGCAGCCCGATGCATCTGGCAGCGTGGATGGAGCGTTGGTTGGAGTGGGAACAGCGCGGACGTGTGCGGGAATCGTCCTATCAGACCTATCTGAACCTGTACCGGCGGCACATCCAACCCTGGCTGGGCTGCACGCCGCTGTGCCGACTGACGCAGGAAGATGTGCGCGTCTTCCTGGACTGCCTCGAGCAAAAGGGATTGGCAGCGGGAACCATTCAGGGAATTTACCGGCTGTTGTCGGCTGGATTGCGCGCGGCACAGGAGGAGGGATTGATTCGCAGGAATCCCTGTCGCCGTCTGCGACCCGCGCGAAGTATACCTGCGGAGCAGCGCGTGCTGGGGCGCAACGAGCAGGCGCGCCTTTGCGCAGAGGCCCTTCATTGCGGAGACCTGACCGTGCTTTTGGGTCTGTATACAGGGATGCGTTTGGGCGAAATCTGCGCATTGAAGTGGACGGATGTGGACTGGGAGAAGCGTGAAATCTCGGTTCGGCGCAGTATACAGCGCATTGCCGGGGGACGCAGCTGCACCAATCGTTCCCGGACGCATCTGGTCATTGGCGCGCCGAAATCGGCGGGATCCCGGCGGCTCTTGCCGGTTCCGGAGGAAATACTGTCGCAGCTTCGGCAGAAGCGCGGAGAAAGCACTTCAGAATACATCTTTGGAAAGGGGACGCAGGCCGCGGATCCCCGAACGGTACAGCGTCATTTTCAAAAACTGACAGCGCGCATGGGCATGCCTGGCGTGCATTTTCACACGCTCCGTCACAGCTTTGCAACGCGCCTGCTGGAGCTTGGCGCAGACGTCAAAACGGTGAGCGTGCTGTTGGGGCACAGCTCTGTGCGCACGACGCTGGATTTCTATGCGCATTCGCTGACCAGCCAGCAGCACCGGGCCGTGGAGCAGCTGGCGCAGCACATGCAAATGCGCTGATCGGTCAATAAGCCGTCAGAGCCGTCCCAAGAAGTCTCGAACGCCCTGAAATCAGGGGATTCCTCCCGGGCCGCAAAATGGACTATTTTGCGAAGAGGGCATGGGAGGAAAGAACGGTTTGAGGTGCGGAAAAGGCAATGGCGACGCGGCTGTTTCCCCACAATCAAAGAGCATACGAAGCGGTCGAGCGGCTGCTGAGAGAGACGGGCCGTGCGGCGGTGGTGCATCCCACTGGCACGGGCAAGTCTTTTATTGCCTTTTATCTGGCGGAGGAGCATCCACATGCACAGTTTTTGTGGCTTTCGCCGAGCCGCTACATCTTCCAGACCCAACAGGAGGCCTATGCCCGAGCAGCAAGCGCACCGGCCCCGGAGAACATCTGCTTCAATACCTACGCCGCGCTTTCGATGATGGATGAGCAGATGCTGGAGGAACTCCGTGCGGACTGCATCATTCTGGACGAATTCCATCGCTGCGGCGCGAAGGAATGGAGCCGGGGTGTTGAAGCACTGCTGGAACAACTCCCAGATGCGCCAGTATTGGGGCTGTCGGCCACACACATACGCTATCTGGACAATCAGCGGGACATGGCGGACGAGCTGTTCGACGGCTGCATTGCCAGCGAGATGACGCTGGGCGAGGCCATCGGGCGCGGAATTTTGCCCGCTCCGAGATACGTCGTGTCCCTGTACTCCTGCCGGGAGGAGCTGGAGCGCTACCGGAAGCGGGTTCAGCGCGCGAACGGCGCGGCGCGTCAGGCAGCGGAAAAGTATCTGGAGGCACTGCGGCGGGCCCTGGATCGCGCAACGGGGTTGGATGAAATCTTCCGGCGTCACATGACGGATCCTCACGGCAAGTACCTGATATTCTGCGCGAATCAGGAACATTTGCAGGAGATGCTGAAGAAGGTTCCGGAGTGGTTTTCGGGGGTGGATCCGGAGCCGCATGTGTATGCGGTGTATGCGGAATCGCCGGAGTCCCGGAGAGAGTTTGAGCGGTTCGCGGCGGACGAGAGCGAGCATCTGAAACTATTATACTGCATCAACATGCTCAACGAGGGCATCCACGTCAAGGGTGTGCGCGGGGTAATTTTGCTGCGACCGACGGTGTCGCCGATCGTGTACAAGCAGCAGATTGGACGCGCACTGTCTGCGTCGGACGGCGGTACGCCGGTGATCTTCGACGTGGTCAACAACTTCGAGAACCTGTACTCGATTTCTGCAGTGGAGCATGAACTTCAGGAAGCGGTGACGTTCTGCCGGAATGATCATTGCGAGGATGAGATCGTCCGAGAGAGCTTTGAAATCATCGATGAGGTGCGCGCGTGCCGGCAACTGTTCGAGCAGCTGGAGGAAACACTGACCTTCTCTTGGGAGCAGATGTACCGGCAGGCGGAGGCATACTACCGGGAACATGGAGACTTGAAAGTGCCGAAGCGGTATGTTACGGCGGAGGGACTGCCGCTGGGATCGTGGCTGGCGACGCAGCGGAAGGTTAAGCGGGGCCTGTGCAGCGGTCGGCTGACGCAGGAGCAGATCGATCGTCTGGATAAAATCAGGATGATCTGGGAGAACCGGCAGGAGCTGTCCTGGGAGCGTGGCTTTGCGGAAGCAAAGGCGTACTATGAGGTGCACAGCAACCTGGATGTTCCGGCCCGATACGAGACAGAGGAAGGCTTTCGTCTGGGTGAATGGCTTGTGAATCAGAGATCGCTGCGAGGCGGACTGAACCGGCGGAAACGGCTGAGTCCGGAGCGGATTGCCCGGCTGGATGGAATCGGGATGATCTGGTGCCACGCAGATTACACGTTCGAGCGGAATTATCTGTCGGCGATGGAGTACCGGCTGAAACACGGGAATCTGAACGTGCCTGTGGACTATGAGTGTGTGGATGGGTTCCGCTTGGGTGCGTGGATGAGCCGCTTGCGGGACCGGCGGGCGGGCAGAAACAGCCTGAAACCGCTTACCCAGGAGCAGATCGATCGACTGGATGCCATCGGCATGGTGTGGCGGAACAAGTACGAGGATCAGTGGGAGCGTGCCTTTGCCGAGGCACAGCGCTGGTACGATGTGTACGGCACCTTGGATGTTCCCGTGGCCCATATCGCAAACGGTATTCGGCTGGGGCGCTGGGTTGCCCGGCAGCGCGAATGGCGGCAGAACGGTAGGCTCTCCGAAGAACGCTGTGAACGACTGACGCGCATCGGAATGGTCTGGGAGCGGGCAGATGCTTGGGAGCAGAGTTTCCAAGAGGCAGAGCGCTACTATTGGGAGCATGGAGATCTGGAAGTACCTGCGAAATATGTGGACACCAACGGTAGCTGGCTGGGAAAATGGGTTTCTGTGCAGCGGAAGGCGGGCCGCGAGGGAAGGCTGACTGCGGAGCAGGCGCAGCGCCTGAGTGCCATCGGTATGCGCTGGCAGAGCTCGCAGGAGCTTCAATGGAATCGGATGTATGAATGCGTGGCAGAGTATGCGCAAAGCCATGAGGGCATCGCCGCACTTCTGGAGGATGAGAGTCAATCGCAGCTGCAGCTGTGGTATCGCCGCCAGGAGCACAAGCGTCGGGACGGCAAGTTGAGCGAAACACAGGCGCAGCGCCTGGATGCTTTGAGCAGTTGAAAACGACACGTACAAAGGGGTAGAAGGAAATGGAACTTCGGGAAAATGCTGTGGCATGCGAACGCACGCAGCCGCAGCAGGAGATGCTGGATCGCGAAGCCGTAGTGCACGCACGGGGCGCCTACTGGCGGGTGCGCCGTGCGCAGGACGTCGCCCTGTCGCTGCTCGCGCTGATTGTGCTGGCCATTCCCATGCTGCTCGTCGCCCTGGCAATTATCATCGACAGCCCGGGCGCGAGTCCCATCTTTGTACAGGAGCGCGTGGGCCGGAACGGCAAGTCGTTCCGCTTCTACAAATTCCGCTCCATGGTGCCGAACGCGGAGGATAAGCTGGAGGATCTGCTGGACCAGAACGAGATGGACGGTCCCGCCTTCAAGATCAGGAAGGATCCCCGCATCACCCGCGTGGGCAGGTTCATCCGCAGATCGAGCCTCGACGAGCTGCCTCAACTCTTTAACATTCTCAGAGGCGATATGAGCATCGTCGGGCCGCGTCCGGCGCTGCCGCGTGAGGTCGAGGAATACGACGACTACCAGCTTCAGCGGCTGCTGGTGCAGCCGGGACTGACCTGCTACTGGCAGATACAGCCCAAGCGCAACAGCCTGAGCTTCGACGA
>SFTH01000028.1 GCA_004563405.1 bacterium
CTGCCGCTGTTCGGTTTCTCTCTTCAGCATCTTCATCACCTGCTCCCATTATATCAAAATAGGCCGCTTCACGCGACCTTTTTGACAGACTGCGGGCCCAATCCCTTCGGATTGGGCCCGTGCGCTCATTCCTTGTTCGCAATGCTGCAATAGATGCTTCCTGCGTCCCGCCAGAGGCGAATGACCACGGCGTCCCCGTGGTTGGTGAAGCGGAAGTCCGCGTTCTGGCCGAAGTCGGTCACCACCGCATCGTCTCCGTCCGGCACATAGCCCTCGCAAAAATCAGAGCCATAGGTGCGCTTCTCCACGACCTCCATCTCGTCCATGTACTTGACGGCCAGATACAGCGTCGTGGCAACCTGCGCCACGCCGCCGCCCACCACGTCCACGCCCCGGCCGTTGGGGGCGGTGCAGTAGCCGCGCTCCTCGGTGCGCTGGCCCACGACCCGATTAAAGGAAAAAGTCTCGTCCGTGTCCAGCGTGGTCTGGTCGATGGAAGCGATGCAGTTGTCGATGTTGGTCAGATAGTTGCTCCCGTCCACGGTGATGGGCGTAAAGGCCTCCGCCGCGGCGCAGAAGCACATTGCGGAAAGTACAAGCGCCAGAATCAGCGCAATCGCGTGCTTCATGATCTCATTTCCTCCATGGAATCCCCCTCGGGAATCCTGATGCACTTTAGCACAACGTCGACTCTGCGTCAATGTCAAAACGGCGCGTTTACGGTTAAATTTCTACGAAATCCGGCCCTTTCTGTTAATTTTCCGGAATAGATAGAGAAACCAGCTGGCGGTCTCGAAAATTCTGGATTTCAGAACGTGGGCACAGCGCTTCGGGCCCGCCGCCGGCACGCCGCAGGCCTCGATGCCCAGATCTCCGGCAATCCACAGCGCGCGGGTCAAGTGGTAGTCGCTGGTGATCACCGCCGCGCGGCGCAGCCCCCGCGCCTCCATGATGCGCCGGGCATTCCTCAGATTCTCAATGGTGTTTGTGGAAGTGTCCTCCGGAAAGATGTGCGCCGCCGGCACGCCCGCCTTCACCAGAAAGCCGCGCATCACGGAGGCCTCGGTCGCGGGCTCGTCCTCGCCTCGCCCCCCGCAGACGATGACCGCCAGTCTCTGTTCGCGCCGCCACACCTCCAGCGCCGCCCGGCAGCGATTTTCGAGCGTGTGGGAGGGCGTTCCGTCCGGGCGCACCCGCGCGCCCAGCACGATCAGGCAGTCCGACGGGCGGTAGCTTCGGCGAAGGCGCGCGCAGACGCACACCGCCGCGCAGGTCAGCACCGGGGGAAGCAGCACAATTGCCAGCAGGATTGCAGGCATGCGTCACACCCCTTTCCCCTTCACCGCCTCCCAGCCGACGACGTGCCGGCCGCAGCTCGTGAGAATGACCGCTTCGCCCCGGGGCGGATATCGCTCCTCCATGGAGGCGTTGACGTAAAAGATGCGCGTGCCGCCGTCCGGAAGCAGCCTTGCCTCCAGCGCGCGCACCCGCGCGCCGTCCTGCATCTCTGCCGCGCCTGCGATGGCCTCCACCACGCAGTCCGTGCGCCGTCGGAGCCCCGATTCCAGCGCGCACAGAAACCTCACATAGCGCCACGCGGGCAAAAAAAACAGATCTCCCGCAAATACGGCGGCGACGAACGCCAGCAGCATCAGCGCGAGCATCGCGCCCCGCGCGCCGCGAAGCGTTGCCCACACATACAGCGCCAGCAGCACGAGCAACCAACCGCCCAGCATGTATGCGCAGCGGCGCAGCCGCCGCTGCGCCGCCTGGATTTCCTCCGCCGTATAGAATTCCATCTCAGTCCTCCAGGCAGATCCGACCGAAGCACTCCGGCCTGTGGAAGTCCGGCTGCGGCGCGCGCACCGGGTTCCAGCTGCCGAAGTGGGGATGAATGGTCTCGTCACAGGTGTAGAAGTTGCCCCTCATCTGCGGTTCGGCCGCGCCGCCGAAGCAATCCGCCAGCAGCGCGTCGGGAAGGTTATAGCAAATCGCCCACCACTCCCCCTCATGGCGGCTGTGGGAAATCCGCACGCCCTCGGGCACGGCTTCAAACACCCGTCTTGCGTGCCTGCCGGTTCCGAGGCCGAAGTGTGCAACGCCTGCGGCGTTGACCTCCACGTTCAGATACAGATCGCCCTCGGAGGGCCGGGCACAGAGGAAGAACTCCAGGCAGCTGTCGCGGCAAACCGCGCCGCCAACGCGCGTCTCCCGGGCGATGATCTCCCGCTCCCGGGCGCACATCAGCACCAGCAGGCCTTCGTCCGTGCGCGCCACATAGGCCCGCGCCTCCGGGCAGTAGCCGCCTTCGTCCCAAACATACTGATCAATCGCCGCATAGGGCCGTGCGCAGAAGGGTTCCCCTTCGGGGGCAAATACCCGTCCGTCCAGCTCGGGCCGGGGGCCCGCCCATCGGCCAATCGCATAGCTGCGCTCAAAACTCACAGCCGACCCTCCTTCGCCAGCTCCAGCACGTCCCAGATGCGCTGAAGATCGTCCTCGCTGTAATAGAAGAGCGTCAATTTGCCGCTCTCGTGGGTGCCGTCCAGCTTCGCCCGGGTGCCGAACAGCTCCCGCGCCATGCCCTCCAGCTGATTGAACTGCTGGTCGCGCACCTTGGCGGGCCGGGGCGCGGGCTCCTTCACCGGCTGGGCGCAGATGCGCTCCAGCTGGCGCACGGACCAGCCCTGCTGCACGGTCAGATTCGCCAGCTGCACCTGCCGGGCGGGCTCTACGGTCACCAGCGCGCGGGCGTGTCCCGCGGAAAGCTTGCCCTCGATCACCAGCTGCCGCACGCTCTCCTCCAGCGTCAGAAGCCGCAAGAGGTTGGCCACCGCCGGGCGGCTCTTGCCCAGGCGCTCGGCCACCTTCTCCTGGGTCAGTCCTCCCTCGTCCATCAGGCGGCGCACGCCGGCGGCCTCCTCGATGGGGTTCAGATCGTCCCGCTGCAAATTCTCGATCAGGGCGGCCTCCATGCGCCGCTGCTGATCCCAGTCGCGCACGATGGCCGGAATCTCATCCAGCTCCGCTATGCGGGAGGCGCGGTAGCGGCGCTCGCCCGCGATGATGGTAAATCTCTCCCCGTCCGGGGCCACGATGATGGGCTGAATCACGCCCACGGCCCGGATCGAGGCCGCCAGCTCCTCCAGCGCGGCCTCGTCAAAGCTGCGCCGGGGCTGCTCCCGGTTGGGGTCGATCAGACGGATGGGCAGCATGCGCACCTCGTCCGTTGGAGCGCTCGCCTCCGCAGGCGCATGTGCCTGCTCCGGGGTCTCCGGCGCCTTCTGCTCGACCACGTCGTCTCCAAGCAGCGCGCCCAGGCCCCTGCCCAGGCCGCGTTGAACCTTCTTCGCCATCCCTTACACCCCGTTTCTTTCGATCAATTCTTTCGCCAGCTCGCCGTAGGCCTTCGCGCCAATGCAGCGCCCGTCGTAGAGATGAATGGGCATGCCGTAGCTGGGCGCCTCGCTCAGGCGGATGTTCCGGGGAATCATCGTCTCGAACACCTCGCTGGGGAAGTGGGCGCGCACCTCCTGCACCACCTGGGCGCAGAGGTTTGTGCGCGCGTCAAACATCGTCAGCAGGATGCCCTCGATGGCCAGCGCCGGGTTCAGCTTCTTGCGCATGAGTCTGATGGTGTTCATCAGCTGTCCCAGCCCCTCCAGCGCGTAGTATTCGCACTGAATCGGAATCAGAACGCTGTCGGCCGCGCTCAGCGCGTTGACGGTCAGCAGGCTCAGCGACGGCGGGCAATCAATGAAGATGTAATCGTAGTCCCCGCGCACGTCCTCCAGCGCGCCCTTGAGCAGCAGTTCCCGGTCGTCCACGCCCACGAGCTCAATCTCCGCACCCGCCAGCTCGATGGCGGTGGGCAACAGCCGAAGACCCGCACAGTCCGTGTCCAGCACGGCCTCCCGGGCCTCCGCCTCTCCGATGAGCACGTCGTACACCGTATGCTCCTGCTCTCCGCCCCGGCCCAGGCCGCTGGACGCGTTGCCCTGGGGATCCAGATCCACCAGCAGCACCCGCTTCCCCAGCGCCGCGATGCACGCGGAGAGGTTCACGGCCGTGGTCGTCTTGCCCACGCCGCCCTTCTGATTCGCAACCGCTATGATTTTACCCAAGTCTTTCCACCCGTTCCATATGCATTTTATTTATTCTTCTATTATATCGGAAAGCACCCCGCCACACAAGAGATGGCAAAAAAAGATAAAGGAAATGTCCTCTTCCGGGCAAGAAGTGGACGCTTTGCCGCCCGGATGGCGTCAAAATGCGCCCAGATCCGTACCGCACCCGCACATGCCCTTCATACTGCACCATCTATTTCAATAAATATTTATTGCATTTCGATAATTTTCTATTGAAATTCAATCCATGCTGTGCTAGAATATTCCAAAAGGAGGTCATTTGCATGGAACACAGAAAAATTGCGAATCTGCTTCGTCTGGCCGGCGGCGTCGCGCTGCTGGGACTGCTGTATGCTTTCTTCATCTGGAGGGGACCCGCGGGCAGCGAATCCTCCGCCGCACCCGCATGGCTCCCGACGCTGTACAAATCCCTCGCGGCGCTCCCCTACCTGGCCGCGCTGTTTTTCTACTTCAGAATCTGTAAAAGCATCGCGCGCAGCCGGTCGTTTTCCCGCGAGAATGTGCGCAGCCTGGGCTGCATCGCGCGCCTGCTCTGGGCGGCGGTCGCCCTGTGGGCGCTGGGGCTTCTGCTTCTGGCCTTTGGAGTCGCACCCATTCTGACGCAACCCGCACCGCTCGCCTGTACGCTGCTGGTGTTGGCGGCGGCGGCCACGATCGCCGTGTCCCTGGTCGCGTGGTCCCTGGAGCGCCTGCTGGCGCACGCCGTGCGCCTTCAGGAAGAGAACGAGCTCACGATTTAGGAGGCGCAGTATGGCAATACGAATTGATCTGGACGTCATGCTCGCGCGCAGGAAGATGAGCATGACCGAGCTCAGCGCGCAGGTCGGCATCACGATGGCGAACCTCTCCATCCTGAAGAACGGAAAGGCCCGGGCCGTGCGCTTTTCCACGCTGGAGGCCATCTGCAAGGCCCTCGACTGTCAGCCCGGCGATATACTGGTCTACGAAAGGGAGGATCAGCCATGAACGGGCCGCAGAGGCGCGACCGAAGCTGGCCAACGTTGCTGGGAACAGCCGTCCTCGCCGCCCTCTTCACCCTCGCGCACCCCTCCGTCTTCTCCGCAGGGATTCACCACATGCCCGGAATCGGTCTCGCGGTCAGCACATGGGCGCTTATCGGCCTCGGCGTCTTCTTCCTTGGCACGGTGCACCTGCGCCGAAGCCTCCCCTTCCTGCTCTGTACCGCGCTGCTCTCCGCCACATACGCAATCTTTGGAAACGACAGACTCCGGCTGATGAACCTTCCGGTCACCATCGCCCTCGTCGCCCTGTCCTTTGACGCGCTCGCGGGGCGCGTGCCGCCCACGGATTCCGCGGCGCTTGTAAACCTCCTGCGTCGCCTGTTTCTCGGCGTTCCCGCGCAACTGGGCGCGCCCTTTCGCATGATCCGGGACGCGCGCTGCTTCCGGGACCGGCACGTTTTGCGGGCTCTGCTTCAGGGAATTCTCCTCTGCGTGCCCGTTGCCGCCGTGGTTTTACTTCTGCTGTGCAGCGCCGATTCGATCTTCGCACAAGCCGTCGGAAGGCTCTTTGGCGCGCTGGTCAGGTTCGATTCTGGCCTTCGCGTCTGGCAGCTGCTCTGCTTTCTCTTCGCAACGCTCTTTCTCTTTTCGATGATTTCCAGCGCACTGCACTGGCAGCCAAAGAAAGCAGCAGAGCCCAGGCGCGCGTTGAGCGAATTGAGCCTGGGCATGCTGCTCGCCCTCCTGTCACTGATCTACTGCGCGTTCCTGTTTCTCCAATGGACGCAGACGGCGCTGCCTGCGTCCGCCGCGGACGCCTCCGTGCAGGCCCGCTCCGGCTTCTTTCAACTCGTGCTGGTGGCCGTCATCACCCTGATGGTGGTTCTGCCCACCCTGAGCACCCATGGTAGCAGTCGGGGACTGCGCGCGCTCTGCGCGCTGGCGGCGCTTCTGACCCTCGGCCTTCTCGCCTCCGCACTCTGGCGGATGTTCCTTTACATCCGCGGCTACGGCTGGACGCTGCTGCGCGCCGTGACGCTCTGGGGCATCCTCGCCATCGCCGTCGCCCTGCTCGCCGCGCTGTGCAAATGCCTTCGTCCCTCCTGTCGGATTTGCAACTTTCTCACCGTCTTCACCCTCATCTCCTGGATTCTATTCAACTACGCCAACGTGGACGCGCGGATTGCACAGGCCAATGTCTCTGCCTTTCAGCGGGGTACTCTTCCCGAGCTGGACACACAATACCTCGGCGAACTCTCGCCGGACGTACTACCGGCGCTGAAGGCACTGGAGGGCACGGACGTGAGCAATGAAGCGCTTTCCCTGGAGCAGCGCTTTGCGCTCGATCGGCCCTGCTGGTACGATTGGAGCCTGAGCTGGCGAAGGATTGACGCGGGTGCGCAGAGCGCGCTCCTCGGAAGATGGGAGCTCGCCTCCGTGGATGGTGAGGACACATTCAGCCCGCGTTTCGACGTCTGGAGCTGCCTCGAATTCAACCTGGATCGAACAGCCCTCTTCTCGGACGCCACCGGCGCAAAAACCCAGCCCTTTACCTGGACGCTCTCTGGAGATCTGATTCAAGGCGCGGGCACGCACAGCTATGTCTACGGATTGCTGCACAATCCCAGCTTTTCGTTCAAGGGCGACGCGCTCGAAATGACATTCCAGTATGGGGATAATATCTTCGAATACCGGCGCGCAAGCGATGTTCCACAGAATGTCGGATGAATGCATACGGAAAACCCCCTCTGCCGCATGGCAGAGGGGGTTCTTTGCAGACAAACCTGCGCGGTCAGCCTCGATCAGACGAGCTCGACGATCACCATTTCGGCGGCGTCGCCGCGGCGCGGGCCCATCTTCACCAGACGGGTGTATCCGCCGCCCTGGCCCTTTTCCTCGGCGCGCTTCTTGTACTTCGGCGCGATCTCGCGGAAGAGCTTCTCGACGACCTGGTGCTTGACCTGCTTCTGGCGGGCCTTGAAGTCGTCGCGGTCCTCATCCTTGTTCTGGATGGCGGGGATGTCGTACAGGTACTTCATCACGCGACGGCGGGCAGCCAGGCGGGCGGGAGCGTCGTTGGTCACGGTGAGCTCCACGATCTGCTGCTTGTCATTCTTGGTCTTCTTCGTGAGTTCCACGGTATTGTCGCACTCACGCATCGCGATGGTGATCAGGTGCTCAGCCATGGACTGAACTTCCTTGCCACGCGCGAGAGTGGTTTCAATCTTTCCGTACCAGATCAGATTGGTGACCTGATTGCGAAGCATCGCCATTCTCTGGTCGGACGGCCGCCCCAGCTTACGATTGGCCATTGCTAGTTCCTCCCTTGATGCTCAATATCGGTATCCCGGCATTATTCTTCGCTGGATTTGAGGGAGAGGCCCAGAGCGATGAGCTTCTGTTCCACTTCTTCGAGCGACTTCTTGCCGAGGTTGCGCACCTTCATCATATCTTCCTGATTGCGCTGCACGAGTTCCGCGACGGTATTGATGCCCGCACGCTTCAGGCAGTTGAACGCGCGCACGGAAAGATCCAGTTCCTCGATGGTCATCTCCAGAACCTTCTCCTTCTTGTCGTCCTCCTGCTCGGTATAATCCACCCGCACAACATTCACCGTCAGGTCGATGAAAAGGCGCATATTGTTGGTCAGAATCTGCGCTGCGGAAGCCAGAGCCTCCTTCGGCAGAATGCTTCCGTTGGTCCAGACCTCGATGGTCAGCTTATCATAGTCGGTAACCTGACCCACGCGGGTATCCTCAACGGAGTAGCTCACCTTGCGAATCGGTGTAAAGATAGAATCGACCGGAATCACGCCGATCGGCATGCCACCGATCTTATTGCGTTCGATGGACAGCTGCTTGTTGCGCTCCGCCGAAACATAGCCCCTACCGCGCTCAAGCGTGATCTGCATCTGCAGATGCGCGCCATCGGACAGCGTGGCGATGTGCAGCTCAGGATTGACGATTTCAACCTCGTCGTCAATCTTGATGTCCGCCGCAGTGACCTCGCAGGGGCCATGGGCGTCAATCGTCACAACCTTGGGATGCTCGGTAAAGAGCTTGGCAGAGAGAAGCTTGATGTTCAGGATCAGTTCTGCAACGTCTTCCTTCACACCGGGGACGGTCGAAAACTCATGCTGCACACCCTCGATTCGGACGCTGGTAGCCGCGACACCCGGAAGCGAATTGAGCAGCACACGGCGCAGGGAGTTGCCCAGCGTCTGGCCAAAGCCGCGCTCCAGGGGATTCACGACGAACTTGCCGTATCGGTTGTTTTCGCCGATCTCTACACGTTCGATTTTGGGCTTTTCGATTTGATCGATCATTCAGCGTTTCCTCCTCTCCTATGCGATCCAAACGTCGGATCGCTTCGCTTTGCCGCCGGGGCGGACTGGAATATGGATACCAAATCTCGCCGCGAACGGCACTGCCTGCGTTCCTAGGAATGCATACTTTAGCGGGAGTAAAGCTCGACGATGAGGTTCTCCTGAATCGTCAGATCGATATCTTCGCGCTTGGGCATGGCGTCCACAGTCACCTTCAGGTTCTGGGCGTCGATGGTCATCCAGGCAGGAACGACCTTGCCGGTGCCTTCGCGCAGGCCCTTGAAGTACTCAGACTCAGCGGACTTCTCACGCACGGTGATCACGTCGCCCGCCTTGACCAGGTAGGAGGGAACATCAACCTTCTTGCCGTTGACGCGGATGTGGCCGTGCAGCACCAGCTGACGGGACATCGGGCGGCTCGCGCCGAGGCCCGCGCGATAGACAACATTGTCCAGGCGGCGCTCCAGCAGCACCAGCAGGTTGTCGCCGGTGATGCCCTTCTGGCGCTCGGCTTCTTCAAAATAACGATGGAACTGGTTCTCCAGCACGCCGTAGGTGCGCTTCGCCTTCTGCTTCTCACGCAGCTGCAGGCCATACTCGCTCATCTTGCGCTGACGGGCCTGGCCATGCTCTCCGGGAGGGGTCGGACGGACGCTCACGGTGCACTTCGGGCCATAGCATTTTTCGCCCTTCAAAAAGAGCTTGCAACCTTCACGACGGCAGAGGCGGCAAACGGAACCGGTATATCTTGCCATTTGTTTGTACCTCCAATTACACTCTTCTGCGCTTGGGCGGACGGCATCCATTGTGCGGAATCGGCGTCACGTCCTTGATCATGGTCACTTCGAGACCCGCGGCCTGCAGGGAACGGATGGCCGCTTCACGTCCGGAGCCGGGGCCCTTGACGAAGACTTCAACGGTCTTCAGGCCATACTCCAGCGCAGCCTTCGCGGCGGTCTCGGCGGCGGACTGCGCCGCAAAGGGCGTGGACTTCTTGCTACCGCGGAAACCAAGTCCGCCAGCGGAGGCCCAGCTCAGCGCGTTGCCGGCCGTGTCCGTGATGGTCACGATCGTATTGTTGAAAGAAGAGCGGATATGGGCTGCGCCACGCTCGACGAGCTTCTTCTCGCGGCGCTTGCGGGTAACCCTTTTCAGCTTCGGCTTTGCCATAGCAGATATTCCTCCCTAATGATTACTTCTTTTTCTTACCGGCAGCCTGCTTCTTCGGGCCCTTGCGGGTACGGGCGTTCTGCTTGGTATTCTGTCCGCGCACGGGGAGACCACGACGGTGGCGAAGGCCACGATAGCAGCCGATCTCCATCAGGCGCTTGATGTTCATGGAAACTTCGCGGCGAAGATCGCCCTCCACCTTGAGGTGATGGTCGATGTAGTCGCGCAGCTTACCGATATCTTCTTCGGTCAGATCCTTCACGCGCACGTCCGGATTGATGCCGGTGGCGGCGATGATCTCATCTGCGGTGGTACGGCCGATGCCATAGATATACGTCAGGGCGATTTCAATGCGTTTCTCCCTGGGAAGGTCGACACCCGAGATTCGTGCCATGGGATGAATGCACCTCCAACTTGCTTACGCTTGTGATGTCCGGGGCCTGGCGTAGCCCGTGGACGGGTTATTTGAAAAGCTTCGGAAAACACACTTCGACCCTGCGGGACATCAGCATTGCCTCGCAGGCTCTCGGCGCGTCAGCCGCTCCGAAATCTATTCAGACCTATGAATTATACCACAACTCTGGTGGTATTTGCAACGAGAAGTTCTCAAATTGCGTTAATTTTTGCTGCAACGCCGTGTTATTTTTTGGGTTTGGGCACAGACGCACAAATTCTGAGCGATTCGTGCGCCGAATCTCCGCATTTCTGCATCCATTCCTGCATTTATCGCTCAGATTTGCATCTATTTTGCCAAGCAACCCTGTTAGCGCCGCTGGGCGGAATTCAATCAGCCCTGCTTCTGCTTGTGCTTGGGGTTCTCGCAAATGATCATCACGCGACCCTTGCGCTTAATCACCTTGCACTTCTCGCAGATGGGTTTCACGGAAGGTCTTACTTTCATGGTGCTGCCTCCTTACTTCATCCAATCGCTCAGCTCTTCGAACGCCAGGTGATCCGGCCTCTGGTCAGATCATAGGGCGAGAGCTCGATCGTTACCTTGTCGCCCGGGTAGATGCGGATGTAGTTCATGCGCATCTTGCCGGAAACGTGCGCCAATATCTTGTGCCCATTGGGCAGTTCAACCTCGAACATGGCGTTGGGATAAGATTCTGTGACAACGCCTTCAACTTCAATAACATCGGACTTGGACACGCCTACTCTTCCTCCCTCTTCAGCCATGAGCGAACTTCATGATTCTCAATGGTCGCGCCCTCGCGCAACCGCGCGCGCAGCTCTTCCACCACGATGCCCGTGGTTTTGAGATGCTTGCGACGCTTTTTCTTCAAGTGCTCCATCGTTCTCAGTTTGCCATCTGCAAGCAGAACGAAATCGGAATCCACTTCTTCAATGACGACAAAGCTCCTGCCTTCGTCCCGTCCCATCTTCGAAATGACGATTGCGCCAACCTCGATCGGGTATTTGTTCATCGCCGCACTTCCTCCGAGACCTTTTTTCCGGGATAGGAGAGCACCTCGGGCTCTCCATCGGTGATCAGTACAGTGTGCTCGTAGTGGGAGCAGATGCTGTGATCCTGGGTCACAATGGTCCAGTCATTGTCCTCACAATAGACCTTCCAGGTACCCATGGAGATCATCGGTTCGATGGCGATGGTCATGCCCCTCTGGAGCTTTACACCCCGTCCGGGCCGTCCAAAGTTCGGAACGTTGGGATCCTCATGCATCTCCTGTCCGATGCCGTGTCCGCACAGATCACGAATGACTCCGTAGCCGTGCTTTTCGGCATGTTCCTGAATCGCATGGGAGAGATCGCCCAGTCGGTTTCCCTCCCGGGCCATGTTTGCGCCAATCCAGAAGCATTCTTCTGTAACGTCCACCAGCTTCTGTGCCTCGGGGCTTCCGCCGCCGACCAACACGGAAAAGGCGCTGTCGGACTGCCAACCGTCCAGTATCAAGCCGCAGTCCACGCTGAGAAGCTGCCCCTTGCGGAGCTTCTTCCTGTCAGCAAAACCATGGACCACCTGATCATCCACAGAAGCACAGATCGAAAATGGAAAGCCCTCGTATCCCTTGAAGGACGGAATGGCGCCAGCCTGTCGAATCAGCTTTTCAGCCAACTGATCCAGGTGCAGCGTGGTCACGCCCGGCTCAATTTCATTGCGCAGCGCCTCGAGCACGCTGTGAAGCAGCGCGCCTGCGGTGCGCATCTTTTCAATCTGTGACTCGTTTTTGATTGTGATCATGTAGTCACTCCAGTGAAGCGAGGATCGCCTGGAAGACGTCCTCCGCGCGGCTGTCGCCGTCGTAGAGCGGCAGCGCTCCGACGTCGATCCGCTTGAGCTTGCCAAGGCCGGCGTAATATCCGATCAGCGGCGCAGTCTGCTCGTGGTAGACGCCAAGCCGATTGGAGATCGTGGCGGGCTTGTCATCGTCGCGCTGATAGAGCTCGCCGCCGCAGACGGGGCAAACCTTTTCATCCGCAACCTTGGAAACATGGAAGGTACCGTTGCACTTGCTGCACACGCGGCGGCCCGTGAGCCGCGCGAGGAGCCGTTCATCCGGCACTTCGATATCCACAACCGCATCGGGCGTTGCAATCTCATCCAGCGCCCGCGCCTGCTCCACCGTGCGTGGGAAGCCGTCGAGCAGATAGCCGTTTGCGCAGTCGGGCATGGCCAGGCGCTCGCGCACCATGTCCACCACGACGCTGTCCGGCACCAGCTGGCCGGCGTCCATGTATCGCTTGGCCTCGAGGCCCGTGGGGGTCTCGTTCTTGATGGCCGCGCGGAACATATCGCCCGTGGAGATGTGGGGGACACGCAGGTGCGAGCTCACGCCCGTCGCCTGCGTACCCTTACCTGCACCGGGAGGGCCAAGAAAAATCAGTTTCATAGTCCTACCTCCCGTAGCTTAGAGGAATCCCTTGTAGTGGCGCATCAACATCTCGCTCTCGAGCTGACGCATGCTTTCCATCGCAACGGAAACCGCGATCATCAGGGAGGAAGCCGCAAAGGACAGGCTCACGCCCGCGATTGCGTAGATGGCCGTAGGAATGACCGCCAGGATCGCAAGATAGATCGCGCCGAAGCAAGTGATGCGGCTGGAGATCTTCTTGATGAAGTCGCTGGTGGGCTTGCCCTGGCGAATGCCGGGGATCATGCCGCCGTTGTTCTGGATATTCTTCGAAATCTCAACCGGGTTGAAGCTGATCGAAGAATAAAAGAACGTGAAGCCGAAAATCATCAGCGCGAAGATGACCTGATAGATCCAGGACATCGTGGTCACATTGGCGGACCACCAAGCGTTCGCACGGCTGTTCGGGAAGAAAGCCAGGATGGTTCCGGGGAACTGCATGATCGCGTTGGCGAAGATCAGCGGCAGCACGCCGGAGGAGTTCAGCTTCAGCGGAATGTGCGTGGACTGACCGCCGTACATCTTGCGGCCAACCATGCGCTTTGCATACTGGATCGGGATGCGGCGCTCGCCGAGATCGACGATGACGATGCCCACGACCAGAATGACGAATACGATCACGGACGCGATCATGCTGCCAACGCCGCCAACCTGGGCGACCTGGCCGGAGAAGACCGCGGCCACGCTGGTCTCAACGCTGCGGGCAATGTTGGAGATGATGCCCGCAAAGATCAGCAGGGAAATGCCGTTGCCGATGCCCTTCTCGGTGATGCGCTCGCCAATCCACATGGCGATGGCAGTACCGGCGGACAGGCACAGCGCGATGGTGATCAGGCCGAGGAACGCATTGGTGGCGTTCGCCTTCAGGCCGATCGTCAGGGCGATCGCCTGGAGGAAGCCCAGGCCGACCGTCACATAGCGGGTGATCTGCGCAATCTTCTTGCGGCCCTCTTCACCCTCCTTCTGCAGCTCCTCCAGCTTCGGAATCGCCACGCACAGCAGCTGCATGATAATGCTCGCATTGATGTACGGGGTGATGCCCATCGCCATGACCGTGTACTGGGACAGGTTGGAGCCGGTCATCGAATTGATGAAGCCGAGCAGGGAGACCTTTTCAAGGGCGGTCGCAATATAGGATGCGTCGACGCCGGGAACCGGAACGAAGCACAGCAGACGATAGATCAGAAGCATTCCGACGGTGTACAGAATCTTCTTTCTAAGATCCGGGATCTTCCATGCGTTCTTCAACGTTTCGCGCATCTCAGATCACCTCTGCTTTCCCGCCTACCGCCTCGATCTTTTCTTTCGCGGATGCAGTGAACTTGTTCGCCTGCACCGTCAGCTTCTTGGTGAGTTCACCGTTGCCCATGATCTTCACACCATCTTCAATCTTCTTGATGATGCCCATTTCGATCAGCTCAACGGGGGTCACAACCTGACCGTCCTCGAAGATCTCGAGGCGATCCACGTTGATCGCGACGTATTCCGTGCGCCACTTGTTGGTGAAGCCGCGCTTCGGAAGACGCATGGTCAGGGGCATCTGGCCGCCCTCGAAGCCGGGACGCTTGCCGCCGCCGGAGCGCGCCTTGGCGCCCTTGTGACCTTTACCGGAGGTCTTGCCCAGGCCGGAGCCAGTGCCGCGGCCGAGACGCTTTTCAGCGGTGGTCGCACCCACAGCGGGTTTCAGTTCGTGCAGTTTCATGTCTCTCGGCCTCCTTAGTCCTGAATCTCTTCGACCTTGACCATGTGCTTGACCTTGAAGATCATGCCGCGCACCGCCGCGTTGTCTTCCTTCACGACGCTGTGGCCGATCTTGTGAAGGCCGAGCGCTTCGATGGTCGCGATCTGGTCCTTCAGGCAGGCGATGGTAGATTTGGTCTGCGTAATCTTAAGCTTCATGTGCGTCTCCTCCCTTAACCGAGCAGCTCTTCGACGGTCTTGCCGCGCAGCTTGGCAACCTGCTCGGCGGAACGCATCTGTCTCAGGCCGTCCAGGGTGGCGCGAACAACGTTGATCTTGTTGTTGGAGCCGATGGACTTGGTAACGATGTTCTTGATGCCGCAGACCTCGAGAACGTCGCGCACCGGGCCGCCGGCGATGACGCCGGTACCTTCCGGAGCGGGGAGCATCTTGACGCGCGCGGTGCCGAACACGCCGACGACCTCGTGCGGGATGGTGCCGTTGTCCAGCGGCACGTTGATCATCTGCTTCTTGGCATCCTCGGTTCCCTTGCGGATGGCTTCGGGAATTTCAACTGCCTTGCCCATGCCGCAGCCGACGCGACCGTTTTCGTCGCCGACGACCATCAGCGCGGAGAATCGCATGTTGCGGCCGCCCTTGACGGTCTTGGATACGCGATTCACGGCAACCAGTTTCTCTTTGAATTCGCTAACTTGCTCATTGCGCTGCATTGCGTTCATATCCTCCTTTTAGAAGTCCAGACCGCCTTCGCGAGCGCCAGCTGCCAGCTCGGCTACGCGACCGGTGTAGATGTAGCCACCGCGGTCGAAGACAACAGTCTTGATGCCCGCTGCGATGGCGCGTTCTGCTACGATCTTGCCAACGATCTTGGCGGCGCCCTTCTTGTCGGCCTCGGCAACCTGAGAAGCGATTTCCTTCTCTACGGTCGAAGCGGCAGCCAGGGTGTTGCCGGCCACATCGTCGATAATCTGCGCATAGATGTGCTTATTGCTGCGATATACGCACAGCCGGGGACGAGCGGGCGTCCCGCTGATTTTTCTGCGTACGCGCTCATGACGGATCTTACGAACTTCGTTGCGATCACGCTTGCTAAACATTTGCGGTTACCTCCCTCTTTATTTCTTACCGGCCTTGCCTTCCTTGCGGCGCACATATTCGTTCTCATAGCGAATGCCCTTGCCATGATAGGGTTCAGGCTCGCGAATCGCGCGAATATCGGCGGCCACGGCGCCAACCTGCTGCTTGTCGATGCCCTTGACGACGATCTTCGTGCCGGACTTCTCCGGGCAATCGAACTCGATGTGCGCGGGAGCGTCGACGATCACAGGATGGGAGTAACCGATGGCGATGGTGAGCTGGCTCTTGTTCCACTCGGAAACCTTGTAGCCGACGCCTTCCATCGTGAGCACCTTTTCGAAGCCCTTGGTCACGCCAACGACCATGTTATTGATCAGAGAGCGATACAAACCATGAAGCGAACGGTGCGGCTTGCTGTCGGACGGGCGGGAAACGATGATCTCCGCGCCAACCTGTTCGACCTTGATATCCTTATTGACCTTCTGACTCAGTTCACCCTTGGGGCCCTTGACGGTGACGACGTTTTCCTCGTCCACAGTCACGGTCACGCCCGCGGGGACCGGAATCGGAAGCTTACCGATACGAGACATTCTATTGCACCTCCAACTCTCTTACCAAATGTAGGCCAGAACTTCGCCGCCGATGCCCGCATTGCGCGCTTCCTTGTCGGTCATCACGCCCTTGGACGTGGACAGGATGGCAATGCCCAGGCCGCCGAGAACCTTCGGGATCTCGTCGTTCTTGGCGTAGACGCGCAGTCCGGGCTTGGAGATGCGCTTGAGTCCCTTGATGACAGATTCCTTGCCCTGAGCGTACTTCAGGGTCACCTTGATCTGGCCCTGCAGGCCGTCGTCAATCAGATCCACCGCCTTGATGAAGCCTTCGTCGAGCAGGATCTTGGCGATCGCCTTCTTCATGTTGGAAGCGGGGATCGTCACACTGTCGTGTCTGGCAATCAGGCCGTTACGGATTCTGGTCAGCATATCCGCGATGGGATCGTTAATAACCATTTTTAAACCTCCTTTGAATTGCCAGTTTACCAGCTCGCCTTGCGCACGCCCGGGATCTGGCCGGCATAGGCCAGTTCACGGAAGCAGATACGGCATACGCCATACTTGCGGAGCACGGAGTGCGGGCGTCCGCAAATGCGGCAGCGGGTGTAGGCGCGGGTGGAGTACTTTGCAGGACGGGCCTGCTTGATCTTCATGCTAGTCTTAGCCACGCTGATGAACCTCCTTCAATCAGGCCTGGAACGGCATTCCGAGCTGGCGGAGCAGTTCCTTGGCTTCCTCGTCGGTCTTGGCGGTGGTGACGAACACCATCTCCATGCCGCGAATCTTCTCAACCTTGTCGTACTCGATCTCGGGGAAGATCAGCTGCTCGCGAACGCCGAGGGAGTAGTTGCCGCGGCCGTCGAAGGCCTTTGCGGAAACGCCGCGGAAGTCGCGCACGCGGGGCAGTACGATGCTGACCAGCTTGTCGGCAAACTCGTACATTCTGTCGCCGCGCAGGGTCACCTTCGCGCCAACGTTCATGCCAGCGCGGAGCTTGAAGTTCGCGATGGACTTCTTGGACTTGGTCACCAGGGGCTTCTGACCCGAGATGGTGGCAAGCTCGCTCACGGCCAGCTCAAGCGCCTTGGCGTTGTCCTTGCAATCGCCCAGGCCCATGTTGATAACGATCTTCTCCAGACGCGGAATCTCCATCACGTTCTTGTACTGGAACTTCTGCTGAAGCGCCGGCACAACCTCCGCGCGGTACTTTTCCTGTAATCTAGTCACTGCGCATATCCTCCTTCTCAGTTGTCAAACGCAGCGCCGCACTTCTTGCAAATGCGAACCTTGCGCGCCTTCTCGCCTTCGGTGAACTTGTGCGCGATGCGAGTGGGCTTTTTGCACTTCGGGCATACGAGCATGACTTTGCAGGCGGGGATGGCGGCTTCCTGTTCGATGATGCCGCCCTGCATACCCTGTCCGCGGGGCTTCTGGTGCTTCTTCACCATGGCGACGCCTTCGACGACGATCTTGCCCTTGGAGGGGAACGCCTTCTGAACCTTACCGGTCTTGCCTTTGTCTTCGCCGGACATCACCATGACGGTATCGCCGGACTTCACGAAAAGATTGTTCATTTGCCGCACCTCCATTAAAGCACTTCCGGAGCGAGCGAGACGATCTTCATATAATCCTTCTCGCGAAGCTCGCGTGCGACGGGCCCAAAGATGCGGGTGCCCTTGGGCTGCTTCTGTTCGTTGATGATAACCGCTGCGTTATCGTCGAAGCGGATATAAGTGCCGTCGGGACGGCGATACTGCTTGCGCGTGCGAACGATGACGGCCTTGACGACCTCGCCCTTCTTGACCGCGCCGCCGGGAGTGGCGGACTTGACAGAAGCGACGATCACATCGCCAACGCCAGCCGTGCGGCGGAAAGAGCCGCCCAGCACGCGGAAGCACATGATTTCCTTAGCGCCGGAGTTATCGGCAACCTTCAAACGAGTTTGAGGCTGAATCATTTTTTCTTCCTCCTTGTCTGGTTAAATCGGCTTACTTCGCCTTTTCGATGATCTCAACAAGACGCCAGCGCTTGTCCTTGGACAGCGGGCGGGTTTCCATGACGCGAACGGTGTCGCCGATGCCGCACTCGTTCTTCTCATCATGGGCCTTGATCTTGATGGTACGGTTCATGATTTTGCCGTACAGCGGATGCTTCACGCGGGTACGAATCTCAACTACGATGGTCTTGTCCATCTTGTCGGAAACAACCACGCCGGTACGAGTTTTACGCAATGCTCTTACTTCAGCCATTTTCAGTTGCCTCCTTATGCCTTGCCGGCCAGCTCACGCTGACGCATGATGGTCTTGACCCGCGCAATGTCCTTCTTGCACTCGCTGATCGCCGCAGTGTTCTCCAGCTGTCCGATCGCCAGCTGGAAGCGCAGGTTCAGCAGCTCGCTCTTCTTGGCCTTCAGGTCGGTGTCGAGCTCGGCCATGGTCTTCTGCTTCAGGTTGTTCAGTTCGTCCTTAGTCTTCATTGCTCGTCACCACCCGTCTTTTCTTCTTCACGCTTGATAAACTTGGTCTTGATGGGGAGCTTGTGGGAAGCCAGGCGCAGCGCCTCGCGGGCGACGTCCTCCGAGATGCCCTTCATCTCGAAGAGCACGCGGCCGGGCTTGATCACGCTGACCCAGTACTCCGGAGCACCCTTACCGGAACCCATTCGGGTCTCGGCCGGCTTCGCGGTCACGGGCTTGTCGGGGAAGATCTTGATCCAGACCTGGCCGCCACGCTTGGTGTGACGGGTCATGGCCTGACGGGCAGCCTCAATCTGGTTGGAGGTGATCCAGCCGGGCTGGGTCGCCACAAGGCCGTAATCGCCATAGGCGAGGAAATTGCCGCGCTGGGCCTTGCCCTTCATGCGGCCACGCATCTGCTTACGATGCTTCACTCTCTTGGGCATCAGCATGACTTATTTTCCTCCTTCCTTCGCTTCGGTTCTCTCGTTGTTGTTGTTGAAGTTGCGCGGAGCGCGATCGCCGCGGTTGCCGCGGTCGAAGCGGCGGCGTCCGTCGCGACGGTTGCCGGTGCCGTTGAGCGTGGACTCGCTCATGGCGTTGACCAGCTTGGAGCCCTTGTTGTCCTTGCTCGGCAGAACCTGGCCCTTGTAGATCCACACCTTCACGCCGATGCGGCCGTAGGTGGTCTTCGCCTCGGCAAAGCCGTAGTCGATGTGGGCGCGCAGGGTCTGAAGCGGAATGCTGCCCTCGTGGTAGCCTTCGGAGCGGGCAATATCGGCGCCGCCCAGACGGCCGGACACGGTGGTCTTGATTCCCTTGGCGCCGCTCTTCATGGCGCGGCCGATCGTCTGCTTCATGGCACGACGGAAGGAGACGCGCTTTTCGAGCTGCTGGGCAATGTTCTCGGCCACGAGCTGCGCGTCGATATCGGGATTCTTGATCTCGATGATGTCGAGCGCAACCTGCTTGCCGGTGAAGGCTTCGATTTCCTTCTTCAGCGCTTCCACGCCGGCGCCGCCCTTGCCGATCACGATGCCGGGCTTGGCGGTGTAGACGATCACATGAAGCTTTTCTCCGGCGCGCTGAAGGTCAATGTGGGAAATGCCCGCCTGGTTCAGCTTTTCCTTGAGCATCTTGCGAAGGTTGTAGTCTTCGATAAGATTGTTGGAGAAATCCTTCTTCCCTGCGTACCACTTGGTGCTCCAGTCAATGATAACACCAACGCGTGCGCCATGGGGATTTACTTTCTGTCCCATTTTAAATCCTCCCTCACTTCTGGTCGAGCACGATCGTAATGTGGCTGGTGTGCTTCTTGATCATGTCTGCACGACCGTGGGAACGCGCCCAGTATCTCTTGAGCGTCGGGCCCTGGTTTGCGTAAACTTCCGCAACGTACAGGGTGGAACGATCCATCTCCAGGTTGTTCTCCGCATTGGCGATGGCGGAATTCAGGAGCTTTTCAACAACCGGAGCAGCGGCCTTGGGCGTAAACTGAAGAATTGCAAGAGCCTGATCCACCTGCTTGCCGCGGATCAGATCGACGACGATCTTGACCTTGCGGGGAGCAACGCGGACGTACTTGACAGTTGCATGCGGACGCTTGTCGGCATTCGCCTTGCGCGCAGCTGCCTTCTCTTTTACACGAGTTGCCATATCTTTTCTCTCCTTCCGTTACTTGCGGGTCGACGCTTTTTCACCGGCGTGTCCCCTGAAAGTACGGGTGGGGGCGAATTCGCCGAACTTGTGTCCGACCATATCCTCAGTCACATAGACCGGAACATGTCTGCGGCCGTCATGGACGGCAACCGTATGTCCAATGAACTGCGGGAAAATGGTAGAGGAACGAGACCAGGTCTTCAGAACCTTCTTCTCGCCGGCCGCGTTCAGCTCCTCGACGCGCTTGAGAAGCGCGGGCTGAATGAACGGTCCCTTCTTAACAGATCTGCTCATTTGGTTTGCCTCCTTTCAGGCTTACTTCTTCTTGGACTTCCTGCTGACGATCAGCTTGTCGGAATACTTGCGATGCTTGCGGGTCTTGACGCCCTGGGTCTTCTTGCCCCACGGGGACATCGGCGCAGGCATACCCACCGGAGAACGGCCTTCGCCGCCGCCGTGCGGATGGTCGCAGGGGTTCATCACGACACCGCGGACGGAGGGACGGATGCCCAGATGACGGGAACGACCGGCCTTACCGATGCGAACGTTGGAGTGGTCGGTGTTGCCAACCTGGCCGACAGTCGCGCGGGCGTTCATGGACACCTTGCGAACCTCGCCGGAGGGCAGGCGGACCTGGGCGTAGGCGCCTTCCTTGGCCATCACCTGCGCGGCAGTGCCGGCGGAACGGACCATCTGGCCGCCGCGGCCAACCTTGATTTCCACGTTGTGGATCAGGGTGCCCAGCGGGATGTTCTCGATCGGGAGGCAGTTGCCCGGCTTGATGTCGGCCTCGGGGCCGCTCATCACGGTGTCGCCGACCTTGAGGCCCAGCGGAGCCAGGATGTATCTCTTCTCGCCGTCCGCGTAGTACAGCAGGGCGATGAAGCAGGTGCGGTTCGGATCGTACTCGATGGCCTTGACGGTCGCCGGAATGCCATCCTTGTTGCGCTTGAAGTCGATGATGCGGTACTTTCTGCGCGCGCCGCCGCCCTGATGACGGACGGTGATCTTGCCGTGATGATTGCGGCCGGCCTTGTGACGCAGATCGGTCACCAGAGAGCGCTCAGGCTCCTTCTTGGTGATCTCTTCGAAGGTCAGAACCGACATGAAGCGCCGCGCGGGCGAAGTCGGCTTGTACACTCGAATTGCCATGGTGTTTTCTCCCCTTTTCTTGAATTGGTTCTTTATCGGCGAACCTGCCATGATTGGAAGGCTTCAGCCTTCCGGGGGCGGGCTTATTATATAGAAGAAATTAAGCTTCTTCCTCCGCCATGCCCTCGAAGAACGGGATGCCCTTGGAATCCTTCTTCAGGGTCACGATGGCCTTCTTCACCTCAGGGGTACGACCCTGGGTGCGGCCCTGGCGCTTCATCTTGCCCTGCGTGCGCATGGTGTTCACGCTTTCAACCTTCACGCCCTCGAAGATCTCCTCGATGGCGGCCTTGATTTCGGTCTTGTTCGCGCCGATGGCCACTTCGAAGGTGTACTTCTTCTGCGCCATGGCGTCGTAGGATTTCTCCGTCAGGACCGGCTTCTTGATGATGTCATATGCCTTAGTCATTCTGCATAAACCTCCTCAACCAGCTTAACGGCTTCCTGCGAAATGATGAACTTGTCGCAGTCGAGAATGTCGTGGACGTTCAGGCTGCCGACGAAGGTGGTCTTCACGCCGGGGATATTGTTGCTGGCGCGAACGATCATCTGATCGACGTCCTTGGTCACGATCAGGGCCTTCTTCTCCGCGCCCAGGGCCTTGAGCATCGCAGCGATGTTCTTGGTCTTGGCCTCGGTCAGGGCCAGCTGGTCGATCACCATCATCTCAGAAGCGGAAACCTTGCAGCTCAGCGCGCTGCGCATCGCCAGGCGGCGAACCTTGCGCGGAACAGAGATGCGATAGTCGCGCGGCTTGGGCGCGAACACGACGCCGCCGTGGGTGAACTGGGGGGCTCTGCGGCCATGGTGGCGCGCGTTACCGGTGCCCTTCTGGCGGTAGATCTTGCGGCCGCCGCCACGGACTTCCGTGCGGGTCTTGGCCGACTGCGTGCCCTGGCGCTGCGCGTTCAGATAGGCGCGAACGACCGTGTGCATCGCACTGGTGTGTACCTCAGCGCCGAAGACTTCATCGCTCAGAGCGATTTCGCCGACCTCAGCGCCCTGCATGTTGTAAACTTTCACGTTTGCCATGATTGCGTCCTCCTATCAACCCTTGATTGCGTCGCGTACCATGACGAGGCTGCCGTTCGCACCGGGGATGGCGCCCTTGATCATGAGCAGGTTGCGCTCGGCGTCGACCTTGACGACTTCAAGGTTCTGAACGGTGACGCGCTCGCCGCCGTACTGACCGGCCATGTGCTTGTTCTTGAATACGCGAGACGGGTCAGAGTTTGCACTCAGAGAGCCGACGCCACGGTGATACTTGGAACCGTGCGCCATGGGGCCGGTGTGCTGATTCCACCTCTGGATCGCGCCGGTGTAGCCGTGGCCCTTGCTGGTGCCGATCACGTCGATCTTATCGCCTTCGGCGAAGACATCGCACTTGATGCTGTCGCCGACCGAGTAGCCCGAGATATCCTCGAAGCGGAACTCGCGCAGGTGGCGTGCCGGGGCGACGCCAGCCTTGGCAAAATGACCTTGCTCGGGCTTGTTGAGGAGTTTCTTCGCGCGCTGTTCCGTCAGAGCGCCGAAACCAACCTGAACTGCTTCGTAGCCGTCGGTCGCGACAGTCTTCACCATGGTCACGGTGCAGGGGCCTGCCTCAACGACGGTGACCGGTACGAGACGTCCGTCATCGACGAAAATCTGGGTCATACCGATCTTTTTGCCGAGAATTGCCTTTTTCATTGTTACACCTCTTTCGGTATGTTCAAGGTAACCGCTTGGCAGTTACCGTTTGATAAAGCCGCGGGAGGCTTCCGTGTGAGATCCGGTCCTCCGCGAAGGCTTTCGCCTCTTTACAGCTTGATCTCGATTTCAACGCCTGCCGGCAGGTCGAGCTTAGTCAGCGCGTCCACCGTGCGGGGAGTGGGCTGCAGGATGTCGATGAGGCGCTTGTGGGTTCTCATCTCGAACTGCTCGCGGGAGTCCTTGTGCTTGTGGGGGGAGCGCAGGATCGTCACGATCTCCTTCTCGGTCGGGAGCGGGATCGGGCCGGACACGCGGGAGCCGGTGCGCTTCGCAGTCTCAACGATGCGCGCGGCGCTCTGGTCGATGATCGAATGCTCGTAAGCCTTCAGCTTGATGCGGATCTTCTGGTTCGCCATGGTCTTTCCTCCTGTTTTGAACTCATGCACACGCTGCCGGGCGTGTTTCATTATTTTTTCTTGCGACGGGCATGAGCTCCGTCGTCCGATTGATGCGGACTGGTCCCCGGAAATTACCGGCCTTGCCGCAACCTTCCGGTTCATCCCTGCCGTCGCGCGCGCTTCGTTTCCCTGCCGCAAACCGGCATTTGCGCGCAGAAATCCCCGCACACGACCTTCTAATTATACCTCAAAACCACGATTTTTTCAAATATTTCTGCCCCGGCTTTTGTAAAAACAGGGCGCAAACGACTACTTTTTTCAAACACTTAACTCAAAAAGGCCGCCTCGAAGGCGACCTTTTCTGAAATAAAACGCCCGGATGCGTGTACACCGGATTCCCGCCGCCGGAGCCGGGAAACGCACGGGTGCGTGTATCCCGCAACAAGCCCGCACATTGCCCGGTTTTTACCCCGCGCCGTTCGCCGTTTTTGCCCGCTTCCGCGGGCAGAACCGCTCAGGCCGTCTGCCCGTCGGTTGCGGAAGCGCCGCCGGAGAGATCCCTGCGCCGGTAGAGCGTGTACTCCGCGTTTGCCTCAGGGGCGAGGTATTCATCCTTCATGTGCATGACCTGTTCATATTTGCTGCCGTCGATTTCCAGTTCCGTCAGCGAGCTGTTGCAGACGACCACATAATCCGCCTTGCCGTTCTCCACAATCGACGCATGATCCCATCTCCATTCCCCTCCATCCAGGTTAATCATGCAGAACCAGCGCGTGATGGGTTCAACGCCCGCCGCACCATAGAAACCGCCATCCTGGAAGTCACAATTGAGGAGCGTGGGATCCTCCGTCTGATTGATCACATCGGCAAACACCGTCTGAACCAGCTTTTCCTTCGGAAAGCTGATCTTCGCAATCATATTTGCGTTCAGCACCGACGCGCAGCAAGCGACCGCCGCAGCCGCGGCGACGCCGAGTCTCGCCAGAATCCGCCTGCGGGCAGCCAGCCACTCCGCAAGATTCAGCAGCGGCACCAGCGCCAACGGCACAATATACGCCCATACGTAGAACATGTACCTGTAAAACCGCCCGTTGATGTATGCGAACGCACCCGTGCAAGCCATCATTGCAAACAGGCAAATCTTTGCCCGCCAGGGGAAGCGCCTGGAAACCAGCGCGCTCAACCCCGCCGACGCGATCGCGAGGGCGATTCCCGGATTCCTCCGCACGCCGTGCCAGTTGCCTCGCAAAATGCCATACAGGACGCTGCCCTTTCTCCGATAGCCGGTCAGGTTCTTCACGATGTAGACCTGGAACAGATCCTTCAACGCGCCGTTGACCCCAAAGTAAATCATCCAAGGCAGCGAAGCCAGGGCCATGCCCGCCAGAAACAGCGCGCACATTTTCAGCGCCCGCCAGATCTTCCGGTCCCGGATCACGCAGTCGATGGCGATCACCGCCATCCAGGCAAAGTGTGCGCCCAACAGGGAGAACTTGATCCATAACACGCAGCCGGCCAGCACGCCATTGCGCACCAGGCACGCGTTGCTCATCTCCCGGTCGTTCACAAAGTAGCGCAGCGCCTCATACACCGACCAGGCGATCATCGGCGTGCACAGCTCCTCCGCGCTGTCGCCAAATCGAAAGGCGTCCGTAGCCCCCAGAAGCGCCGCCGCCGCAATCAGCAGGGGAATGCAGTATTCGCCCCGAAACCCGAACAGCCGCAGGGTTCTGTATCCGGCGTAGAGAAATGCCGCGCAGGCAAGCGTCTCCAGCAGGTACACGCCCAGGAAGCTCCCGAACGACACCTGCACCGCCAGATAGTGCAAAAAGTACAGCAGCGGCCCCTTGTGATCCATCAGATCCCGGTAGGGCATCTTTCCCGCGTCCATTCCCCGGGCCACGGTCATGTAGCACTGAGAATCCACCCACGGATTTGTGGGATAGAGCGGCGAAGACGTGGTCATGACCAGCATGATCAGCGCCGCCGCAAACAGAAACACCAGAAAGACAACCCATTCCCTCTTCCGAACCACGGAAACCACCCCATCCTCGTTTACTTGAGTACAATCGCGTCCGGGCCAATCAGATTGGCTAGCGCGCCAAAGTCGTAACCCTCGTCCACCCAGTACTCCCGGGGCGCCTGCACGGCGCGCCGGCCGCCCTCCGGCGAGATTTCCACCAGCACCACCGGGATGCGGCCGGGCGTCTCGGCCAGCACAGCCAGCACCGCCTCCCGCTGCCCGGGCGCGAGCTTCAGATAGAGCTTGCGCACGCCGTCCCCCGCCCGCGCAGTGCGATTCGCCTCCCGCTGAGGAGCTGCGCCCCGCAGGGGCTCCACCCGATCCAGCAGCAGCTTGGGCTCCTCGTCCTCACGAACGGAGAGCTTGCCGCTCATCAATACCGCCGCGTTGAGCTCCAGCTGGGTGGAGACCCGCTCGTACACCTTGGGAAAGACCAGCACCTCCGTCACGCCGTAGAGATCCTCCAGCTGCACGAAGGCCATCATGTTGCCAGACCTGGCCGCCTTCATCTTCTTCTCGGCGATCAGTCCGCCCATGCGCACGTTTTTCTGATCCCAGGACATGCCGTGGTCCTCCCGCTCGGTAAGCTCGCCCAGAAAGCGGGAATTGATCTCCAGCCGGCCCATCTCCTCCGCATACTCGTCCAGCGGATGCCCGGAAATGTACACGCCCGTGGTCTCGCGCTCCATCTGAAGCCGCATGGGCAGGTCAAACTCCGGCAGGCTGGGCATGGGCGGCGGCGGGGCCTGCACCGTGCTCTCTCCCATGTCGAACAGGGAAATCTGGCCGGAGATCACGCTCTTGTGCTGGCGGGCCGCGCCGTCCATGGCCTTTTCAAACACATGCAGCTTCTGGCTGCGGGTCCCGGGCAGGCGGTCGAAGGCGCCCGCGCGAATCAGGCTCTCCACGCCCTTTTTGTTGATGGTCCGGGTCGCGTTGCGGTTGATGAAGTCGTAGAGGTCGGCATAGGGGCCGCCGCTTTCCCGCTCCTCCACCAGCTCGGCGATGGCGGCGTGCCCCAGGTTCTTCACGCCGGCCAGACCGAAGCGCACGCCCTTTTTGCCGTCCAGCCAGCCCACGGAGAACTTCTCCTGGGACGCGTTCACGTCCGGCGGCAGCACGGGCACGCCCCGCTTGCGCAGCGCCTGAATGTAATAGGCGATCTTGACGGTGTTGCCCGTCATGGAGTTCATCAGCGCCGCCATGAACTCCACGGGATAGTGGAGCTTGAGCCATGCCGTCTGCACGGCGACCACGGCATAGGCGGCGGCGTGGGACTTGTTGAAGGCATAGCTGGCGAAGGCGGTCATTTCATCGAAGATCTGCTCCGCGACCTCCGCAGACACGCCGTTGCGCACGCAACCGGGCACGACGGTCTTTCCGTCCTCATCGAGGCCATAGATGAAGTTCTGCTTCTCCTTCGCCATCACGTCGTGCTTCTTCTTGGCCATGGCGCGGCGCACCAGATCGCTGCGGCCCATGGAATAGCCCGCCAGATCCCGGACGATCTGCATCACCTGCTCCTGATACACCATGCAGCCGTAGGTCACGTCCAGGATGGGCTTGAGCTTCGGCGTGAGATAGCGCACGCTGGAGGGATCCTCCTTGCCCTGAATGTAGCGGGGAATGGACTCCATCGGGCCGGGACGGTAGAGGGAGATGGCGGCGATGATGTCCTCAAAGTTACTCGGGCGCATGCTCTGCAAAAACTGCCGCATGCCCGAAGATTCCAGCTGGAACACGCCGTCCGTATCGCCCTCGGAGATCATCGCATACACGCCGGCGTCGTCGAAGGGAATGTCCTCCGTGCGAATCGTCCCGCCGCCGTTCTGCGCCACCATCTCCTCGGTGTCCATGATCACGTTCAGCGTGCGCAGCCCCAGAAAGTCCATCTTCAGAAGGCCCAGGGCCTCCACGTCGCCCATGGGAAACTGGGTGGTGATCACGTCGTCGTTCTTCTGCAGAGGCAGATAGTCCACCACCGGCCGTGCGGTGATCAGCACGCCCGCAGCGTGGGTGGAGGCGTTGCGCGGCATGCCCTCCAGCTTGCGGGCCATGTCGATCATCCGGCGCACCTCGGGATCGCCCTCGTAGGCGCGCTTCAGCTCCGGGCTGATGCTCAATGCCCGCTCCAGCGTCATCTTCAGTTCAAAAGGCACCATCTTGGCGATGGCGTCCGTCTGCTGATAGCTCATGCCCAGCACGCGCCCCACGTCCCGCAGCACGGCCCGGGCGGCCATGGTGCCGAAGGTGATGATCTGGGCCACATGATCCGCGCCGTAGCGCTCCCGCACATAGTCGATCACCTGGCCCCGGCGCTCATAGTCGAAGTCGCAGTCGATATCGGGCATGGAGATGCGCTCCGGGTTCAGAAAGCGCTCGAACAGCAGGTTGTACTTCAGAGGATCGATCTCTGTGATGCCCAGGGAGTAGGCCACGATGGAGCCCGCGCCGCTGCCGCGCCCCGGGCCCACGCCCACGCCGTGGGTCTTGGCGTAGTGGATGAAATCCCAGACGATCAGGAAGTAGTCCACATAGCCCATCTTTTCAATCACACCCAGCTCGTAGTCGAGCCGCTCCCACGCGTCCCGGCGCTCCTCGCCGTAGAGGCGGCGCACGCCCGCCTTGCACAGGCCGCGAAGGTAGGCGGTGTCGTCCGTCACGCCCTCCGGCAGCGGAAACTTCGGCAGATGGGTGGTGGAGAAGTCAAACTCCACATGGCAGCGCTGGGCGATTTCCTCCGTGCGCTCAATCGCCTCCCGGAAGTTGGGAAAGACCGCGCGCATCTCCTCCTCGGACTTGACGTAGAGCTGGTCGGTCTCCATGCGCATGCGATTCTCGTCCTGAAGGGTCTTGCCCGTCTGGATGCACATCAGCACCTCCTGCATCTGCGCATCCTCCCGGGTCAGATAGTGGCAGTCGTTGCTGCACACCAGGGGAATGTCCATCTCCCGGGCCAGCTTTACCAGCCGGGGCAATACCTGCTTCTGCTCGGGCAGGCCGTGATCCTGAAGCTCGATGAAGAAGTTTCCCCGGCCAAAGATGTCCAGATAGCGCTGCGCCATGGTCCGGGCGTCGTTTTCCCTCCGGTCCAGCAGCAGCTTGGGAAGATCGCCCGACAGGCAGGCGCTCATGGCGATCAGGCCCTCGTGATACTTCTCCAACAGGGCGTAATCCACCCGGGGACGGTAGTAGTAGCCGCGAATCCAGCCCTCGCTCACCAGCGCGGACAGGTTCTCATACCCCTTCTGGTTTTCGCACAGCAGGATCAGGTGGCTGTAATCCCTGGACACGCTGGTCTTGTTCTCCATGTCCGGGCAGACGTAGACCTCGCAGCCGATGACCGGGTGAATTCCCTCCGCCTTCGCGGCACGGTAGAACTCCAGCACGCCGTACATCGCACCGTGGTCGGTCACGGCGCAGGAGCGCATGCCCAGCGCCTTCAGCCGCTGCATCAGCGGCTTGATGCGACACGCGCCGTCCAGCAGCGAATACTCCGTGTGCAGATGCAGATGTGCAAACATTCAACCCGTCCTCCGTAATCCGTGCGTAGATGACACCAGTTTAACCCATTTCGCCCACTCTTTCAAGACCCAAACGGCGATGGGCGCAACTCTTTTGTCCCCTTTGCCCCTCCGCCGCCCGGAAACGGCCGCGGGCGGGCGCGGAATGTCCGCCGGGCATGCGGCCGCGCTCAATCCAGCCGTATGTAATCCCGCATCGCTTCGAGCTTCCCCTCCCCGATGCCGGGCACCTCCGTGAGCGCCTCCACATCCCGGAAGGGGCCGTTCTCCGCACGCCAGGCGACGATGCGCGCCGCCAGCACCTCCCCCACGCCCGGAAGCGTCGCCAATTCCTCCGCGGAGGCCAGGTTGACGTCGATGCGCGCCGCGCGCGCCACCGCCTCCTCGCAGACAGAATGAACCGGCGCCGCGAGCACTGCCCGCGGCTGCCGGTCCATCCAGATTCCCAGGGCTGCGGCCAGAACCAGCCCCAGCGCGGCGGCAATCAGCCAGCCCTCGCCCCGCCGTTCCCCGCGCGCGTCCCTGCGTTTCATGTGCACTCCTTATCTGAGCGTCGTCGCGTTGCGCACGATCTCGTTGATGTCCTCCTTGAGGGTATCCATCTCCCGACCCGCCAGCGTGCGGTCGGAGATCTCGTACACATCCTCCACGTCGTCCTCATCTGCCGTGACCGCCACGGTGGTGATCTCCGGGTCGGCCGCCATGATTTCCGCCGCCACCATCTCGCGGATGCGCTCGGTCATCTCGCCCTGATAGGCCTGATTGAACTTCACGCCCACCAGCGCGGTATTTCCGGTCACCACCACCCGCGCCTCGGAGATTTCAGAAATCTGCGCAAGGCGCGCCTCGATCTGCGCCGCGTTGCGGGTCCAGTCGAAGCGGTTGGCGGCCTGGGTTGCGCCGGGCTGCGCCGTCGCGCCCTGCGGCATGTAGTCCGCCGTCGGCGCGCTCTGCACCGCATCGTCGCCGGGCCGGCTCATGCAGCCGGTCACCGTCACGCCGACCAGCAGGATCAGCGTCAGCACAAAGAACATCCGTTTCAGTTTCCGTTGATTCATAGCTCGCATTCCTCCTTGCAAGCCCTATTATGGGCGGGTTTGGAAGGAAGCATGCGTTCATCCGGGAATTCCGCCGGGAAAATCAGTCGGTCTCCCGATAGAAGCAGCAGCCGCCGATGAACTCGCGCAGCAGCGAATTGACGGGAATTTCGTCCTCGACGTCCGCAGTCTGAATGTAATTCAGGAATTTCACCAGCCGGCGCGCCAGCGTGTAGTGCGGGCTGCTGGGCATCACCGCGCAGAGCGCGGGATAGGCGTACTTTTTCATGATGGGAAGCTCGTAGCTCAGCGAGGAATTGATCATCGCGTCCGCGTCCTCCTGATAGGGGAAGATGTAGCTCTCCTCGCCGCGGCGCACGGACTTCCACATGGCCATCGTCTCCTCCGGCGGCGTGCCGCGGAACTGGTAGTCGCGCACGATGCGCCGCAGCAGGCGCGCGTCCGTGGTGCGGATGCGGTTGTGATCGTCCAGGTTGAGCATCGTCAGCGCGCTGATGTAGATCTTGAACTTCAGCCTCCGGTCGATGCCCTCGGTCAGCTTTTCGTTCAGGCCGTGGATGCCCTCGATGATGATGGGCTGTCCCGCCTCCACCCGGAAGGGATGGGTCTGCTCCCGGCGCATGCCGGTGTTGAAATCGTATTCCGGCATCTCCACCGTCTCTCCGGCCATCAGCCGCCTCAGGTGGTCGGAGATCAGCGCGGTGTCCAGCGTGTCGATGCGCTCCAGGTCGATGGAGCCGTCCGCCTCCCGGGGCAGCTCATCCCGGTTGCGGTAGTAGTCGTCCAGGGAGACCTTCACCGGGCGCAGCCCCTGCACCCGCAGGGCGATGGTGAGCCGGTGCGCGAAGGTGGTCTTGCCCGACGAGGACGGCCCCGCCACCAGAATCAGCCGCGCGCCGGAGGCGATGAACTGATCGGCGATGGACTGAATCTTGCGCTCCTGGAGCGCCTCGCTGACGCGGATGAACTCCCGGAAGCGATGGCTGACGATCATCTCGTTGAGATCCGCCGCGTTTTCACAGCCGAGGATCTTGTTCCACTCCGCCGTCTCCTGATAGACGCGCCAGAGCTTGGGGAGCTCCCGGAAGGGCGCGGGGCGGTCCGGATCTTCCACGTCCGGCTGCATCATCACCACCCCCGGCCCGTAGGGAACCAGGGAAAACACGTCCACGTCCCCGGTGGCGGGGGTCATTTCCCCGTAGAAGTAGTCCTCGGGTCCGTCGCCGATGTGGTAGAGGGTGAAGTGGCTGTACTGGCGGTAGTTCAGTATGCGCAGGCGGTCGGTCTGATTCGTGCGGGCAAAGTATTCCTGCGCGTCGTCGGTGGTCACGTTGTTGCGCTCGATGGGCAGGTTCTGCGCCGCCAGCGCGCGCATCTCCCGCTCCACCGCCGCGATGAACGCCGGCGTCATCTCCCCGTCCCGGAGATTGATGTAGAGCCCCTGGCCGAAGGAGTGCTCGATGCGCACATGGGCGTCCGGGCGCACGCGGTGCGCCGCCGTCAAAAACAGCAGCTGGAGCGAGCGCTCGTAGATGCGCCGGCCCTCCTCATCCGCATAGGTCAGAATCTTCGCGTGGGCGTATTCCTCCGCCGGATCGTTCAGAGAATAGGTGCGGCCCTGCACGCAGACGCCAAGCGGCCTGCGCACCCGGCGCTCCGCCGGCAGAAGCGCATATGCGTCCCTCCAGCGCACGCCCCGCGCACAGCTGATCTCATAGTCGTTCAGTTTCAAATACATGCGTAAAATCCCTCCCTCTCGTGCGGATTTTACCCATTATACCATGTCCCGCCCTCCGGCGCAAGCCGCCGGGGAGCCAGCATGCGCCGCTCAATCCTCCGGCCGGTAGATGTACATCTCGAATGTATCCTCGCCAAATCGGGTCATCAGCGGCCCTATAAAGGCGAGAAATTCATTCTCATACTGACCATAGCCGTACACCGCGCCGGTCCTGACGATGGCCGCGTCCTCCATTTCGCAGATCGCCGTCACGATTACGGGCAGCTCCGGCGCATAGCAGAGCGCGACATAGCCCACGCCGCCAAAGCCGTCCCCGCGCTCCACCGCGTACAGGCTCGTCGCCTCCAGAAACGCCCCCTCCAGAGGGCGCATCAGGCTGTTGCAGATGCCCGCCTGCCCGAGAAAGGCGCTGCGCTGCGCCGCATCCATATCCTGCACGCCCTTCACCTCAAAGAACACGGCGGACGCGGGCCGCTCTGCCGGGATCGAAGCGATTGCGTCCAGCAGCGCCTCCTCCAGCATCTCCGCTTCCGCAAAATCCTCCTGATAATTCGCCTGAAAGCTGTCCTGCCACGCCGCAGCCTGTGCAAGCGCGCAGTCCAGCATGGCCTTCCGCTGCGGCGAAAGCGCGTCCAGCTCCCCGACGGAAATCTCCGCACATCCCGCGCCAAAGCACAGCGCCAGCGCAGCGGCCACGGTGAACAAGCGCCTGATCATCATCCGCCTTCCCTCCGTTCGTGCATGCAAAAGGGCGCGAACCCAAACGGATTCGCGCCCCGTGCATCCGGAATTATTCGCAGATCTTGGTGACAACGCCGGAACCAACCGTGCGGCCGCCTTCACGGATAGCGAAGCGCAGACCTTCCTCGCACGCGATGGGCGTGATCAGGGTGATCTCCATGTCGATGTTGTCGCCA